>NZ_JBEXYR010000009.1:0-335130 GCF_040631005.1 Micromonospora sp. NPDC005707
CGGCGCGGCCCCGGTGCGGGCCGGCGGCCCCGGCCGCACCGACGCCGAGCGGGCCGCCCGGTTGCGCCGGCTGGCGCTGGCCACGTTGGACGCCAACTGGGAGCACGACCACACCGTCCCGTCCCGCACCCTCTATCCGCACCAGTGGAGCTGGGACTCGGCGTTCATCGCGGTCGGGCTGGCGCACGTCCGCCCCGACCGGGCCTGGCGGGAGCTGCGCACCCTGTTCGCCGCGCAGTGGGCCGACGGGCGGGTGCCGCACATCGTGTTCAACCCGGCGCTGCGGGTCGGCGCGTACTTCCCGGGGCCGGCGTTCTGGAACTCGGCCCGGGCTGACGGCGCACCGGCGGCGGCCACCTCGGGGATCGTCCAGCCGCCGGTGCACGCCCCGGCCGCGTGGCTGGTGCACCGCCGTGCCCCCTCCGAGGCGTCCGTGGCCGCGCTGCGCTGGCTCTACCCGCGGCTGGTCGCCCAGCAGCGCTACCTGACCGGGCGGCGGGACGTCGGCGGGGGCGGGCTGGCCGCCGTCGTGCACCCGTGGGAGTCCGGCCTGGACAACAGCCCCGCCTGGGACGCCCCGCTGGCCGCGGTGCCCGCCGACGAGACGGTGATGCGGGCGTACCGCCGGCACGACACCGCGCACGCCGACGCGGCGCACCGCCCCACCGACCTGGACTACGCGCGCTACGTCGCGCTCGTGGACGCCTACCGGGCGGGCCGCTACCGGGACGAGGGGCTGCTCGGCCGGCACCCGTTCCTCGTGGAGTGCCCGCTGGTCAACGCGGCGCTGGGAGTCTCCGAGCAGGCCCTCGCCCGGATCGCCACCGTGGTCGGCGCCGACCCCGGGCCGCACCGGGACCGCGCGGCGCGGATCACGCAGGCCCTGGTCGACCGGCTCTACGACCCGGTGACCGGCACCTTCCGCCCGCGCGACGTCCGGGCCGACCGGCTCGTCCCGGCCCGTACGGTGCTCGGGCTCATGCCGCTGATCCTGCCCGACCTGCCGGACCACCAGGTGCGGGCGGTGCTCGCCGAGGCGTGCTCGCCCCGGTTCGGCCTGGCCGCCCGCATGGACCGGCCGCTGCCGACCCACGACCGCACCGCGCCGGACTTCGAACCGCTGCGCTACTGGCGCGGCCCGAGCTGGGTGAACACCGGCTGGCTGCTGTGGCGGGGGCTGCGCACCCACCACCGCGCCGACCTGGCCGCCGGGCTGCGCGAGTCCCTGCTGGGGCTGGTCGACGCGGCCGGCTGCCACGAGTACTTCCACCCGGACACTGGGGCCGGGCTCGGCTCACCGGCGTTCAGCTGGACCGCCGCGCTGGTGCTGGACGCCCTCGCCGAGGGCTGAGCCGGGGGCGGCGACGCGGGTGACCCCGCCGGGGCGGGTCAGGCGATGGCCGGGAGCAGGGGCGCAGGGACCCTGCCGGCGGGCCGGAAGTCCCGGCTCAGCCGGCCGGAACCGTCGCCGCCTCGGCGGGTGCGGCCGGCGCCGGCACGGCCGCCGCGTCGGCGGGCGGCTCCGGGATCAGCAGCTCGGCCGGCACCGGCTCGACCTCGACCCGGCAGTCGTGGAACGTCGGCGCCTCGCCCAGGTCGGTGTCGCGTACGGCGGTGACCGCGTTGACGGTGGCCCGGCCCGGGCTCAGCCGCGCCCAGTAGGCCTTGTACGTGAACGCCAGGCCCGGCCGGGTCGCCTCGTCCACCGCGACCGCCGCGAGGAACGCGCCGCGGTCGTTGCGCACCCGCACCGCGTCGCCGTCGGCGAGGCCGCGCGCCGCCGCGTCGTCGGGGTGCAGGTGCACCCGCGGCGGGCCGGTGCGCCGGGTGTGCCAGGGCAGCGAGGCGAAGGTGGAGTTCATGAGGAACCGGCCCGCCGGGGCGATCAGCACCAGCGGGAACCGGCGGGCCAGCGCAGGGTCGGCCGCCTCCACCGGCGGGGTGTGCCCGGGCAGCGGGTCCACCCCGAGCCGGGCCAGCGTCGGGTCGTGCAGCCGGGCCCGCCCGTCCGGGGTGCGGAAACCGCCCGCGGCGAACGGGGCGGCGCCCACCGGCACCCCGGTGGTCCGGGCGTACGTCCGCTCGCGCAGCTCCTCGAAGCTGACCGGCGTGCCGGCCAGCAGTTGCCGGGCCAGGTCCTCGTCGCTGTCGGAGAACCGGGGGTGGTCGACGCCGAGCCCGGCGGCGATCCGGCGGAAGATCTCGGTGTTCGGCAGGGCCTCCCCGGGTGCCCGGGTGACCGGCAGGTTCAGCGTCGTGTAGTGGTGGCCGTACGAGGAGTGCAGGTCGAGGTGCTCGGGCTGCATGGTCGCCGGCAGCACCACGTCGGCGTAGTCGCAGGTGTCGGTCCAGCGCTGCTCCAGCACCACGGTGAACAGGTCGGCGCGGCGCAGGCCGGCGAGGAGCCGGTTCTGGTCCGGGGCGGTGGCGGCCGGGTTCGAGTTGAACACCACCAGGGAGGTCACCGGCGGGTCGGCCTCCCCGGTGAGCACGGTCGCCAGCCGGCTCATGTTCACCGACCGGGCCGGCGGGGCCGGCATGCCGGGCGGCCGGACCACCGGGCCCTCCTCGATCGGGTGGTGCCCGCTGGTCGACACCAGGGCGCCGCCGCCCGGGTAGCGGAAGTCGCCGGTGACCAGCGGCAGCGCGCAGATCGCCCGGATCGCCTGGCCGGCGCCGTGGTGCCGTTGCAGGCCGAGCCCGACCCGGACGGCGGTGGGTCGGGTGGTGGCGATCCGGTCGCCGAGCCGGCGGACCGCCTCGACGGGCAGGCCGCACTCGGCGGCGGCCCGCTCCACCGGCCACTCGTCGAGCCGGGCGGCCAGCTCGGGCCAGCCGACGGTGTGCGCGGCCAGCCACTCCTCGTCGGCCGCGCCGGTGTCGCGCACGTGCCGCATCAGCCCGAGGGCGAGGGCCGCGTCGGTGCCGGGCAGCGGGGCGACGTGCTCGTCGCTGCGGGCCGCGGTGTCGGTGCGCAGCGGGTCGATGGTGACCAGGTACGCGCCGCGCTCCCGGGCCTGCTGCACGAACGGCCACAGGTGCAGGTTGGTGGCGAGCGGGTTGGCGCCCCAGAGCACGATGAGCTTCGCCGCCACGATCGACTCCGGCTCGAAGCCGATCGAGTCGCCGTAGATCGAGCGCAGCGCCGCCCGGGCCGCCCCGGTGCAGATGGTGGTGTCCAGCCGGGACGCACCCAGGTGGGCGAAGAGCCGCTGGCCCATGGTCCAGCCCTGCACGTGGCCCATGGTGCCGGCGAAGTAGTAGGGCAGCACCGACTCCGGGCCGTCGCGCTCGATGCTGGCGCGCAGCCCGGCGGCCACCCGGTCGACCGCCTCGGCCCAGCTCGCCGGCCGGTAGGCGACCCGCCCGGCGCCCTTCGGGCCGGTGCGCACGTAGGGCGTGGTCAGCCGGTCGGGGCCGTTGACCGCGTCGAGGTAGCGGTTGACCTTGCCGCAGAGCGCGCCCCGGGTGAACGGGTGGTCGCGGTCGCCGCGCAGCGCGACGGCGCGGCCGTCCTCCACGGTGAGCTGCCAGACGCAGGTGTCGGGGCAGTCCAGCGGGCAGGCGCCGGGATGGGTGGTGCGGGCCATGCCACGAGCCTACCGAGCCGCGGCCCCGGCCCGGTTCCCGCCGCGGCGGGCGGGCGGATCACCCGATCGGTCGCCAGTCCGGCCCGTCGGGTCGCCCGGCCGAGGTCAGCGCGGCGAGCATCACGGCCTCGACCTGCTCGGGCGTCAGGTGTTCCCGGCGGTCCGCGCCCGGCACGTAGGCGCCCCAGGCCCGGCCGTCCGGCTCCCGCATGACGACACCGACCGGGTCGCGGCGGTCGCTCACCGCGGCGATGACCCCCCACGGCCGGCGGATGTGCACCTGCTGCTGGAGATCCGGATCGAGTTCCCGCAGCCACCGCCGGACGGTCTCCCGGTCGTCCAGCCCGGCCGTCTCCGTCGTGGTGCGGAAGAGGTGGTAGGTGGTCACCAGCTCCGCGACGTCCTGCCGCGCCGAGTCCGGCCAGCCCAGTAGCTTCTCCAGCCATCCCATCCGGCCACTCCGTCCCGCGTCGGCGCCCGGCGACCCGGGGCGTCACCGGCGGAAGTGCCCCGTCCCGGAACGGCGGCAAACCCGACGGCCGTCGATTCCGGGGGCCGCCGGCGCATCGGCCCTCGCCGGGTCGCGCGTAAGGTCGCCTCCGGGTGTCGTTCCCGATCACATCCCCGAGACCCCGAGGAGCACGGTGCCCGAGATCGACAAGGTTGCCTGGATCCGGATCGAGGACGGCCGCGTGCTGAGCACCCGGTCCCGGGGCAAGGATGTCTGGTACCTGCCCGGCGGCAAGCGGGAGGCCGGTGAGACCGACCTGGCGACCCTGGTCCGGGAGATCGCCGAGGAGCTGGCCGTGGCGGTGGTGCCGGAGTCCGCCGTCCCGCTCGGCGTCTTCACCGCGCAGGCCCACGGCCACGGCGCCGGCACCCTGGTCCGGATGACCTGCTACGCGGCCGACTACCGGGGCACGCTCCGGCCGGCGAGCGAGATCGCGGAGCTGGCCTGGCTCGGCTACGCCGACCGGGGCCGGGTATCCCCGGTGGACCAGCTCATCTTCGACCACTTCCGGTCCCTCGGCGCGCTGCGCTGACCTCGGCTCAGGCGGGCAGGAGCCGGGCCAGGGCGCGCAGGGCGGTGTGGACCGTCCGGTCGTCGGCGCTGAGGCTGACCCGCAGCCCAGCCGGCGCGCCCCGCCGGGCGGCGAACTCGTCGGTGCCGGCGACCGCCACACCGCGCCGGTGGGCGAGCGCGGTGACCGCCTCGGCGTCGCGGTCCAGGCGTACCCAGGCGAACGGGGCGGGTCCCGGCGTTGCGACCCGCTCGCCGAGCAGCTCCCGGGCGAGCGCGGCCCGGGTGGCCAGCTCGGCGGCGCGGGCGGCGGCGAGCTGGTGCGCGTGCCCGCCGAGCACGAGCTGGGTGGCGACCTCGGCGACCAGGGGAGCGGGCGCCCAGGCGAGGGCGCGGGCCGCGGCGCGCAGCGGCTCGGCGAGGGACGCCGGAGCGTGCCGGTAGCCGATCCGCAGCCCCGGGGCGAGGGTCTTGGTGAGCCCGCTCAGGTGAACGGTCCGGGCGTGCCACGCGGCCACCGGGGGCGGCCGGTCGGGCAGCAGCGCGCCGAACGGGTCCTCCTCGATGACCACGAGGTCGCGGGCGGTCGCGACGGCGGCGAGTTCCCGGCGGCGGTCGGCGGGCACGGTGAGCCCGGTGGGGTTGTGCAGCGTCGGGTGCAGGTGCAACGCGGCGACCCGCCGGCGGGCGCAGAGCCGGTCGAGGGCGTCGGGCCGGAGGCCGGCCGCGTCGCTGGGCACGGTGGCCAGCTCGACCCGGAGCAGCCGGGCGGCGGCGAGCAGGCCGGGGTTGGTCAGCTCGGTGGTGACCAGCACCTGCCGGGGCGGGGCGAACGCGGCGAGCGCGGCGGCCAGCCCGTGCTGCCCACCGGCGGTCACCTCGACCTGGTCCGGCTCGGGCCGCCAGCCGGCGTGCGCCATCCAGCGGGCGCCGGCGATCCGGTGCCGGACCGCGTCGGCGTCCTCCGCGCCTACCGCGTGCGGGTCGGCGGCGAGCCGGTGCAGGATCGGCGCGACGGCCCGGTGCACCGGCCCGTGGCCGGGCGGGTGCACGGCGGCCACGTCCAGCACGGGCGCCGCGCCGGCCGGCGGCGGGGCGGGCGCCGGGGCGACGAAGGTTCCCCGGCCCACCTCCCCGGTGAGCAGGCCGCGCCGGGCCGCCACCTGGTACGCCCGGCCGACGGTGGCGACCGTGACGCCGAGCCGCCGGGCCAGGTCCCGCTGTGGCGGCAACCGGTCGCCGGGGCCGAGCCGGCCGGCCGCGATGTCGGCGCCGATCGCGTCGGCGAGCGCCAGGTAGCGGGCACCGTCGCCCGCCAGCCCCGCCGGCTCCCAGATTGTCACCGTGACAATCTAGCCGCCGCACGTCTCGCCCGCCGCCAGATTGTCACCGTGACAATCCGCGCCGGCCGGTTCCCCAGGTACGCGCCGGAGGCTGCCCGCATGACCGTCACCTCTGCCGCCCTCTGGCGGTACGCCACCTTCCGCCGGCTCTGGCTCTCCGACGCGGTCAGCACCCTCGGCACGCACGTGACCACCGTGGCGCTGCCCCTGGCCGCGCTGACCGCGCTCGGCGCGGGGACCACCGGGGTCTCCGCGCTGACCGCCGCCACCACCCTGCCGTACCTGCTGCTGGGCGTGCCGGCCGGAGCCCTGGTGGACCGGCTGCCCCGCCGTGCCGTGCTGGTCGGCGCCGACCTGGCCCGGGCCGTGCTGCTGGCCAGCGTCCCGCTCGCCTGGGCGGCCGGGCTGCTGAGCCTGGCCCAGCTCGTCGCGGTGGCGCTGCTGGCCGGCTGCGCCACCGTGCTGTTCGACGTGGCGTACTTCGCCGCCGTGCCGGCGGTGGTGCCCGCTGCCCGCCTGGCCGACGCGAACGCCCGACTGGAGGCGACCCGGGCGGTCGGGCAGACCGCCGGCCCGGGCCTGGCCGGCGTGCTGGTCGGCGTCCTCGGTGCGCCGCTGGCCCTGCTGGTCGACGTGGCCAGCTTCGTCACCTCGGCGCTCTTCCTGGCCGGTACGCCCCGCCTGGCCCGCACCGCCGCGCCCGGTGCCGGCGGGCTGTGGCGGGACGCCGCCGGGGGGTTCCGGTTCGTGTTCCGCGATCCGGTGGTGCGGGCGCTGACCCTCTGCTCCGGCCTCACCAACCTCTGGCACGCCGGCTTCCTCGCCATGCTGCTGGTCCACGCGGTACGCGAGCTGCGGCTGCCCGCCGCCACCGTCGGCCTGCTGGTCGCCGCCGCCAACGTCGGCTACCTGCTCGGCGCCGCGGTGGCCGGCCTGGCCCGGGCCCGCCTCGGCGTCGGCCGGGCGGTCACCGGGGCGGTGGTGCTCCAGGCCGGTGCGGCGCTGGTGCTCTGGCCGCACCCGGCCGGCATCGCCCTCGGGCTGGCCGTGAGCGCGTTCGCCAGCGGGCTCTACAACGTCAACGCGGTCAGCCTCCGGCAGGCCGCCACCCCGCCCGCGCTGCTGTCCCGGATGACCGCCACCAGCCGGTTCGTCATCTGGGGGGCCATGCCGCTCGGCGCGGCGCTGGGCGGCGCGCTGACCGGGCTGCTGGGCGCACCGGCGTACCTCGGGCTGGCCGCGGCGGGAATGGCCGCGGCGGCGCTCGTCACGCGCTGCTCGCCGGTGTGGCGTACCCGGGACTTCCCGGTCCCTGAGGCGGCGCCGGCGGACGAGGCGGCGCCCGCCGGGTGTCACGAGTCGTTTGCCGTCGCCGGGCGCGGGTAACCGCGGGCGCGACGCTCCGGGCCGTCTCGGACCGGGGCTGTCGGATACCCGGCGGCGGCCGGCGACGACAGGAGTGCGGCTGTGCGGTTTCCCCGATTCGTCGAGGCGGTGTCCCGCCGCGCCGAGCTGCCCACCGGCCAGGCCGCCACGATCTCGCGGGCGGTGCTGCAGACCCTCGCCGAGCGGATCACCGCCACCGAGTCGGCGGACCTGGCCGCGCAGTTGCCGGACGAGGTCGGCAGCTATCTCGTCGCGCCGGGCGAGGGCGGCACGACCGGCGGGGCGGTCGCCTTCCTGTACCGGGTCGCGGAGCGGGCCGGGGTGGACCCGGCGGTCGCCGAGGTGGGCGCCCGCGCGGTGCTCGCCACCCTGCGCGAGACGGTCACGGTCGGCGAGTTCCAGGATCTCGTGGCGCAGCTCCCCAAGGGATTCGACGCGATGGTCGACCCGATCCCGCGACCACCGTACGATGTGTAGGGACGCTCCCCGAGACGCGGGTTGAGCTGCGGCGACGAGGCCGCCAATGTGGAAAATCCACGGCCGGGAAGTATTTTCACCGTAAAATAACTCGCGAGTAGACGCTTACGCCGTAAATGGTCTACGCGCTAGAGGGATGATCGGATGAATTCCTCCATCCGAGCTTCCACGCGCCGTCGTCCCTTCGGCTCGACCTGCATCGATGCGCTCGCCATCGAGAGATTGAGCTTTATTCTGCTCCCAGTGTGAAGTCCTGGGGGGGATCATGATCACATTCACCGAACGCTGCGCGCCTGCCGTCCACGGGGAACAAACAGCCCGCTGACATGGCACAGCCGATGATCATCAATCGTTTCGGCGAGATCGCGGCGCGTCACGGTGATCGTCCGGCCCTGCTCGGTGAGACCCACGAGGTCGCCTACGCCGAGTTGGCCGCGATGGCCGGGGGACACGCGGCTGCGCTCGTCGCCGCCGGCGTCCGAGCCGGTGACCGCGTCGCCCTGCTCACCGCGCACGGCGCTCCGACCGTCGCGGCGCTGCTCGGCGCTCTCGCCGCGGGATGCGCGTACGTGCCGCTGGACCCGGGCTTCCCGGTCGACCGGCTGCGCCACATGCTCGCCGCCGCCGGGGTCACCGCCCTCGCCTGCGCCGCCGAGCACCGCGAGCTGGCCCGGGACCTCGCCGGCGGGCGGACCGTGGTGCCGCTGGACCAGGTGCCGCCGGCCCCGCTGCGGCCCGTCCCGGTGGACCCGGACGCGCTGGCGTACGTGCTGTTCACCTCGGGCTCCACCGGGGTGCCCAAGGCCGTCGGGCAGACCCACCGCAACCTGGCGCACGTCGTCGACAACCAGATCGCCGCGCTGGCGATCGGCCCGGCCGACCGGCTCAGCCTGCTCGCCTCGTTCAGCTTCGACGCCGCCATCCCCGACCTCTACCCGGCGCTGCTCACCGGCGCCGCGGTGGTCCCGGTCGACCTGCGCCGGCAGGGGCTCGCCCACGCCGTCGCGCAGCTCGACCGGCACCGGGCCACCGTGCTGCACTGCACGCCCACCGTCTACCGCTACCTGCTCGACACCCTCGGCGACCGGCGCCTCGACGCGGTCCGGGTGGTGCTGCTCGGCGGCGAGCAGGCCACGTACACCGACGCGGCCCGGGGCCGGGACCGGTTCGCCCCCGACTGCGTGCTGGTCAACGGCTACGGCGCCACCGAGATGACCTTCGTGGCCCGGCACGTGCTGCCGCTGTCCGGCGTGGACCCGGCCGCCACCGGCCCGCTGCCGATCGGCACCGCGTTCCCCGGCTACCGGGTCGACCTCGCCCCGGACACCGGTGAGCTGGTGGTCCGCAGCCACCACCTCGCCCCCGGCTACCTCAACCAGGACAGCGACCGGTTCAGCGTGGACGCCGACGGGGTGCGGTCGTACCGCAGCGGCGACCTGGGCCGGCGGCTGCCCGGCGGCGAGCTGGTCTGCCTCGGCCGGCTCGACCGGCAGGTCAAGGTGCGCGGGCACCGGGTCGAGCTGACCGAGATCGAGGCCGTGCTGGCCGCCCAGCCCGGCGTGGCCGGGGTGCGGGCCATCGCCCGCGACGGCGAGCTGCTCGCGTACGCCCGTCCGGCCGGCGACCGCCCCGACCCGGCCGCGCTGCGCGCCGCGCTCGCCGCCGCGCTGCCCGGCTACGCGCTGCCCCGCGCGGTCGTGGTGCTCGACGAGTTCCCGCTCACCGTCACCGGCAAGGTCGACGAGCGGGCGCTGCCCGACCCGGCGGCCGAGCTGCCGGCGGGTGAGGCGCCGGCCACCGACACCGAGCGGGCCGTGCACGACATCTGGTGCGCCGTGCTGGGCCGGCCCGGAATCAGCCGCACCGACAGCTTCTTCGACGTCGGCGGGCAGTCCCTGCTGCTGGGCCAGGTGCAGCAGCGGCTCGCCGATCAGTTCGGCGTGCGCGTGCCCCTGCTGCGCCTCTTCGACCACCCCACGGTGGCCGCCCAGGCCGCGCTGCTCGACGCCCCGCCCGAGGGGGTCCGCGCCCCGGTGCTGCCGGCGCCCGCCGCGCCGGCCGCCGCGGCCCGCGAGTACACCGGCGACGAGATCGCCGTGGTCGGCCTCGCCGGCCGCTTCCCCGGCGCGCCCGACGTGGCCACCTTCTGGTGGAACCTGTGCACCGGCGTCGACGCGATCCACGAGCACACCGACGAGGAGCTGGCCGCCCTCGGCGTCGGCCCGCGGCTGCGCGCCGACCCCCGGCACGTGCGGGCCACCGGCCGGCTCGACGGGGTCGCCGACTTCGACGCCGAGTTCTTCTCCTTCGCCGCCGACGAGGCGGCCCGGACCGACCCGCAGCACCGGCTGTTCCTGGAGACCGCCTGGGAGGCCCTGGAGGACGCCGGGCACGACCCGGAGCGCTTCCCCGGCCTGGTCGGGGTCTACTCGGCCACCTCCGCCAACCGGTACTTCCTGTTCCACCTCATGGACAACCCGGCCGTGGTCGGCGACGTCGACCCGGACGACTGGGAGGCCCGGCTGATCGGCCGGCAGTTCACCGACCACCTGCCCGGCCAGGTCGCCTACCGGCTCGGGCTCACCGGGCCCGCCCTGGCCGTGCAGAGCGCCTGCTCCAGCTCGCTGGTCGCGGTCTGCCTGGCCGCGCAGAGCCTCGCCGACTACCAGTGCGACCTCGCGCTGGCCGGCGGGGTGACGGTCACCTGGCCCCGGCACCGGCACGTCCCGGGCGGGCTGGCCTCACCGGACGGCCGGTGCCGCGCCTTCGACGAGGGCGCCAACGGCTCGGGATTCGGCTCCGGCGCCGGGGTGGTCGCGCTGCGCCGGCTCGCCGACGCGCAGGCCGACGGCGACCGGATCTACGCCGTCCTGCCCGGCTGGGCGGTCACCAACGACGGGGCGGACCGCGCCGGCTTCGCCGTGCCCGGCCCGGCCGGGCAGGCCGCCGCCGTGGCCAACGCGCTGGCCACCGCCGAGGTCGCGCCCGGCGAGGTCGGCCTCGTCGAGGGGCACGGCAGCGGCACGCCGCTCGGCGACGCCATCGAGGTCGCCGCGCTACACGAGGTGTACGCGGGCGCCGCGCCCGCCGAGAGCTGCGCGCTCGGCTCGGTGAAGACCAACATCGGCCACCTCGACGCGGCCGCCGGTATCGCCGGGCTGATCAAGGCGGTGCTCGCCGTGCGGCACGGGGTGATCCCGCCGAACCTGCACTTCACCCGCCCACATCCGGAGATCGACCTGGCCGCCGGCCCGTTCTACGTGCCCACCAAGGCGCGGGACTGGCCCGAGGGCCCACGCCGGGTGGCCGGGGTGAGCGCCTTCGGCCTGGGCGGCACCAACGCGCACGTCGTGGTGGAGCAGCCGCCGCCGGCCGACCCCGCCGACCCGCCCGGCGAGGGGTCGTGGCTGCTGCCGGTGTCGGCGCGTACCCCGGCGGCGCTGCGGGCCGCGCTGGCCCGGCTCCGGGCCCACCTCGGCGGCGACGCCCCGGCGTTGCCCGAGGTGGCCGCCACCCTGGCGCTCGGCCGGCGGGCCTTCGCCCACCGGGCCGCGGTGGTCGCCGTCGACCTGCCCGGCGCGCTGGCCGGACTCGACGCGCTGCTGGACACCGACTCCCGGATCGCCGGCGACGGTGGCCCGCTGCGCGAACTGGCGGCCGACTGGGTCGCCGGGCGGGACGTCGACTGGGACGCCCTGCACCCCGAGGGCACGGTCCGGCGCACCGGCCTGCCCACCTATCCGTTCCAGCGCCGGCGGTACTGGATCGACCCCGTCCAGAAAGGTCCGCGGTGAACTGGTTCGTCTCCGCCGGAAGCCGACCCCAGGCGCCGGTGCGTTTATTCTGCCTGCCCTACGCCGGTGCCGGCGCGAGCGCGTTCCGGCGCTGGCAGGAGGGGATCGGCCCGGACGTCGAGGTGCTGCCGGTGCAGCTGCCCGGCCGCGAGAACCGGATCAACGAGGATCCGCGCTTCGACGTCGCCGAGGTGGCCGAGGCCGTCGCGGCCCGGGCCGACCGCCCGTACGCCGTCTACGGCCACTCGATGGGCGGCCGGCTCGGCTTCGAGGTGGTCCGGGAGCTGCGCCGGACCGGCGGCCCGCTGCCGCTGCGGCTCTACGTCGGCGGCGCCCGCGCCCCGCACGTCACCGCGCCCGGCCCCTTCGACGGGCTGTCCCGCGCCGACGACGACGAGCTGCTGCGCCGCCTCGCCGACGGCGGCGGTCTCCCCGCCGAGTTCTTCGACCATCCGGAGCTGGTGGAGCTGCTGCTGCCACTGCTGCGGGCCGACTTCGGCCGGGTGGACGGCTACCGGTACGTGCCCGGCGAGCCGCTGCCGGTGCCGATCGTCGCGTTCAACGGCCGGGACGACCGGGCCGTCACCCGCGCGCAGCACGCCGCCTGGGCCGAGCACACCGCCGCCGGCTTCACCCTGCACGAGTTGGCCGGCGGTCACTTCTTCCTGCACGACCGGCTCCCCGAGCTGCTCGCGCTGATCCGCGCCGACCTGGCCGCGGCGCTCGGCGCCGAGACCACCCGCACCGGCGAGCCGGCCGCGGGTACGCACCCGGTGCGCACCGCCGGCCGCGGGACCGCCCGCGGTGCGCACCGGGTGCCGCTCGGCGACACGGCCTGGTCGGTGTGGCGCGACGCCATCCTGCGCACCACCGGCTTCCCGGCCGACGGCCTGGACCTGTTCGCCGCGCCCCGGGCCGCCGCGGCGGCCGACGACCTGCTGGCCACCGGCGCCGGCGAGGACCGGTACGACAAGGAGTTCGACGAGGCGGTCCGCGCCGGCGCCGAGCGGGCCAGCGCGCTGGCCGCCGACCCGCTGCTGCGCGAGGCGATCACCTGGCAGAACCGGGGCGCCCTTGTCGCGTTGGACGGGCTGGCCCGCGGCGGCGCCGACGCGGCCCGCAACGTGCGGCGCCGGGACCGGGAGCGGGCGCTGCTGAAGTACTGGCAGCGCTACGGCGGCAAGAACGAGACGGTCGGCTTCTTCGGCCCGAGCTGCTGGGTGACCGTCGACCCCGACCAGCCGGAGACCGCCCGGATCCGCCCCGGCGCCGGGCTGACCCGCCGGCGCTGGGTGTGGTTCGAGTCCTGGGCGCTGGCCGCGTACGCCGAGCGGATCGGCGCCGACCTGGCCGTCCGCCGGTGGTGGCCGCCGGTGCTGCGCCCGCACCTCGCGGTCCGGGACCGGACCGTGCTGCGCCCCGGCCGGCCGCCCCTGGCGCTGACACCGGTGGAGGCGGCCCTGCTCGCCGCCGCAGACGGGCAGCGCTGTGCCGCCGACCTGGTGGCCGACCCGGCCATCGGCCTGCGCCGCCCCGAGGACGGGTACGCCCTGCTCGACCGGCTGGTGGAGCGGGAGCTGATCAGCTGGGACGCCGCGCTGCCGGTCAGCCCGGACGCCGAGCGGGTGCTGGCCGACCGGATCACGGCGATCGGCGACGAGGCCGCCCGGAGCGCCGCGCGGTTCGGGTTCGACCGGCTCCGCGCCGCCCGCGACGCGGTGGCCGCGGCGGCCGGCGACCCGGTGCGGCTGCGCGCCGCGCTGGACACCCTCGACGCCACCTTCACCGAGCTGACCGGCGTCCCGGCCGTCCGCCGGGCCGGTCAGATGTACGCCGGCCGGACCATCTGCTACGAGGACACCGCCCGCGACCTGGACGTGGTGTTCGGCGCGCCGCTGCTCGCCGAGCTGGCCGCCCCGCTGGACGTGCTGCTGCGCGCCGCCCGGTGGATGGCGAACGCCCTGGCCGACGCGTACGACGAGGTGTTCCGCGGGCTCTACGAGGAGCTGCGCGCCGAGGCCGGCGGCGGTCCGGTCGCGCTGGCGGACCTGTGGTTCCTGGCCCAGGGCCTGTTCTGGGGCGGGGGAGAGCGTCCGGTCGACGGGGTGGCCGCCGACTTCGCCGCCCGCTGGGCCGGGCTGTTCGGGCTGGACGTGCTGCCGCCCGGCACCACCGACGTGCGGCTGCGCGTGGCCGACCTGGCCGACCGGGTCGACGCGGTCTTCCCGGGCGCCCGGCCGACCTGGTCCAACGCCGTGATGCACAGCCCCGACCTGCAGATCTGCGCCACCGACGCGGCGGCGCTGGCCCGGGGCGACTTCACGGTGGTGCTCGGCGAGCTGCACGCCGCCTGGTCCTCGTTCGACTGCGCGGTCTTCACCCCGTCCCACCCGGAGGTGGAGCGGCTGCGCGCCGCGCTGGCCGAGGACATGGGCGAGCGGCGGGTCCGGCTGCTCTTCCCCACCGAGTGGCCGCGCCGGACCAGCCGCACCTCCGAGTCGCTGACCGGGCCCACCGACCGGCACCTGGCCTTCCAGGACGCGCCGGGCGCGGAACCGGCCCGGGTGCTGCCCACCGTGGACCTGACCGTCGGCGAGGTCGACGGGCGGCTCGTGGCCACCGCCTCGGACGGGCAGCGGTGGCCGCTCACCGAGGTCTTCGCCGAACTGCTCAGCGCGCACGCGGTGGACGGCTTCAAGCTGGTCGCCGCCGCGCCGTACACGCCCCGGATCACGCTCGACCGGCTGGTGGTGGCCCGGCAGACCTGGCGGACCACGGTGGGGGAGAGCGGCCTGGCGTCGGCCACCGGCGAGCGGCAGCGCTTCCTGGCCGTGCGGGGCTGGCGGCGCCGGCTCGGCCTGCCCGAGCAGGTCTACGTCAAGCTCGGCACCGAGACCAAGCCGTGCTTCGTGGACCTGTCCAGCCCGGCCTTCGCCAACATGTTCTGCGCCATGGTCCGGGCCGCCCGGGTCGACGGCGGCGACGACGTCTCGCTCACCGTCAGCGAGATGCTCCCGACCACCGACCAGGCCTGGGTGCCCGACGGCGCCGGGCGCCGCTACTTCAGCGAGCTGCGCCTGCACATCGTGGACACCCAGGGGACGGAGAACCGATGAGCCACCTGCTGCCACTGGGGGAGACCGGCTGGTCGGTCTGGCGGGACACGGTGGTGCGGACGGCCGGCTTCCCGGCCGCCGGGCTGGACCGGTTCGCGGCTCCGGAGGCCGCCGCCGCGGCCGACGCCCTGCTCACCGGCGAGGGCACGCGGGAGGTCCTCGACAAGGCGCTGGACGCGGCGGCCGCCGAGGGTTCCGCGGCGGCCCTCGACCTGGCCGCCGACCCGCTGCTGCGCGAGGCGGTCACCTGGCAGAACCCCGACATGCTCGTCGCCCTCGACGGGCTGCTGCGCACCGACCCGGGGACCCGCAACAGCCGGCGGCGCAAGCGCGAGATGACGCTGCTGCGCTACTGGCAGCGCTACTGCGGCAAGGCCGAGACCATCGGGTTCTTCGGGCCGGTCTGCTGGGGCACCCTCGAACCGGAGACGAGCACCTCCCGGGTCACCCCCGGCGTGGGCCTGGTCCGCCGTCGCCGGGTCCACTTCGAGGCGTGGGCGCTGGCCGCGTACGCCGACCGGCTCGGCGCCGACCTGGCCGTGCGCCGCTGGTGGCCACCGACCCGGCCGCCCCACCTGACCGTGGCCGGCAACCGCGTGCACCGGCCGCTGCACCCGCCGGTCGAGCTGTCCCCGGTGGAGGCCCGGCTGCTCGCCGCCGCCGACGGCCGGACCCCGGCGGCCGAGCTGGTCGAGCGGTTCCGGGCGGCCGGTGACCTGCGGGCCGGCGCCGACGGCTACCTGCTGCTCGACCGGCTGGTCGAGCGCGGGCTGCTCGCCTGGGACGCCGCCCTGCCGACCAGCCCGGCCGCGGAACGGGTGCTGGCCGGGCGGATCGCCGCCATCGGCGACCCGGCCGCCCGGGCGGCGGCCGAGGCCGGCCTCGACCGGCTCCGCGCGGCCCGCGACGCGGTGGCCGCCGCGGCCGGCGACCCGGCTCGGCTGGGCGCCGCGCTGGCCGCGCTGAACAGCGAGTTCACCGCGGTCACCGGGGCCGCCGCGACCCGGCACGCCGGCCAGATGTACGTCGGCCGCACCCTGGTCTACGAGGAGACCGACCGGGACCTGGACGTCCGGGTGGGCGCGGCGGTGCGGGAGGCGCTGGCCGACCCGCTCGCCGTGGTGCTGACCGCGGCCCGCTGGCTGACCGCCGAGGTGGGCGCGGCCTGCACGGCGGTCGTCGCCGACCTCCACGCCGAGCTGGTCGAGGACGGCCCGGTCCGGCTCGCCGACGTGTGGGCGCCCGCCCAGGGGCTGCTGCTCGCCCCCGACGGCCCGCTCCAGCGCGCCGCCGCCGGGTTGACCGCCCGCTGGCGGGAGCTGTTCGGCCTGGCCGACCTGCCGCCCGGCCAGGCCGAGCTGACCCTGCGCAGCGCCGACCTGGCCGCCCGGGCCGCCGAGCTGTTCGCCGCCGACGGCCCCGGCTGGCCGTCCGCCCGGATCCACAGTCCCGACGTGCAGATCGCCACCGCCGACCTCGACGCGCTCAACCGGGGCGAGTTCCTGCTCGTCCTCGGCGAGCTGCACCCGGGTCTGACCACCTTCGACAGCGCCGTGCTCACCCCGTTCCACCCGGACCCCGCGATGCTGCGCGCCGGCTTCGACGCCGACCTCGGGCCGGTCCGGCTGCGGGTCGTCTACCCGGCCAACTACCCGCGCCTGACCACCCGGACCACCTACGAGCTGACCGGCCCGCAGGACCGGCAGATCGGCATCGACACGGCCCGGGGCGCCGACCTCGACCGCCTCGTCCCGGCCACCGACGTGCGGATCGAGCGCGCCGGCGCCACCTTCGACGCGGTCTTCCCCGACGGGCGGCGCTGGCCGCTCACCGAGGTGTTCGGCAACCTGTTCTCCGCGCTGCTGCTGGACAGCTTCAAGCTGCTCGACCCGGCCCCGCACATGCCCCGCATCACCATCGACCGGCTGGTCGTGGCCCGGCGCACCTGGCGCACCACCGTCGGGGAGTCCGGCCTGGCCGGAGCGACCGGCGAGGCCGAGCGCTACCTCGCGGTCCGGCGGCTGCGGCAGCGGCTCGGCCTGCCCGAGCGGGTCTTCGTGAAGGTGGGCACCGAGGTGAAGCCCTGCTACGTCGACCTGACCGGCCCGCTGCACGCCCACTCGCTGTGCGCCATGGTCGACGCGGCCGCCCGCACCGGCCCCGACGTGGCCGTGGTCGTCACCGAGCTGCTGCCCGACCCGGCCCGGTCGTGGATCACCGACGCGCAGGGCCGCGGCTACGTCAACGAACTCCGCCTCCAGATCACCGACCCAGCCGAGCACCGGGGAGACCACGGGTGACCGACATCCTGACCGTCAGCGCCGCGTACGGGGCGAACCTGCCCTGGCCGGACGCCACCCTGGCCGACCTGATCGCCGCGCAGGCCGCCCGCACCCCCGACGCGGTGGCGGTACGCCAGTGGGACACCCGGCTGACCTACCGGCAGCTCGTCGACCGGGCCGCCGGGCTGGCCGCCGCCCTGCGCGAGCGCGGGATCGTTCCCGGCGACCGGGTCGGTGTGTGCGGCGCGCGTACCCCCGACCTGGTGGTGACCGTGCTCGGTGTGCTGCTGGCCGGCGCCGCGTACGTGCCGCTGGAACCGGGCGGCCCCCGCGAGCGGCTGCGCGAGATCGCCCGGGACGCCGGGATCCGGGTGGTCGCCGGCGACGCCGCGGCGGCCGAGTTCGGCGACGAGCCCGGCGTCGAGGCGGTCGGGCTGCCCGGCCCGGCCCCCCTCGCCCCCTGCCCGGCGCGTCCCGGCGACCCGGCGTACGTGCTGTTCACCTCCGGCTCCACCGGCCGGCCCAAGGGGGTGCTCACCACCCACCGCAACGCCGTCGAGTTCGTCACCGGGGTCGCCGCGCTGACCGGCGCCGACGCCTCGGTGCGCAGCCTCGGCATCGCCTCGCTCGGCTTCGACGCGGCCACCATGGACCTGTTCGTGCCGCTGCTGCTCGGCGGCGCGGTGCAGCTGCTCGGCGCCGACGACCGGGCCGACCCGGTCCGGCTCGCCCGGTTCGTCGCCGCGCACGAGGTGACCTGGGGCTTCATCACCCCGACCGTCCTCGCCCTGCTCGACCCGGCGGAGCTGCCGTCCTGGCGGGTGCTGCTCTGCGGCGGCGAGGCGGTCCCCGCCGAGCTGGTCGCCCGCTGGGGCCCCGGCCGGCGGTTCCTCAACGGCTACGGCCCCACCGAGACCACCGTGCTGGCGGTCAGCGGTGACCTCACCGCCGCCGACACCGACCCGGTGCCGATCGGCCGGCCCCTGCCCAACCACCGGGCGTACGTGGTGGACGCCGACCTGCGTCCGGTGCCGCCGGGGGAGACCGGCGAACTGCTGATCGGCGGTCCCGGCCTGGCCGACGGCTACCTCAACCGGCCCGGGCTGACCGCCGAGCGGTTCGTTCCCGACCCGTTCGGCGACCGGCCGGGGGAGCGGCTCTACCGCACCGGCGACCTGGTCCGGCAGGCGGCGGACGGCCGGATCGTCTACCTGGGCCGGGCCGACCGGCAGGTCAAGGTGCGCGGCCAGCGGATCGAGCTGGGCGAGGTCGAGGCCGTGCTGGCCGGGCACCCCGGCGTCGACGGGGTGGCCGTGGAGGCCGTGCCCGGCCCGGCCGGCACCGAGCTGGTCGCCTTCCTCACCCCGGCCGGCGCGCCCGGCGACGAGGCGCTGCGGGCGTACGCCGGGCCCCGGCTGACCGCCGCGATGCTGCCGGCCCGGACGGTGCGGCTCGCCGCGCTGCCGGTCAGCCCGACCAGCGGCAAGCTGGACCGGCCCGCGCTGCGCGCCCTCGCCGCGGCCGCCCCCGACGTGGCGGACGAGGCCGACGGCGGGGATCCCGTGGAGGCGGCGGTCCGGCGGCTCTGGATCCGGCTGCTCGGTGCGAACCCCGGCCCGGACAGCGACTTCCTCGCGGCCGGCGGCAACTCGATCGCCGCCATGCGGCTGGTCGCCGCGCTCCGCGCCGAGCTGGGCCGGCGGGTCGACACCCGGGTGCTGTTCACCGACCGCACCTTCGCCGCGCTGGTCGACCGCGTGCGGGCCGCCGCGCCGGCCGACGGCGACGGCCTGACCACCGGCAACCCGCCCACCCTCTCCCCGCCGCAGCGGCGGCTCTGGTTCATGGACCAGCTCGCCCCGTCGAGCGCGCCGTACAACATCGCGGTCGCACACCGGCTGCGCGGGCCGCTCGACACCGCCGCGCTCGGCGCCGCGCTGCGCGCCGTGGCCGAGCGGCACGACGTGCTGCGCTGGCGGATCCCGCAGACCGGCGGGGTGCCCTACGCGGTCCGCGAGGAGCCGACCGACGTGGCCGTGCCGGTGGTCGACCTGACCGGGGCCGCCGACGCCGAGGCGGAGCTGGCCACCATGCTCGCGGCCGGCGCCGGGCACTCGTTCGACCTGGCCACCGGGCCGCCCTGGCAGGTGACCGTCTACCGGCTCGCCGCCGACACCCACGTGCTCGCCGTGACCGTGCACCACGCGGTCTTCGACGGCTGGTCCGAGGCGCTGCTCTACGACGAGCTGGCCGGCGCGTACGCCCGGGCGGTCGCCGGTGAGCCGCCGGCCCGGCCGCCCCTGCCCGCCACGTACGCCGACTACGCGGTCTGGCGGGCGGAGCGGGACCGCCGCCGCGGCGCGGCCGACCTGGCCTGGTGGACCGACCACCTGGCCGGCGCCCCGACCGTGCTGGACCTGCCCCGCGACCGGCCCCGCCCGGCGGTGCAGACCTACGCCGGAGTCGAGGCGGGGGTGCGGCTCACCGAGGCGGCCGACCGGGCGGTGCGCGACCTGGCCGCCCGGCGCGGCACCACGGTGGCGGCGGTGCTGCTGGCCGGCTTCGGTGAGCTGCTGCGCCGGCTCACCGGCGGCGACGACCACGTGCTCGGCGCGATCGTCGCCGACCGGCGGCTGGCCGCCTTCGACGACGTCATCGGCTTCTTCATCGACACCGTGCCGGTGCGGGTCCGCACCGGCGGGTCGAGCTTCGCCGGGCTGGTCGACCGGTGCGCCGCCGAGCTGCACGCGGTCACCGAGCATCCCGGCGCCCCGCTGGAACGGATCGTCGAGGCGCTCGGCGTGGGCCGGGACACCTCCCGCGCCCCGCTCGTGCAGGTGCTGTTCAACGTGCTCAACTTCGTCCCGCCCCGGCTCGCGCTGACCGGCCTGACGGTCGAGCCGGTGCCCGTGCCGAAGCCCGGCTCACCGTTCGACATCACCGTCTACGTGGTGGAGCGCGACGGCCGGGCCGGCGTCGAGGTGGTGCACAACCCGGACCTGTTCGAGGCCGAGCGGATCGAGGCGCTCCTGGCCGACCTGGCCGACCTGGTCGGCGCCCTCGCGGCCGACCCGGACGCGCCCGCCGACCAGGTCGCGACCGGGCTGCCCCGCCCGGCGGTACGGGTGGCGGCGCTCGGCGCCATGACCGTGGCCGCCGCCGAGCCGGCCCGGGCTCCGCTGCCCGCCGGTCCGGACGCCCTCACCGCCACCGAGGAGCTGATCGCGGGCATCTGGCGGGACGTGCTCGGCCGGGACCGGGTCGGCGTCGCCGACAACTTCTTCGACATCGGCGGGCACTCGATGGCCCTCGCCGCGGTGCACGCCCGGCTCACCGAGGCCACCGGCCGATCCCTCACCATGCTCGACCTGTTCCGCCACCCGACCGTGCGGGCCCTCGCCGCCAGCCTCGACGGCGCCGCCGACCGGCCGGAACTCGCCCGGGCCGCGCTGCGGGCCGCCGCCCGGCGTGGCCGCGCCCGCCGCACCCCACCCCGACGACCGAACCAGCCGTGACGCCGTACCCCTCCCCGACGCACCGCGTGAGCTAAGGACAACCCCGATGCAGAACGACATTCCCACCACCGACGACGGCATCGAACCGATCGCGATCGTCGGGCTCGCCGCCCGCCTACCCGGCGCGGGCGACGTCGACGAGTTCTGGCGCAACCTGGTCGACGGCGTCGAGTCGGTGACCGAGCTGACCCGCGACGAGCAGATCGCCCGCGGCGCCACGCCCGAGGAGGTCGACGACCCCGGCTGGGTGAACCGCGCCCCGCTGGTCGACGGCTACGACGAGTTCGACGCCGGCCTGTTCGGGATGACCGCCCGCGAGGCCGAGATCACCGACCCGCAGCACCGCCTCTTCCTGGAGACCTGCTACACGGCGCTCCAGGACGGCGGCTACGACCCGGCCCGCTACGACGGCGCGGTCGGCGTCTACGCCGGCACCGGCGGCAACACCTACCTGCACCGCAACGTGCTGCGCAACAAGCGGGTCGGCGGCAGTCCGCACGGCGCGGTCTCCCTCGCCACCGGCAACTCGCCGAACTACGTGGCCACCAATGTCTCATACCGGCTCGACCTGCGCGGGCCCAGCCTCACCGTGCACACCGCCTGCTCCACCTCGCTGGTGGCGTTCCACCTGGCCTGCGAGGCGCTGCGCAACGGCGAGTGCGACATGGCGCTGGCCGGCGGGGTCAACATCGAGCTGCCGCACATCGGCTACCTCGGCATGGACGGCTTCACCTCCCCGGACGGCCGCTGCCGCCCGTTCGACGCCGGAGCCAACGGCACGGTCTGGGGCAGCGGTGTGGGTGTCACCCTGCTCAAGCGCCTCTCCGACGCGATCGCCGACGGCGACACCATCCGTGCCGTGGTGCTCGGCAACGCGATCAACAACGACGGCGCCGGCAAGGTGGGCTTCACCGCGCCCAGCATCGACGGCCAGATGGAGGCGGTCGCCCAGGCCGTCGGCCTGGCCGGCATCGACCCGCGCACCATCAGCTACGTCGAGGCGCACGGCACCGGCACGGCGCTCGGCGACCCGATCGAGATCGCCGCCCTCTCCGCGGTGTACACCAAGGACACCGACGACCGGGGCTGGTGCGGCATCGGCTCGGTGAAGTCCAACATCGGCCACCTCAGCCAGCCCTCCGGCATCGTCAGCGTGATCAAGACGGTGCTGGCCATGGAACACGGCCTCATCCCGCCGACCATCAACTACGAGACCCCGAACCCGGGCATCGACTTCGCCGACACCCCGTTCTACGTGGCGAACACGCTGACCAAGTGGGACACCGACGGCGGGCCCCGGCGTGCCGGCGTCAGCTCGTTCGGCATCGGCGGCACCAACGCCCACGTGGTGCTGGAGGAGGCGCCGGCCGCGTACCGGACCGAGCGGCGGGTCCGCCCCGCGCACCTGCTCCAGGTCTCGGCGAAGACCCCGACCGCCCTGGACACCGCGGTGAAGCGCCTCGCCGACCACCTGGAGAGCGGCACCGCGGGTGGTCCCGAACTGCTCGCCGACGTCGCGCACACCCTGCGGGTCGGCCGCCAGCAGTACCCGCACCGCGCCGCCGTGGTCGCCACCGACCTGCCGTCCGCCGCGGCCGCCCTGCGCGACAAGCGCAAGGGGCACCGCGGCGCCCTCGACGGCCCCGCCCCGCGGGTCGCCTACCTGTTCAGCGGCCAGGGGTCCCAGTACGCCGGCATGGGCGCCGAGCTGTACGCCGAGGACCCGGCCTTCGCGGCCACCGTGGACGAGTGCGCCGAGCTGCTCCGCCCCGAGCTGGGCCTGGACATCCGGGACCTGATCCTCGGCCGCGACCCGGAGGCGGGGGACAAGCTCACCCAGACCCGCTACACCCAGCCCGCCCTGTTCACCGTCGAGTACGCCCTGGCCACCGCCTGGCAGCGGGCCGGGGTGGCCCCGGCCGCGATGCTCGGCCACTCCATCGGCGAGTACGTCGCCGCCACCGTGGCCGGCGTGCTCACCCTCCCCGACGCGCTGCGGGTGGTGGCGGCCCGGGGCCGGCTCATGCACTCGCTGCCGGCCGGCTCGATGCTCGCCGTGACGCTGGACGAGTCGGCGGTCGCCGACCGGCTGCCCGAGGGCCTGTCCGTGGCCACGGTCAACGGCCCGGGCACCTGCGTGGTGGCCGGGGAGACCGCGCTGGTCGAGGAGTTCGCCGCGAGCCTGGGCGGCAAGAACAAATCCAAGCTGCTGCGCACGTCGCACGCCTTCCACTCGCCGATGATGGACCCGATCCTCGACGAGTTCACCGCGCTCATGGCGAGCGTGCCGCTGCGCCCGCCGGCCGTGCCGTTCCTGTCCAACGTGACCGGCACCTGGATCACCGAGGCGCAGGCCACCGACCCCGCGTACTGGGCGGCGCACCTGCGCCGACCGGTCCGCTTCGGCGCCTGCGTGGCCACCCTGCTGGCCGAGGGCACCTGGGCGCTGGTCGAGTGCGGCCCGGGCCGGCAGCTCGCCAACCTGGCCCGGATGCAGGTCGCCAAGGCCTCCGAGGCGCAGCGGAAGCTGACCCCGCTGGGCAGCCTCCCCGGGCCGGGCGAGCCGACCGGCGACCTGGCCACCCTGCTCGGCAGCGCCGGCGCGCTCTGGTGCGCCGGAATCCCGGTGACCCTGGCCGCCGACCCCGACGCCCGGCGGGTGCCGCTGCCCACCTACCCGTTCGAGCGGCGCCGCTACTGGGTCGACCCGGACCCGGTGCAGCAGGCGGCCGCCCCGGTCGAGACCGGGCCCCGGCCGCTGCCGGAGTGGTTCGCGGTGCCGGTGTGGCGGCAGGCCGCCCCGGCTCGGACCGTCGTCCCGCTGGGCCGGTGCCTCGTGCTGGCCGACGGCCCGCGCGGGGAGGCGCTCGTCGCCGCGTTGCGCGCCGCCGGCGACGACCCCGTCGAGGTACGCGCCGGCGACGCCTTCGCGGCCACCACCGGCGGCTTCCGGCTGCGCCCCGGCGTCCGCGAGGACCACGAGGCGCTGGTCGCCGCGCTCGGCGCCGACCTGCCCCGCCGGATCGTGCACGCCTACGCCCTCGACGGCGAGCCGGCCGGCACCGACATCGCCGCCGCCTGGGCCGCCCAGGACCGGGGCTTCTTCAGCGCGCTGCACCTGGTGCAGGCGCTCGCCGGCGCCGGGCTGACCGCCGACGAGGAGGGGATCCGCCTCGACCTGGTCACCACCGGCATCGGCGACGTACGTGGCGACGACCTGGTCCGGCCGGAGCACGCCACCCTGGCGGGCCTGGCCCGGGTGCTCCCCGTCGAGCTGCCCGGGCTCACCGTCCGGCTGGTCGACGCGGACACCGCCGCGCGCGGGGTCGCGGCGCTCGCGGCCGAGCTGCGCGGCCCGGCCGATCCCGAGCACCCGGAGGTGGCGCTGCGCCGCGACCGGCGCTGGGTGGCCGGCTACGAGCAGGTCACCGTGGACGCCGAGGCCGAGCCGGGCGTGCTGCGCGAGGCCGGGCGCTACCTGATCACCGGTGGTCTCGGCGGCATCGGCGTCACCCTGGCCGAGGACTTCGCCCGCCGCGCCCGGGCCAAGCTGGTGCTGCTGGCCCGCTCCGGCCTGCCCGAGCGGGACCGGTGGGACGAGCACCTGGCGGTGCACGGCGGCGCCGACCGGGCCGGCCGGGCCATCGCGGCGATCCGCCGGATGGAGGCGGCCGGGGCCGAGGTGCTGGTGCTCGCCGCCGACGTCACCGACCCCGACGACCTGCGCCGCGTACGCGACGCCGCCGAGACACGGTTCGGCGGGCTGGACGGCATCGTGCACGCCGCCGGCCTGCCCGGTGGTGGCATGGCCGAGATCAAGGACCGGGCGGAGGCGGAGCGGGTGCTCGCCCCGAAGCTCGCCGGCACCCTCGCCCTGGCCCAGGTCTTCGGTGACCTGCCGCTGGACTTCGTGGCGCTCTGCTCCTCGATCACCGCCGTGATCGGCGGTTTCGGCCAGGTCGACTACTGCGCGGCGAACAGCTTCCTGGACGCCTGGGCGCGCGCCGGCGCCGGCTTCCGCGCCCCGGTGGTCTCGCAGAACTGGGGCGGCTGGGCCGAGGTCGGCATGGCCGTGGAGACGAACGCGCCGGCCGCCTTCCGGGCCGCCGGGCGGGACACCGTCAGCGCCCCGGTGGACCACCCGGTGCTCACCACCCGGGTGACCGGTCCGGACGGCACGGTCCTGCACGGCCTGGTCTCCGCCGGCACCCACTGGCTGCTCGACGAGCACCGGATCGGCGGGGTGCCGGTGGTGCCGGGCACCGCCCACCTGGAGTCGGTGCGGGCCGCGGTGACCGCCGCGCTGCCCGCCCCGGCGCCCGACGCCGCCGTGGAACTGCGGGACGTGGTCTTCCTGGAGCCGTTCTCGGTGCCGGACGGCACGGTCGCCCAGTACCGGGTGGAGCTGACGCCGGCCGAGGACGGGGTCGACTTCACCGTGGCCAGCCTGGCCGCCGGAACGCTCCGCACCCACGTGCGCGGCGCGGCCGGCTGGACCACCGAGCCCGCCCCGCCGGCCGGCACGCCCGCCGTCGCCGGCCGCCGGGTCGACGACGACGCCTCCTTCGGCCGGGGCCGCACCAGCATGCTCACCTTCGGCCCCCGCTGGGCCGCGCTGGCCGAGCACCACCTGGCCGAGGGGGAGGAGCTGGCCCGGGTCGAGGCGCCCGCCGCCGCGCTGGACGACCTGCCCTCCTGGGGCCTGCACCCGGCGCTGCTGGACGTGGCCACCGCCTTCGGGCGCGGCCAGGGCTCGGGCACCTACCTGCCGCTGTCGTACGGCCGGATCGTGGTGCGCGGGGCGCTGCCGGCGGCCTTCCACAGTCACCTGCGGCACCGGCCCAGCGCCACCGAGGAGGTGGTGGCGGCCGACCTGTCGCTGCGCGACACCGAGGGCCGGGAACTGGTCGCGATCAGCGACTTCGTGCTGCGCAAGGTGGACCAGGGCGCGGTGACCGGCGGCCTCGCCGACGCCCCGGCCGCCGCCGGCGCTGCGCCGGCACCGGTCACCGAGGACATCCGGCCGGTCGACGGGGCCGAGGCGTTCCGCCGCAGCCTCACCGCCGGCCTGGGCGCGCAGGTGGTCATCACCACCCGCACCGTCGCCGACATCCGGCGCCGCTCGGCCCGGGTGACCACGGACAGCCTGGAGGCGGAGACCGACACCCCGGCCACCGCGGCCGCCGGCACGGGCGGTGGCTCGGCCGCGCCCTCGACCGAGCTGGAGAAGACCATCGCCCAGGTCTGGCGCGACGGCCTCGGCGTGACCGACGTCGGCGTGGACGACGACTTCTTCGCCCTCGGCGGCAACTCGCTGGTCGCGGTGCAGCTGATCGCCGCGATGCGCAAGGCCACCGGGGTCCGGCTGCCCATGCGCAGCCTCTTCGAGACCCCCACGGTCGCCGGGCTGGCCGTCCGGATCGAGGAGCTGCGGGCCAGCCAGCCCGCCGACGAACCGGCCGCGCCGGCGGCGATCCCGGCCATCCCGCGGCTGCCCCGCGCCTGACCACGACCGACAAGGAGACACCGCATCATGAGCGACACGATCGCCACGCTGCCGGTGGTCGTCGAGAACGACGGCCGCGCCCTGACCGACCTGATCGCGGCCCGCCGCGCCGAGCTGCGGGCCACCCTCGTCGAGCACGGCGGGCTGCTGTTCCGCGGCTTCGGCGTCGGCGGGGTGGACGGCTTCGACGGGGTGGTCCGCGCCCTGTCCGGCGAGCCGCTGACCTACACGGAGCGTTCCTCGCCCCGGCACTCGATCAAGGGCCGGGTCTACACCTCGACCGACTACCCGCCGGACGAGGAGATCTTCCTGCACAACGAGAACTCGTACCAGGCGCGCTGGCCGCTGACCCTGTTCTTCTACTGCATCACCGCGCCGGAGACCCGGGGCGCCACCCCGCTCGCCGACGTCCGCCGGGTCCACGACCTGATCGACCCGGCCGTGCGCGAGGAGTTCGTCCGGCGGCGCTGGATGCTGGTGCGCAACTTCCACGGCGACTTCGGCACCCGCTGGCAGGAGGTGTTCAACACCGAGAACCGGTCCGAGGTCGAGGCGTACGCGGCGGCCAACGGGATCACCGTGGAGTGGGTCGGCAAGGACGGTCTGCGCACCCGGGCGGTGCGGGACGTGGTGCACCACCGGCCCGGCTCGGACACCCCGCGCTGGTTCAACCACGCCACGTTCTTCCACGTGAGCACCCTCCCGAAGGACTACCAGGAGGGGCTGCTGGCCATGTTCGGCGCCGACGGGCTGCCGTCGAACACCTACTACGGCGACGGCGGCGAGATCCCCGCCGACGTCATGGACCACCTCCGCGCCGCCTACCGGGCGGCCACCGTCCGCTTCGACTACCAGCGCGACGACGTGCTGGTGGTGGACAACATGACGGCCGCGCACGGCCGGGAGCCGTTCACCGGCCCTCGCAAGATCGCCGTGGCGATGGCCGAGCCGCACACCCCCGACACCCCTGGAGCGAACTGACATGGCCGAACCCCGATTCCTGGTCGTCCGCAACGACGAGGAGCAGTACTCGATCTGGTCGGCCGACCGGGACCTCCCCGCGGGCTGGCACGACACCGGCTTCGCCGGCACCCGCGAGGAGTGCCTGGCCCACGTCGACACGGTCTGGACCGACATGCGTCCCCGCTCCGTCCGCGAGGCCCACTCATGACGCAGGAGTGGACGTTCCCGGCCTCCTTCGCGCAGGAGCGCGTGTGGATGGCCAACCAGCTCGACGCCGGCTCGCCGGTGTTCAACGTGTCCGTCCCGTGGCGCTTCCCGGCCGGCCTCGACGCCGCCGCGGCCAGCGACGTGGTCAACCGGGTGGTGGCCCGGCACGAGGCGCTCCGCACCCACCTGCGGGAGGACGACGGCGCGCTCGTGCAGGTGGTCCGGGCGCACGAGCCGGTCCCGCTGCCCACCGCCGACCTGAGCCACCTGCCGGAGTCGGCGCGGCTGGCCGCGTTCGAGGCGATCCGCGCCGAGCTGGCCCGTACCCCGATCCCGCTGGACGCGCCGCCGCTGTGGCGGGCCCGGCTGGTCCGTCTCGACGGCGACTGGGCGCTGGTCTTCGTGGCGCACCACGCCGTCTTCGACAGCCATTCGGCGGTCCTGTTCCACCACGAACTCGCCGCGTTCGGCGCGGCCGCGCAGAGCGGCGCCGAGCCCGCCGTGCCCGAGCTGCCCATCCAGTACGCCGACTTCGCGGTCTGGCAGCGGGACCAGCTCACCGGGGCGGAACTGGACCGGCAGCTCGCCTTCTGGACCGGCCACCTGGCCGGCGCGCCGCCGGTGACCAACCTGCCGCTGGACCGGCCCCGCCCGGCCCAGCTCGGCTTCGCCGGCGACGAGGTGCGCTTCGACCTGCCCGACGGGCTGCTCGACCGGGTCGGCCGGCTGGCGGCCGGGGCGGCGGCCACGCCGTACATGGTGCTCCTGGCCGGTTTCGCGGCGCTGCTGTCGCGGATCTCCGGCGACACCGACGTGGTGGTCGGCGTCTCCACCGCGGGCCGGGACACCCCCGAGCTGGCCCCGCTGATCGGCATGTTCGTCAACCCGGTGGCGCTGCGCTGCGACGTCTCCGGCGACCCGTCCTTCGCCGCGCTGCTCGGCCGCGTCCGCGACGGCCTGGTCGACGCCATGGAGCACGGGCAGACCCCGTTCCAGAAGATCGTCGAGGCGGTCGACCCGCAGCGGGACCCGTCGGTGCAGCCGATCTTCCAGACGGCGCTGAACTACATCCCGGACTCCGGTCTCGACCCGGTGGAGCTGGGCACCACGAAGGACGACCTGGCCTTCGACATCACGGCCGGGGAGTGCCGCCTGGTCTACCGGACGGCGCTGTTCGACCGGGCCACCGCCGAGACGGTGGTGCGCCGGTACGTCGGGCTGCTCACCGCCGCGGTGGCCGACCCGGAGCGGACCGTCGCCGCGCTGCCGCTGCTCACCGACGCCGAGCGCGACCTGGTCCTGGGCGCCTGGAACGACACGGCCCGCGAGGTGCCGCCGGCCACCGTGGTCGACGAGGTGCAGCGGCGGGCCGCGGCCACCCCGGACGCCACCGCGCTGGTCTGCGACGGTGTGCCGCTGACGTACGCCGAGCTGAACACCGCCGCGAACCGGCTGGCCCGGCTGCTGGTGGCCCGCGGCGCCGGCCCGGAGGACCGGGTCGCGCTCGCCCTGCCCCGCTCCTGCGAGCTGGTGGTGGCGATGCTCGCCGTGCTGAAGTCCGGCGCCGCGTACGTGCCGGTGGACACCGCGTACCCGGCCGGGCGGATCGCCTACCTGCTGGAGGACGCCGCGCCGGCCCTCGTGGTGGCCACCCCGGACACGGCCGCCCTGGTGCCCGGCGGGGC
Organism: Micromonospora sp. NPDC005707; assembly: GCF_040631005.1. Taxonomy (NCBI): domain Bacteria; kingdom Bacillati; phylum Actinomycetota; class Actinomycetes; order Micromonosporales; family Micromonosporaceae; genus Micromonospora; species Micromonospora sp. NPDC005707. The sequence goes on from NZ_JBEXYR010000009.1 coordinate 28,886, forward strand.
GCTGGTGCTCGACGGCGAGCTCGGCGCGGACCAGCCCGACGGCGACCTGACCGACGCCGACCGGCGGGCCCCGCTGCGCCCCGAGCACCCGGCGTACGTGCTCTACACGTCCGGCTCCACCGGGCGGCCCAAGGGCGTCGTGGTGGAGCACCGGGCGGTGAGCGCCTACCTGGCCTGGGCCCGGGACACCTACCCGGGGCTGGCCGGCACCGCGCTGCTGCACTCGCCGGTCTCCTTCGACCTCACCGTCACCGGCCTGCTCGGCACGCTCACCGCCGGCGGCACGGTCCGGCTCGCCGCGATCGACGAGCCGGCCGCCCGGGCCGGCGGCCGGCCGGCCTTCCTCAAGGTCACCCCGAGCCACCTGCCGCTGCTCGACGGCGAGCTGTCGCCCACCACCGACCTGGTGATCGGCGGCGAGGCGCTCACCGGCGAGCAGCTCGCCGGCTGGCGGGCCGCCCACCCCGACGTGGCGGTCATCAACGAGTACGGCCCGACCGAAGCCACCGTGGGCTGCGTGGCCGCCCGGACCGCCCCCGGCGAGCCGGTCCCGCCGGGCCCGGTGCCGATCGGCACGCCCACCTGGAACACCCGGGCGCTGCTGCTCGACGCCGCCCTCCAGCCGGTGCCCCCGGGCGTGGTCGGCGAGCTGTACGTGACCGGCGCCCAGCTGGCCCGCGGGTACCACCGCCGCCCCGGCCTCACCGCCGAGCGCTTCCTGCCCTGCCCCTACGGCCCGCCCGGCGCCCGGATGTACGCGACCGGCGACCTGGCCCGCTGGCGTCCCGACGGCACCCTGGACTACCTGGGCCGCCGGGACGACCAGGTCAAGGTGCGCGGCATGCGCATCGAGCTGGGCGAGGTCGAGGCCGCCCTGCTGGCCCACCCGGACGTCCGGGCGGTCGCCGCGGCGGTGCGCACCGACACCGGTGAGCCGACCCTTGTCGGCTACCTGGTCGGCCCCGCGCACGAGGACTCGGTCCGCGCCGAGCTGGCCCGTGAGCTGCCCGCGCACCTGGTGCCGGCGGCCCTGGTCCGGCTCGACGCGCTGCCGCTGACGCCGAACGGCAAGCTGGACCGGGCCGCGCTGCCCGCGCCGGCCGCCGCCGCGCCGGCGCAGGACGCCTACGTGGCGCCGCGCACCGAGGCCGAGGCCCTGGTCGCCGAGGTGTACGCCGAGATCCTCCAGGTGGAGAAGGTCGGCGCCCTGGACGACTTCTTCACTCTCGGCGGCAACTCGCTGCGCGGCATGCGGGCGATGGCCCGGATCCGTGCCGAGGTGGACGTCGACCTGCCCATGCGGGCGCTGTTCGGCAGCCCCGTGGTGGCGGACCTGGCCGCCCAGATCGAGCAGCGGATCGCCGCGGAACTCGATGGGCTCTCCGACAGCGAGGTCGCCGCGCTGCTCGCGGCGGAAGAGGAAAGCAGCTGATGACCGACCTGAAGGATCCGGCCCGCGAGGCGGCCCGGCAGGCGCTGATCGCCAAGCGACTGCGCGCCCGCCAGGCCGCCCCCGCGGCCCGGATCACCCCCCGGCCCCCCGGCACCGAGGTGCCGCTGTCGTACGCCCAGGAGCGGGTCTGGTTCATGGACCAGCTCGCCCCGGGCGAGGCGGCGTACCACATCGCGGTGCCGCTGCGGGTGCGCGGCCCGCTCGACGTCGAGGCGCTGCGCGCGGCCCTGGCCGCGCTCGCCGCCCGGCACGAGTCGCAGCGCACCCGCTTCCCGGCCGACGCCGACGGCCGCCCCACCGTGGTGGTGGAGGAGTCCGTCGAGGTGCCGCTGACCATCGTGGACGCGCCGGACGAGGCGAGCGCGCAGGCGCTGGTGGACGCGGCCGCCGCCGAGCCGTTCGACCTGGCGGACGGGCCGCTGCTGCGGGCCCTGCTGATCCGGCTGGCCATCGACGACCACATCCTCTTCCTCGGCCAGCACCACATCGTGGGCGACGGCTGGTCGGTGGACGTGCTGCTGCGCGACCTCATCACCCTCTACCGGGGCGGCGAGCCGCCCGCCCTGCCCATCCAGTACGGCGACTTCGCCGTCTGGGAGGCCGGGGAGCTGGACGGCCCGCAGGCCCGGGCGCACGTCGACTACTGGAAGGATCGGCTGGCCGGCATCACGCCGCTCGAACTGCCGCTGGACCGGCCCCGCCCGGCCACTCAGACCTACCGGGGCGACTTCGTCGAGTTCCAGCTCGACCCGGCGGCCACCGAGGCGCTCAACGCGCTCACCCGGGCCACCGGCGGCACGCTGTTCATGACGCTGCTCGCCGCGTACCAGGTGCTGCTGGCCCGGCACGCCGGTCAGGACGACTTCGCCGTCGGCGCCTCGGTGGCCGGCCGCTCCGCGCCGGAGCTGGAGAACGTCGTCGGCATGTTCATCAACATGCTGCCGCTGCGCGCCGAGCTGGCCGGCGACCCCACCTTCACGGAGCTGCTGGCGCGTACCCGGCGCACCGTGCTCGACGGCTTCGAGCACGCCGAGGTGCCCTTCGCGAAGGTCGTCCACGAGCTGGGGCTGCCCCGGGACGTCAGCCGCTCCCCGGTGTTCCAGACCATGTTCGTGCTGCAGAACTACGAGATGGGCCGGTTCCGCGGGGTGTCCCGCAGCGACGAGGTCACCTTCGAGTGGACCCCCATGGAGCTGCGGGCCACCCGGTTCGACTTCGAGCTGCACGCGGTGGAGACCGTCGACGGGCTCTGGGGGAAGCTGGTCTTCAACACCGACCTGTTCACCCGGGACACCGTCGAGCGGATGGCCCGGCGGTGGACCACCCTGCTGGCCGCGATCGTGGCCGCGCCGGACACCCCGGTCTCCCGGCTGGAGCTGCTCCCCGCCGACGAGCGGGCGCTGCTGGCCGGGTGGAACGACACGGCCGCGGACTTCCCGCGCGACGAGACCCTGCACGGCCCGATCGAGGAGCGTGCCGCGGCCACCCCGGACGCGGTCGCCGTCACCATTGAGGGACGCAGCCTCACCTACGCGGAGCTGAACGCGGCGGCCAACCGGATCGCGCACCGGCTGCGCGCCGCCGGCGTCGGCCCGGAGACCCTGGTCGGGGTCTGCGCGGAACGCTCCGTCGAGCTGGTCGCCGGCCTGCTCGGCGTGCTCAAGGCCGGCGGCGCCTACCTGCCGCTGGACCCGGAGTACCCGGCCGACCGGCTCGCCTTCATGGTCACCGACGCGGACGCGCCGGTGGTGCTGGTCCAGGAGCACCTGCGCGACGTGCTGCCGGCCACCGCCGCCACGGTGCTCGCTCTGGACGACGCCACGGTCTGGGCCGACCAGCCGGCCACCGACCCGGTGCCCACCGCTGGTCCGCAGCACCTGGCGTACGTCATCTACACCTCCGGCTCGACCGGCCGGCCCAAGGGTGTGCCGAACACCCACCGGGGCATCGTCAACCGGCTCGACTGGATGCAGAAGACCTACGGTCTCGGCGGCGACGACGCGGTGCTCCAGAAGACCCCGGCCAGCTTCGACGTGTCGGTCTGGGAGTTCTTCTGGCCGCTGCGCACCGGCGCCCGGCTCGTGCTCGCCAAGCCCGGCGGTCACAAGGACGCCGGCTACCTGCGCGACCTGCTGGTCGCCGAGCGCATCACCACCGCCCACTTCGTACCGTCCATGCTGACCGTGTTCCTCGCCGAGGAGGGCGTCGAGGCGGCCACCGCGCTGCGCCGGGTGATCTGCTCCGGCGAGGAGCTGCCGCTGGCCTCCGCGCTCGACTTCACGGCCCGGCTGCCCTGGTGCGGCCTGCACAACCTGTACGGCCCGACCGAGGCGGCCATCGACGTCACGGCCTGGCACTGCGACCCGGCCCGGCTGGCCGGGGCGGCGAGCGTGCCGATCGGCGCGCCGATCGCCAACCTTCGGCTGCACGTGCTCGACCCGGCCGGCGCGCAGTGCCCGGTCGGGGTCGCCGGGGAACTGCACATCGGCGGCGTCGGCCTGGCCCGCGGTTACCACCGCCGGCCGGCGCTGACCGCCGAGAAGTTCGTCCCCGACCCCTTCTCCGGCGAGCCGGGCGCCCGGCTCTACCGCACCGGCGACCTGGCCCGCTGGGTCGCGGGCCCGGACGGGACCGGGGTCATCGAGTTCCTCGGCCGGATCGACCACCAGGTCAAGCTGCGCGGCCTGCGCATCGAGCTGGGCGAGATCGAGAGCGCGCTGCGCGAGCAGCCCGGGGTGACCGAGGCCGCGGTGATCGTGCGCGAGGACAGCCCCGGCGACAAGCGGCTCACCGCGTACCTGGTCGGGCCGGCCGAGCACGCGGCGCTGAAGGCGGCGCTCAAGGAGACCCTGCCGGAATACATGGTGCCGGCCGCGTTCGTCACCCTCGACGCGCTGCCGCTCACCCCGAACGGCAAGCTCGACCGCAAGGCGCTGCCCGCGCCGGTGGTCACCCGCGAGGCGTCCGTGGCGCTGGTCGAGCCCCGCGACGACACCGAGCGGGCGCTCGCCGCCATCTGGTCCGAGGTGCTCGGCGTCGACACGCTCGGCATCGACGACGACTTCTTCGACCTGGGCGGGCACTCCATGCTCGCCACCCAGGTGGTCGCGAAGATCCGCAAGGCGGAGCTGGGCGGCCGGGCGGTCGGCGTCATGGACCTGTTCCAGCAGCGGACCATCCGCGAGCTGGCCGCGTTCATCTCCGGTGACGCCGCCGAGGCCGGTCCCCGGCGGCTGCTCTACGAGCTGACCAAGCCGATCCCCGCCGCCCAGCGGGTGCTCACCTACGTCTGCGTCCCGTACGGCGGCGGCAGCGCCATCGTCTACCAGCCGCTCGCCGACGCGCTCCCGGCCGGGCACGCGCTGTGGTCCCTGGCCATCCCCGGCCACGACGTGGGCCTCAGCGAGGACGCGCTGCCCTTCGACGAGCTGACCACCCGGGTGGCCGACGAGATCCTGGAACGGGTCGAGGGGCCGGTGGCCCTCTACGGCCACTGCGGCGTGGGCAGCGCCATCGTCGCCGAGGTGGCCCGCAAGGTCGAGGCGGCCGGGCGGAACCTCGACGCCGTCTACATCGGGGCCATGTTCCCGTTCGCCCGCCCGAAGGGCCTCTTCGCGGCGGCCCGCAACCGGCTCGAACAGCTGCGCAGCAACAAGCACTACGCCAGCTGGCTCAAGTCGATGGGCGTGGACACCGACGAGCTGGACCCGGAGCAGGCCGACCGGATCATCAGCAACATGCGGGCCGACTCCCGTGCCTCGGAGGAGTACTTCACCCGGCTGCTCGACCAGCGGGCCACGAAGCTGCGCGCCCCGATCATCTCGGTGGTCGGCTCCGAGGACCCGGTCACCGACTACCACCGCGAGCGGTACGCCGAGTGGCAGTTCCTCAGCGACACCCTCGGGCTGGTCGTCCTCGACCAGGCCGGGCACTTCTTCCTGAAGTACCGGGCCGAGGAACTTGCCGAGATCGTCACCCGGGTGCACCCGGCCGTGGTCGCCGGGGACGTCACCGACCTCGGCCCGCAGGCGCGGGGCGAGGACGCCGGCTGGGCGGTCCTCGACCGGCTCCGCGTCGGCGCCGAGGAGCGGCCGGCGAGCACGACGGTCAAGCCGAGCATGGCCCGCTTCCTGTCGATCACGATCGGGCAGCTGGTGTCGAGCACCGGCTCGGCGCTGACCGCGTTCGCCCTGCCGATCTGGCTGTTCAACCGGACCGGGTCGGTGGCCGACCTGGGCCTGCTCTGGGCGCTCGCGCTGATCTGCGGCGTGCTCATGCTCCCGGTGGCCGGCGCCATCGTCGACCGGGTCAGCCGGCGCCGGATCATGATGCTGGCCAGCTCCGTCGCCGGGTCGATCCAGCTGGTCCTGGCCACCCTGCTGTGGACCGACAACCTGGTGCTCTGGCACATCTACCTGCTGGTCGCGCTCAGCTCGGTCGCCGGGTCGTTCCAGCGGATCGCGTTCCAGTCGGCGGTGCCGCAGCTCGTGCCCAAGCGCTACCTGGGCCACGCCATGGGCATCACCCAGCTCTCCACGGGCACGGCCACCCTGCTCATGCCGGTCTTCGCCGCCGGCCTGCTCGCCGCGATCGACCTGAAGGGCATCCTGCTCATCGACGTGGCCAGCTACGTGATCGCCGTACTCGCCCTGGCCCTGGTGCGCTTCCCCGATCTGCTCGGCTGGCGGCCCCGGGAACGGCTGCTGGTGGCCATCGCCAACGGGATGCGCTACTCCTGGCAGCACCGCGGCTTCCGGCTGATGCTCGGCTACTTCGCGCTGGGCAACATCTTCCTCGCTCCCGCGCTGGTGCTCACCACCCCGCTGGTGCTCTCCTTCGGCAGCCCGACCCAGGTGGCCCAGGTGGCACTCGCCGAGGCGGTCGGCGCGGTGGCCGGCGGGGTGCTCATGTCGCTCTGGGGCGGGCCGCGCCGCCGCCGGATGATCGGCGTGTTGATCGGCAACCTGGGCACCGCGATCGGCTGCGTGCTGATCGGCCTGGACGCCTCGCTCGCGATGATCTGCGTGGGCATGTGTTGGCTGGCCATGGCGATGACCACCGCGCAGTCCATCTACGCGACCATCGTCCAGGTCAAGGTGCCGCAGCGCTTCCACGGCCGGGTGTTCAGCCTCAACCAGACCATCGCCTGGTCCACCCTGCCCATCGGCTTCGCGCTGCTCGCGCCGGGCGCCACCGCCCTGTTCGAGCCGATGCTCGCCCCGGGCGGGGCCCTCGCCGGGTCGGTGGGCGCGGTGATCGGCACCGGACCGGGCCGCGGCATCGGTTTCGCGTACGTCTGCTTCGGGGTGGTCCTGATCCTCATCACCCTGGGCGGCTTCGCGATCCGCCTGCTGCGCCGCTTCGACCTGGAGGTCGAGGACTCGCTGCCCGACGACCTGATCGGCGCGCAGGAGCGGGAGCGGCGGCTGGCCGCCCGGGCCGCCGAGCGGGAGAAGGTGGCCGCCTAGGCCGGTGGGGGCCTCCGGCGGCAACCGGAGGCCCCCACGCTCACCACCGCGCCGGCGGGTCCGCCGCCTCGTCCTCGGGCAGTTCCGCCGGCTCGGCCACCCACCCCGAGTAGACCGGCAGCCCGTGCCACGGCCCGCCCGCCTCGTCGGTGGCCACCGCCACCACCGCGTACGGGTGCCCGAACCGCAGCTCCGCGACCCGCGCGACGCCCTCGGGCGGCAGCCCGGTCGGGACGGCGAACGCGGTCACCGCGGCGGCCTCGAAGCCGTACCGCCCGAACCGGGCCACCGCCGACTGCACCGCCTCGAACGGCGGCTCCGCCAGCCCGAGCAGCGCGCCCAGGGCCCGCGCCGCCCCGTCGAACCCGAACCCGGCCGGGGCCAGGTCGTGCCGGCTCTCCGCCGACCAGCAGGGCAGCACCGCCTCGGCCCGCTCCTCCCGGCCGTCCCGGGCGAACGTCCGGGTCGGCTCCTCCCGCAGCGTCCACAGCGGCGTCTCGCCCAGCGGCAGGTCGAACAGCGACCGGCGGCCCGGTTCGGCCCCGCCCGGGACGGTGGCGGCCGTCGCGGCGAGGTCCTGCGCGGCGGCCAGCACGTCCGCCGCCGGCACGTCCGGCGCGGCGGCCACCGACACCACCAGCAGCCCGGCCCCGCCATCCGCCGGCCGGGCCGGCGCGGCGTGCACCGCCACGTCGCCGGCCCGGTCGGTGGCCGCCACCCAGCAGCGGTGCCCCCACGGTGGCGTGCGCAGCACCTGCCGCAGCCGGCCGGCCCAGGCGCTGCCGGCCCCCAGCTCACCGGCGGGCGCCACCCGGAACGGGTCGGCCCAGGACACCCGGGTGGCCAGCGCGCTGGCCAGGATCAGCAGGGTGTCCGGCGTGACGGCGACCGGGAACTGCTCGATCAGGCCGCCGGTGCGCTCCCGGGCCCAGGCGTCCAGCGCCGGCTGGTCGGGCAGCGGGCCCCGCTCGGTGCGCTCCGGCAGGCCGGCCCGCCAGCCGGCCAACTGCTCGAAGGGGGTCCGCTCCCACAGCGCGGTGGCCGCGGCGACCAGCGGGTGCGGCTCGGCGAGCAGCGCGCGGGCCGCCGCGGCGGCGTCGTCCGCGTCGGTGCCGAGCGCCTCGGTGAGGATCGCGCGGGCCTCGCCGGTGGCCGCCGGACCGGTCAGCGCGAGCAGCAGCCAGGCGCCCAGCGGCGAGGCGACGTGGTGGGCGGCGCCGGCGGCGCGGTGCAGCCGTTCGGCGTAGTGGGCCAGGGGTGCGTGGAGAGGATTCACCGCTCCACTGTGCCGGTCGGCGGCGCGTCCGGCACGCCGGTCAGGACCACAGCTCGAACGGCTCGTCGATCTCCTCGCCGGCCAGGAACGCCGGCAGCAGCTCCGGCAGCCGCCCCGGGTAGCAGCGCGGCCGGTCGGCGACCACCTCGGCCACCGGCCACCAGCGGAACCCGAAGTAGTCCTCCACCTCGTAGTCCAGCCGGTCCGCCTCGTCCACGTCCGGCCCCGGCCCGGGCAGCCGCACCGGCACCACCACCTCGTCCTGGAGGTGCCGCCGCTGCCGGTGCCGGAAACTGGCCCGCCGCCGCCAGGTCGGCGCGCCCACCTGGGCCGGCGCGACCACGATGCCGGTCTCCTCGCGCAGTTCCCGTACGGCCGCCTCCAGGTAGGTCTCCCCGGGGTCGAGACCGCCACCGGGCAGCTCCCACCAGGTGCCCAGCACGGGATGGTCCGGGTCGCGGGTGTGGAACAGCAGCAGCCGGTCGGTGGCGTCCAGCACCACCAGCCGGACCGCCTGCCGCTCGAACAACGGCAGGTCGCGGGGCAGATCCGGATGCACGGCACTCCCTTCCGCCGGGGCGGCGGCACCCGGCCTGGCGCCCGCCCAGGCTAGCGGGCCGTGATCGTCGCCGTGATCCGCGCCCGGCACGGCGGGCTCGCCGCCCCGTTCGGACCCCGGTCAGCCGGTGCCGCTGGCCACCTCGGTGTGCCGCAGCCGGACCGGGGTGCCCCGGCGCAGCGAGTTGGGGATCTCCGCGATGGCGTCGACCCGGGCCACGAGGTCGCGCAGCCGCTCGTCGGTCGCGTCGCCCTCGACCCGCACGTCGTAGCCGACCTCGGTGGAGACCGCCGGGTCACCGGTGAAGTCGCCGTGCACGGTCACCTCGACCCGGTGCAGCGTGATTCCGGCCGCCCGCGCCTCGCGGAACAGGTCGTTCGAGACGCAGCCGGCGACCGCCAGGTAGAGCAGCTGCCCGCCGTTGAAGCCCAGCCCGTCCCCGCCGCCGTCCGCCGGGCGGTCCACCACCAGCGTGAACGGGCCCGCCGCGCCGATCGCCGCGGGCCGGCCCGGCAGGCTGCGCGTGCGTACCTCGAAGGTCATCTCGACCACCTCCGCTTCCGACCAGGCCCGAGTCAACCACCCCGGGTCGGCCGGCGGCGATCGGCGCTTCAGTCGGAACCCGCGTCGACCACCCGGGCCACCTCCGCCGCCGCGCGTCCCTTCCCGGCCGGGAGATAGGCTGCCCGCCGTGGCAGGTCTGTTGAGGAACGTGGCGTCGCGGCTCGGCCGGATCACCGGGGGCGCGGCCGCGCCCACCCCTACCGCCCGGCCGATCCCGGCCCAGGTCGCCCGGCGCCGTCAGGTCAGCGCGTTGCAGCGGCGCGAGCTGGCGTACGCGCCGGAGCTGGACGGCCAGGCCGACCCGGGGGAGATCGTGTGGACCTGGGTGCCGTACGAAGACGACCCCCGGCAGGGCAAGGACCGCCCGGTGCTGGTGGTGGGCCGGCAGAGCCGCACCCTGTTCGGGCTGATGCTGTCCAGCCAGAGCGACCGGAACGGCCAGCGGCACTGGCTGGCACTGGGCCCGGGGGAGTGGGACCGGGACCAGCGGCCCAGCTGGGTGCGCCTGGACCGGGTGCTCACCATGCGCGAGGACAGCATCCGCCGCGAGGGTGCGGTGCTGGACCGGCGGCGGTTCGACCGGGTGGGTCAGGCGCTGCGGGCCGGCTACGGCTGGCGCTGACGGGCGGGCGGAGCGCCCGCTCGTGGCCCGGGCCGCCGGGGAGTCCCGGCCGGGCTGACCGCCGGGCGGTTCAGTACTCGCCGACGAGCTGGCGGGCCGCGCGGGCGGCGCCGACCGTCTTGGCCTGGTACATGGCCGCGTCGGCCCGGCACAGCGCGTCGGTGAGCTGGGCGGGACCGTGCACCGGGGCGAGCCCCACCGAGGCGGTCACCCGCACGCTGCGGGCGCCCAGCGGGATGGGCGCGGCGAGCGCCTCGCAGAGCCGGCGGGTGGCGTGCTCGATCCAGCGCCGGTCCACCGTCGGGCTGACCAGCAGGCCGGCGAACTCGTCGCCGCCGAGCCGGGCGACCAGGTTGTCCCCGGCGAACGCGGCCAGCCGCTGTGCCACGCTGACCAGCACCTGGTCACCCGCGGCGTGCCCGTATCGGTCGTTGACCTGCTTGAAGTCGTCGAGGTCGAGCACGATCGCCACGAGCGGCTTGCCGGCGGCGTCGGTGAGCAGGGTGGCGGCCAGCCGGAAGAAGGCCCGCCGGTTGGGCAGCCCGGTGAGCGGGTCGTGGCTGGCCGCGTGCCGCTCGGCCTCCAGCTCGGCGTGGAGCAGCTCGATCTCGGCCTCGGCGCGCAGCGCCCGGCGGCGCAGTTGCCAGGCGGAGACCAGGGCGCCAGCTGCGGAGATGCCGGAGGCGACGGTCATCGGATCCGGCACGCGCCCTCCCTCACGGCGACCCGGCCTCGCCGGACGGTGCCGGGCCGGACCTGTTCTGTCTGCTCGCAACCGGGATCCGGGTAACCGAACGTGAACGTCCGGGTACACCGCACGTGCGATATCATGCTCGCTGTCCATTGCAGATGCAATAGCAGATGCACGTGCATCTCCGTCCTCAGTAGACGGCCCCCCGTCGCCACCCACCGCTCCTCCCCGCGGCACCGGCTGGCTCTTCCCGCGAAGGACGCCCCATGCGACCCCCCTCGAACGGCGTACCCACCAGCGAGCTGCCGCCGGTGCGGTGGCAGAAGAGCCGGCGCAGCAACCCGAGCGGCAACTGCGTCGAGCTGGCCGAGCTGCCCGACGGCGGCGGCATCGCGGTGCGCAACTCCCGGCACCCCGAGGGTCCGGCGCTCATCTACACGGTCGACGAGATCGCCGCTTTCGTGCTCGGCGCCCGCGACGGCGACTTCGACCACCTGATCGTCCGCCCGCCGTCCCGCTGACGGGACCGCATCCTCCGTCCGGAGGAGTTCACCTCACTGTCGGTCCATGGCATGCTTACTCCTCGCCGGGCCGGGTGTCCGGTCAGGACAGTCGGCAGAGGACGGCCAGGTGACGACGGTGCCCGTCGAGGGAGCCCCGACCAGCGGTCCGACCGTGCTGCGCATGCTGCTCGGTGCGCAGCTGCGCCGGCTCCGGGAGGGCGCCGGGGTGAGCCGGGAGAGCGCCGGCTGGGAGATCCGCGCCTCCGAATCCAAGATCAGCCGGATGGAGCTGGGTCGGGTCGGCTTCAAGGAGCGCGACGTCGCCGACCTGCTCACCCTCTACGGCGTCGCCGCGCCCGACGAGCGGGCGGCGCTGCTCCGGCTCGCCCGCGACGCGAACAGCCCCGGCTGGTGGCAGCGCTACGGTGACGTGCTGCCCGGCTGGTTCCAGTCCTACCTGGGGCTGGAGGCCGCCGCCGCGCTGATCCGCACGTACGAGGTGCAGTTCGTCCCGGGGCTGCTCCAGACCCCCGCGTACGCCCGGGCGGTGGTCCTGCTCGGCCACCACGGCGCCCCGCCGGCGGAGGTCGACCGCCGCGTGCGCCTGCGGATGGAGCGCCAGGAGCTGCTGCGCCGCACCGATCCGCCGCAGCTCTGGGCGGTGCTCGACGAGGCGGTGCTGCGGCGGCCCGTCGGTGGTCCGGCGGTCATGCGCGAGCAGGTGGACGCGCTCATCGAGGCGACGGCCGCGCCGCACGTCCGGCTCCAGATCGTCCCGTTCGCCGCCGGTGGGCACGCCGCCGCCGGCGGCGCCTTCAGCATCCTGCGCTTCGGTGACGAGGACCTGTCGGACATCGTCTACATCGAGCAGTTGACCAGCGCGGTCTATCTCGACAAGCGCGACGACCTCGACCACTACGCGACGGCGATGGAGCGGCTCTGCGGCGAGGCCGCGCCGCCCGAGCGCACCCCCGAGCTGCTGGCCCGCATCCGGGACGAGCTCTACCCGGCCTGACGGGACGGTTTCCGGTTGACGCCCGCCGAGGGGCGGAGTAGGTTCTGAATCGATACAGTACTGAATCGATCCAGAAGGGCAGACCGGTGAAGCCGACCCTGCAGGACGTCGCGAACGCGGTGGGCGTCTCCCGCAGCACCGTCTCCAACGCCTACAGCCGGCCCGACCAGCTCTCCGCCGCGCTGCGGGCGAAGATCCTCGACGCCGCCCGCCGCCTCGGCTACCCCGGCCCCGACCCGACCGCCCGCTCGCTGCGCCGCGGCTTCGTCGGCGCGATCGGCGTCCTGTTCACCTCCGAGCTGTCCTACGCGTTCACCGACCCGTTCGCGGTGCGCTTCCTCGCCGGCGTCGGCCAGGTGGCCCAGCAGCACGGCACCAGCCTGCTGCTGGTGCCCCTGCCCGCCGAGCGCGACCGGGCCCGGGCCGCCGTGGACAACGCCGCCGTCGACGGTTTCTGCGTCTACTGCGTCGGCGACGAGGAGCACGTGCTCGGGGCGATCCGGGACCGCGGGCTGCCCCTCGTCACCACCGCACCTGCGGCGGCCGGCCACGCCGACCGCTTCGTCGGCATCGACGAGCGGGCCGCGGCCCGGTCCGTCGCCGCCCACGTCGCCGGCCTCGGACACCGGCGGGTGGCCCTGCTCGGCGACACGGTGCTGCCCGACGCCCCGCCCGGGCCGCTGCGGCTGGCCGATCCCGGCGACGCCCCCCGCCCCACGACCCACGGCCGGCTCACCGGCTTCGCCGACGCGTTCGCCGCCGTCGGCGTGCCCTGGCCGCAGATCACCGTGGTCAACGCCACCGGCAACAGCCGGGCCGCCGCCGCCGCGGCCATCGCACCGGTGCTGGCCGGCGACGACCCGCCCACGGCCGTACTGGCCTGCTCCGACGTGCTGGCGCTCGGAGTGCTCGACGCGGCCGGCCCGCATTCGGGCCTCTCGGTCACCGGCTTCGACGACGTCGCCGAGGCCGCCGACGCGGGCCTGACCACCGTCCGGCAGCCGGCCGAGGAGAAGGGCCGGCTCGCCGCCGCGCTGCTGCTGGAGCCGCCGGCCGATCCGGCCGGCGGCCACCTCCTGCTCCCCACCGATCTCGTCGTCCGGACCTCCACCGGTCCCGTCCCCAGGAGTTGACCATGGAACACTCCACCGGATTCGTCCTCGCCGTCGACGCCGTGACGCGGCACGTGAACTCCGCCCGCCCCGACGCCCCGATCCGTCCCGACCGGCCCCGCGCGCCCCGGCTGGCGCCCACCCGGCTGGCCACCGCGGCGGCCCTGCGCCGCCTCGCCGACCGGATGGAGCCCCGCCCCGCCGCGCGCCCCACCTGCCAGTCCTGACTCCCCGGCCGGTGGCCGGCGCCACCCGGATCGGCCCGGAACCGCCCGATCGGCGCGGAACCGGGCACCGGGTTGGGTGCTGCCCCGCCGGCCAGGCACACTGGACCACCATGTCGCCGTTCACGCCCTCGCTGCGCCTGCACGATCGGTACGTCCTGCGCCAGCGCATCGGGCTCGGCGGGATGTCCGAGGTGTGGCGCGCCGACGACGAGGTGCTGCACCGCCCCGTCGCGGTCAAGGCCCTCGCCACCCAGCTCGCCGCCGACCCGCAGCTGCGCGCCACCATCCAGCGCGAGGCCCGCGCCGCGGCGCGGCTCACGCACCCGCACGTGACCCAGGTGTACGACTACGGCGAGGCCACCCTCCCCGACGCCTCGGTGGTGCCCTACCTGGTGATGGAGCTGGTCGAGGGGCAGACCCTCGCCGACCGGCTGACCGCCGGGCCGCTCGCCTGGCCGGAGGCCGTCCGGCTGGCCGGGCAGATCGCCGCCGCCCTCGCCGCCGCACACCGGATCGGTGTGGTGCACCGGGACATCAAGCCCGGCAACGTGATGCTCACCGAGACCGGGGCGAAGGTGCTCGACTTCGGCATCGCCACCCTGGCCGGGCCGCGGCACCCCCTCGCCGGGCAGACCGGCGAGCTGCTCATGGGCACCCCGGCCTACTTCGCGCCGGAACGGATGACCCCCGGCCCCGCGAACCCGGCCAGCGACGTGTACGCCCTCGGCGCCCTGCTCTACCGCACCCTCACCGGGCGTGCCCCACTGCCCGTGCAGACCTGGGACGACGTGCTCGACGTGCGGGCCCACCGGCCCCCGGTGCCGCCGCTGCGCATCCCCGGGCTGCCCGCCGACGTCGCCGAGCTCACCCTGGCCTGCCTGGCCCTCGACCCGGCGCGGCGCCCCACCGCCGCCCAGCTCGCCACCCGCCTCGGCGCCGGCCAGCCGGCCGACCCGCCGACCGCGATCCTGCCCACCGTGTCCCGGCCGGAACACCCGCCGACGCTGATCGAGCGGGCCCCCCGCCCGGTCCCGCCGCCGCCCGCGCGCCCGGCCGCCCGATCGAACCGCCTCGTCGGAGCGCTGGTCGCCGCCGGGGTGGTGCTGCTGCTCGCCCTGGTCGGCACGCTGCTGCTCGACCACAACTCCGACACACCGACCGGCACCGGGCCGGTCGCCGGCCCGTCGACCGGTCCCTCGACCGACACGGCGCCGGCCGAGGAGCCGAGCCCGTCGACGCCGTCCGGGCCGGCCACCTCCGGCCCGCCCGACACCCGGCCCGCGCCGGTCACCCTGCGCCAGCTCGCCGCGCAGTTCGCCGACGTGGTCGACCAGGCGCTGAGCGACGGCCGGATCGAGCCGAAGACCGCGAACGACCTGCGCGAGAAGGCCGCCGAGCTGGATCGCGGCAAGCCCAAGGACCGGGCCAAGCGGGTCGACGACCTGCGCGAGCGCATCGACGACCTGGCCGAGAACGGCAAGCTCGACGACGGCACGGCCGCCGCCCTCCAGGACCTTCTCGACAGCTACGCGGGGCTGCGCGGGGGCGGCCGGGGCGAGGGCTGAGCCGGCCGCTCAGGCCAGCTGCACCGGGTCACCCGCCCGGACCTGCCCGGGATGCACCACCTGCGCGTACGCGCCGACGCACGGCTGCGGCGCCAGCCCGTCCAGCGGCACCACCCGGTTCAATCGGGCCGGGACGCGCAGCGCCTCCGGGTCGCGGGGGAGCGTGCCGTGCGCCAGCGTCGGCACCGCGCAGCGGGGCGTAGGGGCGAGCACCCGCAGCACCAGCTCGGCGCCGATCCGCAGCTCCCGACCCGGCCAGTCGTTCTCCTCGAACCCGGCGCCGGCGGTGTCCACCACCAGGTTCGGCCGGTAGCGCACCGGGTCCACCGCGCCGGACGGCAGCTCCGCCCCGATCCGCCGCAGCGTCGCGGTGGTCAGCAGGTGCACCGGGGCGAAGTCGACGAAGCCGCCCGGCGGCGCCGCGCCCCCGAGCCGTCCCTCGTCCACCGGCACCGGCACGGCCACCCCCGCGGCGAGCACCTCCTCCGGTCGGGACCGTTCGAGCACCGCGTCCGGGGGTGGGGTGCCGACCAGCGTCACCGGCGTGCCGAGCAGCGCGGAGAGCACGTCGTCCACCCCGTCGTCGCCGGCCGCGACGCTCCGGCCGTCCGGCAGCGCGATCCGCACCGCGCCGTCGCCGCCGGTGGCCCGCAACGTGGTCAGCGCCCGCCACCGGTACGGGTTCTTGGCGCTCGCCACCTTCCCGGTCTCCCGGTGCAGCAGGGCGAGCCGCCGGTCCCCGGCCAGCCCGGCCGCGTCCACGGCCACCGTGTCGAGATCCTCACCCAGCAACGACTTCACCGGGTAACGCCGAATGCCCACCACGCGACCGATCACCGGCCGCCACCCGTCGCCTCGGTCCCCACCCGTTGCCTCGGTCCCCACCCGTCATCGCCTCCCCGTCTCGGAGCCACCGTAGGTCACCGGGCCGACGGCCGGCGGATCCCGGAAGAACGACGCCCCCCGACAGCACCGCGACCAGGTAGGCGGTGCCCAGCCGGCCGTCCCGTACGCAGTGGAGGGTCGTCGGGGCGCGTCCCCGGCGCACGTCCTGCGCTTGACGCTGCCCGCTGGAACACCGGGCCGAAGGCGAGCGGCCCGAGCGGGACCGGGTGGCACGCCGATCGGGTCGGTGGCGCTGGCCACGACCAGACGCCGAACCATGAGCCGGCTCGCGGGTAGTGGGCTCCGGTTTTCGTGGTCGCCGGTCAGGTCACCTCGTAACGTTGTCGGATGATCGGAAACGCGCAACTCCTCGTCGGCCCCCGGGTGGCGGCCCCGCGCGCCGCGGAGCCGGCCGGCGAAGGACCCGTCGGCTGGGTCACCGGCCTCGTCGAACGGCTCGGCGGCCCCGGGGCCGGCCTCGCGGTGGCCCTGGAGAACCTCTTCCCGCCCATCCCCAGCGAGGTGATCCTGCCGCTGGCCGGGTTCACGGCCAGCCAGGGGCGGATGAGCCTGCTCGGGGCGATCGCGTGGACGACCCTCGGGTCGGTGCTGGGCGCGCTGGCCCTGTACCAGATCGGCGCGGCCCTCGGCCGGGACCGGATGCGGGCCCTCGTCGGCCGGCTGCCACTGGTCAAACTGGAGGATGTCGACCGCACCGAGGCGTGGTTCCTCCGGCACGGCGTCAAGGCCGTGTTCTTCGGCCGGATGATTCCGATCTTCCGCAGTCTCGTCTCCATACCGGCCGGCGTGGAACGGATGCCCGTGCCGGTCTTCCTGCTCTTCACCTCGCTGGGCAGCCTCATCTGGAACAGCGTGTTCGTGCTGGCCGGCTACCTGCTCGGCGAGAACTGGCACGTCGTGGAGGCGTACGTCGGGACGGTGCAGAACGTGGTCATCGTGGTCTGCGTGGGCGCGGTCGGGTGGTTCGTGTTCAGCCGGGTACGCCGGGCCCGCCGCCCGCGCCCCGCCCCGGCCGATCCTCCCCGCGGCACCCTCTACCGGGGCGGCTGGTGGAAGCCGGAGGAATCCGAAGACCACTGACCTCGCCTCTGCTTCATTCACCCGGATCCTGGGTGACCTGCCGCTCGGACCGACCGGGAACCCTCCAAGATCCCGGTTGGTTGTCGCGAGATGTCCGGTTCCTGCCCTGCCCGGCGGGTCGAGTGGAACGCTATTGATGTCTCCGGTGCCGGGATACCTCCATGGCGTTCCACCGACCGTCCCACCCTGGGCGGGGTGTCCGTTTCGCGGGGTGACCGGAGGCATCCCGGCGGTGGAATGGCCGGCGGGCCGGGGTCGTTGTATCCGGGTGAACGACCGAGGACCACGCCCCGCCCGACGGGGTGACCGGCCCGCGTGACAGCCCGCCGAGGCGGGACTGCCGGGCCGGGAATGATGGTGGCCGGCCGGTCGTTGTACATGGTTCCGGCGCGACGAAGTGGCTTCGCCCCGTCCGCTGGATGATCCCCCTAAGACTTTCTTGAGCGCCTGACGGTGCTTGCGCACAGCAGAGCCGACCCCCGCCGGCGTTGTGCGCCAACCCCCGAATGGAGCTACCCCCATGAACACGATGCTGCGTAAGAGTGTGCTGGGTATTGCTGGTCTGGCCTTCACCGGTGGCATCTTCGCCGGCCCGGTCGCCGCCCACGCTGACGCCCGTCCGGTCGAGGGCAAGCCGGCCGCCGTGGCGGTGCAGGGTGACAAGCTGATCCCGCACGGTGTGCAGGGCGCCCAGTCGAAGATCGACCTCAACGGTGAGCAGCTGGCCAACGCCAAGGCGATCATCGCGGCGACGAAGAAGGCCGGTCTGCCGGAGCGGGCGGCGGTGATCTCGATCGCCACGTCGCTGCAGGAGTCGAAGCTGGAGAACCTGGGCCACCTCGGCGACAAGAATGACCACGACTCGCTGGGTCTGTTCCAGCAGCGCCCGTCCTCGGGTTGGGGTACGCCGGAGCAGATCACCGACCCCGAGTACTCGACCCTGGCCTTTGAGAAGGGTCTGAAGCAGGTCGACGGCTGGCAGGACATGCCGCTGACCGAGGCCGCGCAGACCGTGCAGGTGTCGGCCTACCCGGACGCGTACGCGCAGTGGGAGCAGCAGGCCGCCGACATCGTCGCCCACAACTGGAACAGCTGAGCCAACAACCGCTGGCCGGCACCCCGACAACGGGGTGCCGGCCAGCGGCGTGTCCGGATCAGGTCAGCAGGGCGCGTACAGGCGACGCGTCCCCGAGCCGGCAGCCCAGGCGGCCGGGTCGCTGAACCGGCAGCCGAAGTCCGGCGCCGCCACCGCCTTCCGATCGGTGACCGCGTCGCCGGCCGGGCGCTTGCCGGTGCGTACCCAGGAAACCAGGTCGTCCCAGGCGGCGCCGGCCTCGGCCGGGCTGAACTCGCAGTGCTGCGCGGCCCGGATCGCCCGCTGCACCACCAGCCGGCTGCGGCCGTGCCACGCGACGTCCCGGGCGTAGGCCTGCTCCATGCCGAACGGCACGAACAGGTCTCCCAGGTCGTGCAGGCTGAGCACCGGCACGGTGGGCCGGCCGCTGATCCGCGGCACCTCGGTCAGGGCCGGGGACAGCCGCTGCCGCAGGTTCTCCGGGGCGACCCGCTGCACGGTCGCGTTGACGTTCACGGGGCTGTTCGGGGCGTACCGGGTGAGCAGGTTCGTGGCGAGCTGGCCGGGCCGCTGGGCGGGGGAGTCGCCGCCGTCGGTGACGGTGATGCTGAACAGGAAGTCCTTCCAGACCGCGAAGGCGGCGTCGGCGCCGGGTCGCGGGCCGCCGGACCGCTCGACGGTGACGGCCCGCAGTTGCTTGCCGAGGTCGTTCGTGGTGTCCGGGCCGCCCGGCTTCAGGTCGGCCAGCCCGAGCGCCACCTGGATCCGCGGCACCGCGTCGGTCAGGTAGTCGTCGGGCGTCGGGTACGCGCGCACCCCGGCGAGGGCCTGCGCGACCAGGTTGTAGTCGAGGAAGAAGTCGAACAGCTCCTGGTCGCCGAGCACCCCGCACATCGGCAGCGCACCGTCGTAGTAGCCCGGGTACTGCTCCAGCGACCGGCCGATGATGTGCCCGCCCATCGAGACGCCGGCGATGAGCACCCGCTTCGGCCGCTTCACCGTGCGGGCGAAGTGGTTGGCCAGATCCCGGGTGCCGAGCACGCCGGAGCGGATGTCGTAGCCGTTGCGGTCGTACGAGGACGACGCCCAGGCGTACCCCTGCGCCAGCATCCGCTGCCGCAGGTCGTAGCCCGGCGGCTCGGGGGCGAGCACGTTGCCCTGGCCGCGGTAGCCGTGCGCCCACATCACCAGGTCGCCGTTCCACTTCGCGGGCGTCTCGATGATGAAGCCGGCGTGCGCGTGCACGCCCTGCCGGACGGTGGTGGTGGCGCCGTCGATCACCAGTGGCGCGAGCGGCGGGTTGCTGATGGTGTAGCCGGGCAGTGGCTGGGTGCCGTCGTCCTGGCGGTCGGCGGCGGAGGCGGGCGCGGCGCCGGCGAGGCCGACCGCGAGGGTGAGGGCCGCGCCGGCGGCGAGCAGCCGGCGCAGGAGGCGGGTGGGTGAGGTCAGCATCGGTGCTCCCCCGGGGACGGGTGCCGCCCCGGGACGGGGGCGGCCAGGCGGGACGGATGCCTACCGGCCGGTAGCGCCCTGAACCTAGGACGGGCTTCGAAACCTGTCAATCATTGACTGACCGAACGGTCAGCCAAGTTCGGCCGGTCCGACCACAGTGGCCGCTCACACCAACCCGTGTGCCAGCATCGCCTCCGCCACCCGCCGGAACCCGTTGATGTTCGCCCCGGCCACGTAGTCGCCCGGCAGCCCGTACTCCTCGGCGGTGGTCCAGCAGCGGGCGTGGATGTCCCGCATCGTCTCCCGCAGCCGCTGCTCCGACTGGGCGAACGTCCACGAGTCGCGGCTGGCGTTCTGCTGCATCTCCAGCGCGCTCACCGCCACCCCGCCGGCGTTCGCGGCCTTGCCCGGGGCGAACCGCACCCCGGCCCGGCTGAGAATCCGCACCGCCTCCGGCGTGGTGGGCATGTTCGCCCCCTCGACCACCGCGACACAGCCGCCGGCCACGAGCGCCGCGGCCTCCGCGCCGCCGATCTCGTTCTGCGTCGCGCAGGGCAGCGCCAGGTCGCAGGGCACCTCCCAGACGGTACGACCGGAGACCGCCACCGCGTGCGGCACGTGCCGGACGTAGTCGTCGAGCCGGGCCCGGTGCTCCTCCTTCAGCTCGCGCAGCAGGGCCAGGTCGATGCCCTTTTCGTCCAGCACGTAGCCGTCCGAATCGGAGCACGCCACCACCGTGCCGCCGAGCTGGTGCACCTTCTCGATCGCGTAGATGGCCACGTTGCCGGAGCCGGAGACCACCACCCGCTTGCCGTCCAGGCTGTCCCCGGTCTGCTTCAACATCTCCTCGGCGAAGAAGACCGCCCCGTAGCCGGTCGCCTCCCGCCGCACCTGCGCACCCCCGTACGACAGGCCCTTGCCGGTGAGCACGCCCGACTCGTACCGGTTGGTGATCCGCTTGTACTGGCCGAACAGGTAGCCGATCTCCCGGCCACCCACCCCGATGTCCCCGGCCGGTACGTCGGTCTGCGCGCCGATGTGCCGGTACAGCTCGGTCATGAAACTCTGGCAGAACCGCATCACCTCGCGGTCCGAGCGGCCCTTCGGGTCGAAGTCCGCCCCGCCCTTGCCGCCGCCGATCGGCAGGCCGGTCAGCGCGTTCTTGAAGATCTGCTCGAAACCGAGGAACTTCACGATCCCCAGGTAGACCGACGGGTGGAAGCGCAGACCACCCTTGAACGGGCCCAGCGCGCTGTTGAACTCCACCCGGAAACCGCGGTTCACCCGGACCCGGCCGTGGTCGTCCTCCCACGGCACCCGGAAGATGACCTGCCGCTCCGGCTCGCAGATCCGCTCGATGACGCACGCGTGCGCGTACTCGGGGTGGCGGGCCAGGGCCGGCCCGATGCTCTCCAGCACCTCCCGGACGGCCTGGTGGAACTCGGGCTCACCCGGGTTCCGCTTGACCACGTTCGCGAACACCGTCTCGACGGTCTCCGGCATCACGGACACGTCCCTTCCGGTCCCGGTGCCGGCCTCGTCGCCGCACCGCCCCGGGGTACGGATCGTCACCGTCGTCCGGTTCATCGCGCGGGTGGATGAGTTGATCTGGAAGACGGCAGGAATGCCCGCGCCTGGCCGGACGCGGCCAACGGCACCGAGGACACCGAGCTGACCTGTCGCCTCCTCAAGCTCACCGAGGAGGCGGGAGAGGCGGCCGCCGCCTGGATTGGCGTGCTCGGCCAGAACCCCCGCAAGGGCGTCACGCACACCCGCGAGGAGGTGGCCGCCGAACTCGCGGACGTGGCGTTCACCGCCCTCGTCGCGATCGAGAGCCTGGGCCTGGACGCGCAGACCCTGCTGGCGGCCTGCGCCGCAAAGGCGCGCAAGCGGTTCGGGGATCTCCAGCGGCTCCATCCGGCCGACCGCGAGCTGGGCTAGCCCGTCCGAGGACCCTGGGCGCACAATCGGCCGGCTCGGAGTGCCGACCGTGGGTGGAATGTCCGGCTCACGCCTGGCCTCGGCCGGTGAGTGGAACCTCATGTATGTCTCCCGCGCCGGGATACCTCCATACCGTTCCACCGACGGTCCGTGTCTGGGTGCGGTGTCCGTTTCGCGGGTGACGGGCGGCATCCCGGCGGCGGAATGGCCGGCGGGTGGGGGTCGTTGTATCCGGGTGAACGACAGAGGACCACGCCCCGCCCGACGGGGTGACCGGCCCGCGTGACAGCCCGCCGAGGCGGGACTGCCCGGCCGGGAATGACGGTGGCCCGCCGGTCGTTGTACATGGTCCCGGCGCGACGAAGAGGCCTTCGCCCCGCGCGCCGGATCCCCCAAGACTTTCTTGAGCGCCTGACGGTGCTTGCGCACACCAGCAGAGCCGACCCCCGTCGGCCCGCGTGTGCGCCAACCCCCGAATGGAGCTACCCCCATGAACACGATGCTGCGTAAGAGCGTGCTCGGTATTGCTGGTCTGGCCTTCACCGGTGGCATCTTCGCCGGTCCGGTCGCCGCCCACGCCGACGCCCGTCCGGTCGAGGGCAAGCCGGCCGCCGTGGCGGTGAGCGTGCAGGGCGCCCAGTCGCACATCGAGCTGAACGGTGAGCAGACGGCCAACGCCAAGGCGATCATCGCCGCGACGAAGAAGGCCGGCCTGCCGGAGCGGGCCGCGGTGATCTCGATCGCCACGAGCCTGCAGGAGTCGAAGCTGGAGAACCTCGGGCACCTCGGCGACAAGAATGACCACGACTCGCTGGGCCTGTTCCAGCAGCGCCCGTCCAGTGGTTGGGGCACGCCGGAGCAGATCACCGACCCCGAGTACTCCACCCTGGCCTTCCTCAAGGGCCTCAAGCAGGTCGACGGCTGGGACAAGATGCCCCTGACCGACGCCGCGCAGACCGTGCAGGTCTCGGCCTACCCGGACGCCTACGCCCAGTGGGAGCAGCAGGCCACCGACATCGTCACCCACAACTGGAACAGCTGAGCCAACAACCGCTGGCCGGCACCCCGTGAACGGGGTGCCGGCCAGCGGCGTCTCCAGGAATGAACTGAACCCGGAACGGAGACGTATCAGCCGATGGGGACCGGTGAGAGGGGACAACCATGACCGACTCTGAGCCGACCGGGTCGGGATGGTCCGGAGCCGCGCGCCTGCTGGCCGCCGCCGCCGTGCTGGTGGTGGCACTCGGCGTGGCGGCCGTGGTCGTGACGCTGTCCCATCCGGCCCGGCTCGGGGTCGCCTTCTCCGGTGAGGCGCCCCCGCTGACCGGGGGCCACCGGCCGACGCCGGCCGAGGGCGACCAGCCACCACCGGCCGAGGGCGACGGGTCCACGCCGACCGGGGGCCGGCAGGTGACGCCCGACGGCCACCGGCCCACGCTGGGCGACGGCCACCAGCCGGGCGGCGTGACCGCCGCCGCCGAGGAGACGCTCACCGCCCCGCGGGGCGACCGGCGGCAGGCCGACTTCGAGCTGGTCGACCCGCTCGCCAGCTTCGCCCTGCGGGCCGCGGATCTCGGCGACGACCTGTACCGGGTCGGCGTGCCCGACGGCGCGGGCGTGACCCCGCGGCCAGAGCTGGCCGGGGACCGGGTCCGGCTGCGCGTCCAGGACAACGGCCGGGCGGGGCCGGCCGCCGTCGAGGTGGTGCTCAACTCCCGGGTCACCTGGCGGCTGCGCCTGGCCGGTGGGGTCAGCGAGCAGCGGCTCGACCTGGGCGGGGCGCGGCTGGCCGGGATCGAGCTGGTCGGCGGGGCGTCCCGGACCGGCCTGCGGCTGCCGCCGTTGCGCGGCGCGCTGACCGTACGGGTGAGCGGCGGAATGAGCGAGCTGACCGTGATCGTTCCCGGCGGGTCGCCGGCCCGGGTGCGGGTCGCGGCGGGCGCCGGTTCGGTGGCCGTGTACGACGATCGCCGCACCGGGGTGGCCGCCGGCCAGGTGATCAGCTCACCCGGCTGGGACGCAGCCCGCGACCGGCTCGACCTCGACCTGGTGGCCGGCGCGAATGCGGTCAACGTGTCGGCCGGCTGAGCGGGGCGAGCACGGTGAGCGTCTCGGCCGGCTGAGCGAGATGGCGACGGTCCGTGTCGCGGCCCACGGAGCAGGGCGAACACCGTGAGCGTCGCGGGCGGCTGAGCGTACAGTCGGGCGGTGGACCGTACCGAATCCCTGCCGGCGCAGACCCTCCCACCTGGCGTGGGCTCCACGGACCCGGGCAGCGTGCTGCTGCCCGGGCACGACGTGCCGTTGGGGCGTTACACGACGGTGCGCCGGCTGCTGCCGCAGCGGCAGCGGCGGCTGGTCGGGGCCTGGTGCTTCGTCGACCATTTCGGACCGGACGACGTGGCCGAGCGCCCGGGCATGGAGGTGCCGCCGCACCCGCACACCGGGCTGCAGACGGTGACCTGGCTGCTCGACGGGGAGATCCTGCACCGGGACAGCCTGGGCAACGTCCAGCCGATCCGCCCCGGCCAGCTCAACGTGATGACCTCGGGCCACGGCATCGCCCACTCCGAACGTTCGCCCCTGGTGCACCCGCCGGTGATGCACGGCGTGCAGCTCTGGGTGGCGTTGCCGGACCCGGCCCGGGCCGGCGCGGCCGACTTCGCGCACCACGCCGACCTGCCCCGGTGGGCGGACGGCGACCTGGACGTCACGCTGCTCGTCGGCGAGATGGGCGGGGAGCGCTCGCCGGCCGTGGTGCACACCCCGCTGGTCGGCGCGCAACTCGAGGTCCGCGGCCCGGCGCCGGCCACGCTGCCGCTGCGCCGCGACTTCGAGTACGGGCTGCTCGCCATGTCCGGCTCCGCCGAGGTGGACGGGGTGGCCTTCGCCCCCGGCGCGTTGCTCTACCTGGGCGCCGGCCGGGACGCGCTGACCCTGCGGGCCGCCCCGGGCAGCCGGCTGCTGCTGCTCGGCGGCACGCCGTTCGAGGAGCCGCTGGTGATGTGGTGGAACTTCGTCGGCCGGTCGCACGAGGAGGTGGCGGCCGCCCGCGAGGACTGGATGGCGGGCCGGCGGTTCGGCACGGTCGCCGACGACGCGGCGCCTCCGCTGCCCGCCCCGGCGCTGCCCACCACCCGGCTCAAGGCGCGGGACCGGCGCGGCGGCACGCTCGGCTGAATGCCCCGGCCCGCCCCGGGTAGACGGCGGGCATGCCCACCACCAGTGCGATTTCCAGTGTCGAGGACAAGAAGCGGCTGGTCCGCCGGCTCGCCGGGGACGGGCGGGGGTTCGCCGAACGCTACGGGTTCCGGGTCACGAACAACCCGTCCCAGCTGTTCCAGGTGCTCTACCTGTCCGTTCTGCTCAGTCGGCGGGGCGACTTCCACAAGGCGATCGACGCGGCGACGGGGTTGCGGGACGCCGGCTGGGACAGCGCCGCCCGGCTGGCCCGCTCGTTGCACGCCGACCGGGTCCGCGTGCTGCGCGCCGCGGGGCAGCGTGGCGACGTGGACGCGCTCGCCGCCACGCTCGGGGATCTGGCGCAGAACGTGGTGGACGCGTACCGGGGCGACCTGCGCCGGCTGCGCACCGAGGCGCACCAGGATCCGGGCCGGGAGCGGCGGTTGCTGACCGGGCTGCCCGGAGTGGACGACGAGGTTGTGGACCTCTTCCTGCGCGAGGCGCAGGCGGTGTGGCGCGAGGTGGCGCCGGTGGCCGACCGGCGGGCGCTCGCGGCGGCCCGCCGGCTGGGGCTGGGCCGCTCCGCCGACGACCTGGCCGGGCTGGCCGGGAGCGGCGAATCGGAGCGGCTGGCCTGGCTGGTCGGGGCGCTGGCCCGGGTGGACCTGGAGAAGCGGTACGCCGAGGTGACCAGGTGACCGGGACGTGCCACGGGCCACAATTTCGCGATACTCACCCGTTCGGCTGATGCCCCGTCGTATGATGATCGTGGCAGCGATGCCCGCCCGGTTCGGGCGAACATCCACCGCCTGTCGGTCGCGACCCGGTTCGGGCGCGGACCGGCGGGGACAGGTGCTGCGTGGCGCCCCAGGTCGCGGTTCGTGACCCGGGGCGCCCGCCTGTCGCCGGGGTTCCCAGACGGGCACTGGGGCAAGGCTCACTGCGCGAGGCTGGCGAGCAGGTTCACCGTGGCGGCGATGATGACCGCACCGAACAGATACGACAGCAGCACGTGCCGCAGCGCCGTGCGGCGCATCTCTGAGCTGCACAGGTCGGTGTCGGAGACCTGGAAGGTCGCGCCGACCGTGAAGCCCACGTACGCGAAGTCGGAGAAGCAGGGCGGCTCCTCCTGGTGGAAGTTGATCCCGCCCGGCTCACCGCTGTAGTACAGCCGGGCGTACCGCGTGGTGAAGACGGTGTGCACCACGAACCAGGAGACCACGATGCTCAGCACGCCGAGAGCACCGTAGAGGTCCCGGAGCAGTCCGGGCCGGACGGTGTGCGCGGTGGTCAGCACCAGGCCGACCGCGAGCAGGCTGGCCAGGCAGGCGGCCAGCAGCAGGGCGTCCCGGGTCGGCCGGTTGGGGTCCTCCAGCTTCGCCAACCGCGCGGTCCGCTCGGCGTCCAGCCGGGACAGCCGTCCCCACTGCAGAGCCAGCCAGCTCAGCGCGGCCGCGTCCCACCCCACCAGCGGGACGAGTGACGGCCCGAGCATGACGGCGGCGGCACCGGCGGCGACGCCGCCGACCAGCACCATCACCGCCAGCTGGAGCGCCGCCGGCACGTGCCCGTGGACCCGGCCGGCCGTCCAACGCGGCACCGAACGGGGTCAGATGCCGCGCAGGTGCTGCGAGACCCGCGGGTGGCGGTCCCGGGCCTGCGCCGCGCGCTGCGAGCGACCCACCTCGGGGGCGGCGTCGATGCCCGCCGAGCGGGCCACCTCGGTGCCGTTGGCGTAGTCCACCGGCGGCAGCGCCCGCAGCGCCTTCAACACCTCCGGCGGCGCGCCCTCCCGTTCGGCCTCCTGGATGACGTCGTCCTTGCCGGCCGGGTAGTCCAGCGCGGACAGATACTCGAGGACGTCGGTGTAACTCGCCATGGGTGGGGCTCCTCGCGCCTGTAGTTGCGGTCACGACCGGCGGCGGTTACCCGCCGGACCGCGGGTCACGCCCGGGACCGGTGGAAATCCGCCGCGGTTTCCGCGCCGCCGGGACGGGTAGCCGCGCGGTGCTGAGCACCGAAGGGAGTACCACCCATGCACTACCTCACCTTCGTCGGCCGGGTGGCGCGGCGTACCGGAGGGTCCCAGGAGCGGGCGGCGGAGCTGACGCGGGCCACGCTGGCGACGCTCACCGACCGCTTGACCGGCGGCGAGGTGCTGGATCTCGCCGCCCAGCTGCCGAAGCCCCTCCAGGGGCTGCTCAAGCCGGACCCCCGGGCCGAGGCGGCCGACCGCTTCGGGGCGGCCGAGTTCGTCGCCCGGGTGTCCGTGCGCGCCGGCGTCGACGAGAACACCGCCCGCGACGGGGTGCGCGCCGTGTTCTGCACCCTGCGCGAGGCGATCACCAGTGGGGAGTTCCAGGACGTGGTGGTCCAGTTGCCGCGCGACTTCCGGGACATGGTGGAGCCGGCGCTGGCGCCCGCCGCGGCCCGCCGCTGACGCCGAGCCGGCTCGGGTGCGGCGCCGGGTGAGCGGTCAGGCGACCGTGCCGGCGGCGCGCAGGGCGGCGATCCGTTCCGCGTCGAGACCGGCCTCGGCCAGCAGCTCGTCGGTGTGCTCACCCGGTCGGGGCGGCGGCCGGCGTACGGAGGTGGGGGTGGCCGAGAAGCGCGGCGCGGGGGCCGGCTGGGGGACCCCGTCGGGCGCGACGAAGACCTCCCGGGCGGCCAGGTGCGGGTGCTCCGGGGCCTCGGCCCAGTCGAGCACGGGCGCCGCGCAGGCGTCCGAGCCGGCCAGCAGCGCGGCCCACTCGTCCCGGGTGCGGGTGCGGAACAGCCGGGCCCAGGCCGACCGCAGCGCCGGCCAGTTCGCCGGGTCGTGCCGGTCGGGGGCCTCGTCGCCGTCGAGCGGGAAGCCGGTGAGCCGGACCAGCTCGTCGTAGAACCGTGGCTCCAGGGCGCCCACGGCGAGGTGCCGCCCGTCGGCGCACTCGTACGTGTCGTAGAAGGGTGCGCCGCCGTCGAGCAGGTTCACCCCGCGCGGGTCCTGCCACATGCCGACGTGGCGCAGCGCGTGGATCTGGGTGGCCAGCACCGACACGCCGTCCACGATCGCGGCGTCGACCACCTGGCCGGGGGCGCCGGCGCGGACCGCGTACAGCGCCGCCACGACGCCGAGGGCCAGCATCATCCCGCCGCCGCCGAAGTCGCCGAGCAGGTTCATGGGCGGCACGGGGCGTTCGCCGGCCCGGCCGACGCCGTGCAGCGCGCCGGTCAGCGCCAGGTAGTCGATGTCGTGGCCGGCCGTGTGGGCGAGCGGGCCGTCCTGCCCCCAGCCGGTCATCCGCCCGTACACCAGTTTGGGGTTGATGGCGTGGCAGTCGTCCGGGCCGAGGCCGAGCCGCTCGGTGACGCCGGGCCGGAAGCCCTCGACCAGCGCGTCCGCACCGGCGACCAGCGCCAGCACCAGCTCGCGTCCCTCGGGCGTCTTGAGGTCGACGGCGAGCGAGCGGCGGTTGCGGTTCAGCAGGTCGCCCGGGATGTCGCCGAAGCCGCCGCCGCCGATCCGGTCCACCCGCACCACGTCCGCGCCGAGGTCGGCGAGCATCATGGCGGCGAACGGCCCGGGCCCGATGCCGGCCAGCTCGATCACCCGTACGCCGGTCAGCGGCCCGTTGTTCATCGCGTCACCATAGGGCCCGGGTGGCCCGGGCACCACGCCCCACCGCCCCGCACAGCGGTTGACCAGGGCAATCATCGGCGTCGAAACTTGGCGTGCGGGTTGAGGTTGCCCTAACCTTGGAGCCGCGAGGGGAGTACTTCCCACGAACCATTCCGGTCAGTACGGCGGGCCCCGGGCGCGCCTCGGGTGGTTGCCCACCATGGGTGGGTGAAGGAGACCTCGGACATGGCACCGTGTTCGAGGAGGCTCCATGACCGAGTTGTCGTACCTGTCCGCTGCCGAGCTGTCGTCGGTCGGCACCCCCACTCTCTGGGCGGTGACCATCGCGGGCGTGCTGGCGCTGCTGGTGCTCGACTTCCTGGTCACCCGGCGGCCGCACGAGGTCTCCCTCAAGGAGGCGCTGGGCTGGTCGGCCTTCTACATCGCCCTGCCGCTGGCCTTCGGCGGCTGGGTGTGGGGCCGCTACGGGTCCGAGCAGGGCGTGCAATATCTCACCGGTTACCTGGTGGAGAAGTCGCTCTCGGTCGACAACCTCTTCGTCTTCATGCTGCTGCTGGCCGCGTTCGCGGTGCCCGCCGTGCTGGCCCAGCGGGTGCTGCTCTACGGCATCGCCGGCGCGCTGGTGCTGCGCGCGGTCTTCATCGCCCTGGGCGCCGCCGCCCTGCAGACCCTCGACTTCGCCTTCCTGCTGTTCGCCCTCATCCTGATCGCCACCGCGGTCAAGCTGCTGCGCGACGCCCTCACCGGGCACGAGCAGGAGGTCGACATCGACAAGATGCGGTCGGTCCGGCTGCTGCGCAAGGTCATGCCGGTGGTCGACGAGTACCACGGTCCGAAGATGACCATCCGGCAGCACGGCCGGCGGGCGCTCACCCCGTTCGCCCTCGTGGTGGTCGCGGTGCTCGCCACCGACGTGGTCTTCGCCGTCGACTCGGTGCCCGCCGTCTACGGCATCACCGAGGACCCCTACCTGGTCTTCGCCACCAACGCCTTCGCCCTGCTCGGCCTGCGGGCGCTCTACTTCGTCCTGCACGCCGCCCTGAGCCGCCTCGTGCACCTCAGCTACGGCCTGGCCGCCATCCTCGCCTTCATCGGCCTCAAGCTGGGCCTGCACTGGGCGCACGGCATCTGGCCCGGGGTGCCGCAGATCCCCACCCTCGCCTCGCTCGGCGTCATCATCGGTGTCCTGGTGATC
This sequence comes from Micromonospora sp. NPDC005707, assembly GCF_040631005.1. Lineage (NCBI taxonomy): Bacteria > Bacillati > Actinomycetota > Actinomycetes > Micromonosporales > Micromonosporaceae > Micromonospora > Micromonospora sp. NPDC005707. Next base: position 58,395 of record NZ_JBEXYR010000009.1, read on the forward strand.
GTCACCCTGACCAGCCTGCGCGCCACCCGCGACCGCACCCCCGGGGAGCGGTCGGTCGTCGCCGAGCGGCGGTGACCCGGCCGCCGCGCCGGTCACCCGGCGCGGCGGCTCCCGGCCGAACCCGTCGCCCCGACCCCACCCCAGGTGGTACGACTGACGCGTGGGAATCGTGTCGCCGGGCTTTCAGGGCCGGCCCCGTACGGCCGAACCGGCCCTGCCACCGGGGCAGTACCTCACCGAGGACTTCCCGGTGCTCTCCGCCGGGCCGACGCCCCGGGTGCCGCTGGACACCTGGGAGTTCGTGCTCACCGCCGAGAACGGCGCCGAGTACCGCTGGTCCTGGGACGAGCTGATGGGCCTGCCGCAGGAGACGCCGCACGTGGACATCCACTGCGTCACCCACTGGTCCAAGCTGGGCACCGACTGGCAGGGGGTCTCGCTGGACACCTTGCTCGACGGCGTCGACACGGCCGCCCGGTACGCCCTGGTCCACTCCTACGGCGGCTACACCACCAACCTGCCGCTGGACGACCTGCGCGGCGGCCGGGCCTGGGTGGCGCACACCTACGACGGCGGCCCGCTCCCGGCCGAGCACGGCGGCCCGGCCCGGCTGCTCGTGCCGCACCTCTACTTCTGGAAGTCGGCCAAGTGGGTCCGTGGTGTCCGGCTGCTCACCGACGACCAGCCCGGCTTCTGGGAGACCGCCGGCTACCACGACTACGGCGACCCGTGGCGCGAGCAGCGCTACCAGGGCGACTGAGGTGGCCGCCGCGCTGACCTGGCGGGTCGCCCGGCTCGTGGAGCGGCGGGTCGAGACGCCGAGCGCGCAGACCCTCGTGCTGGACGTCCCCGGCTGGCCGGGGCACGTGCCGGGGCAGCACGTCGACATCCGGCTCACCGCCGCCGACGGCTACCAGGCGGCCCGCTCCTACTCCCTGGCCGGGCCGGCCGAGGGGGAGCGGATCGTGGTCACCGTGCAGCGGGTGCCCGACGGGGAGGTGTCGCCGTACCTCATCGACACCTACGCCGAGGGCGACCCGGTGGAGGTGCGCGGGCCGATCGGCGGGTGGTTCGTCTGGCGCTCCGACGAGACCGCGCCGGTGCTGCTGGTGGGCGGCGGCTCCGGGGTGGTGCCGCTCATGGCGATGGTCCGGGCCCGGCGGGCCGCCGGCAGCCGGGCGCCGTTCCGCCTCATCTACTCGGTACGCACCCCCGACGACGTCTTCTACGCCGACGAACTGCGCCGCCGCACGCGCGACGACCAGGGCCTCGACGTCGCGTACGTCTACACCCGCGCGGCGCCGGAGGGCTGGCGGGGCGAGCCGCACCGGATCGGCGTGGCCGACGTGAACACCCACGGCTGGCCGCCCGACCTGGAGCCGCTCTGCTATGTCTGCGGCCCCACCGGTTTCGTGGAGACCGTGGCGGACCTGCTGGTGGGGTTGGGCCACCCGACCCGGCGGGTGAAGACCGAGCGGTTCGGCCCGACCGGCTGACCACCCGAGGAGAGCGCATGACCGACATGTCCTACGTGGACGGCAACATGCTCGACGGGCCGCTGCGCGAAGTCTTCGCGGTCGACCTGAGTTCCGCCATCGGGCGCTGCGACCACTGCGGCATGACCGGCCCGATGGCGGGGCTGCACGTCTACTCGCACGCGCCCGGCCTGATCGGACGCTGCCCGGCCTGCACCGAGGTGATGGTGCGCCTGGTCCGCGCCCCCGACCAGGCCTGGCTCGACCTGCGCGGCACCACCTACCTCCAGATCCCCATGCCCCTCGACCAACCCCACCCCCGCCCGCTTTGACCCGGCGGGGCGCCCCGAACGTCAGGACGTGACGGTGAGCTGGCCCACCTGCACGGGGCTGGGTTCGGCGTGGTTCGTCGGGTTGAGGGGCGCCGGCGCGCCCGCCGGCCGGGCCGGCGCCGGGGCGGGCACCGGGCGGGCGACGGCCGGCGCGCTCCGCCGCCACCGCCGGCGCAGCCGGCTGACCAGCTGCCCGGCCGTCACCGGAACCACCGACAGCACGAGCTGGCCGTTGCGCGGGTCGACGGTCGCGGCCACCCCGTACAGGCGGGCGCCCTGGCGCAGCAGCCGGGGGCGGCCGGCGGCGAGCCGGGGCGCGCGGACCGGGGCGCTGCCCCTGCCGTGGCCACCGTCGACCTCCGCCCGCACCGGGTGGCGCTGGCCGCTGGCCGCGCTGCCGGCGAGGAGCCGGTCGACCGGGAAGTCGGTCCGCACGGTCCGGCCGGTCGGGTCGGTGGCGTCCAGCAGGGTGGTGCCGGCGACCGGGCCGGCCACCAGCCGCACCGGCCCCGCCTCCGCGGCGAAACGGGGGTACGGGCTGCGGGTGGTCACCGCGAGGGTGTGTGCGTCCGCCCAGCTCACCGTCACGGTGTCGAGCCGGGCCAGCCAGTCGGCGCGTACCTCGGTGACGTCGGTCCAGGCGGCCGGCGCGCCCGGGTAGCCGGCGTGCCAGCGGCCGTCCGCGACCACCGTGGCCGGGACACCCCGCTCGGCGTCCTGGTCGATGATCGCCAGCAGCTCGTCGACGCCTCCGGCGGTCACCGCGCCCAGCCGCAGGCGGGCTTCGATGTCGAGCCGGCTGCGGAGCCCGTCCGTGACGTACCGCTCCACGAGGCGGCGGACCACCGCGTGCACCCGCTCCTGCGCGGCGCGGTCCAGGCGGCGGAAGTCGTCGCCGACCAGGTTGGCCAGCTCCAGCCCGACGTGCCGGCGCAGCACCGCGTCCCGCCGGGGGCCGGCCGGGATCAGCCCGGCCACGAACGCGAACAGCCGCTCCACACTGACCAGGCGCTGGTCGACCCGGCTGTGGTAGGTGATGTTGCGGGCGTCCAGGCGGCGCACCGCGTGGTAGTAGTCGTAGTCGGCGAGCACCGAGATCCGCCGGGCGTGATAGCAGGCGGCCAGGGTGAACGGCTGGTCGCTGAGCACCGGCATGTCCTCGGGGAAGCGCAGCCCGAGCCGGTCCACGAGGTCCCGCCGGAACAGCTTGGTGTTCGCCAGCGACCAGGGCAGCGCGGAGTCGAACAGGCTCACGTCGACCGCGTTGCCGGCGGCGAAGACGTCGGAGAAGACGTGCCGCCCGTTGACCCCGACCACCTTGCCGAGCACGACGTCCGAGCCGTACCGGTCCGCGGCGGCGACGAGCCGTTCGAGGGCCTCCGGGCCGAGGTGGTCGTCCGAGCCGAGGAAGAAGACGTACCGGCCGGTGGCCACCTCGAGGCCCCGGTTGCAGGGCGCGGCCGGGCCGCCGGAGTTGGCCTGGTGCAGCACCTTCACGGTGTCGGGATGGCGGGCGGCGAGCCGGTCCAGCAGCCGGCCGCTGCCGTCGGTCGAGCCGTCGTCCACCGCCACGATCTCCAGCCGGTCCCGGCCGATCGTCTGGCGCAGCAGCGAGTCCAGGCAGGACCGCAGGTAGGGCCGGGTGTTGTAGACCGGGATGACGACGCTCACGTCTGGGGTGGGCACCGGAGCGCTCCTCGGGGAGTCGACGATTCGGGCGTGTCCGTGTCGGGCGGGGATGGAACCTCGGGCAGCAGCCGGCGGTACGCCGCCTCCAGCACCTCGGCCTGGGCCGACCACGTCCAGGCGGCGAGCAGGCCCGGCCGGTCGTACGCGGCGCGGTGCCGGGCGGGGTCGGCCAGCACGGCGGTCACCGCGCGGACGAGGTCGTCGACGTCGCCGGCCCGGAACACCTCGCCCTGGCCGGTCTCCCGCACCGTGGCCGCCATGGTCCGCACGTCGCTGACCACCACCGGCAGCCGGGCGTGCGCGTACTCGAAGAACTTGGTGATCAGGGCGATCTCGTGGTTCGGCCAGCGGTGGATCGGGATCACCCCGACGTCCGCGCCGGACAGGAACGGCACCACCTGCCAGTGCGGCACGTACGGCAGCACGTGCAGCCGGTCGGCGACACCGAGCCGGGCGGCCCGCTCGGCGAGCCGCTCGACGTAGCGCAGCGCCGGGTTCACCACCAGCGCGAGGTGCGCGCCGGGCAGCCGGGGCAGGGCCTCGACCAGGGTGTCCAGCCCGCGCTGCGGGGCCGCCGCGCCGCTGTAGACCAGCAGCGGCACGTCGGGGGCGATCCCGCACTCGGCCCGCAGGTCCGGCGGCGGCGCGTCGTCGGCCGGGCGGTGGTCGTCGGCGGGGGCGTTGAGCAGCACGCCCGGCGCCTCGGCGAGCCGGTGCTCGCGGCGCAGCAGCTCGGCCAGGTCCGCCGAGACGGTGAGCACCGTGTCGGCGTACGGGGCGTACTCCCGCTCGTGCGCCCGGTGGGCGGGCAGCCAGCGGGCGTGGTCCCGCCACGGCTTGATCCCGGGCAGGAACTCGTGGGCGTCCCAGACCAGCGCGACCCGGCGGCCCTGGCCCGCGGCGCGGATCTTGGCGCGGGCGCCGACGCCGAGCATCCGGAAGTCGTGCGCGTGGATCAGGTCCGGGCGCAGCCGGTCCACCTCGGCGCCGTAGGCCAGCTCGTAGTCCCAGAGCCCCGGCTCCAGCCGCCGCCACGCCCGGTCACCCTGGACGAGCTGCCAGAACAGCGTGTAAGCCCGGTCCCACGGGCTGCGGAAGCGGCGGCCGTACCGGACCCTGTTCATCATCTTCGTGCGCAGCCACACCCAGCGGTCGAGCAGCCGGGCGGCGACCTCCCGCCGGCGCAGCGCGCGCCGGGCCCGTCCCAGCCGGGCGCCGGCCAGCTCGCCGTCGGCCGCGCGTCGCGTCACCAGGGCGGCGCGGACGGCCAGGTCCGCCCGCCAGGCCCGGACCCACTGGGCGCGGTGCTCGGCGATGCCGTCCGACCGGTACGCCAGCGGCCAGCGCAGCGAGCGGCGGAACTCGTGCCGGCGGCGGTGCAGCGGCTCCGGCATCGGCAGCAGCCGCACCTCGGCGGCGCCCAGCCGCCAGCTCCGCTCGGCGCCGTCGGGGGAGCGGCCGAGCAGGGTCACGTCCCAGCCGGCCTCGGCGGCGGACCGGGCGATCTTCTGCACCCGGGAGTCGCCCTCGACCTTGTTGTCGACGAGCATGACGATCCGGCCGCGGCGCGGCGGTGTCGCCTCCTCGTGTGCCACTGCTGGTCCTCCGCTGGTCGGCCGGCCTCTCCGGCGCGACACCACGCTGGCGGAGGCATCGGTCGGCGCGGCTACGCCGACATGACGGCAAGGTGACCTACAGGAGGCGGTTGGGGGCGCCGGTGGGGAGACCGGACGGCCTCCCCACCGGCGCGGATCAGCGGCCGGTGTCGCCCAGCCGGCGCCAGGACAGCGCGGTGAGCACCGCGAGCGCCGCCGCGGCCAGCCAGAACGGCGCCAGGAGGCTCCCCGTCGCCCGGGCCAGGACACCACCCGCGGCGGTGCCCAGTGCGGCCCCGCCCAGGTCGGCCAGGGCGTAGACGCTGGTCACCCGGCCGCGCAGCCGGTCCGGCACGAGGCGCTGCCGCAGCGACACCACGAGCACGCCCCAGACCATGGCGTGCCCGCCCCACACGGCCAGCGCCGAGCCCGCGACCACCGGATTCCGGGTGCCGGCCAGCACCAGCTGAAGCCCGATCTCGATCAGCAGCCCGGCCCGCAGCAGCGCGGGCGTGCCGAACCGGGACCGCAGCCGGGTGGCCAGCGCGCTGCCGGCCAGCCCGCCGAGCGCGGAGGCGGTCAGCAGCAGGCCGTACCCGACCTCGGCGAGGCCGAGCCGCTGGCGGGCGTAGAGCACGAAGGCGGCGAACGCGGCGCAGAAGGCGACGTTCATGACGGCGATGCAACCGGCCAGGGTGCGCAGCACCGGCACGGCCCAGAGCGCGCGTACGCCCTCCGCCACGTCGACCCGCAGCGACCGGCGCGGAGCCGCGGGCGCCGGCGGTGTCGCGGACGGGACGGGTCGCCAGCGCAGCAGGGCCAGCAGCAGCGCGGCCAGCCCGAAGGTGGCCGCGTCGAACCCGAACGGCAGCGCGGCCGCGCACACGAAGAGGTACGCCCCGAACGGCTTGGCCACGAACTGGTTGCCGATCACGAAGGTGGCGGCGAGCCGGCTGTTGGCCTGCTCCAGGCGGTCGGCGGGCACCACCGAGGGCAGGAGGGCCCCGGCCGCCGTGTCGGCGAGGGTCTCGCCGATGCCGGTGAGGAAGAAGGCGAGGCAGACCAGGGGCACGGTGGCCACCCCGGCGAGCACGGCCCCGGCCAGCGCGGCCAGCACCAGGGCCCGGCCCAGGTTGACCGCGACGATCAGCCGGCGGCGGTCGAGCCGGTCCACGAGCGCCCCGCTGACCAGGGCGAGGAGCAGCCACGGCAGTTGCGGGGCGAGCGCCGCGGCGGCCACCGCCGCCGGGTCCGGGGTGAGCGAGGCGACCAGCAGCGGCGCGGCCACCAGGGTGACACCGTCACCGAGGTTGGAGACGGCGGAGGCGGTCCAGAGCCGGCGGAAGTCGGGGCCGAGCCGGCCGGCGGGAAGGGTGGCCGTCATGCCGGCCACCGGGCAGGGGTACGCGGTCCGGGTGCGACGCGGCACCCGGACGGGTCGTCCGGAAACACGAGGAACTCCCTCGGAAGCGATGTGGTGGCGTGCGGGCACGCCGGGATGTCGGGACCCGCGCGGGGCGGATCACCGGATCGCTTCGCGGTGCGGGTGGCGGTGTCGGGCCCGGCGACAGCGCCGGGCGGGCGCGGAGGCCGCGCCGGTCAGGTCAGGACACCGGGTCGCCCACCGGCGAAGCGGAAACCAGCACCGTGCCGAGTGGAGCAGTCCTCATGATCGACCTCCCGTCCTCGGGTGCCACGCTAGGGCAGGCCGGCGGGTGGCGCGACCCCGATTGGACAGCGGGCGGGCGGGTGACCGAGAGTGGCTGGCCGTGAGGTACCTCCGCAGCGACGGCCGCGTCGCGATCCGCCGTCCCCGCCCCGCCGACGAGGCGGAGTTCGTGGCCGCCGCCCGGCGCAGTCACGACCTGCACCATCCGTGGCTCACCGCGCCCGACGACGCCGAGCGGTACGCCGCCTACCTGCGCAAGATCCGGGGGCGGGGCAGCTCCGGGTACCTGTTCTGCGACCGGGCCACCGGCGAGATCGCCGGGTACGCGAACATCAGCGGCATCGTCATGGGCGCGCTGCGCGGCGGTTACCTCGGCTACGCCGCCTTCCGGCCGTACGCCGGCACCGGGCACGCCTCGGCCGGGGTCCGGCTGGTGATCGAGCACGCGTTCACCGCGCTGGGGCTGCACCGCCTGGAGGCGAACATCCAGCCGGGCAACGAGCCGTCGAAGAAGCTGGCCCGCCGGCTCGGGTTCCGGCAGGAGGGCTTCTCGCCGGACTACCTGTTCGTCGACGGCGCCTGGCGGGACCACGAGCGCTGGGCGATCACCGCGCCGGAGCCCGGGCGGGACTGACGGCGCGGTGGGCGGCCGCCGAACGGCGGCCGCCCACCGGCCTTGTTCGATTGCCGCACGGTGGGTCAGCTGCCCGGCTTCGGGAACGCCACCGGGCTGCGGTGCCCGGCCCGGTCCACCGCCCGGACGCCGAAGAACACGTTGTCCTTCGACAGGTCGATCGTCACCTCGGTGACGTCGCCCACCGGCAGCACCTTCTGCCACTCGGCGGCGGTGGTCTCCCGCCACACCACCTCGTAGCCGGCGAGGTCCGGTTCGGTGCCGCGCTGCCAGCGCAGGGTGGTGTCGTTGGTCAGGTTCGTGGTGACGACGGTGACCCCCTTCGGGGTGCCCGGCGCCTGTGCCAGGGACCAGAGCGTCGCGCCGTTCACCCGGGCCACCCGGGTGATGTAGTCGAAGTCGCAGAACTCCGGCAGGTCGCCGTACTGGACGCCGTCGACCACCCGGACGTCCTGGTGCTGGTGGGCGAAGTCCTCGTTCGGCTCGGTGAAGCGCCCGGCCGGCCAGCCCTCGCGCAGGAACGAGATGTGGTCGCTGCCGCGCAGGTAGCGGTCCCGGCGGTAGATCACCCGGACCCGCATTCCGGTCGCGCCGTTGTCCGCCACGTCGGACACGAACCGGGCCAGCTGCCGGGACGGCGAGTCGTTCTCGCCGCCGACGGACTGCCGCACGCTCGCCTCGGCCGGGGTCTCGGACGTCGGCACACCCTCGGCGAAGAGCCGGACGACGCGCGGGTCGCGGGTGCCGTCGTCGGCGGTGCTACTCCCGACGATGTCGTTGCTGAACATCCCCTGGACGTCCACCCCGGCCGCCTTGAGCTGCCCGGCCAGGTACGCCGAGCCGTACAGCCCCTGCTCCTCGCCGGCCACCGCGGCGAGGACGATGGTGGCCTCGGTGCGCCGGGAGGCCAGCACCCGGGCCAGTTCCATCACGACGGCCACGCCGGAGGCGTCGTCGTCGGCGCCCGGAGCGTCGCTGACCGCGTCCATGACATCGGTGGCCCGCGAGTCGTAGTGGCCGGTGATCACGTAGACCCGGTCCGGAGCGGTGTCGCCGCGCAGGGTGGCCACCACGTTCGTGATGGTGGTGGGAGTCGGGATCCGGGAGGCGGGCGGCTGCACGTACGACTGGAGTGCGACGGTCATCCGGCCACCGGAGGCGGCGGCGAACCCGGTGAGCTGGGCGTGGATCCAGTCCCGGGCGGCGCCGATGCCGCGTACCGGATCGTCCTGGTCCGAGAGCGTGTGCCGGGTGCCGAACGCGGCGAGCCGGCGGACGGTGGCCTCGATCCGGTCCCGGTCGATCTCGCGCAGCAGCGCGGTCAGCTCCCGGCCCGGAGGCTGCGGCCGGGCGGGGCGCCCCGGGCCGGGCGGCGCGTCGGTGCCGCCGGCGGCGGCCGGCGTGGCGGTCAGCGGAGCGGCGACGGTGGCGGCGGTGGCGGCGGCGGAGGCGGTGAGGAAGGTGCGCCGGGTGGACCTCGTGGGCCGACCCCCGGCGGTCTCGTGGGTTCCCATCTGGGCATCCTCGCCCCTGATGGTGACACTTGTCCATATAGGCGACCGCGGATGGAGTGTTCACCCGGAGTGGGTGATGACGCTGCGTGATCACCGCTCCTACGGTGGGAGGCATGGCCGTCGCACGTCCGACTCCCGCCGATCCGATGCCCGGTCTCGTCGCCGCCAGCCAGACCGCCGACCAGCGGGCCGTCCCGCCGGAGCTGGGCCCCGACTCGATCGCGGTGCTCAGCGGCCCGTCGTTTCTGTACTCCGACCGGTGCGGGGACGTGCCTTCCGGCAGCATCGGCGGGCTGGTTCACCTCGACACCCGCCTGCTCAGCAGCTGGATGCTCACGGTCAACGGCGGCGCGTTCCTGGCGCTGCGCTCGCAGACCGTCGACCACTACTCGGCGCAGTTCGTGCTCACCAATCCCGAGCTGCCCGGTCTGCCGCCGAACAGCCTCGGCGCGCGGCGGTTGCGGTTCGTCGGGGAGAGCTTCCAGGAGCGGATCGAGCTGATGTCCTACCGGACCGAACCGGCGCGGGTCGAGCTGCGGCTCGCCGTCGCGGCCGACTTCGCCGACCTCTTCGAGGTCAAGTCCGGAGTACCCGACCGGTCGGCCGACACCGTGCGCCGGCACGGCGCCGACGGCGCGGCGCTGTCCTTCCGGTATGAGCGCAACGGCTTCCGGGCCCGCACCGACGTGCGCTGCTCGGTGCCGCCGGACCGGGTGGAGGGCGACGAACTGGTCTGGGAGGTCGAACTGCAGCCCCGGCAGGAGTGGCGGGTCGACCTGGAGGTGCCGCTGCCGCCCGGGCCGGGCGTGGTGGAGCCGGTGCGCGGCGACATCGGCGACGTGCTGCACGGCCGGGCCGACGACCCGCTGCGGCGCTGGACCGAGAGCCGGGCGATCCTGGACTCCGACAACCCGGTGCTGGAACGGGTCACCCGCAAGTCCCGTTACGACCTGTCCGCGCTGCGCCTCGACCTGGAGGTCAAGGGACAGCGGATCATGCTGCCCGGGGCGGGGCTGCCCTGGTTCCTGACGGTTTTCGGCCGGGACACGCTGATCACCGCGTACCAGACGCTGGCGGCGGGCCCGTCCCTGGCCCGCGGTGCGCTGCTGGCGCTCGCCCGGCTGCAGGGCACCCGCTGCGACGACTTCACCGACGAGGAACCCGGCCGGATCCTCCACGAGGTGCGCAGCGGCGAGCTGGCCCGCACCGGCGTCAAGCCGTTCACCCCGTACTACGGCACGGCGGACGCCACCCAGCTCTGGTTGATCCTGCTGTCGGAGTACTGGCGGTGGAGCCGCGACGACGACCTCGTCCGCCTCCTGCGCGGGCACGCGCTCGCCGCGCTGCACTGGATCGACGACTACGGCGACCGGGACGGCGACGGCTACGTCGAGTACGCCACCCGCTCGCCGGAGGGGCTGGGCAACCTGTGCTGGCGGGACTCCCCGGACGGGGTCAGCTTCTCCGACGGCCGCATCCCGGTGCTGCCGATCGCCAGCAGCGAGATCCAGGGCTACACCTACGACGCGAAGCTGCGCCTGGCGGAGCTGGCCGACGGCCCGCTGGCCGACCCGCCGCTGGCCGCCCGGCTGCGCGCGGACGCGGCCCGGCTGCACGAGCGGTTCAACCGGGACTTCTGGCTCGACGAGCGGGGCGGCTTCTACGCGGTCGGCCTGGACGGCGACAAGACCCCGATCGACTCGAAGACCTCCAACATGGGACACCTGCTGTGGAGCGGCATCGTCCCACCGGAGCGCGCCGGGGCGGTGGTGCGCCAGCTCATGCACGAGGACATGTTCTCCGGCTGGGGCATCCGCACCCTGTCCCGTGAGGACCGCCTGTTCAACGCCCTCGGCTACCACGCCGGCACCGTCTGGCCGCACGACAACTCGATCGCGGCCCTCGGGCTGGTCCGGTACGGCTACCGGGCCGAGGCCAACCGGATCACCATGGCCCTGCTCGACGCGGCCGAGCAGTTCGGCTACCGGCTCCCCGAGGCGCTCAGCGGCTCCGTCCGGGAAGGGACGATCTTCGCCGTGCCGTTCCCCACCGCCTGCAGCCCGCAGGCCTGGGCCTCCGGCGCGCCGCTGGCCCTGGTCCGGGCCATCCTCAACCTGAACCCCGTGGACGGGCGGCTGGAGATCGACCCAGACATCCCACCGGAGCTGGGCCGGATCACCAGCGAGCGGGTCCGCGCGTTCGGCCGCTGCTGGGACCTCGAGGCGGTCGGCCGGACCGGGTACGTCCGGCTCGCCCCCGGCTGACGGCCACGTTTGTCGGGGTCCTCGACGGGAACGGCAGCAGGCATGACGAAACCTCGTGTGGTGATCGTGGGGGCCGGGTTCGCCGGATACCACGCGGCGAAGGCGTTGAGCCGGATGGCCGGCAAGCGGGCCGAGATCGTCCTGCTGAACACGACCGACTACTTCCTCTACCTGCCGCTGCTGCCCGAGGTCGCCGCCGGGGTGGTCGAGCCCACCCGGATCTCCGTGCCGCTGGCCGGCACCCTCGACGGCGTCCGCGTGGTCATCGGCGAGGCGGACCGGGTCGACCTGCAGAACCGCTGGGTCGGCTACCGCTCCGCCGAGGGGGACCACGGCCAGCTCGCGTACGACCGGCTGGTGCTCTCCGTCGGCAGCGTCAACAAGCTGCTGCCGATCCCCGGCGTGACCGAGTACGCGCACGGCTTCCGCGGCCTGCCCGAGGCGCTCTACCTGCATGACCACGTGATCCGCCAGCTCGAGCTGGCCGAGCTGGCCGAGGACCCGGTCGAGCAGCGGTCCCGGACCACGTTCGTGGTGGTCGGCGCGGGCTACACCGGCACCGAGGTGGCCGCGCACGGGCAGCTCTTCACCGACCGGATGATGGCCCAGCGGCCCCACCTCAAGGTGCGCCCCCGCTGGATGCTGCTGGACGTGGCCCCGCGCGTCCTGCCCGAGCTGGACCAGCGCCTCTCCGTCACCGCCGACCGGGTGCTGCGCCGGCGCGGCGTCGACGTGCGTATGGGCACCTCGGTCTCCGAGGCCACCCCGGACGGGGTGCTGCTCACCGACGGCGAGTACGTCCCGACGTGCAGCCTGGTCTGGTGCGTCGGGGTGCGCCCGGACCCGTTCGTGGCCGAGCTGGGGCTGCGCACCGAGAAGGGGCGCCTCGTGACCGACGAGTACCTCAACGTCCCCGGCTACCCGGAGGTGTTCGCCTGCGGCGACGCGGCGGCCGTGCCCGATCCGACCCGCCCCGGGCAGGTGTGCGCGATGACCGCCCAGCACGCGCAGCGGCAGGGCAAGCTCGCCGCGCGCAACATCGCCGCCTCCTACGGGCAGGGCACCCGGAAGTCGTACAAGCACCGTGACCTGGGCTGGGTGGTCGACCTGGGCGGCAAGGAAGCGGCGGCCAACCCGCTGCACGTGCCGCTCGCCGGCCTGCCGGCCAAGGCGGTCACCCGCGGCTACCACCTCTATGCCATGCCGAGCAACCGGGCCCGGGTCGGCGCGGACTGGCTGCTCGACGCCGCCCTGCCCCGGCCGGCCGTGCAGCTCGGCCTGGTGCCGGCGAACGCGGTGCCGCTGGAGAGCGAGTCGCCCGAGGTGGTGCACCGCCGCTGAACGGGTCCGCGCGGATCAACCGCCGGCCGGTGGCGCCTTCCCGTCTCCGGGAGTGTGGCCGCCGGCCGGACGCCCTTCCGGGCCGGCGACGGCCGGGACGGCCAGGGCCTGCCGCCCGGCGCGGGCGAACTCGCGCAGCAGGACCTGCGCGATCCCGGCCACCGGGATGGCCAGCAGGGCGCCCACCAGGCCGGCCAGCTCGGCGGCGAGCAGCACGCTCACCAGGACGGTCAACGGGTTGAGCCGGACCGCGCGGGCCATGATGACCGGTTGCAGCAGGTGGTTCTCGACCTGCTGGTAGACCACGAAGAAGACCAGCACCACCACGCCGGCGGTGGGGGAGTGCAGGAACCCGGCCCCGGCCGCGACGATGGCCCCGATGGTGGCCCCGACCAGCGGCACCAGGTCGGCCAGCGCGACCACCAGGGCGATCACCCCGGCGAACGGCACCCCGACGAGGAAGAGCACCGCGAACGTCAGGCCGCCGCAGATGACGCTGATCAGCAGGTTGCCGCTCAGGTAGCCGGTGATGATCCGGGACGAGTCCCGGCCGATGCGCCGCAGCCGCTCCGCCGCACCGTCGCCGATGAGCTGGAGCGTGCCGGCGATGATCTTCGGCGCCTCCAGCACCATCAGGTAGGCCAGCACCACCACGGTGAGCACCGCCGCGACGATCTCGAGCACGCCCCGGAGCACCCCGACCGCGGGCTGCCCGAGCCGGGAGCCGTAGCGCTCGATCTGGTCCGCGTGGGTGTCGGCGTACCGGAGCAGGTGGAACCGGTTGAGCACCTCGCCGAGCGGTCCCCGCCCGGCGCGCGCCTCGCGGAGCAGCTCCGGCGCCCGGTCGGCGAACCGGCCCAGCTCGTCGGCCAGCGGCAGCACGATCATCGCGCCCAGCGCGGCCAGCAGCACGAAGGTGGCCAGGAAGACCAGCAGGGTGGCCAGTGCCCGGCGCCGGACCAGCCGCCGTTCCACCCGGTTGACCAGGGGGTTCAGGGCCACCGCGAAGAACGCCGCGACGAGGCCCCAGACCAGCACCCGCCGGGTGGCCCAGACCAGCGCCAGCCCGAGCAGCGTGGCGAGCACCAGACCGATCACGATCAGCGCCCGGCGGGCGGTGGACCGGTCGTCGGCTCTGCTCATCCGGCGCGGCTACCCGCCCGGCACCGGTGGAAACCCGCCGGTCAGCGCTCGGCGAGGGTGGCATCGGTGGCCGGCCGGGTGCCGGCGACGAAGGCGTCCAGGGTCGCCCCGTGCAGCACGCCGCCCGGCACCGGATCACCGGCGGCCCGGGCGACGAGCCGGCGTACCGGCAGCCGGTCAGGGCGGGTGGCCGCGGCGAGCACCAGGTTGCCGTACCGCCGGCCGCGCAGCATCCGCCGGTCGGCGACCAGGCAGACGTCGGCGAAGACCGCCCGCAGCGTGGCCACCTGGGCCCGGGTGTGCACCAGCGGCGGCAGGTCGGTGACGTTGACCAGGAAGACGCCGTCCGGGCGGAGCACCCGGGCCACCTCGGCGGCGAACTCCACGCTGGCCACGTGCCGGGGCATCCGGGCGCCCCGGTAGACGTCGGCGAGCACCACGTCGTACGCCCCGGCCGGGGCGGTGGTGACCGCGTCCCGGGCGTCGCCGATCTCGACGACCACCTCGGGCGGCACCGGGGGCAGCTCGCGGCGGACCAGGTCGACCACCGCCGGGTCCCGCTCGATCACCCGCTGGGGTGAGCCGGGCCGGGTGGCGGCCAGCCAGCGGGGCAGGGTGAGCGCCCCGCCGCCCAGGTGCAGGACGGTCAGCGGCCGGCCCGGCGGCGCGGCCAGGTCGAGCACGGCGGCCATCCGCCGCACGTACTCGAAGTGCAGGTGGCGCGGGTCCGCGAGGTCGACGTAGGACTGCTCGACCCCGGCGGCGAGCAGCGTCCGGCCGGTGGGCCGGGCCGGGTCCACGACGATCTCCAGGGCCTCGGCGTCGCTCTCCACGGCGGGCAACGGTACCCGGCGCACGCCGGGCCGGCGGGCGTGGCGCCCGCCGGCCCGGACCGCCCGCGGCTCAGCCGGCGGCCATCCCGGCACCGGCCTCGTCGATCGCGTCATCGATCCGCCCGGCCAGGTCCACGTCCGACGCCGTCACCCCGTCGACCTGCTGGCTGCGCACCGTGAGCACGGCACTGTCCGGGTCGGGCCGGCCGATCTGCGGGCCGCGCCCGGTCTCGCTCCGGAGCAGGTCGAGCCGGTCGAGCACCCGGTCCAGGTTGCCGTTCGGCAGCTCGATGGTGCGTACCAGCGACTGCCGGTCGCTGGACCAGTACGGCAGCCGGCCGAGCGCGTCGCGCAGTTCCTGCTCGTCCAGCGGGGCGGTGGCGGACGTCGCGCCCACCAGGCCGCCGCCGGCCGCCGGCGGCGCGAGCAGGTCCCGCAACCCGTCGGGTACGCGCAGCGACTCGACGAGTTCGCCGTCCGCGTCGGCCAGCGCGGCCAGGGTGGCCTGCGCCTGGTAGCGGGCCTGCTCCGGGGTGAGGCGGCTGCGCCGGCCCACCTCGGCGAGGAAGCCGGGCAGGTCGTGCCGCCGCTCGACGCCGTCCACCGGCACCACGTCGTGCAGCTTCACCGGCACGGCCTCGAGCAGCCGCTCCCGCTCGGCCTCGTCGAGCGCCCAGGCCAACGCGAGCACGGTCGCCTCCGCCGCCACCTTGGCGGTGGAGAAGTCGACCCCCGCCCGCCGGCTCACGTCGCCGACGAGGTCCCGGTAGCCCAGGGTGGTCACCGGGGCGGGCTGCTCGTCCGGCAGCGGGCGCGGGCGCTCCGCCACGGCCGCTGGCGGCGGCGCGGGACCGCCGCGCGTGGTGTCCGGCTTGTGCCGGCCAGCCGGCGGCGGGCCGGACCGTTCGCGCTGGTCCAGCGAGGTGATCTGCTTGGACGCGCTCAGGCTGGCGCCGATCTGGCTGGGCCGCCGACCGCGTTCCCGGGCGTCCCGGGCCAGGGCCCGGCGGCGCTGGTTGTCGCCCTCCATCTGCTTGCGCATCGTCGCACCTCGTTCCTGGTCGGTTGCGCTTGCGCCGGTCGCCTTCCCGGCGCTGGCGGGAAGGAAACGGCTGCCGGCGGACCGGCCGGCTTCACTCGCTGCGGGTGAGGACCGGTCACCCCGGGGGGCCGCACGATCGTGGTGGACCGGAAGAACTTCCGACGCAAGCGGAAGGGCAGGTCGTCATGAAACGGATCGTGGAGATCGTCCCCGCCCGGCCCGGCTGGTACGCGAGGTGGCAGGTCGACCCGGAGGGCACCCGCAGCTACCCGGTGACCCTCTGGGCTCTGCTGGAGGAGAGCGACGGCAGCGGGCGCGAGGTCGTCGGCGTCGACTGTGTGGGGCAGTGGCCGGGAGCTGACGACAACGAGGCGGGTGGGGAGTTCGTCCGTTACCTGTTCCAGACGCCCGATTCGGGCACGCCGGAGGACGCGGCGTCGCCCACGGTGGGGGAGCTGCGCGAGTCCGGCCCGCGCCTGCAGGCCATTCCCGCCGCCTGAGCCATCCTCCCCGGCCCCCGGCCCCTGGTCCCAGGGTCGGGGGCCATCCCCCGTCCGGGGGCGGTCAGCCGACGTCGCGGGTGGTCGCGGTCTCCCCGACCGGCGGGACGGCCAGCAGCTCGGCCAGCCCGGTGCGGTCCAGCAGCTGCCGCACCTGCGGGGTCACGGCGTCCAGGTGTACGGGGCCGTCGCCGGCCCGGTGGATGAGCACCAGGGCGCTGAGGCCGGAGGAGTCGCAGAGCCCCACCCCGGCGAAGTCGAGGAGCAGCTCCCGGCAGCCGTCGCGGCGCAGCTCGGCCGCGACGGAGACGAGCTCCGGCGCGGTGTCGAAGTCCAGCTCGCCGGTCAGCCGAAGCCGGGCACGTCCGGGGTCGAGCCGGTCCACCTGGATGGTCAGCAGCTGCGGGGGCATGGGGTCATGTTTCCAGCCCGGACCGGTCCCGGAAACCCCAGGGTGCTCAGGCACGGGCGGACGAGCCCGCCGTGGGCCGCTCGGACGGGCGGTCGGGCTGCGGCCGGGACAGGAGGCCGGTGACCCCGGTCATGTCGAGGATCGTCGCCAGGAAGCGGGGCGTCTCCCGCAGTTCGACGGCCGTCCCGCCCTGCTGGCCGTCCCGCCAGGCGTGCACGATCACCGACAGGCCGGTGCTGTCGATGAAGAGCAGGTCGCGGAAGTCCAGCACGAGCGTCCGGGGGGCCTCGGCCAGCAGCCGGTCGACCTCGGTGCGCAGCGGGGCGGCCGTGGTGAAGGCGAGGTCACCGCCGACCCTGATGACCGGCGCGTCGGGGTCGGAGCGGTCCACGGAGAGGTGTAGCGGTGTCGCGTCGGGCGTTCTCCGTCGGGGTGCCACCATCACGCCTTTCGCGGCTGCCGTTCGGGCCGGGTCGTCCGGATCGTAACAACCCCGGAACCGCCCCGCCGGGCGACGCGTCCGCAGGCCGGGGCATGAGCGGTGGGGTGGCGGTACCGGTACACCGGCGTAGGGTGGGCGAAGAGATTTGACCTCACGCGCCGTGTCGCGTGGACCGCGGGTATCGACAGGAGTGGGGCTCAGCTGGTGACTGCTGCCGACGTCAGGGGCGCTGACCCGGGCGACGGACGGATCTCCACGCCGGGCGCCAGACGGGCTCGGGCGTGGTCGCCCGCCGCGCCGGCCCTGCCGCCCCTGGCCCCGGACCGCGGCCCGGCCGCCCCCGACTGGTCGGCGGTGGTGGAGCACTTCCGCGAGGGTCTGATCGTCTGCGACGCCGACGGTGTGGTGCGGCACCTCAGCCCGGTCGCCGAGCGGCTGGTCCCCGAGGTGGTGCCCGGTGAGGTGCTCGCCGCGGCCGGCGTGCCCGCCCTGCGCGGCGACGACCCGGGCGAGTTCACCCATCACGGCCGGCGGCTGCGCCTGCGGCGGGTCGCGCTCTCCGCCGGCCGCCGCTGCTGGTACGTCGAGGACGTCACCGAGAGCGTCAGCCGGGCCGACGCGCTGCTCGCCGAGCGGGCCCGCTCGGCGTTCCTCGCCGTGGTCGGCGAGAAGCTCGGCAACCCCCTGCATCCCGACCGTGCCGCCGCCGCGGTGGTCCGGCTGGCCGTGCCGACGGTGGCCGACGTCGCCGTGCTGGTGCTGACCCCGCGCTCCGGCCGGGCCCGCTGGTGGCGGGCGGTGCGCGCGGACGACGAGGCGCCCGCCGTGGACAGCGGCGTGCTCGCGGCCGCGGCGCTGCCGTCGGCGATCGAGGAGGGGCTCGGCGGCGCCGAGCCGCACGCCCTGGACTGGCTGGTGGAGCAGGCCGTCGAGGCGGGCTGGCTGTCTGGTCTCGACGCGGCCGGCGCCACCGCGCGGGTGGTGCCGTTGCCCGGCCGGGAGGCCCCGGTCGGCGTGCTGCTGGTCGCCCGCCGGACCAACCGCTGGTACGACGACGCCGACCTCGACCTGGTCCGCGCGTTCGCGGCCCGGGCCGGCGCCGCGCTCACCACCGCGCTGCTCTACCGCGACCAGGCCGAGGTCGCCGACACCCTCCAGGCCAGCCTCCTGCCCGTCGAGCCCGCGGCGGCCCCGGGCGTGCAGTGGGGCACCGCCTACCGGCCGGCCCAGGCCGGGTTGCGGATCGGCGGCGACTTCTACGGCTCGCACCGGCTCGTCGACGGCGGCTCGGTCTTCTTCCTCGGCGACGTCTCGGGCAAGGGCGTCGAGGCGGCCGTGTTTACCGGCCAGCTCCGCCAGTGCCTGCACGCGCTGCACCGGGTGGAGTCGCAGCCGGGCCGGCTGCTCAAACTGCTCAACGACGCGTTGCTGGAGACCACCCAGGCGCACGGGCAGGGCCGGTTCGCCACCATGGTGCTGGGTGTGGTGCGCCCGCACCGCGACGGCGGCCTCACCCTGACCATGGCCGGCGGCGGCCACCTCCCGCCGCTGGTGCTGCGGGCCTCCGGCGAGGTCGAGCCGGTGCCACTGAGCGGGATGCTGATCGGTGTGGTGCCGGATCCCCGGATCGGCGAGGTGACCGTGCAGCTGGCCCCGGGCGAGACCTGCCTGCTCTACAGCGACGGGGTGACCGAGGCGCGCGGCGGCCGGCGTGGCGACGAGCAGTTCGGCCCCGAGCGGCTCCTGCACGCGGTGACCGGCTGCCACCGGATGCCGGCGCCGGCGCTGGCCGAGCGGGTCGAGCAGGTGACCTGCGACTGGCTCGGTCACGGCGACCACGACGACATCGCGGTGCTCGCGTTGCGGGCGACCGGCCCGGTCCGCCCCGGCCGCCACCTGCACGTGGTGCCCGGCCCGACCGGCGCCGACCGGACGAGGGAGACCGACGCGTGACCGCGACGACCACCGGGGCCGACCCGGCCCACGCCTTCCCCGGCTATCTGGAGTGCCTGGCGGAGGCCGACGAGCACGCCGCCGTCGAGGTGGCCCTCGGGCTGCTGGAGTCCGGTGTGCCGGCCGAGCGGGTGCTGCTGGAGCTGGTCGCCCCGGCGCAGGCCGAGGTGGGGGAGCGGTGGGCGCGCGACGAGTGGAGCGTGGCCCAGGAGCACGCCGCCACCCACATCAGCGAGCGGGTGGTGGCGGCCGTCGCCGCGTACGCGAATCCCCGCCCGACCCGCGGCCGGATCGTGGTCGCCTGCATGGACGGGGAGTGGCACGCCCTGCCCGCCCGGCTGGTGGCCGAGGTGCTGCGGCTGCGCGGCTGGCAGATCACCTTCCTCGGCGCCAGCGTGCCGGCCGCGCACCTGGTGTCCTATCTGCACCGCTACGACGCGGACGCGGTGGCCCTGGCCTGCGCGCTGCCCATGCGGCTGCCGCACGCGCACCGGATGATCGAGGCGTGCCGCCGCTCGGACGTGCCGGTGGTGGTCGGCGGCCGCGGCTTCGGCGGCGACGGCCGCTGGGCCCGGGTGCTGGGCGTGCCGTGGGCGCCGGACGCGCCGACCGCGGCGGACCTGGTCGCCGACGAGCGGGCGCTGCGCGCGGTCCCGCCGGCCCGGCTCGACCACCTCGCCGACGACGAGTACACGAGCCTGGCCAAGCGGCGCGGTGAGCTGATCGACAGCGCCCTGGCCGACCTGCGGGAGCGGGTGCCCGGGGTGCGCGACTACACGCCGGCGCAGCTCGACTCGACCGTCAGCGATCTCGGCTACATCGTCGACTTCCTCGCCGCCGCCCTCTACGTCGACGACGAGACCCTCTTCACCGAGTTCGTCGAGTGGTTGGTGGCGATCCTGGTCAGCCGCCGGGTCCCGGCCGGCGCGGTCGGGCTGACCCTCGACCACTATGGACAACGGCTGCGGGACTTCCCCCGGGCGGCCCGGTTCCTCGACCGAGCCCGCGCGCTGGTCGGCGGGCTGTCCGCCGCGCCGGGGCGCTGACCGGTCAGGGTGCGGGCGCGCCGGGGAGACCTGCGTATACTTGCTGCACTGCAAGGGTCGGCCTGCGGTGGGAGCGAGAGGGGCCACGGTGACGTTCACCGTCACGTACGGCCAGCGGGACGGCGGTCCGGCCTACCTCCGGCTCGCGGGTGAGCTCGACCTGGCCACCGCGCCGGAGCTCAACGCCGCCATCGACCGGCTGGCCGCCGAGGGGCACCGTGAGCTGCTGCTGGACCTCAGCGAGCTGACCTTCTGCGACTCCACCGGCATCGCCGCGTTCGTCCGCGGCGACAACCTCGTCGCCGCCAAGGGCGGCTGGTTGCGGATCACCGGGGCGACCGGCCGGGTGGCCCGGGTGCTCCAGGTGACCGGGCTGGCCGAGGTGCTGAGCCACGAGGCGGTGGCGGCCGACCCGGCCACCCCGGCCGCCTCCTGATCGGATAGATTTCCCCGCCGGCCGTCGACCTCGCCGTCGGCCTTCCACCTCCCGAGACGAAGCAGGTAGTCCCATGGGTCATGGCACCCCGAGCCCCGTTCGTATCCTGGTGGTGGACGACGACCCGGGTGACGTCCTGATGATCGAGGAGGCCCTTGAGGACTCGGACGTCGAGAAGGTCATCGACGTGGTCAACGACGGCCAGGAGGCGATGGAGTTCCTCCGCCGCCAGGGCCGGCACACCGAGGCCCGGCGCCCCGACGTCATCCTGCTCGACCTGAACATGCCGCGCATGGACGGGCGCCAGGTGCTCGGTGAGGTCAAGCGGGACGAGGAGCTGCGGACCATCCCGATCGTCGTGCTCACCACCTCCAACGCCGACACCGACATCCTCGGCAGCTACACCCTCCAGGCCAACGCGTACGTGACGAAGCCCATCGACCTGGACGACTTCAACGACGTGGTGCGCCGCATCGACGAGTTCTTCGGCCGGGTGGTTGTGCTCCCCAAGCACCCCTGAGCCCTTTCGTCCGGGCGTCCGGATGCTGAACAATTTGCGGGAACCGCCGCGGCCGTGCCCGTCGGCCGCCCAGGATCGTCAGGTGGGGAAGTGACACCAGCTGCCTGGGGGGCGACACAGATGAGGTTCTCCGTGGTCGACATCGGTTACGACCAGCGGCAGGTGGATTCCTGCCTGGACGAGCTGGGCATCCGGTTGGTCCGGCTCGCGGCTCGCGCGGAGAGCGCCGCCGGCGCGGGCCGGGAGTGGGACCAGGTCCGGGAGGACGCCACCCACCTCTGCGACTTCCTGCGCCGCCGCACCGCCGCCGTGGACGGCGACGGGGCCGTCGGAACGGCCGCCGAGCGGGAGGCGGCCAGGCTGCTGACCGAGGCCCGCAGCGAGCTGGAGGCCGCCCGGGAGGAGGCCCGCCAGGTACGCGAGCAGGCGTACGCCGAGGCGGTCCGGGCGCGCCGGGACTTCGAGGCGGCGCTGCTGGCCCGGCGCCGGCGGGAGGCCCGCGTCGACGAGATCCTCGCCGGGGCACGGGGTGACACGGTGCCGCCGGACACGCCGACCGCGGCCGCGGGGGTGCCCACCGGCGGCGCCGCCGAGCGCAGCGCGGCCTGAGCGTCGCTCAGACCAGCGCCGCCACCACCGTGGTGGCCCGCTTCTCGTGCTGGGCGTACGCGTCGGGGAAGGCGGAGACCTGCACCGCCTGGGCGGCCGAGGTGAGGCTGAGCTCCGTCCAGCCGGGCACCTCCTTCAGCGCGGTGAAGAAGGCGCGGGCCGCGTACGCCGGGCGCATGATCTCGGCGACGGTGCCCCAGCCGCTGCTGGGTCGCTGCTGGAACAGGCCGATCGAGTCGTGGTCGGAGCCGCTGCCCTGGTGCGGGTAGTCGAACGACTCGGGGAGCACGTCGCTGGCCAGGTTGTAGAGGTTGCTCTCCTGCATGGCGGTGGCGACGGCCACCACGAGCGCCCGGCGGGGCATCTTCATGGCCTGGCCGGCGTCGACGATCGCCTTGGCGTTGTCCATCTGCCGCTGGTCGAGCCCGGCGACGGGCCGGGGGTGCTTGGGCCGGACGGGCTTCTTCGGCGTCTTCTTCTTCGTGGGCGTCGGGCTCGGGGTGGCGGCCGGGATCGGGGTGACCGGCACGGCGACCGGCGGAGCGGCCCGCTCGAAGTCCCGCGAGGCCCGCTGCTCGGTGGCCGCCCGGTCGGCGAGGGCCTCGCGGACCGGGGCGTGCGGCTGCCCGGTCTCCCGCACGCCGACGACGCCGACCAGGCCGAGGCAGCAGGTCACGCCGGTGGCGACGGCGACCCGGGCGGGGGTGGAGCGGCCCGGCCCGCGGCGGGCCGGCTCCGGGGCCCGGTGCCGCCCGATCCTCCGTTCGGCTGATGCCGGGTCGATCGTACGGCGAACGGGTCGCGTCTCGGTCGGCTGCTGCTTATCGGGATGATCGGGATGCACCCGCCGAGGCTAGAAAGCTTCTCGGCGCTTGCCATCGGGGTGGTTGGTGGCATGCGCCACAATTTGCCATGATCCGCCCGCACATTACGCTCGGTGCACCACGAATTCGATCATCCTCGCGTTTCGCATTTTCCGTTCATGTCGGAAAGTCCGGGGCAGAATTCGCGCATGATCCGCTTCTCGGCGGTTCCCCCCGCCCTCCTCCGTTCGGGCGAGGGATGCGCCCGCCACCTGGGGGTACATCACTCGGCCGGAGGGCCCACGCCGCCGGCGGGCGGACGTGTCCGGATCGCCGGCACCGGAGGTCCCGCCGCTCGATACGATGCGGACGGTGACGGAGCAGATGGTCGATGAGCGGGCCGCCGGCGAGCCCGCCGGCCGCCAGGGCCGGCGGGGGCTGGTCGTCAGCCTGTGCGCTGTCCTGCTCGCCCTGCTCATCGTCGGCCACCGGGCGGTGCCCAACGTGCACGGCCTGGGCAGCCTGGTGGACAGCGTGACCCCGCTGCTCGGGCTCGGCGTACCCCTGCTCGCCCTCGCGGCGCTGCTGCGCCGGTCCCGCCGGGCCCTGCTCGTGGTGCTGCTGCCGGCGCTGGTCTGGGCGGCGCTCTACGGCGGCGCCTGGCTGCCGCCGGCCGCCGGCGCGGGCGCGCCCTCGCTCCGGGTCGCCAGCCAGAACCTGCGCTCCGGCAATCCCGACCCGGCCGCCACGGTCGGCGCCCTCGCCGACGCCGCCCCGGACCTCATCGGGCTCCAGGAGGTGGACGACGGCGAACGGGTCGCCGCCGCGCTCGGCGCGCGCTACCCGCACCGGGCCGCGGTCTCCACCGTCGCGTTGTGGAGCCGCTGGCCGATCCGCGAGGCGCACGGCGTCGACACCGGCCTCGGTTGGGAGCGGGCCCTGCGGGCCGTGGTCGCCACCCCGCAGGGCGACCTGGCGGTGTACGTGGTCCACCTCGGCTCGGCCCGGGCCGGGCACACCGCCACCCGGGACGAGACCCTCGCCGCGCTCGCCGCGACCGTCCGGGCCGACGACGCGCCGCGGCTCGTGGTGCTCGGCGACCTGAACACCGCCACCACCGACCGGGTCTTCGGGCCGCTCACCCGCCTGCTGGGCGACGCCCAGGCCGAGGCCGGGCAGGGCTTCGGCTTTACCTGGCCGGCGGGGCTCCCGGTGACCCGCCCGGACCACGTCCTCTACCGGGGGATCACCCCCACCGCGGCCGGGGTGCTGCACACCCCGGACAGCGACCACCGCGCGGTGACCGCCGGTTTCCGCTGGTGAAGCGGTCAGTGCCGGCCGTTCTCCGCCGGCGTGACGGTCAGTCGGTGCCGGCTGTTGTCGCCGCTGGAGAACGGCCAGAGCCGGTCGGCGTGCGCGACCAGGTCGGCCAGCTGCTCGCGGGTGAGACCGGCCGAGGAGAT
This sequence comes from Micromonospora sp. NPDC005707, assembly GCF_040631005.1. NCBI lineage: Bacteria > Bacillati > Actinomycetota > Actinomycetes > Micromonosporales > Micromonosporaceae > Micromonospora > Micromonospora sp. NPDC005707. The sequence continues at coordinate 82,110 of NZ_JBEXYR010000009.1, forward strand.
CTCGGCGTGCACGTCGGCCCGGTACCGGCCGTCGTCGTCGCGGCCCAGCTTCGCCTCCGCGGTCACCTCGACGGTGTGCGCCTCGTCGGTGATCTCACCGGCCGCCTCCACCGCCGCGTGGTGCAGGCAGGAGGCGAACGCGGCGGCCAGGAGCTGTTCCGGCGTGAGGCCGGTGCAGTGCGGCGCCAGCGGGGACGCCAGGGCGGAGGAGAGACCGCCGTCGTCGGTGCGTACGTGACCGCCCGCGGCGGTCGCCGTGGCCGTCTCGGCCAGCCAGGAACTCGGATCCGGCATCGCGTTCCTCCCGTCACTCACCCGCCCGGCTACCCGGCCCCCGCCCGGCGAAACCGTGCCTGAGCAGGCCGGGCGTCAGCCGGCCCGGCCGGTCGGCTGCGCGTCGACGGCGAACGCCTCGGTCGCCTCGGCGGCCGCCTGGTCGGTCCACGCCGACACCGCGGTGCGCTGGCGGGGCGCCGACGCGACCATCGGCACGTAGACCCGGGCGTCCACCACCTCGGCGAGCAGCAACGCGGCCATCAGGCTGGTCGGCCGGGCGGCCGGATCCTCGGCGAGGCAGCGGCGGCACAGGTCGGCCGCCTCGGCCGGCAACCCGTCGATGTCGGGCAGCGGCTCCGGCGGCCGGCGCCGGCCCGAGCCGAGCAGTTGGGTGGTGCTGTCGGCCGCGTACGGGAGCCGGCCGGTCAGGCAGTAGTAGAGGAGCACGCCCAGGGCGTACATGTCCGCGGCCGGGGTGGCCGGCTGCCGGTCGAGCTGTTCCGGCGCCAGGTACGCCGGCGTGCCCACCACGATTCCGTCCGGGGTGTGGTCGGGTGCGCCGGCCGGGCTGGCGATCCCGAAGTCGAGCACCTTCACGCCCGCCGGGGTGAGGATCACGTTCGCCGGCTTCACGTCGCGGTGCACGATGCCGTGCGTGTGCGCCGCGGCCAGCGCGGCGCTCACCTCGGCGCAGACCCGCACCGCGATCCGCCAGTCGAGCCGGCCGCGGCGCAGGTGGGCGGCGAGCGTCTCGCCCTCGGCCAGCTCCATCACGATGTACGGCACCGCGCGGCCGTCCGGCAGGGCGGCGGTGCCGAAGTCGTGGACGCTGGCCACGTTCGGGTGCACGAGCCGCGCGGCCGAGCGGGCCTCCCGCCGGATCCGGTCCACCGAGGTGGCCTCCCCGTCCAGCCCGGGCGAGATCAGCTTCACGGCGACGGTCCGGTCGAGCACGAGGTCGTGCGCCCGCCACACCTCGGACATCCCGCCGATGCCGACCCGCCGTTCGAGCTCGTACCGCCCGCCCAGCGTCCTCATCGACCACTCCTCGCCCTCGTTCGGTCCCCTCCGCTTCGCTACCCGGGCCCGGAGCAGGGCAAACCGCCGGGGATTACCGCCAGCGGGCGGGGCCGGCGCGGGGTAGCTTCGCGAGCAGGGACTGTGTGTCGACGGCGATGCGGAGGGTGACCGGTGGCTATGGTGCGCGTGCGGTTCGTCGGCGGACCCGCCGACGACCTGGTCCGGGACCTGCCCGCCGGCCCGGACGGGGCGCCACCGCCACGGTGGATCCTGCGCCACCCGGACCGGCCGCCCGGCGGCGAGGCCGACCATCTCTACGAGCGCGACCACCACCACGGCGGCGGCGACTGGACGATGCGGTACGTGCGCACCGACCCGTTCGGCGCCACCGAGTGAGCCCGGTCAGGCCGCCCGTGCGCCGGTGGTGTGCAGGATGACCGAGGTGACCAGCTCCGGGTCGTCGTGCATCGGCACGTGCCCGCAGCCGGCCAGGTCCAGGTGCCGGGCCGCCGGCAGTCTGGTCCGGGCCAGCGCGGCCTGCCGGTAGGGCAGGATCCGGTCCCGGGTGCCCCAGGCGACCGTCACCGGCACGGTCGGCGCGCCGGCGAACGTGTACCCGCGGCCGGCGCGGGCCACCGCGCGGAACGCCCGCGCCTCGCGCAGCGCCCGCGCGTCGGCCAGCGCCTCGGCCAGCGCCATCCGGTTCGGCCGGGCCAGGATCATGCCCAGCGCGAGGGTGCGCAGCGCCGGGTTGGCGAACAGCGACCGCAGCACCGGCTCGGGCAGCCGGGCGGCGTTGCGGTGCAGGGTGAGCACGGTGAGCGCCCAGCGCAGTTCGCGCGGGGTGCAGAAGCCGGCGGGGGAGAGGGCGGTGGCGGAGGAGACCGCTCCGGCGGCGGCGAGTTCCAGGGCGATGGCGCCACCGAGACTGTTGCCGGCCACGTGCGGGCGGTCCAGCCCCAGCGCGGCGAACAGCTTGACGATCCCGGCCACCAGGCCGGGCATGTCGGCGGGCAGGCCGGCGGCGGGCACCGGCGAGCGGCCGAACCCGGGCAGGTCGACGGCGATCACGTCGTGCGCCTCGGCGAGCCGGTCCAGCACCGGCGACCAGGCCGCCCAGTGGTGACCGATGCCGTGCAGCAGCACCAGCGGCGTGCCGGCCCCGCGCCGCTCGAAGACGACCTCCACGGCGGCGGTCATCGCCGTGTCTCCCCGTACGGTGTGCTCGGCCCGAAGCCCCGCCCCAGCGCCCGGGTCTGCTCCTCGATCAGCGGGACGGTCTCCTTCGCGGTCCGCCCGACCAGCCGGTCGGCGAGCGGGCTGACCAGCAGCGACCGGACCGCCTGCACGCCGCCGACGGCGCGTGGCACGTAGACCCGGCGCCGCCTGCGCTCGATCGCCCGGACGAACGCCTCCGCGCACTCCTGCACGGTGGTGGTCCGTCGCATCGGCCAGGGCAGCTTCGCGAGCGCCGTCTCGAACGCCGGCAGGTCGGCCCGCGCCTCGCGGACCAGGTCGGTGTCCACCCAGGACGGATGCGCCGTGCCCACGGCCACCCCGCGGTGCGCCAGCTCCAGCCGGATGGCCGTGCCGAAGTGCTCGACGCCGGCCTTGGAGGCGCAGTAGGCGGCCATGCCGGGCAGCGCCGCGAACGCGGCGGCGGAGGAGACGATCAGCAGGTAGCCCCGGCGGGCGGTGAGTGCCGGCACGGTCGCCGCCGCGGTGCGCATCACGCCGATCAGGTTCACCTCGACCGTGCGGACCAGCGCCTCGACGTCGCCGACGGCGATGGTGCCCCGGTTGGCGACCCCGGCGTTCGCCACCACCGCGTCGATGCCGCCCAGTTCCGTGACCGTGCCGTCGACAGCGGCGGCCAACTCGGCCTGGTCGGTGACGTCGGCGCGGAACCAGACGTGGCCGGGACCCAGCTCGGTGGCGAGCGCCGCGAGGCGGTCGGGTTCCAGCCCGACCAGGGCCAGCCGCGCGCCCCGGGCGGCGGCGAGCCGGGCGGTGTGCTCGCCGATGCCCCGGGCCGCTCCGGTCACCAGCACCACCTTGCCGGCGAGCCGTCCGGCCGCGGCGCCATCGATGGACATGCCGGCAAGTTACCACCGGGTAGCGTGCTGGGGAAGGGTCGCCGGCGCGTCCGCGCCAGGCCCGGACGAACCGCCCGGCCAGCCATTCCGATCCGCGCAGATCCCGCCGATCAGCCCGCACAGCTGGTACACAGGATCGGGACAGGCCCGGTACAGCGGGTGCGCCCACGATGGGAGCATGGTCATGAACGGGCAGGCCGCACAGGGCCGGATCGAACTGCGCCGACCGGACGGCGAACCGGTGCGGGTGCTGGTGGTGGACGACGAGCCGACGCTCACCGACCTGCTCTCGATGGCGCTGCGCTACGAGGGCTGGCAGGTCACCACCGCCGGCAACGGGATGGCGGCGATCAGCGCGGCCCGGCAGGTCAAGCCCGACGCCGTGGTGCTCGACGTGATGCTCCCGGACCTGGACGGCTTCCAGGTGCTGCGCCGGCTGCGCGAGCAGGCGCCCACCGTGCCGGTGCTCTTCCTGACCGCGCGGGACGCGGTCGAGGAGCGCATCGCCGGGCTCACCGTCGGCGGCGACGACTACGTCACCAAGCCGTTCAGTCTCGAAGAGGTGATCGCCCGGCTGCGCGCCCTGCTGCGCCGCTCCGGGTTCGCGGTCGCCGCCCGCGAGGAGGCCGTGCTGACCGTCGGCGACCTCAGCCTCGACGAGGACAGCCACGAGGTACGCCGCGGCGGCGACCTCGTCAACCTCACCGCCACCGAGTTCGAGCTGCTGCGCTACCTCATGCGCAACCCGCGCCGGGTGCTGAGCAAGGCGCAGATCCTCGACCGGGTCTGGAACTACGACTTCGGCGGCCAGGCCAACGTGGTCGAGCTGTACATCTCGTACCTGCGCAAGAAGATCGACGCCGGCCGGGAGCCCATGATCCACACCCTGCGCGGGGCGGGCTATGTCCTCAAGCCCGCGGAGTGACCGGGGCGGGCGGCTGCGGCAACGGCTGGCCGGGTGGTCGCTGCGCCGCCGGCTGGTGCTCTCCGTGGTGGGGCTGCTCGCCCTGGTCAGCATCGGCATCGGCGGCCTGACCACCATCGCCCTGCGGCACTTCCTCATCGGCCAGGTCGACGACCAGATCACCGCCGGTGACCGCCGGCGTGAGAACGTGCCCGACATCTTCCGCGACCAGCCGACGCCCGGGCGGCCCGGCGACGCCGGGGAGTGCGAGGCGCTGCAGCCACCGCCGGGCTTCCCGGTGGACTCGGTCGCCGTGCGGGTCCGGGACGGTCAGGTGGTCTGCGGAAAGATCCGGACCGGCGCGCGCCTGGTCGAGTCGTTGCCGGCCGAGCAGGTCTCGGACGTGGTCGGGCAACCCACCGACGGGCGGCCCCGCACCGTGGACATCGGAGGTCACGGCGACTACCGGGCCGTCGCCCATCAGGCGGCCGACGGCGATGTCCTCGTGTTCGCCGTCCCGCTGTCCGGGGTGGAGGAAACGGTCATGTGGGTGCTGGTCGCCCAGGCCGGGCTGGTCACCGCCGGGCTGGTCGTCGCCGGTGGCCTCGGCGCGCTGATCGTCCGGGCCGCGCTGCGCCCGCTGAACCGGGTCGCCGCCACCGCCGCCCGGGTCACCGAGCTGCCACTGGACCGGGGCGAGGTGGCCCTGTCGGTGCGGGTCCCGGCGGCCGACACCGACCCGCGTACCGAGGTCGGGCAGGTGGGCGGCGCCCTCAACCGGATGCTCGGCCACGTCGCCGCGGCGCTCGCCGCCCGGCAGGCCAGCGAGACCCGGGTACGCCAGTTCGTCGCCGACGCCAGCCACGAGCTGCGCACCCCCCTGGCCGCCATCCGCGGCTACGCCGAGGTGGCCCGGCGCGGCCGGGACGAGGTGCCGCCGGACGTGGCACACGCCCTGCGCCGGGTCGAGTCGGAAGGCACCCGGATGACCAGCCTCGTCGACGACCTGCTGCTGCTCGCCCGTCTCGACTCCGGCCGCCCGCTCGCGGCCGAGCCGGTCGACCTCACCGTCATGGTGGTCAACGCGGTCAGCGACGCGCACGTGGCCGGCCCTGAGCACCGCTGGCAGCTCGACCTGCCCGACGAGCCGGTGAGCGTAACCGGCGACGCCCACCGGCTGCACCAGGTGCTGGCCAACCTGCTCGCCAACGCCCGCGTGCACACCCCGCCCGGCACCACGGTGACCACCCGGCTCACGCCGGTGCCCGGCGGCGTCGAGCTGAGCGTCACCGACGACGGCCCCGGCATTCCCGAGGAGCTGCAACCGGAGGTCTTCGAGCGGTTCGCCCGCGGCGACAGCTCCCGCTCCCGGGCGCACGGCAGCACCGGCCTCGGCCTGGCCATCGTGGCCGCCGTGGTCGAGGCCCACCATGGCGAGGTCGCGGTGGCGAGCCGGCCCGGCCGGACCACCTTCACGGTGCGGCTGCCCGGATCCACAGCCGACGCATAGGCCGCTCACGGTGGCGGGTCAGCGGGTCGCCCGAGGCTTGCCGGCATGGACAGAACAGAGAGCCTGCTGACCGCGCCCTCGGCCGGGTCGCCCGCGACCGACCCGGCCCCCGCGCCCGCCCCGGAACCGGTCCGGACCCCGGCGCAGCCGCCGGCCGGGCCGCCCCGTCTCGACCCGCGCTGGACGCGACCGGCCCTGCTCGGCCTGCTCCTGGCCACCGCGGTGCTCTACCTCTGGGGCCTCGGCGCCTCCGGGTGGGGCAACGCGTTCTACTCGGCGGCCGTGCAGGCCGGCTCGGAGAGCTGGACGGCCTTCTTCTACGGCTCCTCGGACGCGGCCAACTCGATCACCGTCGACAAGACCCCCGCCTCGCTCTGGCTGATGGCCCTCTCGGTCCGCCTCTTCGGGCTGAGCAGCTGGTCGATCCTGGTGCCGCAGGCCCTGCTCGGCGTCGCCTCCGTCGGCGTCCTGCACGCCGCCGTACGCCGCTGGTACGGGCCGGTCGCCGGCCTGCTGGCCGGCGCGGTGCTCGCGGTCACCCCGGTGGCCACGCTGATGTTCCGGTTCAACAACCCCGACGCCCTGCTGGTGTTCCTGCTGGTCGCCGCCGCCTACGCCACGGTGCGCGCGGTCGAGACGGCGAGCACCCGGTGGATCACGCTGACCGGCGCGCTGGTCGGCCTCGGCTTCCTCACCAAGATGCTCCAGGCGTTCCTGGTGATCCCGGTGTTCGCCGGCGTCTACCTGCTGGCCGCGCCGACCGGCTTCTGGCGGCGGGTGCGTCAGCTGCTGCTCTCCGGGCTGGCCGTGGTGGTCGCCGCCGGCTGGTGGGTGGCCGTCGTGGAGCTGGTCCCGGCGAGCGCCCGCCCGTACATCGGCGGCTCGCAGCACAACAGCATCCTGGAGCTGACCCTCGGCTACAACGGCCTCGGCCGGATCACCGGGGACGAGGAGGGCAGCGTCGGCGGCGCCGGCCGCCCGGGCGGCGGCGGCCCGTTCTCCGGGCAGTCCGGACTGCTGCGGATGTTCGGCGCCGAGGTCGGCGGCCAGATCTCCTGGCTGCTGCCGGCCGCGCTGATCCTGCTCGTCGCCGGGCTGTGGCTGGCCGGGCGGGCGGCGCGTACCGACCGGACCCGGGCCGGGCTGCTGCTGTGGGGCGGCTGGCTGCTGGTCACCGGGCTGATCTTCAGCTTCATGTCCGGGATCTTCCACGCGTACTACACGGTGGCCCTGGCGCCGGCGGTCGGCGCGTTGGTCGGCATCGGAGCGACCCTGCTCTGGCGGGCCCGGACCACGCCGGCCGTCCCGACCCCGCCCACCCCTCGGCACACCCCGGCCGTCCCGACCCCGCCCACCCCTCGGCACACCCCGGCGGTCGCCAGCCCGCATGCCCCGACCGCAGCCCCGCTGGTCACCGCTCCGCCGGCGGCAGCCGCTCCGGCTGCTCCGGCTGCTCCGGCCGCGCCGGCCGCGGCGGCCGCGCCGGCAGTCCCGACGAGTGGGCCGACCGCAGGCAGCGGGCGGCGCGGGTTCGTCGCGACCGTGATCCTGGCCGGCGCCCTGGCCGTCACCGCCTGGTGGTCCTGGCACCTGCTCGGCCGCAGCGCCGACTGGTACCCGTGGCTGCGCACCGCCGTGCTGGTGGCCGGCCTGGCCGCCGCCGCGCTGCTGGTCCTCGTCGACCGGCTGCCCCGCCGCGCGGCGCCGGTGCTGCTGGCCCTGGGGGCGGCGACCGCGCTCGCCGGCCCGGTGGCGTACGCGCTGCAGACGGCGGCGACCCCGCACACCGGCTCGATCCCCAGCGCCGGCCCCGCCGTGCAGGGCGGCTTCGGCCCCGGCGGCCGCGGCGGCTTCCCGGGCGGCGGCCGGATGCCGGGCGGCATGCAGTTCCCCGGCGGCGAGTTCCCCGGCCTCCCGGGCGGGCAGAACGGCGGCGCCGCGTCAGGCGGGCAGAACGGTGGCGCCGCGTCAGGCGGGCAGAACAGCGGCGCCGCGTCAGGCGGGCAGAACGGCGGGGTGCCGGGCGGCACCGGGCCGAACGGTGGCGCCGCGCCGGGCGGCAGCGGCCAGTTCCCGGCCTTCCCGGGCGGCACCGGCCAACTCCCCGGCCTTCCCGGCGGCCAGACCGGCTCCGGCCAGACTGGCTCCGGCCAGACCGGCACGGGGCAGGACGGGACGAGCGGGCAGCTTCCCGGTGACGGGCGGTCGCAGCGCGGCGGCGGGATGGGCGGGCTGCTCGACGCCCGCGAGCCGAGCGCCGAACTGAAGGCGCTGCTGCAGGCCGACGCGGACGACTACACCTGGGTCGCCGCGACGGTCGGCTCGAACAACGCCTCCGGCTACCAGCTCGCCACCCGCGAGCCGGTGATGCCGATCGGCGGCTTCAACGGCAGCGACCCGTCCCCGACCCTCGCCCAGTTCCAGCGGTACGTCACCGACGGGCGGATCCACTACTTCATCGGCGGCGGCGGGTTCCGGGCCAACGGCGGCAGCAACGCGTCCGCGGAGATCGCCGCGTGGGTGGCCGAGACCTTCACGGCGCGAACCGTCGACGGCGTGACCGTGTACGACCTGAGCAGCGGAGAGCAGGGCTGAGCGATGACCGACACCCGCGAACCCCGGGCCGCCGTGCGGGCCCGGCCCACGGAGCACACGGCGGTGCTCGACGTGGTGGTGCCCGTGCACAACGAGGAGGCCGACCTCGGCCCCTGCGTCCGGCGGCTGCACGCGCATCTCACCGCGCATCTCCCGTACCCGTTCCGGATCACCGTGGCCGACAACGCGAGCGTCGACGGCACGCTCGCGGTGGCCGACGCGCTCGCCGCCGAGCTGCCCGAGGTGGGGGTGCTGCACCTGGACGCCAAGGGGCGGGGCCGGGCGCTCCGGGCCGCCTGGTCGGCCTCCCCGGCGCCTGTGCTGGCGTACATGGACGTGGACCTCTCCACCGATCTGGCGGCGCTGCTGCCGCTGGTCGCCCCGCTCCTCTCCGGGCACTCGGACCTGGCGATCGGCACCCGGCTGGCCCGGACCAGCCGGGTGGTCCGGGGCGCCAAGCGGGAGGTGATCTCGCGCGGCTACAACCTGCTGCTGCGCGGCACCCTCGCGGTGCGCTTCTCCGACGCGCAGTGCGGGTTCAAGGCGATCCGCGCCGACGTGGCGGCCGGGCTGCTGCCGCTGGTGCGGGACACCGGCTGGTTCTTCGACACCGAGCTGCTGGTGCTGGCCCAGCGGGCCGGCCTGCGGATCCACGAGGTCCCGGTGGACTGGGTGGACGACCCGGACAGCCGGGTGGACATCGTGGCCACCGCCCTGGCCGACCTGCGCGGCATCTGGCGGCTGGGCCGGGGGCTGGTCACCGGGGCGCTGCCCCTGGCCGACCTGCGCGCGCAACTCGGCCGGGCGCCGCTGCACGCGCCGCCGGCCCAGGTGCCCGTCGGGCTGCCCCGGCAGCTCGCCCGGTTCGCGATGGTCGGGGTGGCCAGCACGCTCGCGTACCTGGTGCTGTTCGTGCTGGCCCGCGGCCCGCTCGGGGCGCAACCGGCGAACCTGCTGGCGCTGCTGGTCACGGCGGTTGCCAACACGGCGGCCAACCGGCGGCTCACCTTCGGCGTCACCGGCCGCCGGCACGCCGGCCGGCACCACCTCCAGGGCCTGCTCGCCTTCGCCCTCGGCCTGGCCCTGACCAGCGGTTCCCTGGCGGTCCTGCACGCCACGGCGGGCACGCCGCCGCGCGCCGTGGAGCTGACCGTCCTGGTCGCCGCCAACCTGGCGGCGACCGCGCTCCGCTTCACCCTGCTCCGCCTCGCCCTGCACCACCGCCCCTGACGGCGGAGATCTTGGCGAGTTTCCGTCCGCCAGGAACGGCAACTCGCCAAGATCCGGAGCGGGAACCGCGCCACCGCGTGGCAGGGTGGGGGCATGTACCGGGAAGGGCCGGCACCGGGGATCCCGGGTGCCGTGCGGTGGGCGAGCGTCTCGCGCGGCGACGCACCCGTGCGGGTGCTGCCGGACGGGTGCCTGGACCTGCTCTGGTCCAGCCGGTCCGGCCTGCTGGTCGCCGGGCCGGACCGCACCGCGCACCTGTCGGTGGGCGTGCCGGGGGAGCGGTGGGTCGGGCTGCGGCTGCCGCCGGGCACCGGACCCGCCGTGTTCGGGTTGCCCGCCGACGAGCTGCGGGACCAGCGGGTGCCCCTCGCCGACCTGTGGGGACGCGCCGCCGCCGACCTGGCCGACCGCATCGAGGCAGCCGACGCCCCACTCTTCGGCGCCGGTCGTGCCCGGCACCGAACTCCCGGACGTCCACCGGCCGCCGCGTCCGCCGGTGGCAGCCCACCCGTTCCGGCGCTCGCCGGATGGTCGGGACCGTCCGTCGCCGCCGTGCTGGAGGACGTCGCGCGGGGCCGGTTGCGGGCCGCCGGTGGCCCGGACCCGATCGGGGCGCGGGTCGCCGCCCGGCTGGCGGCCGGCGCCACCGTCACCGCGACCGCCGCCGAGGTCGGCCTGGGCGCGCGGGCCCTGCACCGGCGCAGCCAGCTCCTCTTCGGGTACGGCCCGAAGACCCTCGCCCGCATCCTGCGGATGCGCCGTGCCCTCGACCTGGCCGGCGCCGGCACCCCGCTCGCCGAGGTCGCGGCCCTGGCCGGGTACGCGGATCAGGCCCACCTCACCCGCGAGGTGAAGGAACTGGCCGGCGTCCCACCGACCCACCTGCTGCCGCCCGCCGGCGCCTGAGGCCCTCGGCGGGGGGCCTTCGAGATCTTGGACAGCTGCCGTTCCGCTCGAACGGTAACTGTCCAAGATCGGCGGATCGGTGCGGAGGTGAGCGCCCGGCGGTGGTGGCTCAGTCGGACTTGAGCGGGGCGAACAGGTCGACGCCGTTGCCGTCCGGGTCGAGCAGGACCGCGTAGCGCTGGCCCCAGAAGGCGTCCCACGGTGGCAGGTGGCCGTGGTGGCCGGCGCCGGTCAGCTCGGCGTACCAGCGGTCCACCTCGGCCGGGTCGGCGCAGCGGAAGGCCAGGCTGGCGCGGGGGCCGCCGGTCGCCGGGGCGTGGTCGGGGTCGAAGCTGAGGATCGTCTCGAGGGTGTCCCAGGCCAGCCGGACGCCGTTGTCGAGGGTCACCTCCACGTGGGGCTCGCGTTCGGCGCCGGGCGGGATCGGCAGCCCGAGCCGGCGGTAGAAGTCCAGGGTGCGTCCCATGTCGGTGACGACCATCCCGATGAGATCGAACTGCGGTGTCATGCGGCCACGGTAGAGGCCGGCCGGCCTGGCCGTCTTGAACGGATCGGACGGGGGACGAGTCGCCGGTGTGGCCCGCGCAATCAGGACCAGGGGCGTACGGTGGGGCAAGTCCGGCTTAGAGCAGTAAAGCTCTCATATCGGGCCGGACTCCGATGACTGGCGAGGGGAAGGAAGCAGCCGTGACGCACCTGGCCTACCTGGACGCGGGATCCGGCAGCCTTATCGTGCAGGCGGTGGTCGGCGGGGTGGCCGGCGTGGCGGTGGCCGCCAAGCTCTACTGGAGACGGCTGGTGGCCCGGTTCCGCCGGCAGCCCACCGACCAGGGCTGACGGGCGTGGGGCTCTCCGACACCGGCCTGCGCGCCGAGCCCGGCTCCTTCCGCGACCCCGGCAACCGGGTCTTCCACCGCGCCGGCGAGGTGCTGCGCGGGCTGGACGAGCGGTCCGCGCGCGACTGGCGCGCCCTGGCCGCCAGCGACTTCTTCCGCGACCTGCTCGCCAACCGGCAGGTCTGCGCCACGGAGGAGCTGTTCCCGACCCCGGTCGACGTGCCCTGGGCCGCGGTGCTGCGCCACGAGCGGATCCCGTTCGTCTCGCACCCCTACGAGTGGTCGTACGGGATGCTCCGCGACGCCGCCCTGCTGCACCTGGAGGTGCTGGGCGCCGCGCTGGCCGCCGGCTTCACCACGAAGGACGGCTCCGCCTACAACGTGCAGTGGCGGGGCGCCCGGCCGGTCTTCATCGACGTCGGCTCGTTCGAGGCGGCCCGCGACGGCGAGCCCTGGGCCGGCTACCGGCAGTTCTGCCAGACGCTGCTCTACCCGCTGCTGCTCCAGGCCCACCTCGGGCTGGACTTCCAGCCCTTCCTGCGGGCCCGGATCGACGGCGTCGAGCCGGACCAGATGCGCCGGCTCTTCGGTGGGGCCCGGCGCTGGCGGGCCGGGGTGCTCACCCACGTGCACCTGCACGGCGCGATGCAGGACCGCAACGCCGGGGCCAGCACCAGCACGGTACGCGCGCAGCTCCGGTCCGCCGGCTACTCGCGCGAGCTGGCCCTGGCCACCGTACGCGGGCTGACGAAGCTGGTCCGCAGGCTGGACCACCGGCCGGGGGACACCCACTGGTCGGACTACCAGCGCACGTGCGCGTACTCGGTGCCCGACCGGCAGGCCAAGGAGCGGTTCGTCGACCGGGCGGTGGCCGCCACCGGGCCGGGCCGGGTGCTCGACCTGGGCGCCAACGACGGCAGCTACGCCCGGATCGCCGCCCGGCACGCCGACCACGTGGTCGCCGTCGAGCAGGATCCGGCGGTGGTGGACGCCCTCTACCGCGCGCTGCGCGACGAGGGGGAGGGGCGGATCCTGCCGCTGGTGATGGACCTGGCCGACCCGTCGCCCGGCGGTGGCTGGCGGGGCGTCGAGCGGGCCGCCTTCGCCGACCGGGCCCGGGCCGACGTGGTGCTCGCCCTGGCCGTGGTGCACCACCTGGCGATCGGCCGGAACGTGCCGCTGCCCGAGGTGCTGGACCAGCTCGTCGCGCTGACCGTGACCGGCGGCAGCCTGGTGGTCGAGTTCGTGCACCCGGAGGACCCGATGGCCCGCCGCCTGCTGGCCAACAAGCCGGACGGGCTCTTCCCCGACTACCGGCGGGAGGTGTTCGAGTCGCTGCTCGCGGCGCGCGGGCGGGTCGTCGGCCGCACCGAGCTGCCGTCGGGCACCCGCACCCTCTATCAGGTGGTGGTGGGTGGCTGAGGACACGCTCGCGCGGCCACGGACCCCGCCGCCGGCCCCGGACCGGCCCCGGACCTGGGGCCGGGGGCGCTGGCGCGGCGAGGCGGGCCGGCTGCTGGAGGTGGCGGCGCTGGTCGGGCTGGTGGTCACCCAGCCGTTGCTGGACGTGCTCGGCCGCAGCCCGGACTTCTTCCTGTTCCACCGCGCCTCCCGGGCCGACGTGCTGCTCCTGGTGGCGCTGATCGCGATCGCGCCGACCGTGCCGTTCGCCCTGCTCGGCGCGGTCGGCCTGGTCGCCGGCCGGCCCGCCCGGGCGGCCGTGCACACGCTGGTCGTGGGACTGCTGCTGGCCGCGCTCGCGGTGCAGGTCGGCCGGCACGTCACGCCCCTGCGGGGCGTACCCCTGCTGGTTGCGGCGGTGGTGGCCGGCGCCGCGGGGGCGGCCGCCCACCGGCGGTGGCGGGCCCTGGCCCGGGTGCTGCGGGTGGCCGCGGTCGGGCCGCTGGTCTTCGTCGGCCTGTTCGTCTTCGCCTCGCCGGCCTCGGCGGTGGTGCTGCCCCGGGGGCACGGCGGCGCCGCCGGGGTGGCCGGCGCGGGCGCCCACCCGCCGGTGGTCATGATCGTCCTGGACGAGCTGCCGCTGGTCTCCCTGCTCGGTCCGGACCGCAGGATCGATGCCGCCCGCTATCCGCACTTCGCCGAGCTGGCCGCCGGCTCGACCTGGTACCGCAACGCCACCGGCGTCAGCGGCTGGACCCCCTACGCGCTGCCGGCCATGCTCCGCGGGCGCTACCCGGCCGAGCCGATCGCCCCGCACTACTCGCGGTACCCGGACAACCTGTTCACCGCCCTCGGCGGCCTGTACGACATCAAGGCCGAGGAGAGCATCACCCGGCTCTGCCCGCCCAGCCGCTGCGAGCAGCCGGTCAGCCCGCAGCAGGGGCTCGGGGTGCTGGTGCGGGAGAGCGGGAAGCTGCTGGGCCAGGTCATGGCCCCGGTGGACAGCCGGATCGACCCGGAGGACTCCTACCGGGAGCAGACCCGCGCCGAGGCGGGGCTGGACGCGGCCGAGCCGGTGCCGAACGACCCGAAGTTCCGCTGGGACACCCTCGACGACAACCAGCCGGCCCGGTTCACCACCTTCCTCGCCGGCCTGCGCCCCGCCGACCGGCCCACGCTGCACTTCCTGCACCTGCTCATGCCGCACTCGCCCTGGGTCTACCTGCCGTCCGGGGCGCACTACGCGGCCCCCGAGGACCTGCCCAGCGACGGGACCGGGTGGGTGGACCTGGCCCGGGCCCGGCACCTCGCCCAGCTCGGCTACACCGACCGGCTGATCGGCGAGACGCTGCGCACCCTGCGCGCCACCGGCCTCTACGACAAGGCGCTCGTGGTGGTCACCGCCGACCACGGGGTGAGCTTCCGCAAGGACTGGCAGGGCCGGGGGCTGGACGCCATCACCCACGCGCCCGACCAGGTCGCCTGGGTGCCGATGCTCCTGAAGGAACCCGGCCAGCGGACCGGTCGGGTCGACGACCGGAACTGGCAGCACGTGGACCTGCTGCCGACGATCGCCGACGAGACCCACATGCGGATCCCCTGGCGGATGGACGGCCGGCCGGCGAGCCAGGCCCCGCGCGACACCTCCGACAAGCGCTTCTACGACACGCCCGGCCAGCCGCTCACGTTCCCCGGCGGGGTCCCGTCCCCGCCCGCGTCACCCGCCCCCGACCCGCTGGTGGGCACCCGGGTCGGGGAGAAACCACCCGGGGGTACGGCGACGGTGGGCAACCTCGCCGCGTTCCGCGATGTCGACCCGGCGCGCGGCGAGCTGCCCGCGCTGGTCTGGGGGTCCGTGCCCGCCTCGGTGCCGGACGGGACGCGGCTCGCCGTGGCGGTGAACGGCACCGTGGGCGCGGTCGTCCCGGTGGTCCCGCCGGATCACGCCGGCCGGCGGTTCGCCGCCCTTCTCCCCGACGACCGGCTCTTCGCCGCCGGGGCCAACCGCCTCGATCTCTACCGGGTGAGCGTCGACGGGGCGCTGAGCGGGCTCACCCTCTCGTGATCATCCGCAGGATCGCCGGGTAGCCTTCCCAGCTCGGGGTGGTCGCGCTTCCACCGGGTTTCCGAGTCGGCAAGTCGGGAATCGGGTGACGCATACCTCACCACCGAACCATGACGAGCGGTGTCCTCCCCACCGTGATTACGGTAAAAGCGAAGGCAACTCAACGAAGATCTTGCCGGCGAAGCGAGGAACAGATGACGGAAGTCAAGCTCGACCACCCCGGTGGGCAGCTGTCGATGCCGGTGCAGTCCGCGGTCGAGGGGCCCGCCGGAATCGGGGTGGGCAAGCTGCTGAAGGAAACCGGGATGACGACGTACGACCCCGGTTTCGTGAACACGGCGTCCTGCTCGTCCGCGATCACGTACATCGACGGTGACGCGGGCATCCTGCGGTACCGCGGCTACCCGATCGAGCAGCTGGCCGAGAAGTCCTCCTTCCTGGAGGTCTCCTACCTGCTGATCTACGGTGAGCTGCCGACCCAGACCCAGCTCACCGAGTTCAGCGAGCGGGTCCGCCGGCACTCGCTGCTGCACGAGGAGATGCGCCGCTTCTTCGACGGCTTCCCCCGCGACGCGCACCCGATGGCCGTGCTCTCCTCGGCCGTGAGCGCGATCTCGACCTTCTACCAGGACAGCCTGGACCCGTTCGACTCCGACCACGTCGAGATGTCCACGGTGCGGCTGATGGCGAAGGTCCCGACCATCGCCTCGTACGCCTACAAGAAGTCGATCGGCCAGCCGCTGCTCTACCCGGACAACTCGCTGGGCTACGTCGAGAACTTCCTGCGGATGACCTTCGGCGTGCCGGCCGAGCCGTACGAGGTCGACCCGGTGATGGCCCGCGTGCTGGACATGCTGTTCATCCTGCACGCCGACCACGAGCAGAACTGCTCCACCTCGACCGTCCGGCTGGTCGGCTCCAGCAACGCCAACCTGTTCGCCTCGGTCTCGGCCGGCGTGAACGCGCTGTTCGGCCCGCTGCACGGCGGCGCCAACCAGGCCGTGCTGGAGATGCTCCAGAAGATCCAGGCCGACGGCGGCGACGTCCGTACCTTCGTGCAGAAGGTCAAGGACAAGCAGGACGGCGTGAAGCTGATGGGCTTCGGCCACCGGGTCTACAAGAACTACGACCCGCGCGCCGCCATCGTGAAGAAGGCCGCCCAGGACGTGCTCGGCCGGATGGCCAAGCCGGACCCGCTGCTGGACCTCGCCATGCAGCTGGAGGAGATCGCCCTCGCCGACGACTTCTTCGTCTCGCGCCGGCTCTACCCGAACGTGGACTTCTACACCGGCCTGATCTACAAGGCCATGGGCTTCCCGACGAAGATGTTCACGGTGCTGTTCGCCCTGGGCCGGCTCCCCGGCTGGATCGCCCAGTGGCGCGAGATGATCAACGACCCGGAGACCAAGATCGGCCGCCCGCGGCAGATCTACACCGGCTACGCCGAGCGGGACTACGTCCCCGCCGCGCAGCGCTGAGCCGGTCCTGACGGCGAAGGCCGCCGACCCCGTGCGGGTCGGCGGCCTTCGTGTTTGCGCGACGGTGCGTCAGCCCACCAGGGAACGCAGTGGGATCTGCGCCTCCCGGAGGGCGCCCACCAGGTCACGCAGGAACGGGTGCTCGTCGGCCTGCAGGCCGGCCGGATTCGGGATCACCAGGTAGGCCGACCCGTCCACCACGGAGACCCGGGCCGTGTCGGTGTACCGGGCGACGACCGCTTCGGCGCGACCGCGGTCACCGGCCGCCACCTCGACCGTGATCGGGCGCCACTCGCCGCCCAGGTCGTCCGCCACCGGCTGGGCCGCCGCGGCCGCCCGGGCGGGGTCGACACCGGGCGTCCGCCGCGCGGCGCCGCGGTCCGCCGCCGCACCCGACGGGTAGAGCAGGGCGTTGGCCACCAGGTGCAGCCCGTTCTCGTTGTACGCCCGGAAGAGCGGGTTGAACGCGAACAGCACGGCCCGGCCGGCGCCGGTGGGCTCGTCCACCAGGGCGACCGTGCCCTTCAACACCTCGCTGCGCGTGGTGTAGCCGTTCGCCCAGAAGGTGTCGTCGGACGGGTAGCTGAGGACGTTGGTGCCGGTGCTGCTCGGGTTCAGAATCGAGTCGCTGTTGTTGAACTCGAAGTCCTCCGCCGGCCGGCCCAGCGCGACCGGGCTGCTGCGGTCGACGTCGACCCGCAGGTGCGAGCCGATCATCCGGTAGTCCGCCGGCTTCGCCTTCTCCGTGGTGGACGTGAGGCCGGCGGCCCGGGCCATCCGGGTGCCCTCGTTGCGCAGGCCGAGGTAGGTGTGGCCCTGCGCGATCCAGTTCCGCAGGTTGGCCTGCCCGGCGGCGGTGAGCCCGCCGGTCGAGCTGCTGCCGTCCGGCACGAGCAGCACGGTCCGCTCGGTGAACGCCGGGGTGTTGTCGTTGATGTCGGCCGTGGTCACCGGCGTGAGGTCGAGCCCCCACCGCTTGCCGAGCACATACCGGGCCTCGCCGTGCGAGCCGGAGGTGGTGGAGATGCCGGTGCCCTGGAACAGCCCGACATCCGGCAGGTCCACCGGGCTCCCGGCGGCCGGCGCGCCGCTCGGGCTCAGGGTCACCCCGAGCGACCGGGCCAGCCGGTCGACCTCCTGGGTCAGGCTCTTGGCGGGGAAGCCCACCACGCTGGTGTCGAGGTCACGGACGAGCGGCACGCCCCGGCCGAGCAGCCGGAAGGTGAGTTCGGCCGCCGCCGCCGAGTCCAGCGGGTACGCGTACGACCCCTTCGCCCCGGCCGCCGAGGCCCTGCCACCGGTGATCTCCCGGACCAGTTTGGCGTGCGGCCGGACGTCGTCGCCGGTGTAGATGGTGTCCACGCCCATGAGCAGCGGGTTGCTCCAGGACGACACGTCGTAGAAGTAGGGGAACGGCACGTACGGGTCCTCGCCCATGATCGCCTGGATCCAGTGCTTCTGCGGCTGGTCCATCGGGATCCAGTACGCGCCGACCGGCACGGTGACGTCGGTCGCGGTGCGTCCGCCGAAGACCCGGGCGGTGGGCACCTTCGTCGGCTTGGTCACCTCGTAGACCTCGACGTCCATCCGGCGCAGCCGCTCGACCAGCTGGCGCACGTCGCCGAGCTGACGATCGGGGAGCAGGAAGTACGAGCGGATCGTGATGTCCGGCACCGGGAACTGGACGTTGTTGGTCGGCTGGACCACCTCGTTCGGCTCCAGCGCCCCGGCCCGGCCCTCGGCGAGCGCGTCCGTCCAAATCTTGTAGTAGCCGGTCAGCACCTCGTGCTTGTTCGCGGCGGCCCACCCGAGGGTGGACCACTGGGTGTGGAACTGCTGCTGGACCCGGTCGGCCACCGCCGACGCGCTGCCCTTCTCGAAGGTCATGCCGGCGGCGCCGAAGCCGGCGGCCGGGACGGTGTCGCCGTAGCCCATGAAGAACAGGTCGTACGTCGCGTAGTTGAAGTAGCACTCGGTGGTGACGGCGCCGCCGCAGGCGCCGTTGAAGCCGAAGCCGGCCTTGTTGGCCTCGCCGATCCGGTTGATCCAGTCGACGTTCTCGCTGGCGATCTCGTGGTGGATCGGGTCGGCGTTGGGCGGGAAGAAGTACTGCCGGCCGCCCATCTCGTGCGCGTCGACGAAGACCTGCGGCGGGTACTGCCGCAGGAGCTCGATCTTGCCGTCGGTCTCCTGCTGGGTGCGGGCGAACCAGTCCCGGTTCATGTCGAAGCCGTACTCGTTCTGCCGCCGGTTGGCGTCGCGACCGTCCGGGTTCTGGGTCGGCACGATGACGGTGACCAGGTTGTCGTTCCGTTCGGCGACCGCGCAGGACAGCCCCGACGCCAGCTCGTACAGGGTCTTGAGCGCGGCGTCCGTGCCGCTCTTCTCCCCGCCGTGCACGTTCCCGGCCACCCAGACGATGGCCGGGCGGTCGGCCGCGGTCTCGGCGGCCTTCCTCGGCTTCGTCCGGCGCGGGTCCCGCAGGTCGCGGATGTCGTCGGCGATCTGCCGCAGCGCGCCCGGCCGGATGTGCCGCTCGTTGGAGACGATGGCGTACGGCAGCGGCTGGCCGAGCACGCTCGTCGCCAGGACGCCGGTGACCACGCGGTCGGAGGCCGTGTCGACGGCCTTCAGGTAGCCACGGACCTCGTCGTTGGTGACGACCCGCTCCTGGCCCGTGCCGAGCGGGAAGCCCAGCGCCGACTCGGGGTTGGGCACGGTGGACAGCCGCGCGGCAGGGTCGTTGCTGCAGCTGGTGGGCGTGGGGGCGGCGCCGGCCGGCGCGCCTCCGAGCAACGGCGTCAGACCGGCGAGCAGGAGCAGCGCGGCGACACCGGCCGTTCTTCTCGGGTGGACCGCCCTAAGCGGGCGCTTCGACAGGCGCATGGTGAATGCCTCGTTTCACTCGGCGGGAGATCAAGCGAGCTGGATCGAAACGTATCGACCTGCGGTTTCCTGGGGCAAGACTCGGTTCGTGCGGTCAGTGGGCGCGGTGCCCGCCCTCGCCACCGGTGGTGGGCAGGCTGCCGAGCACGTGGTTGATGATGTGGATCCGCGCGCCGGCGACCTGGTAGTCGGCGCACACGGTGTCGGCCTGGTCGGCCAGGCGGGCGTTACCCCCGCCCCCGGTGACGGTCAGCGTGGTGCCGGCGAGCGTGGTGACCGTGCCGGCGCTCACCAGGTCGGACAGCGACAGCGACCCGGTGACGAGGTGTTCGCGGAGCAGGCCGCGGAGCTTGTCCCGGTCGGCCACGAGGAGTTGGTCCAGGTTGTCCTCGGAGAACTTGGCCGCGAACGCGTCGTCGGTCGGGGCCAGGATGGTCACCCCCGAGCCGCCGTGCAGGTCGGCGGACATGCCGGACGCCCGCACCGCTGCCTCGAACGTGGTGAGGACGGGCAGCCACTGCAGAGCCGCCTCGGCCGGCTGACCGGCCAGCGCCGCCGGGTTGCCGGGCTCGCTGCCGGACGGCAGCAGGTCGCACAGCGGGCCGCTCACGACGGGTGCCGCCTTCGGAGCGGCGCCGCCGGCCGCGGCCGGCGAAGCGGTGCCGGCGCCGGAGCAGCCCGTGCCGGTGAGCGCCAGGGACAGCGCGACCGCGGCGAGCGCAGCGGTCCGCCGGCGGGCCGGCCACCGGAGCCGGGGGAGGGATCGGGATCGCGGGGGGATGACGGGCCGTTCCACGGCGTTCTCCGCTCGGGTCGGGTCGTACCGGCAGGCCCGGGAGGCCGGACCTGCCGGTACGACGGTCAGCGGGTCACAGGCTCGCGCACTGGCCCGACTTCGGGCCCTTCGCCGAGTTGCCCAGCTCCAGGTCGACCGGGGCCGCGCTGTTGCCGTCACAGCGCAGCGGGCCGGTGACCGTGTTGGCGGCCAGCAGCGGTGCGTCGCCCCGGTTGCCGGACACGTCGACCGGACCCTCGACCGTGGTGTCGACGACCACCACGGGCCCGGTGCCCTGCGCGATCCGGACCGGGCCGGTGACCTTCGTGTCGGTCAGGAACACGCCGGCGGCGCCGGCGGCATCCACCGGGCCGGTGATCGACGAGCCGGTGGCGACCAGCGTGCCACCGGCCCGCACCCGGACCGGACCGGTCACCGTGGCGTCCCGCAGGCAGGTGAAGCCGGAGACCACCAGCGGACCGCTCCGCGGGCCGGTCACCGTCGGGTACACCCGCTCGGCGTCGACCAGCTTCTCCACCGCCTGCCCGTCGAGCAGCAGCGGGATCAGACCCCGCTCGGGCTGGGCGAGGGGCACCACGTACCCGTCGGCGACCTTGACCACCTTCCAGCCGTGCGCGGCGAGCCGCTGCGCCACGGTGGTCCGCTGGCCGGCCGGGCCGTCGGTGCGCTCGCCGTGGTACTGCTCCTCGGTGAGCCGGTAGGCGCACGGCACGTCGGTGAGGATCTGGTCGGCGCGCGGGGCGTCCAGGGGCGGCGGGGCCTCACCCGGGTGCGGCGACGGGTACGCCGCGATCGGCCGGGAGCCACGGAAGACGATCCGGCCGGTGTTCGACACCTGGAAGGTGATCCCGTCGGCCCGCGCCGAGGTGATCTCCTTGAGGTTCGCCCGGTGGTAGTCGAGGAACTGCTGGAACGTCCAGAGCGCCGAGAACGTCTTGCGCCGCCGGTTGTTCGCCGTGTTGCCCTCGTCCGGCCGGGTGGTGCCGCCGGAGCTGCGCAGCTCCAGCAGGGAGTTCACCACGTTCTTGAGCCCCAGGGTGTTGCGCAGGATGGTCTCCTCGCTCAGCCCCACGTTCCCGCCGCCGTTGCAGCCGTACGGGCAGGGCCACCAGCCGTCCTTCGCGCCCTGGGTGTACATGTGACCCTCGATCATGTGCTGCGACTCGTCGAAGATCGGCTGGGCGACGTTCTGGTGCCGCGGCGGCAGCATCGGGAGGTCGCCGGCGCTGGAGTTGCCGAACTCGTGCCCGTCGTAGCCGGCCACCGGCCGGTAGTCGCGCAGCATCCGCATCAGCGCGAAGGTCTCCGGCTGGCGGATCAGCGAGTAGTCCCGGTTGAGGTCCTGGCCGGTGGAGTTGCCCCGGGTGTTGGCCGCCCGGCCGTCCCCGTTGATGGTGGGCACGATCAGGACGGTGGTGTGCGACAGCAGGTCGAGCGTCCGCGGGTCGTCGCTGAAGGCCAGCTGGCGCGCCATGATCAGGCAGGCTTCCCGGTCACCGGGCTCGTTGCCGTGCACGTTGCAGTTGACCATCAGCGGCGAGGTCGCGGCCACCGCCGCCGGGGTGGCCGGCGGGGTGGGGTAGCCGATGACGAACATGTTGATCGGGCGGCCGAGCGCGGTCCGGCCGATCTCGGTCACCCGGACGCGGTCGCTCGCCTCGTCGACCGCCGCGGTGTACGCGTACTCGTTGACGTCGCTGGTGTACTGGGCCGCGAGGGTGGTCTCCCACTGGGTCCGGAGGTTCTGGCCGGGCACGGCGGGGTCGCCCCAGGGGGCCCGGGTGGTGCCGGCCACCGGCGCCGAGTACGGCTCGGCGGTGGTGCCGACGCGGGCGCGGACCCGCCACTGGAACCGGGTGCCCGGGTTGAACCCGGCGTCGGCGAAGGTGGGCGAGGAGTTGTTGATCTGGCGGTTCGGCCGCCAGACGCCGGTGATGACCGCCGGCCCGGCCGCCGTGTCGTCGGCGGCGACCGGGGTGCGCTCGATCTGGTAGTCGGTGGCGCCCTCGACCGGCGTCCAGGCGAGGGTGGCGTAGCCGTCGCCCTGCACGACCGTCAGGCCCTGGACCTGGTTCGGCTCGGCCGGGTCGGCCTGTGCGGGAAGGGGTCCCGCGAAAGCCGCCAGGCTGGCGGCGAGCAGGGCGGAGAGGATGGCCGTCGTCCGTCTGTCTCTCATGGATGCTCCAGAACAGGTGGGATGACTCGGTCCGCACAGCCAACGCGAGCCAACCCGTCCCTGGTCGACGGTCAGCGATTTCTTGAGGTGGATCTGAGGATCCGCGGCTCAGGCCGGCCGGAGCCGGTAGCCCACCCCGCGCACGGTCTCCACGAGGCCGGCGTCGTCGAGCTTGCCCCGCAGGGCCGCGACGTGGACGTCGAGGGTGTGCCCGGCGCCCCAGGTGGTCTGCCAGACGTCCATGAGCAGCCGTTCCCGGGGCACCACCGTCCCGGCCTGCCGGGCCAGCGCCATCAGCAGCGCGAACTCCTTGCGGGTCAGGACGACCTCCCGGTCGCCGAGCCAGACCCGCCGGGCGTTGAGGTCCAGCCGCAGGTCGCCGACCTCCAGCGCCGCCTCGATCCGGGCGGTGCGCGCCGCGCGGCGCATCACCGCCTCGATCCGGGCCTGCAGCTCGGCCATCGAGAACGGCTTCACCACGTAGTCGTCGGCGCCGGCCCGCAGCCCCGCCACCCGATCCCGCTCGTCGCCGCGGGCGGTCACCGCGATGATCGCGATGTCCTCGTTGTGCCGGCGGATCTCCCGGCACAGTGCCAGCCCGTCCCGGTCGGGCAGGTTGAGGTCGAGCAGCATGAGGTCCACCGGGCCGGCCTCGACCGCCTCCGACGCGGTCGTGGCCGTGATGACCGAGTTCCCGCGGCGGCGCAGCGCGGCGGCGAGCGCGGACGCGACTCGCAGGTCGTCCTCCACCAGAAGCACCCGCACCGCGTCTCCCTCGGACCTCGTCGTCACCGGTTCAGGCGAGTCTGTCCGATCCGCACGGCCCGCGACCAGCCCGAACTTCAGATCACGACCGGACGATCATTCACGTCGACCCGTCGGGCGGATTCCGTGAACCGTCGCGCTGCGATCTTGGCGAGTCGCCGCTCGTCGCGAACGGTGAGTCGCCAGGATTCGCGCCGCCCCTCACGAGTCCTCCAGGTGACGGGGTAGGAGGAACGCCGTGGAGACCGCCAGCTCCCGGTCGAGCACCTCGGCGCGGGGGACGAAGACCATCGCGCGGCCCTCGCCGAGCACCACGTCCTCCTGGGTGGCGTCGGTGGTGCCGTGGAAGGCGTGCACCGTGACCGTGTGCGGGAAGCCCTCCTCGTACGGCCGCGGGCCGCTCCACAGAGGGCGCAGCTCGCCGGCGGTCAGCCCGGTCTCCTCCAGCAGTTCCCGGCGGGCGGCCTCCTCCGGCGTCTCGCCGGGCTCGATGCGGCCGCCGGGCAGACTCCACTGGTTCGGGGAGACGGGCGCGTGCGCGTCCCGGTGCTGCAGGAGGATCGCGCCGGAGGCGTCGACGAGCAGGACGATCGCCACTGCATAGCTGGCCATTTGCGGATCATGCCATCTCGGTTCTGTGCGAGAGACACACCACGATCGGCACGACGGCCGGCTAGTCCATCTCGGGGCGTTTCTCCGCGATCCACTTCTCGACATCCTCGGCGAGCCAGACGTTGCCCATCTGGAGCATGGCAACCGGCTCGGGGAAGTCGCGGCGGCTGGTGATCTGGTACGCCCGCTGTCGCGACACGCCCCCGAGGAGCACGCGGATCTCCGCCGAGCCCACCAGCCGCAGCTTCTTGCCCATGCGTCGGACGCTAGGTGTCCGACAACTAGTCACGTATCAGCTTGACGCACGCCTAGTAGTCATAGGTACTAGTCATATATCATCCCCTCGTGACTAGCAGCTGGGAACCTGAGCCGCCGTTCCACGTCATGGCCGCCGGCTTCATGGTGGATCTCCACACCCGAAAGCGCTGCCCACACTGCCGGGCCGACGGGACGTGTCCCCGCGTGCAGCATGCCAAGAGGCTGCTTCGAGCCTGGCGCCTGACGGTCGAGGCGCGAAGGCGCCAGCGCTACTTCCGCTGTCCCTGAACCACCACGACGGCCGCCGCCCCGAGCAGGGGTCTTGATCCACTCCAGATCGCCGAGGTGGCGGTATCCGAACGTGTCGGACCCCGCCACGTCGGCGATCTGGAGCCGATCATCCCCGGCGCCGCCGGCCGCCACCTCACCGGCCGAGAGGGACCGGCGGGCGGCGTCGGGTCAGCGGAGGCCGGCGGCGGCCAGCAGGTTGCCCTCGGGCAGGGCGGGCAGGGTCCGGCCCGCGGCCATCCGCTGCTCCGCCCGGGCGGCCGTGAACGCGGGATCGCCCGCGATGGCGGACGCGTACGCGGCGGCCGTGCGCGACGCGATGGCCGACCAGCCGTACTGGTCGTGGACCATGGCGCGGGCGCGCCGGGCCAGCAGCCGGGCCCGGTCCCGGTCGGAGAGCAGCGCGTGGACCGCCTCGGCGAGCCCGTCGGGGTCCTGCGGCGCGAAGGTCAGTCCGGTGACGCCCGGCTCGACGATCTCGGCCAGCCCGCCGGTGCGCGACACCGCGAGGGGCGCGCCGGCCGCCGCGCCCTCCAGGGCCACCATGCCGAACGGCTCGTAGATGCTGGGCACCGCGAAGCAGTCCGAGGCGGCCATCACGGCGGGCAGGTCGGTGCCGCCGAGGAAGCCCGGCATGCTGACCGTGCCGCCCAGACCGAGCCGGTGCACCTCGGCTTCCAGGGTCGCCCGGTACGGGCCGTCGCCGACGATCACCGCGCGCAGCCCGGGGTGCCGGTCGCGCAGCCGGGGCAGCCCGGCGAGCAGGTGCTGCACGCCCTTCTCGTAGACGAGCCGGCCGGCGAAGGTGACCAGCGGGCCGTCCCCGGCGAACCGGGCCCGGGCGGCGGCGACGGCCGAGCCGGGCACCCGCCAGCGGTGTGGTTCCACCCCGTTGGGCACCACGTCGACCCGGGCGGGGTCCACCCCGAACAGGGCGCCCACCTCGTCGCGCATGTAGCCGGAGCAGACGATCACCCGGCCCGACTCGGTGGCCAGCCAGTGTTCGACGCCGTGGATGGTGCGGTTCATCTCCTCGGGCAGCCAGCCCTGGTGCCGGCCGGCCTCGGTGGCGTGGATGGTGCTGACCAGCGGCACGTCCAGGTGCTCGCGCAGGGTCATGGCGGTGTGCGCGACCAGCCAGTCGTGGGCGTGGATGACGTCGTACGCGCCGGACTCGGTGGCGCGCAGGGCGGCCCGGGTGAGGGTGTGGTTGAACGCCATGGTCCAGGCCAGCAGCGAGCCGGTCGCGAGGGGGAAGGTGACCGGGTCCTCGGCGGCGCGGACGATCCGCACGCCGTCGGCGTACTCCTCCAGCGGCGCGCCGTCGGCGTGCCGGGTGACGACGGTGACCTCGTGGCCGGCGGCGGCCAGGGCGACGGAGAGCGCGTGCACGTGGCGGCCGAGGCCACCGACGAGCACCGGCGGGTACTCCCACGACAGCATGAGGATGCGCCGCGTCCGGGGCGGTACGCCGGGCTGCGGCGGGATGGTGGGGCGGGAGGTGAGGGTGGGCCGGTGGGTCCGGTCCGTCGCGGTGGCGGGCTGCGCGCCGACCCGCAGGGTGGTCACATCGATCTCCGTCCATGCATGCTGGTACGCGCCGACGTCACTGGCGGCGTGGGGAGCGTGGTGGGGTGGCCGAACGGCCGGGGACGGACCCGCGCGGGCACGCGCGTCCGCCATCCAGGAAAAGCCATCCGGCGCGAACCCGCATCTGGAAAAGGGCGATCGTGACGGACAACACCTGACGGCCCGGCCCGCCTCAGGTGGGTGGAATTCGGTTACCGTCCGAACGGGTGGATTGGCGGAGCGTGTGGCGGGGCATTAGCGGCGTGCGCACCGGCGGCCCGCCCGTCCGGTGCGCTCATGATCATGGCCGAAGGAGCGACATGCAGGTCTGGCCGGGCGAGAGCTATCCCCTCGGTGCCACCTACGACGGGATGGGAACCAACTTCGCGATCTTCTCCGAGGTGGCGGAGAAGGTCGAGCTCTGCCTGTTCGACGAGTGGGACACCGGCGCCGAGCGGCGCGTCGAGCTGCGCGAGGTCGACGCCTACGTCTGGCACGCCTACCTGCCCGGCATCGAGCCCGGCCAGCGCTACGGCTACCGGGTGCACGGGCCGTGGGACCCGGCCAACGGGCTGCGCTGCAACCCGCACAAGCTGCTCCTCGACCCGTACGCGAAGGCGGTCGACGGGGAGGTCAGCTGGGACCCGGCCGTCTACGACTACGAGGTGGGCGGCGACCCGGACCGGCGCAACGACACCGACTCGGCGCCGTTCATGCCGAAGTCGGTGGTGGTGAACCCGTACTTCGACTGGGGCAACGACCGGCCGCCGCGCACCCCGTACCACCACTCGGTGATCTACGAGGCGCACGTGCGCGGCCTGACCATGCGCCACCCCGACATCCCAGAGGAGCTGCGCGGCACGTACGCGGCGATCGGCTCGCCCGTGATGATCGACTACTTCCGGCGGCTCGGGGTGACCGCGGTCGAGCTCATGCCGGTGCACGAGTTCGTGCACGACCACCGCCTGGCCGATCTGGGGCTGCGCAACTACTGGGGCTACAACACCATCGGCTTCTTCGCCCCGCACCACGGCTACTCGGCGCTGGGGCGGCTCGGCCAGCAGGTGCAGGAGTTCCGCGGCATGGTCAAGGCGCTGCACGCGGCCGGCATCGAGGTCATCCTCGACGTGGTCTACAACCACACCGCCGAGGGCAACCACCTCGGCCCGTCGCTGAGCTTCAAGGGCATCGACACCCCGAGCTACTACCGGCTCTCCGAGGAAGATCGTCGCTACTTCGTCGACTACACGGGCACGGGCAACAGCCTCAACGTGCGCAGCCCCCACTCGCTGCAGCTGATCATGGATTCGCTGCGCTACTGGGTCACCGAGATGCACGTCGACGGCTTCCGCTTCGACCTGGCGGCCACCCTCGCCCGGGAGTTCTACGAGGTGGACCGCCTCTCCACCTTCTTCGAGGTGGTGCAGCAGGACCCGGTGGTCGGCCGGGTCAAGCTGATCGCCGAGCCGTGGGACGTCGGCCCGGGCGGCTACCAGGTCGGCAACTTCCCGCCGCAGTGGACCGAGTGGAACGGCAAGTACCGGGACACCGTGCGGGACTTCTGGCGCGGCGAGCCGCACACCCTGGCCGAGTTCGCCTCCCGGATCTCCGGCTCCGCCGACCTCTACCAGGACGACGGGCGCCGCCCGTTCCACAGCATCAACTTCGTCACCTGCCACGACGGGTTCACGCTCAACGACCTGGTCTCCTACAACGACAAGCACAACGAGGCCAACGGCGAGGAGAACCGCGACGGGGAGAGCCACAACCGATCCTGGAACTGCGGCGTCGAGGGGGACACCGACGACCCCGCGGTGCTCGCCCTGCGCGCCCGGCAGCGGCGCAACTTCCTGGCCACCCTCATCCTCTCCCAGGGCGTGCCGATGCTGGGCCACGGCGACGAGCTGGGCCGCACCCAGCACGGCAACAACAACGCCTACTGCCAGGACAGCGAGCTGGCCTGGGTCGACTGGACGCGGGCCGACGAGGAGCTGGTGGCGTTCGTCCAGCGGCTCACCGAGTTCCGCAAGCGGCACCGGGTGTTCCAGCGGCGGCGGTTCTTCACCGGCCTGCCGGTCGGCGGCCGGGCCGCCGGCACCGCCCTGCCCGACCTGGCCTGGTACACGCCCGACGGCCGGGAGATGACCGGCGAGGACTGGGGCAACGACTTCGGCCGCTCGGTGGCCCTGTTCGTCAACGGCGACGGCATCCCGGAACGCGGCCAGTACGGCCAGCGCCACCGGGACGACTCGTTCCTGCTGCTGTTCAACGCGCACGACGCGCCGCTGGACTTCACGCTGCCACCGGCCGAGTTCGGGCAGCGGTGGGAGCTGGTCATCAGCACCGCGGACCCGGATCCGGAGAAGACACTGGCGGTCGAGGCGGGCGGGAGTGTCTGCGTCCCCGACCGCGCGCTGCTGGTCCTGGAGAGGACGGCCTGACCATGCCCGACACCCCCCACCCCGACGACACGACGGCGACGACGGCGGGGGTGGGGTCGACCTACCGCGTCCAGGTCCGCCCCGGCTTCGACCTCGACGCCACCGCCGGCCTCGCCGGCTACCTGGCCGACCTCGGCGTCACCCACCTCTACAGCGCGCCCCTGCTCACCGCCACCCCCGGCTCGCAGCACGGCTACGACGTGGTCGACCACCGCGCGGTCAACCCGGAACTCGGTGGTGAGGGCGGCCGGCAGCGCCTCGTCCGGGCGTTGCGCGCGGCCGGGCTCGGCCTGGTCGTGGACATCGTGCCCAACCACGCCGGGGTGGCCCGGCCGGCGGCCAACCCGGCCTGGTGGGACGTGCTGCGCCGGGGTCGCGCCTCGGCGTACGCGGACTGGTTCGACATCGACTGGGACCGCGGCCGGCTGCTGCTGCCGGTGCTCGCCGACACCCCCGACGCCCTGGACGACCTCAAGGTGGTCGACGGGGAGCTGCGCTACCACGAGCACCGCTTCCCGATCGCCGACGGCACCGCGGACGGGACGCCCCGCGAGGTGCACGACCGCCAGCACTACGAGCTGGTCGACTGGCGGCGCGGCGACAGCGAGCTGACATACCGCCGGTTCTTCGCCGTGTCCGACCTGGCCGGGCTGCGGGTGGAGGACCCGGAGGTCTTCCGCGCCACCCACGCCGAGATCCTGCGCTGGGCCGCCGCCGGCGACCTCGACGGCATCCGGGTCGACCACCCGGACGGGCTGCGCGACCCCGCCGGCTACCTGGCCCGGCTGCGCGCCGCCGCGCCCGGCGCGTGGCTGGTGGTGGAGAAGATCCTGGAGTACGCCGAGGAGCTGCCGGACTGGCCGGTCGACGGCACCACCGGCTACGACGCCCTGGCCGCGGCGGGCGGGCTCTTCGTCGACCCGGACGCGGAGGCGGACTTCACGGCGCTGGACGGCCGGCTCACCGGCCGGCACACCTCGTGGCAGGACCTCACCCACGACACCAAGCTCGAGGCCGCCACCCGGCTGCTCGCCGCCGAGCTGAGCCGGCTCGCCGCTCTCGTCCCCGAGCTGCCCCGCGAGCAGGTCCGGTCGGCCCTCGCCGAGCTGGCCGCCGCCTTCGACGTCTACCGCGGCTACCCGCCGGAGGGCGCCCGGCACCTCGCGGCCGCCCGCGCCGAGGCCGGCCGCCGCCGCCCCGACCTGACCGCCGTGCTGGACGAGGTCACCGCCCGGCTCCGCGACCCCGACCACGAGCTGGCCGCCCGCTTCCCGCAGCTCTCCGGCGCGGTGATGGCCAAGGGGGTGGAGGACACCGCCTACTACCGGTGGAGCCGGTTCGTCGCCCTCAACGAGGTGGGCGGCAGCCCCGCCCACTTCGGCGTGCCGCCGGCCGAGTTCCACCGCTTCGCCACCGCCCGGCAGGTGCGCTGGCCGGCGAGCATGACCACGCTCTCCACCCACGACACCAAGCGCGGCGAGGACGTCCGCGCCCGGCTCGCGGTCCTGTCCGAGCTGCCCGGCCGCTGGGCCGAGCGGGTCGCCGACTGGATGTCCCGCGCCCCGCTGGCCGACCCCGCGTTCGCCCACCTGCTGTGGCAGACCGCCGTCGGAGCCTGGCCCATCGAGCGCGAGCGGCTGCACGGGTACGCCGAGAAGGCCGCCCGGGAGGCGTCCGTGTCGACCAGCTGGGCCGACCCCGACCCCGCGTTCGAGCACGAGCTGCACGCCCTGGTCGACCGGCTGTACGACGACCCTGAGCTGCACGCCGAGCTCACCGCGTTCGCCGGCGAGATCACCCCGCCCGGCTGGTCCAACTCGCTCGGGCAGAAGCTGGTCCAGCTCGCCATGCCCGGGGTGCCGGACACCTACCAGGGCACGGAGCTGTGGGAGAACTCCCTGGTCGACCCCGACAACCGCCGCCCGGTCGACTTCGCCGTACGCCGGGACCTGCTGGCCCGGCTCGACGCCGGCTGGCAGCCGGCGGTGGCCGCCGACGGCGCGGCCAAGCTGCTCGTGGTCTCGCGGACCCTGCGGCTGCGCCGGGACCGTCCGGAGCTGTTCACCGGCTACCGGCCGGTGCCGGCACACGGGCCGGCCGGCGCGCACGCGGTCGCCTTCGACCGGGGCGGGGCGATCGCCGTGGCCACCCGCCTGCCGCTGCGGCTGGCCCGCGACGGCGGCTGGCGCGACACGACCCTCGCGATTTCCGGCAACAGTGTTACCGACGTGTTCACCGGTCGGGTCTACAGTGGGTCTGAGCTGCTGATGCACGATCTGCTGAGCACCTACCCCGTCGCCCTCCTCGCTCCCACCGACTCCGTCTCCGTGGAGGCTGCCGCATGACCGAGTTCACGGTGTGGGCGCCCGAAGCCGCCCGGGTGCGGCTGCGCCTGCCCGGCGTCGCCGACCACGACATGCGCCCCGGGCCGGACGGCTGGTGGCGGGCCGAGGTGCCCGGCGCCGGGCCCGGCACCGACTACGCGTTCCTGCTGGACGACGACGACCAGGCGCTGCCCGACCCCCGGTCGGCCTGGCAGCCGCAGGGCGTGCACGGGCCGAGCCGCCGCTACGACCACGCCGCGTTCGGCTGGACCGACCAGGGCTGGACCGGGCGGCAGCTGCCCGGCAGCGTCCTCTACGAGCTGCACATCGGCACGTTCACCCCGGAGGGCACCTTCGACGCGGCGATCGGCCGCCTCGACCACCTGGTCGACCTCGGCGTCGACCTGGTCGAGCTGCTGCCGGTCAACGCCTTCAACGGCGAGCACAACTGGGGCTACGACGGGGTCTGCTGGTACGCGCCGCACGAGCCGTACGGCGGGCCCGACGGGCTCAAGCGCTTCGTCGACGCGGCGCACGCCAAAGGGCTGGGGGTGATCCTCGACGTCGTCTACAACCATTTCGGGCCCTCCGGGGCCTACGCGCCGCGTTTCGCGCCGTACCTCACCGAGCAGAGCAACACCTGGGGCCGCACCGTCAACCTGGACGGGCCGCACTCCGACGGGGTGCGCCGCTACATCGTCGACAGCGTGCTCATGTGGCTGCGCGACTACCACGTCGACGGGCTGCGGCTCGACGCCGTGCACGCCATGCCGGACTCCCGGGCCACCCCCTTCCTCGAGGAGGTGGCCGCCGAGGTGGAAGCCCTCTCCACCCACCTGGCCCGGCCGCTGTCCCTGATCGCCGAGAGCGACCTCAACGACCCGAAGCTGATCACCCCGCGGGAGGCCGGCGGCTACGGGCTGCACGCCCAATGGAACGACGACGCCCACCACGCGCTGCACACCCTGCTCACCGGGGAACGGCAGGGCTACTACGGCGACTTCGGCTCCCTCGAATGCCTCACCGACGTGCTGACCGGCGCGTTCTTCCACGCCGGCACCTGGTCCAGCTTCCGTAACCGCAGCCACGGCCGGCCCGTCGACCGGCAGCGCACGCCGGGGCACCGGTTCGTGGCGTACCTGCAGAACCACGACCAGATCGGCAACCGGGCCACCGGGGACCGGATCTCCCAGACGCTCTCCGCCGGGCTGCTGCGCGTCGGCGCCACCCTGCTGATGACCGCGCCCTTCACCCCGATGCTGTTCATGGGGGAGGAGTGGGCGGCCAGCACCCCGTGGCAGTTCTTCACCAGCCACCCCGAGCCCGAGCTGGCCACCGCGGTCGCGACTGGGCGCCGGCGGGAGTTCGCGGCGCACGGCTGGCCGCCGGGGGACGTGCCCGACCCGCAGGACCCGCAGACCTTCGTCCGGTCCCGGCTCGACTGGGCCGAGCTGGACAAGCCCGAGCACCGGGAGATGTACGACTTCTACCGGCGGCTCATCGCGTTGCGCAAGCACCGTCCCGACCTGTCCGATCCCCGGCTCGGCCACGTCGACGTCCGCCACGGCGACCAGTTCCTGCTGATGCGCCGGGGCGGCTGCCTCGTGGTGGCGAACCTGGCCGGCAAGCCGCAGCGCATCAACCTGCCCGGCGTGGTGCGCCGGGTGCTGCTCGCCACCTCCGAGGGGGTCACCGTGATGCGCGACGGCATCGAGCTGCCGCCGGAGTCCGCCGCGATCGTGGCGCTCTGACCGCTCACCGGTCCGGGCCGCGGCCAGACGGTCCGGCGACCGTGCGCTGCCCGGCGTGCGCCACGGGGCAGCGACGCGAGACGACGGCCGCTAGCGTTCCGGACATGGACGAGGCCGAGCCGAGGCTCGCCGGCATCGCGCACGAGGCGGGCGGCGGCGCGGTCCGGCTGCGTCCGGTGGCCGAGCCGGACCTGGCGATGCTCCGCCGGTTCCTCACCGAGCCGGGCCTGATCGGGCTCGACTGGGCCGGCTTCCGGGACGCGGGCGCGCCCGCCCGCCGGTACGCCGAGGACGGCTACCTGGGCGAGCGGGACGGCCGGCTCGTCGTCCAGGTCGAGCCCGAGGAGGCCGCGGCCGGCCTCGTGAGCTACCAGTCGGGTATCTACAGCGGGCGCGCGCCGTACTGGGAGATCGGTATCGCGCTCCTGCCCGAGTGGCGCGGGCGGGGCATCGGTTGGCGGGCGCAGGCACTGCTCTGCGACTACCTGTTCGCCCACACGCCGGCGCAGCGGATCCAGGCCGGCACCCACCCCGAGAACCTCGCCGAGCAGCGGTCGCTGGAGAAGGCCGGCTTCCAGCTCGAAGGGGTGATCCGGGCCTGCGAGTTCCGCGCCGGCGCCTGGCGCGACGGCTGGCTCTACAGCCGCCTGCGCGACGACCCGTCCCCGCTCTGAGCCGGAACGGTCAGGGGATCGGCCACTCGTGGACCGGGCGGTTGGTGTGCATGAGGTCGACGTAGTGGCGGACCACCTCGCGCAGCGCCTCCGGCCGGTCCAGGTGATCGGCTGACTCCAGCCGGTGCAGCGTCTCCACCTGCCAGGTCGCGCCGTTGCGGCCGGTCAGGCAGCGCTGCTCGACGATGCCGAGCAGCCGGTCCCGCTCGGCCGGGTCGAGGCCCCACCGGTCCAGCCCGTGGTGGGCCAGCGGCAGCAGCCGGCGCAGCACCAGCTCGGTCACCGGCAGGTAGCCCAGCCCCGGCCAGAACACCTGGGCGTCGATGCCGTGCCGGGCGCAGTTGGTGAAGTTCTCCTCGGCCGCGCTGAACGACATCTGCGACCAGAGCGGCCGGTCGGACTCGGCGAGGGCGCGGACGAGGCCGAAGTAGAAGGCGCCGTTGGCGACGGTGTCCAGCACGGTCGGCCCGGCGGGCAGCACCCGGTTCTCGACCCGCAGGTGCGGGCGGCCCTTCAGCACGTCGTAGACCGGGCGGTTCCACCGGTAGATCGTGCCGTTGTGCAGCCGCAGCTCGGCGAGTTTCGGCACGCCCCCGGCGGCCAGGGTCTCCGCCGGGTCCTCCGGGTCGCAGACCGGCAGCAGCGCGGGGAAGTAACGCACGTTCTCCTCGAAGAGGTCGAACACGCTGGTGATCCAGCGTTCCCCGAACCACACCCGGGGGCGTACCCCCTGGGCCTTGATCTCCTCGGCGCGGGTGTCGGTGGCCTGCTGGAACAGCGGCACCCGGGTCTCCCGCCACAGCTCCCGGCCGAACAGCAACGGCGAGTTCGCGCCGAGCGCCACCTGGACGCCGGCGATCGCCTGGGCGGCGTTCCAGTGGTCGGCGAACTGGTCCGGGCTGACCTGGAGGTGGAACTGGGTGCTGGTGCAGGCGGCCTCGGGGGTGATGGTGTCCGCCGTGGTGGCCAGCCGCTCGACCCCGCTGATCGAGATCCGCAGGTCCTCGCCCCGGGCGGCGAAGATCTGCTCGTTGAGCAGGGCGTAGCGCGGGTTGGCCGACAGGGTCTCGGCGGTCAGGTGCTCCGGGCGCAGGGTCGGCAGGATGCCGATCATCACCATGTGCGCGCCGACCGCGCGGGCCTTCTCCTCGGCGGCGTTGAGGCTGGCCCGGACGTGCTCCTCGAACTGGGCCGTGCCGGTGCCGGCCAACCGGCGCGGCGCGACGTTGATCTCCACGTTGAACTGGCCCAGCTCGGTCTGGAAGCTGGGATCGGCGATCGCCTCCAGCACGTCGGCGTTGCGCATGGCCGGCTGGGAGTCCTCGTCGACCAGGTTCAGCTCGATCTCCAGCCCGGTCATCGGCCGCTCCACGTCGAAGCGGGACTCCCGCAGCATCTCGGCGAACACGTCCAGGCAACGCCGCACCTTGTCGCGGTAGCGGGCCCGGTCCTCCCGGCTGAAGGTGCGCACGCCGACGTCCTCGCCCATGGTCACCACCCTGTCACCGTTGGTCCCCCTAACCTCGCACGCCACCGCGGCGCGGGGAAAGAGCCGGGGGACCCATTACTACCCAGCTGTCCCGCCGGTGATCCCTGTCGCGTCGCACAGTGTCGTGGCCGGTCCGGCCGGCCCGGCTGGCTAGCATGGCCGGATGCGCGAGATGACCATCCGGCTGTTCGTGGCGGCGGCGATCGCCGAGGCCTGCTCGTGGGCCGCCCTGCTGGCCGGCATGGCCGTCAAGTACGGGCCGCCGCGCAACGAGATCGGCGTGCACGTGTTCGGCCCGGTCCACGGCGCGCTCTTCGTGGCGTACGGGCTGCTCGTGCTGGTGGTGGCCCGCCAGCGGCGCTGGTCGCTGTGGCACACCGCCGTCGCGCTGGCCTGCGCCGTGCCGCCGTTCGCCACGGTGCTCTTCGAGCGCTGGGCCCGCCGCCGCGGCCTCCTCGCCACGCCGGCCGCCACCGAGCGCCCCCTCACGCCGGTCGGCTGACCGCCGGGGGTCACCCGGCCAGGAAGTCGCCGAGCAGGGCGGCCAGCTCCACCGGCGCCTCCTCGGCCATGTGGTGGCCGGAGGGGATCGACGCCGCCCGCACGTCGTCGGCCCAGTCCCGCCAGATCGCCGCCGGGTCGCCGTACAGGTCGACCATGTCGTCCCGCTCCGACCAGGCGAAGAGCACGGGGCAGCCGATCCGCCTGCCGGCGGCCCGGTCCGCGTCGTCCGCCGCCCGGTCCGGGCCGAGTCCCGCCCGGTAGTCCTCGCACATGGCGTGCACCGTGGCCGGGTCGTGGATGGCCCGGCGGTAGTCGGCGTACGCCTCCGCGCCCATCGCCTCCGGCGAGCCGCCGTACCAGGCGTCCGGGTCGGCGTTGATCACGCGCTCGGCCGGCTTCGCGAGCTGGCCCAGGAAGAACCAGTGCCACCAGCGGGCCGCGAACCGGGCGTCGCAGCGCGCCAGGGCCTCGCCGATCGGCACGCCGTCGAGCACGCCGAGCCGGGTCACCCGGTCCGGGTGGTCCAGCGCGGTCCGCATGGCCACGTAGCAGCCCCGGTCGTGGCCGACGACGGCCGCGCGGGAATGACCGAGCGCGTCGAGCAGCGCCACGACGTCGCCGGCCATCGCCCGCTTGGAGTAGGTGGTGTGCGCCGGGTCGCTCGGCGGTTTCGACGAGTCGCCGTATCCCCGCAGGTCGGGGCAGATCACGGTGTGCCGGTCGGCGAGCAGCGGCGCCACCCGGTGCCAGGTGGCGTGGGTGCGCGGGTGCCCGTGCAGCAGCACCACCGGCGGCCCGGAGCCGCCGTGCCGGACCCGCAGGCGCACCGGGCCGACGTCGATGTGCTCCAGGGTGAATCCGGGGAACATGGCGAGCCGGTGCCCCGGCGGGCGGCAGCGGAAACCTCAGCCGAGCGCTGAGCAGGCGGCGACGCCGGCGACCAGCAGCACGCCGAGCGCCGCCTGCAGCAGCAGCGCCGGCCCCAGGTGCGACCAGACCGTGGCGGTGCGCGGGGTCAGCAGCTGACCGGTGGTCAGGTTGACGATGCGCTCGATCCGGGGCGGCAGGTCGGGGTCGCGCTGCGGGCGCAGGGTCAGTTGCAGGTGGTCGCCGGGGTGCAGGGCGCTCTGCGGCAGGTGGCCGTGCAGCTCCACCTCCACGAGCCGGTCGGCGGCGTCGCGTACGCGGACCGGCGTGACCAGGAACTCGGGCCCCTTCTTCAGCTCCTTGAAGCTGCGCCGCGCGCCCCCGCCGCCGCTGCTGAGCAGCGCCCGGACCACCCGCAGCAGCAGCCCCACCACGCCCGCCGCGGTCAGCACCCCGACGAGCACCGGCTGACCCACCCGCACCTCGCGGGCGTAGCCCTCCTGGAGGCGGGCCAACCGGCCGGTGACGATCCGTTCCGTCGGATGGACGGTGTGGCGGATGTGCAGCTCCGTGTCCATGTTCACCACCGAGAGTCCCGTCGCGTTCACTGATGGTATCGATTCCCCGGGTTGAACGACGTGAATGAACACCGGTCACGGCCGGCCCCGGAAGGTGACATCCGGGGTCGCGCGGGTATGCGTGCGGCCGAGCTGGAAAGGGGTCGAGCATGCAGCTGTCCTTCCTGCGCCCGCTCTACGACCGTCCCGGGCCGTGGTGCTCGGTGTACCTGGACGCCTCCCGCGACACCCATGACGCACGTCCGCAGGTCGACCTGCGCTGGCGCGCGCTCAAGGGGGAGCTGATCGGACAGGGCGCCGACCAGGCGACCGTCGAGGCGGTCGAGGAGGTGGTCCGCCGGCACCAACCGATGCCCGGCGACTACGGCATCGCCGTCTTCGCCACCCGGGGGCGGGTGGTGCTCACCGAATACCTCTCCGCACCGCCGCTGCGCGACCTGGCCACCTGGTCCGCGCTGCCGCACACCATGCCCCTGGTCGCCCAGCGCGGCGAGCAGATCGCCTGGGTGCGGGTGCTCGCCGACCGGACCGGGGCCGACGCGGTCGCGGTCAGCGCCGGCGGGGTGCCGCGGCGCGCCACGGTGAAGGGGCGGGAGAGCCGGCAGCTGCGCCGGGTGCAGCCGGGCGGCTGGTCGCAGTCCCGCTACCAGCGGGCCGCCATGGAGGCCTGGCACCACAACGCCGGTGACGCCGCGGCGGCCACCGCCGAGCTGGCCGACCGGGTCGGCGCGGACGTGGTGGTGGTGGCCGGGGACATCCGGGCCACCGGGATGATCGCCGCCCAGCTGCCCGAGCGCTGGCAGGACGTGCTGGTCCGCACCGACGCCGGCTCGCGCGAGAGGATCGGCGCCGACGACACCCTGATGGACGACATCACCGTGCAGACCATCGCCGAGGTCGCCGACCAGCGGATCGCCACCGCGCTGGACCGCTTCGGCGTGCAGGAGGACGTCGGCGCCGGCCTCGACGCCGTGGTCTCCGCCCTGCAACGCGACCAGGTCGACACCATGCTGATCGTCGACGACGCGTCCGCCGACGGCGAGCTGTGGGTGGGGCCGGAACCCACCGAGATCGCCACCGACCCGGCACAGCTGCGGGACATGTCCGTGGCCGACCCGCAGAAGGTACGGGCCGACGCCGCGCTGCTGCGCGCCCTCATCGGCACCGACGCCGAGCTCACCGTGCTCGCGCCGGAGGAGGCGCCGGAACTCACCGACGGGGTCGGCGCCGTGCTGCGCTACGTCGACGCCAGCACGCCCGGGCGGGGCAATGGCTGACCGTACGGTGGCGGACCTGGTCGTCGAACGGCTGCGGGCCTGGCGGGTGCCTCGGGCGTTCGGCTACCCGGGGGCGGCGATCGCCCCCCTGGTCGGCGCGCTCGACGCGGCGGGCGGGGACCCGGAGTTCATCCCGGCCCGCCACGAGGAGACCGCCGCGTTCATGGCCACCGGGCACGCCAAGTTCACCGGCGAGATCGGGGTGTGCCTGGCCACCCAGGGGCCGGCCGCGGTCCACCTGCTCAACGGCCTCTACGACGCCAAGCTGGACAGCAAGCCGGTGGTGGCGATCGTCGGCGAGGACGTCACGGGGCCGCTCGGCGGGGCGCACGAGGAGATCGGGCTGAGCCGCCTCTTCGGCGACGTCTGCAACCAGTTCGTCCGCTACGGCCGCACCCCGGACCAGGTACCGGTCCTGCTGGACCAGGCGTTCCGCACCGCGGCGGCCACCCGCAGCCCGACCTGCGTGGTGCTGCCGCACGCGTTGCAGCTCGCCGCCGTGCCCGACCTGCTGCCGCAGGCCGCCGGCGTGATGTCGGCGACGCCGGGGGAGCCGCTGGCCCGGGTGCTGCCGCACGACGCCGACCTGGACGCCGCCGGCGCGCTGCTCGGCGCCGGGCAGCGGGTGGCGATCCTGATCGGGCAGGGCGCGCACGGGGCGGCCGACGAGGTGGTCGCCCTCGCCGACCGGCTCGGCGCGGGCGTGGCCACCTCGCTGCTGGGCAAGCCGGTGCTCGACGAGCGGCTGCCCTTCCACACCGGGGTGCTCGGCGAGGTCGGCACGACCGCCGCGGCGCAGCTCATGGGGGGCTGCGACACCCTGCTCATGGTCGGCACCAACGACCCGTGGACCGACTGGTTCCCGATGCCGGGCCAGGTGCGCACCATCCAGATCGACATCGACGGCCGGCGCATCGGCACCCGCTACCCGGTGGACGTGCCGCTGGTGGGCGACGCCGCCGAGACCCTGCGCGCGCTGCTGGGGCGGGTGCCGGACCGGCCCAACGCGCAGTGGCGGGGCATCGTGGAGAGCTCGGTCGACCGGTGGCGGGACGCCGCCGCCGAGCGGGCCGCCGCGCCGGCCGAGCCGGTGAACCCGCAGCTCGTGCTGCAGGAGCTCTCCGCCCGGCTGCCGCGCGACGGCTCCGTCGCGGTGGACGTCGGTTCGGTCATCTACTGGTACGCCCGGCATCTGCAACTGCCTCCGGGCGTGCGGGCGCAGCTCTGCGGCACGCTCGGCTCGATGGGCTGCGCCCTGCCGTACGCGGTCGCCGCCAAGCTGGCCCGCCCCGACGAGCCGGTGCTCGCGCTGCTCGGCGACGGCGCCATGCAGCTCAACGGGCTGGCCGAGCTGATCACCGTGGCGCACCACTGGCAGGAGTGGCGGGATCCCCGGCTGGTGGTGCTGGTGCTGAACAACCGCGACCAGTCCGGGATGGGTGACGGACGCCCGCCCGGCGCGTTCGCCGCCCGGCGGCCCGACGTGCCGTACGCCGGCTGGGCCCGGCTGCTCGGCCTGCACGGGGTGCGGGTGGACCGGCCGGACCTGGTCGGTCCCGCCTGGGACGAGGTGCTCGCCGCGGACCGGCCCAGCGTGCTGGAGGCCGTGGTCGACCCGGCGGTGGCGCTGGACCCGCCCGAGCCGGCCCTGGCCGACCTGCGCGGCCTGTTCGCCGACGGGGACGCCGCCCGGCGGGTGCGGGAGCGGGTGCTGGAGACCGGGACGGCCGTGGAGGCGGAGGACCTGGTGTAGCGGGACCGGGCCACGCGTGAGGTCGGCACCGCCCTCGGTCGGGGGCGGTGCCGACCGCTGTCGTGCCGCCGGGCCGCGCTGCTTTCGCCCCCGTTCCGCCCGCGACGGCGGGGCACGGCGGAACTGCTCCGGTGCGTGCCGCGCGCGGTGCCGCCGCCCGCCCGCTGATTGGTCCGACCCGTGGGGGGATGCCCCGTTTAGACCCCAGAGGGACGGGAAGCCGGGCCGCGTGGTGAGCGAACGAGGCAAGGTGGGGCCGGGGCGGAAGGTGCCGGTGGGGCCGACGACGGCCGGCGCCGGGCTAACCGGCGACCGGGTCGTGGCGGCGGGTAGCGCCGCCCGGCTCCTGGTCGCCGTGACGGCCCGGGCGCTGCGCGGCGACGACTGCGGCGACCTCGGTCACCCGGGGCCGCTGTCGCGCTTCACCGGGGCCCCGGAGCCGGTGCGCCGGGCCGCCGCGGCACGGGCCGCCGGTCGGGCCGCGCTCAGCCCCGCACAGGTCGCCGACGTGGACGCCGAGCGGGTGGCCGGCTGGTTCGTCGACCAGTACCCGGCCCGCCGCTGGCCCGGTGCGGTGTTCGGCTCGCCGCACGGCGCCGCGGCGCACCTCGCGGTGGCGCTCGGGGTGCCCTGGCTGCCTGCCGGCTTCGAGGTGGCCGCGCACTGGACGCGGGGCGCGGTGGACCGCCCGGACGCCGCGCTCGACCACGGCGCCGCGCTGGCCGGCCGGCTGCTCGCCGGCAACGCCCGCGTGCACGTCCGGCAGGTGCACTGCCCGGCCAGCCGGGGCGCGTCGGCGGGCGCCACGGTGGCTCTCGCGGTGCGCTGGCGGGCGCTGCCCGTGGCGTACGCCCGGTTCCTGGCCGAAGGGCTGGAGCCCGGGGCGCCGGTGCTGCTGCTGCACGACGCGCGCACGTGGCCGGTGCGGGACGAGGGGAGCGGGCACAGCTTCCAGGTCGGCTGCCCGGCCAGCGGCCTCGACCCGGTCGACTTCCACCCGGACGCGCACGCGCTGCGCCAGGTGCTCCGTTCGGCGGGCGGCGACGGCGCGCGCTGGGCACCGCCGGACGTCACCTCCCCGGCGGCGTTCGCCGAGAACGGCGTGGAGTCCGGTTTCGAGCACGACGCCCGGGAGTGGGGCGGCCGCCAGGGACACCCGCTGCACCGGGTTGTCGTCCCTCAGCCGGACGCGCTGAGCGCGGCCACCGCGGACCTGTACCGGCGCTGGCTGCGCCGGGCCGGCAAGACCGGCGACCGCCTGGTGGTCGAGTGCGGCCGGCTGCTCGACCCGTGGCAGGTGCTCCGGGCGGGCCTGGTGCCCTACTGGTGCGAGAACGCGACCCGCCGCCGGGTGCAGGGGGCCGAGTGGTGGCTCGCCGGCAGCGAGCCGTTCAGCTCGGTGGACGTGCTGCCGGAGCCGCCCGGGATCCGCTCGCCGGCCCTCGCGGGGCTGCCCCAGTGGCTCGCGGTGGCCGGGTTCGGGCGCCGCCGGCGCGCCCTGGACAGGGGCTCCGCGCGCGGCTACCCGGTCACCGCGGTGCCCACCCGCCGTGCCACGGAGGTGTTGCGCAACCAGGCCTACGACCTGCCCGTGCCGCCGCCGCTGCGGATGGCCGAGGCCCTCGCCGCGCTGCGCGACGCGGGCGCCCACCAGGGGTTGCTGGTCTCCTGAGGCCGGCCGTCGGCGGGTCGCCGACCAACCTGGCGAAACATCCTCGCGATCCTGCGGACCGTGATTGAGTACCTACGGAGCGGGAACACCGCTCGCCGCGGAACGGCCCACGACGCCGTGCGGCGGGCGGCCGCCGCTTCCGGCGTGCCGTCACGTAACCCAACTTCCGGCCCGGTGTGTGGCTCGACCACGCGCACGACCGGTTCCGATCCGGGCGGGGGACCTTCCTGAGGGAGGCGCGGATGTTCGGACAGACCACCACACCCACACCACCACCGACCGAGCGGGGCCTGGAGGACCTCGACGCGGCGGCGCTGGCGTACGCGGCACGGATCGCCGGCCTGCCACCCGAGCGGCGGCAGGAGGCACGGGACGACCTGGTGCGCTTCGCGCTGCCCTTCGCCGGGCGGCTGGCCCGCCGCTACCGGGGCCGCGGGGAACCGCTGGAGGACCTGGAGCAGGTGGCCCGCCTCGGCCTGGTCAACGCCGTCGACCGGTACGACCCGGAGCGCGGCTCGTTCACCGCGTACGCGGCCATCACCATCGTCGGCGAGATCAAACGGCACTTCCGGGACCGCACCTGGGGTGTGCACGTGCCGCGCCGGCTGCGCGACCTGATCCTGGAGGTCGGGCAGGCGACGGCGGCGCTGACCAGCGAGCTGTCCCGGGCGCCGACGGTCGCGGAGCTGGCCGAACGGCTGGAGACGCCCGAGGAGGAGATCCTCGCCGCGCTGGAGTCGGCCGCCGGCTACAGCCCGGCCTCGCTGAACGCGCCGGTCGGCGGGGAGAGCTCCGCCGAGTTCGGCGACCTGGTCGGCGAGTCGGACAACGCCCTGGAGTCGGTCGACGACCGGGTCACGGTCAGCGGCCTGCTGCACCGGCTGCCGTGGCGCGAGCGGCGGATCCTCGCCATGCGCTTCTACGGCAACCAGACCCAGGCGGAGATCGCGGCCCGGTTCGGCATCTCGCAGATGCACGTGTCCCGGCTGCTCTCCCGGGCCCTGACCTGGCTGCGCCAGGCGATGCTCGCCGACGCCCCGCCACCGTGGCAGAACGGCGCGGCCGAGTCCGAGCCGGCCAGGGCGAGGATCTCGGTGAAGCAGAACGGCGACCGGGTGGTCGTCGAGGTCGGGGGAGAGGTGGACCGCGACGGCGCGGACCGGCTCCGCAAGGCCATGCTGGAGGCGGTCACCGGGCAGCCCCGCGAGGTGGTGGTCGACCTGGTGGGCGCGGGCGGCTTCGACGCGGGCGGGATCGCCGCGCTGATGGCCGGCCGGGACGCCGCTGCGCGCACCGGGGTGCCGCTGCGGCTGACCCGGGTGCAGCCCGCGGTGCGCCGTTCGCTCGCCGCGGCCGGCCTGCCCGCCGCCGACTGATCCGTCCGGACCGCGCCGGCTCCGTCCACCGGGGCCGGCGCGGTGCCGTACCCGACGGGACCGGGGCGGGCGGCGCGCGCGTACCCGAGCGAAAGGGGCCGGCGCCCGACGGCGCCGGCCCCTCCGCGGTGCGGTCCGGTCAGTCCTCGGTGCTCTCGCCGTGCCCGCGGGGGTGTTCCCAGCGGGGGTTCGACGGCTTGCTGCGCTGTGGACCCAGCTGGGTCTCGTCCGGCTCGATCGTCTCGTCGAAGCTGGGCCGGCGCACCTCCTCCGGCTCCGGCACCTCGACCGGCCGCGCGCCGGACTGCGGCGCGGGCTGGTACTCGACGGCCTCGCGGGCGCCGTGCGCGCCCTCGGCGGCCGGCGACTCCGGGGTGTACGGCACGTGGCGCAACTCCTCCGTGAAGTGCTGCGGCGGCTTGGTGGTGCGCTGCGGCAGGTCGCGGCCCAGGTCGGAGACGAGTGGGCCGTACTTGGCGTCGAAGGCGGGCCGCTCGGAGCGGATCCGCGGCATCCGGTCGAAGTTG
This sequence comes from Micromonospora sp. NPDC005707, assembly GCF_040631005.1. Classification (NCBI taxonomy): domain Bacteria; kingdom Bacillati; phylum Actinomycetota; class Actinomycetes; order Micromonosporales; family Micromonosporaceae; genus Micromonospora; species Micromonospora sp. NPDC005707. Next base: position 125,010 of record NZ_JBEXYR010000009.1, read on the forward strand.
CGCAGTGGCGGCGGGCAGGTGGTGGCCCACTCGAGGGAGTTGCCGAAGCCCCACGGGTCGTCCACGGTCACCATGGCGCCGTAACGCCAGGACTTCCAGATGTTGTAGATGACGAAGAGCGTGGACGCGCCGAGCAGGAAGGACCCGAGGGTGGAGATCACGTTGAGCGTGGTGAAGCCGTCGCCGGGCAGGTAGTCGGCGTACCGGCGGGGCATGCCCTCGGCGCCCAGCCAGTGCTGGACCAGGAAGGTGGCGTGGAACCCGATGAACATGGTCCAGAAGTGCATCTTGCCCAGGCGCTCGTCGAGCAGCCGCCCGGTCATCTTGGGAAACCAGAAGTAGAGCCCGCCGAACGCGGCGAAGACGATGGTGCCGAAGAGCACGTAGTGGAAGTGGGCCACCACGAAGTAGGTGTCGTGCAGGTGGAAGTCGGCCGGCGGGCTGGCCAGCAGCACCCCGGTGAGTCCACCGAACAGGAACGTGACCAGGAACCCGATGGCGAACAGCATCGGCGTCTCGAAGGTGATCTGCCCCTTCCACATGGTGCCGATCCAGTTGAAGAACTTCACGCCGGTCGGCACCGCGATGAGGTAGCTGAGGATGCTGAAGAACGGCAGCAGCACCTGGCCGGTGGCGAACATGTGGTGCGCCCAGACGGTCATCGACAGCACGGTGATCGCGATGGTGGCGAGCACCAGACCGGTGTAGCCGAAGATCGGCTTGCGGGAGAAGACCGGGATGATCTCGGTGATGATGCCGAAGAACGGCAGCGCCACGATGTAGACCTCGGGATGGCCGAAGAACCAGAACAGGTGCTGCCAGAGCATCGGCCCGCCGGTGGTCGGGTCGAAGACGTGCGAGTGCAGGATCCGGTCGGCGCCGAGTGCGAACAGCGCGGCGGCCAGCAGCGGGAAGACCAGGATCACCAGGACGCTGGTGAGCAGCAGGTTCCAGGTGAAGATCGGCATCCGGAACAGCGTCATGCCGGGCGCGCGCAGGGTGATGATCGTGGTGATCAGGTTGACCGCGCCGAGGATGGTGCCCAGCCCGGAGACGGCCAGGCCCACCACCCACATGTTCCCGCCGACTCCCGGGCTGTGCTGCGACTCGCTCAACGGCGTGTACGCGGTCCAGCCGAAGTCCGCCGCGCCCTGCGGGGTGACGAACCCGCCGAGGACGATGAGGCCTCCGAAGAAGTAGAGCCAGTACGCGAAGGCGTTGAGTCGGGGAAAGGCCACGTCCGGCGCGCCGATCTGCAACGGCACGATGTAGTTGCCGAACCCGAACACCATGGGCGTCGCGAACAGCAGCAACATGATCGTGCCGTGCATGGTGAACAGCTGGTTGTACTGCTCCGGGGACAGGAACTGCATGCCGGGCTGGCCCAGCTCCCCCCGCATGAGCATCGCCATGAACCCGCCGATGATGAACCACGCGAAGGCTGTGCCCAGGTACAGCAGGCCGATGAGCTTCGCGTCGGTGGTGCGCAGCAGCCGCCACAGCGAGTCGCCCTTGACCGCCCCCCGGACCGGGCCGGGAAAGCCGCCGAACCGGGCCGGCGCGAGGATCGCAGGCCCCCGGTCTCGTGGCTCCGTGACTACCCGCTTAGGCATGGCTTCTCACCCCGTGTGACGACAGACAGGACGGGCACGCGTACCCGACCCTCTGCCCATCAAACCAGGCGAGAGCGGAGAATTCGGTCAGTTCGCCGGCAGCATGGCCCAGACCACCTTGCCCGCGCCCGCCGGGGTGCTGCCCCAGCGCTGGGTCAGCTCGCGGACCAGCATCAGCCCGCGCCCGCCCTCGGCCCGCGGGTCGCGGTCGGTCGCCGCCCGCGGGTCGGCCGGGCTGCCGTCCATCACGGCCACCCGCAGGTACGGCCGGCGCAGGGTCAGCGTCACCTGCATCGGGGTGCCGGCGTGCCGGACGACGTTGCCGACCAGCTCACTGAGGACCAGGGAGGCGGGGCCGGCCAGTTCCGGGATGTTCCACCGGCCGCACGCGTCGGTGACCAGCTCGCGGGCCCGCCGGCAGGCCCCCGCCACCGGCTCCAGCCGGGCGCGCAGCCGCGGGGCCGCGACCGTCCCGGCCAGCGCCGCCGCCTCCGCGCAGTCGCCGCGGACCGGGACCACCCGGCAGGCGGTGGTCTCGGTGAGCCAGGCCGCCGCCTCCGGCGGCGGCGCGGACAGCACCATGGGCACGGCCGGCCAGTCCGCGGCCCGGCGGGCGGCGGCCGCGAAGACGGACAGGGCGAGCGGGTCGGTGACGGCCAGCTTCTCCAGGTCGACCACGAGGGCGTCCGGCTGCGCGGCGAGGCACCGGTCGAGCACGGTGTGCACCGAGCGCATCGTGCCCAGGTCGAGCGCGCCCGCCAGCCGTACGACGGTGACCGGCGTCTCGTCGCGGACCTCGCACCTGATCCGGGTCGACATCCAGGCCCTCGTTTCCATCTCGTCGGGGATCTGGAAATACCCGCGCCCGGGGCGGGTGAAACCGGACATCCGGCTCCGGGTGGGCCTGGTCAGCGCCGCTTTGCGCCCCGGGTGGTGAGCAGCCCGAGGGCGATCATGCCGACCCCGAGCAGGAAGTGCAGCCAGTTGTCCGCGCCGTTGAGCGGGATGAAGTTCGCGCCGCTGTTGTGGTCGACCACCAGGCCGTAGAGCCAGAGCACGAGATAGATCGCGCCGCCGCCGACCAGGAACGCCCGCGCGCCGGAGACCGACCGGGCCAGCAGCAGGCCGGCGATCCCGAACAGCAGGTGCACGATGTTGTGCAGCACCGAGGTCTGGAACAGGCCGAGCAGCTTGGCGTCGGAGTCGTGCCCGGCGAACTTGAGGTCGCTGTAGTGGGTGGTGATGCCGGGGATGAAGCCCAGCACGCCGATCACCAGGAAGAGCACGCCGACCGTCGCCGCGGCCCGGCGTACCGGCGCGCGGCCGTCGGCCGGGTTGCGTCGCCCACGGGAGTGGGCCATCGAGTTCGTCATGCCGGCCTCCTCGCCAGACAAGGGACCGGGCGGCTTTCCCGGGCACACCGGGGGCAAACGCGCAACCGGCGCGAACCCTCCGGGTCAGGCCGGCTGCAACGACCGGGCGGCGAGCCGGCGGACCCCCTCGTACAGCTCCACGTACCGCTGGGCCATCCGCTCCGGGGTGAACCGGGCCGCCGCCTCCCGCCGGCACTCGTCCTCGTCGAGCAGCCCGGCGGCCAGCACCAGCTCGCCCAGCTCCTCCTCGTCGGCGGTGAGCAGCCCGGTGCGGCCGTGCTCGATCAGCTCCGGCAGGCACCCGCGGGTGGTGGCCACCACCGGCGTGCCGAGCGCGAGCGACTCGACCACCGCGGTGCCGCCGGGCTCCTCCCAGCGCAGCGGGAACAGCGAGGCCCGCGCCCCCGCCACCAGGTCGTCGCGCTCCTGCCCGGCGACCGTGCCGACCCAGCGCACCAGGTCGCCGTCGACGTGCGGGGCCACCCGGTCGTAGAAGAACCGCACATCCGGGTTCTGCCGGGCCTCGTCGCCCGCCGCGGCCAGGTCCTCGGGCCGGTGGTACGGCCCCACCGGCCCCGCCAGCACCAGCGGGAAGCCGACCTGCCGGGCCAGCCGGGCGCCCAGGTCCTGCCCCTTGCCCGGGTTGATCCGGCCCAGGATGACCACGTGCTCACCCTTGGCCACCGCCGGCCGGCGGTCCGCGCCCACGGCCAGCGGGGTGGACAGGTGCACGTGGCCGACCGAGTGCTCCTGGAGGGCCCGCGGGGCGCGGGCCAGTTGTGCGGCGGAGACGCCGTTGACCCGCACCCGCTGGCCGCCGTCGAGGTTGCCGTACAGCTCCGGGTGCTTGGCCAGGTCCCAGTGCAGGGTGTGCAGCGCCGGCGGGGCGTCCGGGCCCATCGCGGCCAGAGTGGCCAACCCGGCCGCCTCGACGTGATCGTGCACCAGGTCGATGTCGTCGCGGGCGCGCAACGCGCGCACCACGCCGTGCAGGTGCGCCTGGGCCACCCCGCAGACCTGGTTGTACGGCCGCTGCAGGTTCTGGAACTGCCCGTCCGGGAAGACCGAGATCCGCTCGTCGACCGGCAGCGTGCTGCTCTCCACCGAGGCGAGCACCACCCGCACGCCGAGCCGGCGCAGCTCCGGCACCAGCGTGGCGACCACGTTCTCGATCCCGCCGTAGCCGGGTGGCGGCACGGACAGCCAGGGACCCGCGTTCATCAGGACGGTGAGGGTCATCGTGCGCGGTCCCTTCCTCCTGCGGCGCTCACCGGTTCACGCCGCCACACGCCGGCGCGGCACCCGGTGTCGCAGCTGCGCCAGTGGCGGCCGTTCCTCGATCGAGACGTCGCTGACCACGATCTCGCGGTCCAGGTTGGGCAGCGCCTCCGAGCCGCCCCGCCGGAACTGGGTCAACAGGGCGGTCGGCTCCAGGCCGGGCACCGCCCAGCCGCGCCGCTGCAACCGGGACCAGACGGTCAGCAGGATCTGCGCCGACATCCGGCCCAGCGCGGCGGTGTCCTGGTGCCGGTGCTTGCGCTCGCCCAGGTCCACCTGGGCCAGCGCGTCCAGCCCGACCAGCTCCAGCAGGTCGATGAGCATGGCCGTCTCGACGCCGTAGCCGGAGACGAACGGCAGCTGCGCCAGCACCTCGCGGCGGCCCGCGTACTCCCCGGCCAGCGGCTGGACGAAGCCGGCCAGCTCCGGCCAGAACAGGTTCAGCAGCGGCCGGGCCATCAGCTCGGTCACCCGGCCCCCGCCGTCGGCCTCCACGCCCGTGGTCCCGACCAGGGGCCGGTGGTAGAAGCCCTTCACGAAGTCCACCGACGGGTCGGTGAGCAGCGGCCCGACGAGGCCGGTGACGAAGTGCGGCCGGAACTCCCGCAGGTCGGCGTCGACGAACGCGACGACGTCACCCTCCGCCGCCGCCAGCCCGGCCCACAGCGCGTCGCCCTTGCCGGTGAGCCGGGGCAGCCCGCGCGTCATGGCGTCCTGGCTGACCACCTCGGCGCCGGCCGCCCGGGCCACCTGCGCGGTCCGGTCGGTGGACCGCGAGTCCACCACGATCAGCTCGTCCACCAGCGGCACCCGGTCCATCAGGTGCTGCCGGATCGTCGAGACGATCGCCCCGACGGTCGCCTCCTCGTTGTGGGCCGGCAGCACCACGCTCACCCGGCTCGGGCCCTTGGCCCGCAGCAGGCGACGCGCCGGCCAGTCGTCGGCGGACGTGGTGCGGTACGTGGCCCAGGCCTCCACCACAGGTGAGACGGTCGACTCTGTATCCCGCACAGGCACTCTCCCAGATCGTGGTGGAACCACGGGCTCCTGGATTGCCCAGTCCGCGGCCCGTGCTAACCGGATCATGCCGAACACCTGATCACCAGTCCGGTACGGGCCGGTTCCCGCGCGGTGAACGTCTGATTGCGCGTCCGTCCGCGTTTGACGATGCGCCCGCCCGGGGAGTGCTTTCGGCAGTCTGTCGTCGTGGAAGGGTCGGGAGTATGCGCGCGTGCCGGGTGGGACTGGTCGGGGCCGGCGGGGTGGCGCAGCGCCACGCCCGTGTGCTGACCGGCTTCGAGGACGTGGAACTGCTCGGGGTGACCGACGTCGCCCGGGAGGCGGCGGAGGCGCTCGCCGGCGCGCACGGCGCCCGGGCCTTCCGCGACGTGGACGACCTGCTCGCCGCCGGCCCGGACGCGGTGTACGTCTGCGTGCCGCCGTTCGCGCACGGTCCCGTCGAGGAGGCGGTGATCGACGCCGGGGTGCCGATGTTCGTGGAGAAGCCGGTGGCGCTCGACCTGGAGACCGCGGAGCGGGTCGCCACGCTGGTCGAGCGGCGCGGCCTGCTCACCGGGGTCGGCCACCACTGGCGCTACCTGCACGTGGTGGAGGAGGCCCGGCAGCTGCTCGCCGACCGTCCGGTACGGATGGTCAACGGCGCCTGGCTGGACAAGGTGCCGCCGGTCGCCTGGTGGGCGCGCCGGGACCGCTCCGGCGGGCCGGTCGTCGAGCAGGCCGCGCACGTCCTGGACCTGGTCCGGCTGCTGGTCGGGGAGGCGACCGAGGTGACCGCGTACGGCGACGGCACCCCGCCGCCGGTGGAGGGCGCGGACATCGACTCGGTCACGGCGGCCACCCTGCGCTTCGCCTCCGGTGCCGTCGGCACTCTGGCCGCGGCCTGCGTGCTCGGCTGGAAGCACCGGGCCGGCCTGGAGATCCTCGCCGACGGGCTGGCCCTGTCGCTGGCCGAGGACGGCCTGACCGTCTGCGACGCCGAGGGCGAACGGCACCTGCCCGCCGACCCGGACGGCGCCCGGGTGGCCGTCGACCGGGCCTTCGTCGACGCGGTCCGGGGGATCGGCGACGACGTCCGGGTCCCGTACGCCGAGGCGCTGCGCACCCAGCGGCTGGCCCTGGCGGTGGCCGAGTCGGCGCGTACCGGGCGGGCGGTGGCGCTGCCCACCGGGCCGGCCGCGCGGCTCACCGCCGCGGTCGCCGACGCGGCGCCGGCCGGGCCGACGGGGGTGGCCGTCGATGCGTGACCGGGTGGTGGTGGTCAGCGCTCCGGGCCGGGTCGAGCTGGTCGAGCAGGACGCGGCCGAGCTGCGCGAGGGCACCTTCCGGGTGGAGACCCTGTTCAGCGGGGTCTCGGCGGGCACCGAGCTGAGCTACGTCAAGGGCACCAACCCCTATCTCCACGTCACCTGGAACGCCGACCTCGGGCTGTTCCGGCCCGGCGGCGCCGGCACGCCGTACCCGGTCACCCGGCTCGGCTACATGCAGGTCGGCCGGGTGGTGGAGAGCCGCACCCCGGCCGTCGCCGTGGGCACGGTCGGCGCCATGACGTACGGCCACCGCAGCGGCCACGTCGCCGACCCGGTCGCCGAGCGGTTCGTGCCGCTGCCCGACGACCTCGACCCGCTGCTCGGTGTCTACGTCGCGCACATGGGCCCGATCTGCGCCAACGGCCTGCTGCACGCCGCCGCCGACCTGTGCGGCACCGACGTCCGCTCGCTCGGCGACGGGGTACGCGGGCGGCGGGTGGCGGTGGTCGGCGGTGGAGTGGTCGGGTTGCTCACCGCGCTGTTCGCCCGGCGGCACGGCGCCGCCTCCGTGGTGGTCCTGGACCCCACCCCGGCCCGGCGGGAGGCGGCCGAGGCACTCGGCCTGGAGACCCTCGACCCGGCGGCGGGCGACCCGGCCGTGGTGCTCAAGACCCGCTGGAACCACGCCGCCGGCGACCGCGGCGCGGACGTGGTCTTCCAGTGCCGGGGGCAGGACTGGGCGCTCCAGCTCGCGCTGCGGCTGCTGCGGCCTCAGGGCACGGTGATCGACCTGGCGTTCTACCAGGGCGGCGCGGACGCGGTCCGGTTCGGCGAGGAGTTCCACCACAACGGGCTGTCGCTGCGCTGCGCCCAGATCGGCCGGGTGCCGCGTGGGCTGGCCCCCACCTGGGACCGGGAGCGGCTCTCCGCGGAGACCGTCGAGCTGCTGCGCCAGCACGGTGACCTGGTCCGCAAGCACCTCGTCTCCGCCGTGGTGCCGCTGGACGAGGCGCCCGTGCTGCTCACCGACCTGGCCGAGCGGCGCCGCTCGGAGCTGCAGGTGGTGCTCACCGGCTGAGCCTGGGCGGGCCCGGTTACGGTGCTGCCATGACCACCGACGCCGCCCGCCCGCCGGGGCTCGCCGCCCTGCTGCCGTACCTGCGCGCCCACCGCGGCACTCTCGTCGCGGTGGGCGCGCTGTCGTTCACCGGCGCGGGGGCGGCGCTGGCCCAGCCCCTGCTCACCCGGGGTGTGCTCGACCGGATCACCGCCGGCCGCCCGGCCACCGGGCTGGTCGCCGTCCTGGTGGCCCTCGTGGTGGTCGGCGCGCTGCTCGGCGGGCTCCGCGACTTCCTGCTCCAGCGCACGGCCGAGGGGCTCGTGCTGGGCACCCGGCGGCGGCTCGCCGGGCACGTGCTGCGGCTGCCGATCGCCGAGTACGACCGGCGCCGCACCGGCGACCTGCTCTCCCGGGTCGGCGCGGACACCACGCTGCTGCGGGCGGTGGTCACCTCCGGCCTCTTCGAGACCGTGACCGGCGCGGTCATGGTGCTCGGTGCCGGCACCGCCATGCTGCTGCTGGACCCGCTGCTGTTCGGGGTGACCCTGGCCGCCGTCGCGGTCGGCGTCGGCTTCGCCCTCACGGTCGCCCGGCGGGTGCGCGGGCTGGCCCGGCAGGCCCAGGAACGGGTCGGCGAGATGACCTCCGCCGTCGAGCGGGCCATCTCCGCGGCCCGGACCATCCGGGCCAGCCGCGCCGAGGGGCGGGAGACGGCGACGGTGGTGTCGAGCGCGACCGAGGCGTACGCGGCCGGGCTGCGGGTGGCCCGGGCCCAGGCGGTGGTGGGCCCGGCCAGCACGGTCACCGTCCAGGGCGCCTTCCTGCTGGTGCTGGCCGTGGGCGGGGCCCGGGTGGCGTCCGGCGCGATCGGCGTGGGCGACCTGGTGGCCTTCGTGATGTTCCTGTTCTTCCTGGTGCTGCCGTTGGGGCAGGCGGTGCACGCGTACACCCAGTTGCAGACCGGGCTCGGCGCGCTGGCCCGGATCGAGGAGATCCTCGCCGTGCCGGGGGAGGGCGCCGACGAGCGGCCGGCGCCGGTCACCGCCCGGCCCGTCGCGTCCGGGCCGGCCGCGCTGGAGTTCGACCGGGTCGACTTCGGCTACCCGGGCGGCCCGCCGGTGCTGCACGAGGTGAGCTTCACCGTGTCCGCCGGGACCCGCACCGCCCTGGTCGGCCCGTCGGGCGCCGGCAAGTCCACGCTGCTCGCCCTGGTCGAGCGCTTCTACGAGGTGACCGGCGGCGCGCTGCGGCTGGACGGGGTGGACGTGCGCGACCTCCCGCGGGACGCGCTGCGAGCCCGGCTGGGCTACGTGGAGCAGGAGGCCCCGGTGCTCGCCGGCACGCTCCGGGACAACCTGCTGATCACCGCGCCGGACGCCACCGACGACCGGCTGCGCGCCGTGCTCGACGAGGTCAACCTCGGGCACCTGGCCGAGCGGACCGCCGCCGGGCTGGACGTGCAGGTCGGCGAGGGCGGCGTGCTGCTCTCCGGCGGGGAGCGGCAGCGGCTGGCGATCGCCCGGGCGCTGCTGGCCGGGCCGCCGGTGCTGCTGCTCGACGAGCCGACCAGCAACCTCGACGCCCGCAACGAGGCCGCGCTGCGCCGGGCCATCGACGCCGTCGCCGTGCGCCGCACCCTGCTGATCGTGGCGCACCGCCTCTCCACCGTGGTGGACGCCGACCAGATCGTGGTGCTGGACGCCGGCCGGGTGGTCGCCGTCGGCACCCACGACGAGCTGACCTCGACCAGCCCGCTCTACCGCGAGCTGGCCACCCACCAGCTCCTCGTCGGCTGAGCGCGGAAAATGCCCTGACCTGGGGAAACAGTCCCAAACTCGGACACGGCCCGGCGACCGCCCCGCACGGGTGTCACAATCGGCTCCCGTTCGCGTACCGTTGCCGCTCATGGGTGTGTCGCAACGTCTGAAGACCAGGTTCCGGCGGTTCCTCCAGCGCCCGGGAACGACCGTCGACCTGGCCCCGCTGGAGAAGCTGCTGCCGGCGATCGAGGCCCGCGAGGCGGAGCTGGAGAAGCTCTCCGACGCGGAGCTGACCGAGGCGGCCGGGCAGGCCACCGGCTACGAGGAGCTCTGCGCGGTCGGCCGCGAGGCGGCCCGCCGGGGCCTCGACCAGCGGCCGTACGACGTCCAGCTGCTCGGCGCCATGGCGCTGCTCTCCGGCAAGGTCGCCGAGATGGCCACCGGTGAGGGCAAGACGCTGACCGCGGCCATCGCGGCCTACGGGCACGTCCGGATGGGCAACGGCCCGGTGCACGTGCTCACCGTCAACGACTACCTGGCCCGCCGCGACGCCGAGTGGATGGGCCCGGTCTACGCCCTGCTCGGGCTCACCGTCGGCTGGGTCAACGAGGCGTCCACCCCCGAGGAGCGGCGCGCCGCCTACGCCTGCGATGTCACCTACATCGCGGTCAGCGAGGCCGGCTTCGACTTCCTCCGCGACCAGCTCGTCACCGACCTGTCCGAGCGGGTCCAGCCGGCCCTGAAGACCGCGATCGTCGACGAGGCCGACTCCATCCTCATCGACGAGGCCCGGGTGCCGATGGTCCTCGCCGGCGCGGTCCCCGGCGAGCAGGACCCGGTGCACGCCGCCGCCGCACTGGTGCGCGGCCTGCGCAAGGACCGGCACTACACGATCGCCGATGACGGCCGCAGCGTCGCCTTCACCTCGGTCGGCCTGGCCACGGTCGAGGCCAAGCTGGGCGGCATCGACCTCTACGACGAGGAGCACGTCGGGCAGCTCTCCGCGGTCAACGTGGCGCTGCACGCGCACGCCCTGCTGCACCGCGACGTGGACTACATCGTCCGCGACAAGTCGGTCGAGCTGATCGACGAGATGCGCGGCCGGGTGGCCCAGCGCCGCCGCTGGCCGGACGGGCTCCAGGCGGCGGTCGAGGCCAAGGAGGGCCTGGACGCCACGGCCGAGGGCGAGGTGCTCGGCACGATCACCGTGCAGGCCTACATCGCGCTCTACCCGACGGTCTGCGGGATGACCGCGACCGCGGTCCTCGTCGGCGACCAGCTCCGCGAGTTCTTCGGCCTCGAGGTGGCGGTGATCCCGCCGAACACCCCGTGCGTCCGGGAGGACGAGACGGACCGGATCTACGCCACCCGGGCCGAGAAGGAGGAGGCGCTGATCGACGAGATCCGGCGCTGCCACGAGGCCGGCCGTCCGGTGCTGGTCGGCACCCTCGACGTGAAGGAGTCCGAGGGGCTCGCCGCCGGCCTGCACGCCGCCGGGGTCTCCTGCGTGGTCCTCAACGCCAAGAACGACGACGAGGAGGCGGGGATCATCGCCGAGGCCGGCGCGTACGGCGCGGTGACCGTCTCCACGCAGATGGCCGGCCGGGGCGTGGACATCCGGCTGGGCGGCAGCGACCAGGCCGACCAGGAGCGGGTCGCCGAGCTGGGCGGCCTCTACGTGATCGGCAGTGGCCGGCACGACAGCCGCCGCGTCGACGACCAGCTGCGTGGCCGGGCCGGCCGCCAGGGCGACCCGGGTGGTTCGGTCTTCTTCGTCAGCCTGGAGGACGACCTGGTCGTGCGGCACGCCGGCGACACCGTCCCGGCGTCGCCCCGGATGAACGCCGACGGCCTGGTCACCGACCCGCAGGTCGACTACGCCGTGGAGCACGCCCAGCGGGTCGCCGAGGGCGTCAACCACGAGATCCACCGCAACACCTGGCGGTACAGCCAGGTGATCGAGCAGCAGCGCAAGGCGCTGGCCGAGCGCCGGGAGCGGCTGCTGACCAGCGACATCGCGGCGCTCATGCTGCTGGAGCGGGTGCCGGAGAAGGCCGGCGAGATGGACGAGGACCTGCTCGCCGAGGTGGCCCGCAAGATCGCCCTCTACCACCTGGACCGGCTCTGGGCCGAGCACCTGGCCGAGCTCTCCGAGGTCCGCGAGGGCGTGCACCTGCGGGCGCTCGGCCGGCTCGACCCGCTGGACGAGTTCCACCGCAGCGCCGTGCCGGCGTTCAACGCGCTGATCCCCGAGATCGAGACGCGGACCATCGCCACCTTCGAGGAGACGGAGTTCTCCGACGGCTGGGAGCCGGACGCCGCCAAGCTGGTGCGGCCGACCGCCACCTGGACGTACCTGGTGCACGACAACCCGTTCGGCTCGGAGCTGGACCGGCTGATCGCCTCGGTGGGGCGGCGGCTCATCTCCGGCTCCCGCTGATCGTCCGCAAGGGGTCCCTCCGGGCGCGTACCGCGCCGGAAGGGACCCCTTTGCGCGGTTTCGATCCCGGTTTGGGAGGGTAGTAGGCCGGGGCTTCGAGTCAGGGAGAGAGCGATCATGGGACAGGCAACGGCGCCGGACGGGTACACCGCGTGGACGGACGCGGAGGTGACGGAGGCCGTGGCCCGGTGAACCTCGACACGCGGGACCCCATGACCGACACCCTCGGAGTGCTGGAGGCCGCCGCGCTGCTGCGGGAGCTGACCGCCGGCCTGATCTCGGTCACCGACTTCGACGAGGCGCTGGACCGGCTGGTCCGGATCGCCCGGGACGCCGTACCCGGGGTGGACTGCTGCGGCTTCACCGCGCTGCGCGCCGGTGAGCCCGCCGGAGTGGCCGCCTCCGACCCGGAGCGGGCCGAGCTGGACGACCTGCGGCACGGCCCGGACACGCCGGCCCTGACCGCCATCCGGCGGCGCGAGATGATCACCGCTGGCGACCTGGCCGGGGAGGCGCGCTGGCCGGCCTGGGCGCAGCGGGCCCGCGGGCTGGGCGTGCACGGGGTCATCGCCGCGCCGGTGGACGTGGACGAGCAGGTGATCGGCGCGATCAACCTCTACGCCGAGTCGGCCGGTGCGCTCACCCCGCGGCACCAGCTCACCGCCATGCTCCTCGCCGAGCACGCCGGGCTGCTGCTGGCCGCCACCCGGGACCGGGAGCGGCAGGCCGCACTCGCCGGCCAGCTCGACACCGCGGCGCTGGCCGACGGGGTCGTCGGGCAGGCCGTCGGCGTCATCATGACGCAGCGCGGCTGCCCCGCCCCGGAGGCCCTCGACGTGCTCCGCAGCGCCGCTTCCTCGTTGGACATACCGCTGCGCGAGGTGGCCGAGCGGCTCCTGCTCACCGTCTCCCGGCCCCGGGACAACTGAGCGACATTCGTTTCGCCCCGGTGGGCCTCGGGTAGCACCCTGGACTGGTGAGCTGCACCGACCTGGGGAGGAACCGATGGAGAGCCGGCTGCGGGTGCAGGGGCACCCGATCCAACCGATGCTGGTGACGTTCCCGTTCGGGCTCTTCGTCAGCGCCGCGGTCTTCGACCTCGCCGACGTCGCCGGCGGCCCGGCCTTCCTCGGCGAGGTGGGCTACTGGACGGCGGTCGCCGCCCTGGTCGCCGCCGCGCTCACGACGGTCGCCGGGATGGTCGACCTCTGGGACGTGCGAGCCGACCGGACCCGGCGGACCGCGATCACGTTCAACCTGGTCAACGCCGCGATGGCGGCACTGTTCCTGCTCACCTGCCTGATCCGGGCCCAGGCGCCGCAGCGCGGCGCGAACGGCGTCGAGGTGGCCACCGAGCTGCTCGCACTGGCCGTGGGCTCGGTGGGGGTGCGGCTGGGCGCCCGGCTGATGCGCCAGTTCGACCGCGGCCGGGCCGCGGAGCCGACCGGCTTCGAGGCGCTACGGGACATCCCCGGCGCCACCGTGGAGATCATCCGTCCGAAGGCCTGAAAACGCCTTGCCGCCGGCCGCCCCCGGCCGCCAGGCTCGCCGGATGGACACCGAACGGTACGCCGACGAGCTGATCGCCGAGGGCGCGGCGGCGCCGGTCGAGGGGTGGGACTTCGCCTGGCTCGCCGGGCGGGCCACCGAGGAACGCCCGCCCTGGGGGTACGCCCGCCTGGTCGGCGCCCGGATGGCCACCGCGCGTGCCGCACTGGACATCGACACCGGCGGGGGAGAGGTGCTGGCCGAGGTCCCGGTCCCGCCGCCGCTGCTGGTCGCCACCGAGGCGTGGCCGCCGAACGTGCCGGTCGCCCGGCGCACCCTGCGCCGGGTCGGGGGCGCCGTGGTGCAGGTGGCCGCCCGGCCGCCGCTGCCGTTCCGCGACGCCGCGTTCGACCTCGTGGTCAGCCGCCACCCGGTGGACACCTGGTGGGACGAGGTCGCCCGGGTGCTACGCCCCGGCGGCAGCTACCTGTCCCAGCAGATCGGCGCCGGCACGGTCCGCGAGCTGAGCGAGGCGATCCTCGGGCCGCTGCCGCCGCCGGAGCACCGCCACCCCGAGCAGGCGGTCGCCGCGGCCGAGGCCGCCGGACTGACCGTGGTGGACCTGCGCACGGCCACGTTGCGGACCGTCTTCCACGACATCGGCGCGGTGGTGTGGTTCCTGCGCAAGGTGGTCTGGACGGTGCCCGGCTTCACCGTGGACCGTTACCGCGCCGAGCTGCGCCGCCTGGACGAGCGCATCCGCGCCGAGGGTCCGTTCGTGGCGCACGCCCGGCGCTTCCTCATCGAGGCCCGCTGCCGGTGACCCGTCCCCGTCAGTGCGCGGAGGCGTGGTGGGCGGCCAGCACGTCGGCGCCGAAGTCGCTGGCCGGGCGGCGCAGCACGGTGTGCGCGTGGTTGCCGTCCTCGGTGGTGTTGTCGTACTCGATCAGCAGGTCGTCGCCTTGGATCCGGTAGTAGTGCCGCTGACCCGGTCCGACCGGGCCGGCCCAGGCGAAGTGCAGCTCGCCGCCGGTGAGCCGGCGCGCCTCCCGGGTCGCCAGCTCGGGCGGGAGCCGATCCAGGTAGAGGGCGACGAGCCGGTCGAGCAGCGCCCGGCCGGACGGGGCGAGCCGGCCGCGGGGCACGCCGAGCGGCTCGAGCCGCCCCGGCGCCGTGGCCCGGGTGGCGCTGATGATGTCGGCCGGCGCCTCGTCGGTGACGATCGCGGCGGCCCGACCGGCCGTCCCGAACGCGTCGAGCAGCTCCCGGGCCAGGTCCTCCTCCGGCCCGAGCGGCCGGGAGACCGGCCGGCCGGCGTGCCGGACGGTGGCCGGGTTGGCGCCGAGGAAGATCGGGGCGGGGGAGACCTGGTCGTCGACCACGGTCATGCTGACCGACAGGTGGTGCCCCTCGAACCGCCACGCCCACCGGTCGTCGCGCACCGGGTCACCGAAGACCGCCACCCAGTAGTCGCCGCTGTGCCGGCCGCGCTGCCAGCCCTCCGCCCGATCGAGGACCTCCTCCAGCGCCACCACGGCCATGGCCTGGGCGTAGGCGGCCGGGCTGAGCGCGGTGGCGAGCAGCCGGTGGGCGGCCTTGCGGGCGGCGCCGCTCAGGTCGGCGAGGCTGACGCCGGGGCGGGGCCGGGGCCGGTACTCCAGCCACCGGCGCGCCGGCTCGTCGTCGAAGTCGTGCCGGGCCCGCTGCGCGGCCGGCTCGTCGAGCGCCGCCAGCAGCGCGCCGGCCGCCGCGCGCATCTGCTCGGGTACGGGATCCTCCACCGCACCTGTATACCGCCCCGCCGCCGGGCGCGCCGGCAGCCCGCCCGGGCCGGTCAGCTCCGGCCGAGGAGGGCGAGCATCTCGGGAAGATCGAAGAAGCGGGCGGTCTCGACCGCCGACGGATCGCCGTGCTCGGGGTCGGCGCCGGCGTCGAGCAGCGCCCGGACCGCCTCGGCGTTCCTGCGGAACACCGCCGCGGCGAGCGCGGTCTGCCCCCGGTCGTTCGTCCGGGCCGGGTCGGCGCCGCGCGAGAGCAGCGCGCCCACGGTCTCCGGGTGGGCGTGGTACGCGGCCAGGATGAGCAGCGTGTCGCCCTTGGCGTTGGTCAGGTTGACCGGCAGCCCCGCGTCCACGTTCGCCGCCAGCTCGTCGGTCGTCCCGGCGCGGGCCAGGTCGAACATCCGGTGGGCGAAGGCGAGCGTCTCGGCGTCGAGTTCGTCGGGCATCCGTCCAGGTTAGTGGGCGCCTCGCCGGCCCCGCCTGGTAGCTTGCCGAGCCGGCACGGGAGGCGCGGATGGACGATCGGGTGTACGTCGGCAACGCGGCGGTGGACGGGGCGACCGACGCGGGCTGGCTGCTGGGGCACTTCAAGCCGCCCGGCGACGTCCGGCACAGCACCGAGGTCGAGGTGAAGTGGGGCGTGCATCCGGCGGGGGAGACCCGCTCGCGGTGGGCCACCGGCGAGCGGCGTACCGCCCTGCTGGTGCTGATCAGCGGTGCCTTCCGGATCGAGCTGGCGGATCGGACCGTGGTGCTGCGCGAGCCCGGCGACTACGTGGTCTGGGGCCGGGGCGTGGACCACTCCTGGTACGCCGAGCGGGAGTCGGTGGTGCTCACCGTGCGCTGGCCGTCGGTCCCCGGCTACCGGGTGGACCCGCCCGTCCTCCGCTGACCTGCCGCCACGCGGTTCGCGGCGTCCCAGCATGCGGTATTACCTACTAAACCCATAGGGTTTAAAGACTATGCTGAGGAGCACGCCGCCACCGCACGTGAGGACGCCCCGCCGATGACCAGCGCCGCCCCGTCCGACCTGCTCGCCGTCGCCGCCCGCTGGGCCGACCCGACCGGCTGGCCCGTGCCGCTGTGCTTCGACCGCGCCGAGCGGTGGTACGCGCGGCTCGCCGGCGACGCCGAGCACGAGGTGTGGGCGCTGAGCTGGCTGCCCGGGCAGGGCACCGACCTGCACGACCACGGTGGCTCCTCGGGCGCCTTCCTGGTCGTCGCCGGCACCCTCACCGAGGAGACCGTCGTCGGCGGCCGGTTGCGCCCGCACCAGCTCGCCGCCGGCTCCGGCCGCCGTTTCGGCCCCCGGCACGTCCACGTCGTCGGCAACCGCAGCGACCAGCCGGCGGTCAGCGTGCACGTCTACCGGCCCGCGCTGCGCCGGATGACCCGCTACCGCCTCGACACCGGGCGGCTCCTGGTCGCCGAGGTGGCCGAGGCCGGGGTCGCCTGGTGAGCCGGCCCGCACTCCGACCCCCGACCGTCACCGCTGGAAAGGACGCCACGATGGCGCAGACCCCCACCCGCACCGAGAGCTGTCCGGTCCCACCGCCCGGCTCCCGGAGCATCGACGAGATGCTCGCCGCCGCCCGCGCCCGGCTGCGCCGGCTCGACCCCGAGCAGGCCCACCTGGCGGTCCGGGGCGGGGCCCTGCTCGTGGACATCCGGCCCGCCGGCCAGCGCGCCGCGCACGGCACCGTGCCGGGCGCCCTCGCCGTCGAGCGCAACGTCCTGGAGTGGCGCTTCGACCCGCGCTGCGCGGCCCGGCTGCCGCAGGCCGTCGACTACGACGTGCCGGTGATCGTCCTCTGCCAGGAGGGCTACACCTCCTCGCTGGCCGCCGCGGCCCTCCAGGACCTCGGCCTGCACCGGGCCACCGACGTGGCGGGCGGCTTCGCCGCCTGGCGCATCGCCGGCCTGCCCACCCTCGGCCCCACCCCGCTGCCCCGACCCTCGCCCGCCGCGCCCCCGGTGACCGCCGGCCGGGCGCCCCGCTGACCGCCCCGCCGCACCCCCGGTGGGGCGGGGCGACCGCCCGCACAGGAGGCTCCCATGTCCGTTGTCGCCATCTCCTCCCGTCCGGCCCGACCGGGCCGCCCCGACCGCGCCGCGCCGCACCGGCCGCGTACCGCCCCGACCCTGACCATCACCCTCGACCTGGGCGCCGGTGCGCTGACGCCCGGCCTGGCGCGGCTGGTGGACCTGCTGGACGAGCTCGCGGCCTCCGGCGAGGGCCTGCTCCGGCCCGATGAGCACCAGGCCGCCCGCGCCGTGCTCGACCTGCGCCGCGCCGGCGCGCCGCCGGAGCCGCCCGCGCCGCCCGCCGGGGCCGAGGAACCCGGCACGGTCCGCGTCCTGACCGGCACCCGCCGGGTCCGCCACGACGGCGCCGAGGTGACCCTCACCCGGATCGAGTACGACCTGCTGCTCTTCCTCGCCGAACATCCCCGGCGGGTGTTCACCCGGCGGCAACTTCTCGCCAACGTCTGGGGCTACGAGCACGCGGTGGCCCGCACCGTCGACGTCCACGTGCGCCGGCTGCGGGCCAAGCTCGGCGTCGACACGCCCCTGGTGACCACCGTGTACGGCATCGGCTACCGGCTGGCCGACGAGGCCCGGATCGTGGTGGACCGGGAGCGCTGAGGCGCCGCCGGCCGGTGCGCGGCGTACCCGGTTCACGGGTACGCCGCGTTCACGTTCGCGGGTGCACCGCCCATTGTGAACCGGGCGGGGACCCCCCGTACCGGGTCAACTCGTCGCTCTGCTGTAATCAACGGGCTCGTACGCAGAGCGAGCATGCGGCTCCGATGTGTTCGTCAATTGTCACATTCATGCAACGCAGCCGCCCCTTGACCCTCGCACAGGCGCCGGGAAGCATCGATGAAGCGGCGTCCCGGGCCGTGGGGAGATACCCGGACCAGCCAAGGAGGACCATGTCGGTCAGCCCCGCCTCGTCGCGCGCCGGATGGCATACGTCCCAACCCGCGGTTCCGGGTCGTCCCCCCGGCGGCCAGCGCCGCCCCGCCAACACCTCGGCGCCCGTGCTCACGGTCACGTTGAACATCCCGCTGGCCTGCGAGGAGTCGCTCACCCCGGCCGCCCGCCGGCTGCTCGACGCAGCCCGTGAGCTGCTCGAACGCGGCGACGCCGTGATCAGCACCGGCGCCGCCCCGGCGGAGCGCCGCCCCGACCCGGTGCCGGCCGGCCGGTCCCCGGGGCGCCCGCTCGCGCCGACCATCCCGACCCTGCACATCCTGGCCGCGTCCCGGTCCGTGCTCCGCGACGGCGAGCCGCTGCCGCTGACCCGGCTGGAGTTCGACCTGCTGCTGCACCTCGTCGCCCACCCCCGCCGGGTGTTCACCCGCCTGCAACTTCTCAACGCCGTCTGGGGCTACGAGCACGCCGGCGTCCGCACCGTCGACGTGCACGTGCGCCGCCTGCGCGGCAAGGTCGGGGTGGACGTCCCGCTGGTCACCACCGTCTACGGCGTCGGCTACCGGCTCGCCGACGACGCCCGGGTCACCATCGACCGCACCGGCTGACCCCGCCCGGGCCCGGCCGCCACGTGCCGATCGCCCTCCGGACGGAGCCCCGACCGCCCGGCCGATCACCGCGACCCGCGCCGAGGGACGGAGCCCCGACGCCCGGCCGATCGCACCGCGACCCGCGCCGAGGGACGGAGCCCCGCCCGGCCGATCGCATCGTGACCCGTCCCGCCGGGCAGGATGGTCGGATGCGCGTCCGCCCCATCACGCCCGAGCTGCTCGTCGCCGAACTGGCCGACCGGCTCGCCGGCGCCGCCGTGCCCGGCCGGCTGCGGGTGGCCGTCGACGGGCCGCCGGCAGCCGAGCCGGACGCCCTCGCCGCCGCCCTGGTCGACCCGCTGCGCGCCGCCGGCCGCCCGGTGCTGCACGTCCGGTCCGCCGACTTCCTCCGGCCCGCCTCGATCCGCCTGGAGCACGGCCGGACCAACCCGGACGCGTACTACGAGGGCTGGGTCGACGAGGCCGGCCTGCGCCGGGAGGTGCTCGACCCCGCCGGCCCGGACGGGACCGGCCGGCTGCTCCCGTCGCTCTGGGACGCGACCGCCGACCGGGCCAGCCGCGCCGCGTACCTCGAACTGCCTCCCGGCGGGGTGGTCCTGGTCAGCGGCGCACTGCTGCTCGGCGGCGGCCTGCCGTTCGACGTCGCCGTCCACCTGGTGCTCTCCCCGGCGGCGCTGGAGCGGCGGACCGACCCCGAGCTGCGCTGGACCCTGCCGGCCTTCGCCCGGTACGCCGACGAGGTCGACCCGGCCTCCTTCGCCGACGTGGTGGTCCGCGCCGACGACCCGCGCCACCCCGCCCTCGTCGAGGCCGGCTGACCCGCACCGGCCCGCCCGCATCCGGACGACCGCGTCCGGGGCGGCCGGGACGGGGACGGTCCGGGCGGCGCAGCCGGGCACGAACGGCGACGAAGAACGCGGAAATCCCCGGTTTGATCCGCGGACCGGGTGGGTAATCGCCCGGCTCACAGGGCAGGGGTGATCTCGCCCATGCATCCATCGGACCACGTTCCGGGGCGCTCGCGCCCCGGAATGTTATGAGGCCCCAGGAAAGGCAGGCAGCGATGCTCGTCCACGACACGACAGCCACGGGCCGCTCCCAGGCGGAGGTCGACCAGATCCGGCAGTCCCTCACGTCGCGGTACGACGAGCTGACCGCGGAGTACGACCAGGCCGTGCTGCAGAGCCAGGTCCTCCGGCTGGTCGAGGTCGGCGACACCGCCGGCGACGACCAGGCCGACAGCGGCACCAAGACCGCCGAGCGGGACACCGCGCAGTCCCTGCTGCGCACCATCCTCGACCGGCGCGCCCAGTTCGAGCACGCCCTCACCCGCCTCGACGAGGGCACCTACGGCTTCTGCGAGGGCTGCTCCGCGCCGATCCCGGTGGAGCGCCTGGAGATCTTCCCGTCCGCCACCTCCTGCGTGTCCTGCAAGCAGACCCGGGAGCGGCGGGCGGCCTGAGCGTCGCCCGGGTTGCCGGTCGGTCCAAGTAGCGGTGGACTCGCCAGATGGGTGACATCAAGGTGGGCACCGCCTCCTGGACCGACCGGACCCTGCTCGACTCCGGCTGGTACCCGGCGAGCGCCGACACCCCGGAGAAACGGCTGTCCTATTACGCCCGGCAGTTCCCGCTGGTCGAGGTCGACGCCACCTACTACTCGCCGCCGGCCGAACGGACCGCGCAGCTGTGGGTGGACCGCACCCCGCCCGGCTTCACCTTCAACATCAAGGCGTTCAGCCTGCTCACCGGGCACCCGACCCGGGTCTCCGCGCTCTACAAGGACCTGCGCCCGGAGACGGAGAAGAAGAACCTCTACCCGGACGACCTGCCGCCGCAGGCGTACGAGGAGGTGTGGACCCGGTTCCTGTCCGCCCTGGACCCGCTGGTCGAGGCCGGCAAGCTGGGCGCGATCCTGTTCCAGTTCCCGCCCTGGTTCACCATCCGGCGGGACAACAAGCAGTACCTGCTCGAGGTGGCCCGGCGT
Organism: Micromonospora sp. NPDC005707; assembly: GCF_040631005.1. Lineage (NCBI taxonomy): Bacteria > Bacillati > Actinomycetota > Actinomycetes > Micromonosporales > Micromonosporaceae > Micromonospora > Micromonospora sp. NPDC005707. Next base: position 145,604 of record NZ_JBEXYR010000009.1, read on the forward strand.
TGCGCGCCGCTGCGCCCGGTCTTCGAGTTCCGGCACGCCTCCTGGTTCGACGGCGACAACGCCGACGAGACGCTGGGCTTCCTCCGGGAACACGAGTTGCCGTTGGTCTGCGTGGACATGCCGCAGGGACACAGGTCGTCCGTACCCCCGGTGCTGGCCGCCACCGCGGACCTCGCGGTGGTGCGCTTCCACGGGCACAGCGACAAGTGGACCAGCAAGGACATCCACGAGAAGTTCGGCTACGACTACTCCACGCGGGAGCTGCGCGACTGGGCGCCGAAACTGCGCGAGCTGGCCGGCGACGCCGAGCGCACCCACGTGCTCATGAACAACTGCTACCGCGACTACGCCCAGCGCAACGCCACCACCCTGGCGGGTCTGCTCGACGCCGACTGAGCAGTTCACCCGGCCCGGGTGAGGCCGCCTCACCCGATGCCCCAGCAGCATGGACGGTGTGCGCGGTCCGTCGACCGGCGCGACCGCGCGGCCGAGGAGGAGGTGGGGTCATGACGGTGCGGGTCGTAGCGGATCGACGCCGTGGCGGGGTGCTGCACGTGGTCGGGAATCCCGACGCGCCCCGGCGGGGCGGGCGGCCCGGGCGGTTCAGCCCGACCCGGCTCTGGCGGGGGCCCAGCGGGCCGCCGCGACGCACCGACGACCGACGTTGGGAAAGCGAAGCACGGGGGTGGGCAGATGGCTGAGCAGCTGATTTCCGCGTTCGAGTCCTCGCTGGACAAGACGAACGTGATCCTCAAGGAGATCGAGTCGGCGTACGGCTGGCCGAAGGCGCAGCGCAACCAGTCCTACGCGGCGTTGCGTACGGTGCTGCACCTGTTGCGGGACCGGATGCCGGTGCAGGAGAGCGCCGAGTTCGCCCAGCAGTTGCCGGTGCTGGTGCGCGGCATCTACTTCGACGGCTGGCAGCCGGAGAACGTGCCGATCAAGTTGAACCGCGACGACTTCCTCTACGAGGTCCGCCAGGGCTTCCCGTACGACGTGGAGGGCGGCCCGCAGCGGGTGGTGCAGGTGGTGCTGGACACCCTGCGCCGGCACGTGACGCAGGGCGAGTGGGAGGACGTGAAGTCCACCATGCCGAAGGACCTGGGTCAGATGATTCCCTGACCGGCTCCGTCCCCGGCCCGCTCCGCCGCACCGGCGGGGCGGGCCGGCGGCGTCCGGGTGACCGGCAGCCCGGCCCGCCGGGCCAGCCCGGCGAAGGCCACCGCGTCGACGATGGCCGCCCCGCCCGGGTCGTTGTTGAAGTAGACGTACGCCGGCTCGCCGGCCGGGAAGGCGGTGGCGAGCCGGCGCACCCAGGTCGCCAGCGCGGCGCGACCGTAGCGGGGCCAGGGCCGGGCCCGGCCCTCGTGCAGCCGCAGGTAGCCGAAGTCGGTGGTGCGCCACAGCGGGGTGACCGGGCGGCTCAGCCGGTCCGCCCAGACCAGCGCCGCCCGGTGGCGCTCCAGGACCCGCCGGGTGTCGTCGGTCCACCAGGACGGGTGGCGGGGCTCCACGGCCACCCGCACCTCGGCGGGAAACAGCCGCAGCGTCGCGTCCAGGGCCGCCGGGTCGGCCCGCATGGTGGGCGGGAGCTGCACCAGCACCGGCCCCAGCCGGTCGCCCAGCCCGGTCGCCCGGTCCAGGAAGCGGGCCACCGGCTCGGCCGGCTCCCGCAGCCGCTTGATGTGGGTGAGGTAGCGGCTCATCTTGACCGCCACGCAGAAGTCGCCCGGCGTGCGGTCCCGCCAGGCCACGAAGGTGTCCCGCTCGGGCAGCCGGTAGAAGGCGTTGTTGACCTCGACCGTGGCGAACCGCGCGGCGAAGTGCTCCAGCCAGAGCCGCTGCGGCAGCTTCGCCGGATAGAAGCGCTCCCGCCAGTCCCGGTACTGCCAGCCCGACGTGCCCACCAGGATCATCGCGGCCGCCTAGGCGAGGTCGATCCGGAACACCTCGAAGGCGGCCCCGTACCGGACGCCCAGCCGGGTGCCGGCCGGCCGGGCCAGCCCCTCGAGGAACTCCTCGGCGTCGAAACCGCCGTCGCCGAGCCCGCTCAGGTACGCCCCGTGCGCGCGCAGCGACGCCACCCCCCGGTCGAAGCTGGCCGTCACGTCCACCCCGTGCCGGGCCTGCGGGGAGCCGGCCGCCCACACCTCGCGGACCCGGGACCACGGCCCCACCCCGTCGGTGAGCTGCTCCGGAAAGATCCAGCGGTTGCCGGCGTCCCGGACGGCGTCCAGCGTGGCCCGGCCGCAGGCGATGTGGTCGGCCTGGTTGAGCGCGTACGCCCCGTCCCAGGTCTCCCGGAAGTTGTTCGTGAGCACGACGTCCGGGCGGTGCCGGCGCACCACGGCGGCGATCGCGCGGCGCAGCGCCACGCCGTACTCCAGCAGACCGTCGGGGAGGCCGAGGAACTCCACGGTGTCCACCCCGACCACGGCGGCGGAGGCCCGCTGCTCCTCCTCCCGCAGCACCCGGCTGCGCTCCGGCGGCATGCCGTCGATGCCCGCCTCGCCGCTGGTGAGCAGGCAGTAGACGACCTGCTTGCCCTGCCCGGTCCAGCGGGCCACCGCGGCGGCCGCGCCGAACTCCAGGTCGTCCGGGTGGGCCACCACGGCGAGTGCCCGCTGCCAGTCCTCGGCCAGCGGCGTCAACGGCTCCGGCTGTCCCACGCCCACCCCTTCCCGGTGCTCCCTCTCTGCCATCCTGGCACCGGACGCGTCCGCCCGCCGCCCGGCAACCCGCGGACACCGGCCCCCGCGGCGCCCGCCGTCGCCGGCGACGTGCACTGTGAACGGCGTGACCTGCCGCATCGGGTGACCCTCGCCGGGGCGCGGCGAACCGTCCGTGCGGCCGCGTCCGGGCGTCTACGGTGTGGTTAGAGAAGATCGGGCGTGGGGTACCACCCGCTGCACACGGACCCCGACGACGGGGCGGCACACCGAGGGAGCACCCATGGCACTCAACGACGACGACATGCAGACCACCGGCGGCGGCGGTGCCGAGGGCCCGGCCGACGGTGGCGCGACCCCGGGCCAGCAGGACGGCGGCGCCGACGGCGGCGCGGACCGTGGCGCGGAGCGCGGCCGGGACCAGGGTGCCGACGCGGGCGCGGAGGGCCCGGCCGACGGTGGCGCGACCCCCGGTCAGCATGACGGCGGGGCGGACGGCAGCGCCGAGGGCCCGGCCGACGGCGGCGCGACCCCCGGTCAGCGCGACGGCGGCGCCGACGGCAGCGCCTGACGGATGACCGTGACGCACCTCGACCCGCCGGGCGGCCACGGCCGCCCGGCGGTTCCGTCTTCCGCCGCCGACGCCCTCGCGCGCTGCGTGGCGGTCGAGCCGGCCAAGTTCGCCGCCGACCACTGGGGGCGCAGCCCGCTGCTGTCCCGGGCGGCCGAGCTGCCCAACCCGGCCGGCTTCACCGACCTGCTCAGCCCCGCCGACGCCGACGAGCTGCTCAGCCGGCGCGGCCTGCGTACCCCGTTCCTGCGGGTCGCCAAGGACGGCCAGCTCGTGCCGGCGGCGCGGTTCACCGGCGGCGGCGGCGCGGGCGCCGAGATCGGCGACCAGGTCCTCGACGAGCAGATCCTCGCCCTGTACGCCGACGGCGCCACCCTGGTCCTCCAGGGCCTGCACCGGACCTGGCCGGCGCTTGTCGACTTCGCCCGCGACCTGGGCGCCGCGCTGGCCCAGCCGTTGCAGGTCAACGCCTACCTGACCCCGGCCGGCAACCAGGGCTTCGCCACCCACTACGACACCCACGACGTCTTCGTGCTCCAGGTGGACGGACGCAAGCACTGGCGGATCCACCCGCCGGTGCTGCCCGACCCGCTGGAGAAGCAGCCCTGGGGCGGCCGGGCCGACGAGGTTTCCGCCGTCGCCGAGGGCCGGCCCGCGCTGGACGTGGTGCTCGAACCCGGCGACGCGCTCTACCTGCCGCGCGGCTGGCTGCACAGCGCCCAGGCACAGGAGTCCAGCTCCCTGCACCTGACCGTCGGCATCCGGGCGCTGACCCGGCACGCCCTGGTCGAGGAGCTGCTGGCGCTGTCCGCCGAGGACGTCCGGCTGCGCGCCGGGCTGCCGTTCGGCATCGACGTGGCCGACCCGGACGCCATCGAGCCGGAGCTGACCGAGACGGTCGAGGCGCTGCGCGACTGGCTCCTGCGGGCCGACCCGGCCGCGGTGGCCGCGCGGCTGCGCGCCCGGGCCTGGCCGGCCGCCCGCCCGGCGCCCATCCGGCCCCTCGCCCAGGCCGCCGCCCTGGCCACGCTCGACGCGGACAGCCGGGTCGCGCCCCGGGCCGGGCTGCGCTGGCAGCTCACCCCGACGGGGGACGGGAAGGTGGCGCTGCGGCTCGTCGACCGCACCATCACCCTGCCCGGCACCTGCGAGCCGGCCCTGCGCGCGCTGCTCGCCGGCGAGGTGACCCGGGTCGGCGACCTGCCCGGCCTGGACGACGACGCCGACCGCCTGGTCCTGACCCGCCGCCTCCTCAAGGAAGCCGTCCTGACCCCCGCCTGACCCCCCTGCACCCCGCGCCCCCTCGCCCCCTCGCCGCCTCGCCCCCTCGCCGCCTCGCCGCCTCGCCGCCTCGCCGCCTCGCCCGAGCGTGTCGCCCACCGCCGTCCTGGCCGGTCGATCATGAAGTTATTGCCCGCCACGACGGCGTGTCGCGGCAATAACTTCATGATCACCGGGCCGGGCCGGGCCGGGCGGGCCGGGCGGGCCGGGCGGGCGGGCCGGACCGGGCGGGGGTCGGGCGGGGGTCGGTCAGCGGGTTGCGGTCAGGGTCAGCAGGAGGGCGGTCGTGGCCAGGCCGGTGGCGGCGACCAGCATGATCGGGCGGGGGGTCAGCACGGCGTGACGGCGGTCGGCGAGCAGCCGGGCCGGCGCCAACCCGACCAGCGGCCCGAGCAGCGTCACGACGAGGGCCAGCACGGGCAGGCCGACCGCCAGGTCCCCGCCGGAGCCGGCGCCCAGCGCCCGCGCGCCCTCGCCCAGGGCGTACGCCACCAGCGCCCCGCCGACGCCGCAGCCGACCAGCAGCGGGTTGGCCGAGCCCGGCAGCTCGCCCGGCTGGCGGGTGCGGTCCAGCAGCTCGCGTACCCCGCGCAGCAGCGGCACCGGGTCGCCGGTGGCGTCGCGGGCCGGCCCGGGCGGGTCACCGAGCCGCCGGCCGCCGGCGCCGATCCGCTCCCGGAGCTGACCCCACAGGTGGGTGGCCTCGGTGTCCACCCGCTCCACCATGCGCCGCGCCTCGGCCACCTCCGCCTCGGCCCGCCGCACCTGCTCGGCGGCGTCGGCGACGGCGCGGTCGGCAGCGGCGACCTGCTGCGCGTACCAGCCGTGCGCCTCGGCGCGCTGGGCGGCCACCCGGGCGGTCAGCTCGGCGAGCCGGCGGACCTGGGCGGCGTACGTCTCACTGGCAACCGGTTCGTTCATCGGGACGGACCATAAGGGATGATCACCTGTCCGGTGCGGTGCACCGCCCGGTCGAAGTAGAGGCCCCGCCACGGGCGGGGATACCAGTCCGGCCCGCCGGTGCCCGGGTAGAGCGAGGAGCCCAGCTCGGCGCCCTGCACGTCGAGCGCCACCCACGCGCCGATCTGGTCGATGCGCGCCGCCGGCCCGCCCAGGTCGACCCGCATCCGGGCCACGCCGCGCCACCAGGCCAGCACGTGGGTACGCCGTTCCGGCCCGTCGTGCAGGATCCGGCGCAGCTGTTCCAGACCGGTCCGCCGGCCGGCCTTCCCGGCGAGCTGCCCGGCCGCCGCGTCGACCGCGTACAGCAGCAGGAAGTGCGGGGTCTGCGGGGTGCCCGGGGCGCCGAGCGCGTCGCCGACCTCGGCCATCAGCTCCGGCACCGTCTCCTCGTCGTACCAGGAGGCGTCGTCGGCCAGGTCCTCGTAGAGGGCGCGGGCGGCCGGGTCGGCGTCCGGGTCGAGGCAGGCGATGGAGAACCGGGCGGTGCCGGGCCGGTACTGCCGGGCGAGGGAGCGGGCGGCGGCGTCCAGCACCGCGCAGGCCTCGTCGACCCGGGTGCCGAGCACGGCCAGGTTCCGGCCGGGTGCGCGGGGCAGCCGCAGCGCCGCCGAGCGGGCCTGCACGTCGATGATCTCGCCGAGCAGCGCCACGGGGCTGCGCGGCACCCCCTGCTCGGGGGCGGTGAGCGCCCGGAAGTCGGGCGCCTCGGCCAGCCGCGGGATCGCGTCGCCGTCGAAGAGGCGGGCCGGGGCGGCGTCCTGCGGGCGCATCCGCCACAGCCGGTGCTGGAGCTGGCTCCACGTCTCCCAGTCGCCGGCCGACGGGATGCGGGCCACCTCGTTCCCCTCGGCCAGGCCGGACTCGGCGTTGACCACGGCGTGGTGCCGGGGCAGCGACTGCGCCGCGTCGTTGCGTTCGGCCAGGATCCGCAGCGCCTTGGGCAGGGCGATGCGCAGGGTGAACTGCGCGACGAGGGCGGGCCGCCCCCACAGCGCCTCGATGCCGCGCACGTCCTGCGAGGCGAGCACCAGGTGGATGCCCTGCGACCGGCCCCGCCGGGCCAGGTCCTCCAGCAGGTCGGCGGCCTCCCGGGCGACCACGTCCCGGCCGGCGAGCAGCGCCTGGAACTCGTCGACCACCGCCACGATCCGCGGCCAGTGCCCGGTCGGGTCGACCGCGCGCAGCTCGGCCAGCTTGGTGACCTCGTGCTTCTTCGCCGCGTCGGCCCGGCGGCGCAGTTCCTCGGCGAGGAACCGCAGCAGCGCCAGCCCGAACTCCCGGTCGGTGTTGACGTTGATCCCGACCAGCCGCATGTGCGGCAGCCAGCTCGGGTCCCGCCGGCCCTGGGCGAACCGGGCGAAGGACACCCCCTCCTTGAAGTCGAGCAGGTAGAACTCCAGCTCGGCGGGGGAGTAGCGGGCGGCGAGCGCGCCGATCCACGCGAAGATCAGGTTGGTCTTGCCGGTGCCGGACGGGCCGCCGATCAGGGCGTGCGGCGGATAGTCGCCGAGGGTGAGCAGCACGGGCCGCCCGTGCGGGCCCTCGCCGATCGGCGCGGTCAGCCCGTGCGCCGAGTCCTCCCGCCAGTATTCGCCGGCCGGGGGGAGCAGGTCGGTGAAGGGCGCCGGTGGTGGCCCGGCGTTGACCCGGGAGGCCACGTCGCGGCAGGTCTCGGTGACCAGCCCGGCTGGCGGCGGGGCGTCGAGCGCCACCGGCAGGCCGCCGATCCGGGCGTCGTCCGGGTCGACCACCACCCGGGTGACGGTCGGCCCGTCGGGCAGGTCGATCCCGCGGACCACCAGGTGCACGCCGCAGGCCGCACCGGTACGCACCACCCGGTCCAGCTGGCCGCGCTCGTGCCGGGACAGCTCGTCGCCGCCGAGCAGCACCGCCACCCGCCACGGTTCCGGGCGCCGGCCGGTCGCGGCGGCCAGCTCGCGCAGCGACGCGTACTCGCCGGCCAGCACGGTCTCGTTGATCCGGCGGATCTGCTCCACCAGGTCGTCGAGCAGCCGGCCGAGGCCGCCGGGGCCGACGAAGGTGAGCAGCCCGGCGGTGCCGAGCGGGGCGAACCCGGCCAGCCCGCCGCCGAGGTGCTCCGGGTCGTACCCGAAGAGCCGGACCGCCCCGGGGTCGGCCCGGCCCACCGACCGCAGCAGCAGCGCGGGCACGACCGCGGCGACGCCCTCCCGGTCGCTGCCGGCGAGGTGCACGTGCCCGGCGTCGAGAAGCGGCACCAGCGCCGGCACCGGCTCGGCGCCGGGGATGCGTACCGTGCCGACCCGGACCGCGCCGGGTGGCTCGGCCCGGCCGGCGGGGGTGGCCTGCCAGTCGTCCCACGGCGCGGACGCCGCGCCCGGGGCCTCCCGCCCGGCCGCGGCGGCGGCCCGGCGGGCCAGCTCGGCGATCCGGGCGGCGTGCCGGGCGTCGATCTCGGCGAGTCGCTGGTCGCGCGCCGCGCCCACCCGCTCCGGCACGGCCGCGGCGGCCCGCCGCACCCGGGCCAGCCGGTCCCGGCCGGCGGCCAGGTCGGCGTCGGCGTCGGCGAGCCGGTTCCGGGTGGTGCCCAGGGCCTCGGAGAGCAGCCCCCGGACCCGCGTCACCAGTTGCGCGCGGACGTCAGCCACGGGACGGCTCCCGGTCGTCGGTGTCCTTGGGCAGGTCGCGGCCGAGCCGGTCGAGCAGCACCCCGGTGACCACCCCGGCGGTGACGGCCGGGTCGGCGGCGTGCGGCTGCTCCTGGTCGTCGGCGCGGCGCGGCGGGGGCATCCGGCAGACCCGGGTGAGCAGGGTGTCCAGCACCGGCGGGGGCAGGCCGGGCAGCAGGTCGCGGACCCGCCCGTCCAGCTCCCGGCGCAGCCGGCCCAGGTCGTCGGCGCGCGGCGGGTGGCCGAGCAGCTCGCCGGCCAGGCCGCGCAGCATCGGCGGGGCGATCGCGGCCAGCCCCAGCCCGACGTCGGCGTGCGCCCGGCGCAGCTCCCGGTGCAGCCGGTCCCGGTCGCCGGCGCGGATGCCGGTCACCACCCGGCGCAGCAGCTCGCGGGAGTCCCCGACCCGCTCGTCCGGGTCGTCCGGGGCGCCCTCCCGGCCGCCGGTCAGCTCCGCGACCCGCACCGCCCACCAGCGCCGTACGGCCGGCTGCTCGTCGGGTTCCGGGGCGGTGTCCGGGGCGGGGGATGCGACCTCCCCGCGGGCCGCGTCGTGCCGCGGCCGGCGGTCCGCGGCCTTCGGCGCGGGCGCCCCGTCGGCGGCCAGCCCGATCGCGGCCAGGTACGCCGACAGCTGCTCCTGCGCGACCCGCAGCGCGTACCCGGCGGTCTCGGCGTGCTCGGTGGCGGCGGAGAGCTCCGGCACCCCCATCGGGTTGGCCGACTCCTGGCGTACCCAGCGCAGCCGCTCGGTGGCCTGGCCGAACTTCTCCAGCGCGGCGGCGAGCTGGGCCAGGGGCAGTTCCTCGGCGGCGGCGCGGACCTGCGCGCCGATGTCCTCGACGATGGACACGGCCGGTCCTCAGAGGGTGGCGACGTAGAGCTGCGCCTGCTCGACCGCCACCAGCGTGGCGGCGAGACACTCCTCCAGCTCCTGGCTGGCCTGGGTCAGCGAGGCCTGGGCCGCCTCGACGGTCTCGTGGCCGCTGCCCTCCAGCGCGCCGGCGAGGGTCTGCTGCGCCTCGGCCAGTTTCTCCCCGGCCGCCTGCACCGCTGTCTGCCCGTCTCCTATCTGTTGGAGAGCGACATCGATGGCTGCCTTCAGCTCGGCGACGCTCGCCACGGGGGACCTCCTGGGGGCGGGGGAGATCTCCATTACAACCCATCCCGATGGGCGGGAGAACATCCACCCTCGCGGCGTTCCTGCCCGGCTGTCCGATTGTCGCTCTGACGTGCGGAAAGGCGCTGTGTGGCGGCGCTGTCGGGTCCCGCCGGCGGACCCTCGGGTCCCGTGGGCGGGACGGGCCGGCGTCCCGGAAAACGGTCAGCGGGGCACCCGGCCCGGGCCGTACACCTCGGCCCCGAGCGCGGCCACCCGGGCCCGCAGCTCCCGGTCGGCGGTGACCACCGCCCGGCGGCGCTCCGGGGCGGCCGCGACCAGCGCGACGATGGTGTCGTCGCCGGAGCCGGGCGCGGCGACCACGGCGACCCCGGGCACCGCCGGAACGTCCCGGGCCGCGCCCTCCACCACCAGCACCACCTCCACCGGCGGTGGCAGCTCCGGCGGCACGCCCGCCTCGGCGACCGGCACCAGCGCGTCGCGCAGCCGGGCGGCCGCGCCGGCCCGGTCCCGCCACCAGCCGTCCGGCCGCGAGCCCACCACGTTCGCGCCGTCGACGATCAGCAGGGGCCGGGTCTCCATGCCCCCAGCGTGCCACCCGCCCGCGTTTGTCGCGCCGACCGCCGGGTAGCCACCGCCGACCGTGCCGCGCCATGTCGCGCCCCGGCGGCCGTGCCGACCGACTGCGGAGGACAGAGATTATGGGACCTGGTGACTTCGGCAACGACCCGTGGGACGAATTCCTGGCCCGGTACTTCGGGCGGGGCGAGGGGGGACGCCGGCCGGCGCACCGGGTCGACATCACCCGGCTCATGACCGCCGACGCGCGGGAGATGCTGGCCGACGCCGCGCGTCGCGCGGCGCAGAAGCACAGCAACGACCTGGACACCGACCACCTGTTGTGGGCGGCGTTGCAGCGCGAGCCGCTGCGCGACCTGGTGCGCCGGGCCGGCGCCGACCCGGACGCGCTGGTCAACGCGCTGGGCGGGCGCGGTGACGGGGCGCCCCGGGGCGAGGTCCCGCCGAACCTGTCGCTCACCCCGGCCGCCAAGCGGGCGCTGCTCGACGCCCACCAGCTGTCCCGGGCCATGGGCGCCAACTACATCGGCCCCGAGCACATCCTCATGGCCCTGCCGCTCAACCCGGAGTCGCCGGCCGGCCGGATGCTCGCCGCCGGGCGGATCCAGCCCGAGTCGCTCCAGGCGGCCAGCGCCGAGCGCGGCCCGATGACCGGCCCGAAGCCGGACCGTGGCACCCCCACCCTCGACCAGTACGGCCAGGACCTCACCGACCTGGCCCGGATGGACCAGATCGACCCGGTGATCGGCCGGGCCGACGAGATCGAGCAGGCCGTGGAGATCCTGTCCCGGCGCACCAAGAACAACCCCGTGCTGATCGGCGAGGCCGGCGTCGGCAAGACCGCCATCGTGGAGGGGCTGGCCGAGCGGATCTGCGACGGAGACGTCCCGCAGACGCTGATCGGCAAGCGTGTCATCCAGCTCGACCTGGCCAGCCTCGTGGCCGGCACCCGCTACCGGGGCGACTTCGAGGAACGGCTCAAGAAGGTGATCGACGAGATCCGCGCCCACCGCGAGGAGCTGATCATCTTCCTGGACGAGATCCACACCCTGGTGGGCGCGGGCGGCGCCGGCAGCGAGGGCGGCATGGACGCGTCCAACATGCTCAAGCCGGCCCTGGCCCGCGGCGAGCTGCGGGTGATCGGCGCGACGACGCTGGACGAGTACCGCAAGAGCATCGAGAAGGACGCGGCCCTGGCCCGCCGGTTCCAGCCCGTGCTGGTTCCCGAGCCCAGCGTCGAGGACACCGTCGCCATCCTGCGCGGGCTGCGCGACCGGTACGAGGCCCACCACCAGGTCCGCTTCACCGACGAGGCGCTGGTCGCCGCCGCCGAACTTTCCGACCGGTACGTCACCGACCGCTACCTGCCGGACAAGGCGATCGACCTCATCGACCAGGCCGGCGCCCGGGTGCGGCTGCGCACCCGCACCCCGGCCGCCGACGTGCGCGAGCTGGAGCAGCAGCTCGACGACGTACGCCGGGACAAGGAGCAGGCCGTCTCCGACGAACAGTACGAACGGGCGTCCACCCTGCGCGACCGGATCGCCGAACTGGAGGACCAGGTCCGCCGCGCCCGCGGCGACGAGGGCCCCAACCACGTGCCCGAGGTCGGGCCGAAGGAGATCGCCGAGGTGGTCTCCCGGGCCACCGGCATCCCGGTCAACCAGCTCACCGAGGAGGAACGGGACCGGCTGCTGCGCCTGGAGGGGCACCTGCACGAGAAGGTGATCGGCCAGGACGAGGCGGTCAGCGCGGTGGCCGAGGCGGTGCGCCGCTCGCGTACCGGCCTGGCCGACCCGAACCGGCCGATGGGCAGCTTCCTCTTCCTCGGCCCCACCGGTGTCGGCAAGACCGAGCTGGGCCGGGCGCTCGCCGAGGCGCTGTTCGGCGAGGCCGACCGGATGGTCCGGGTGGACATGAGCGAGTTCCAGGAGCGGCACACGGTCAGCCGGCTGGTCGGCGCGCCCCCCGGGTACGTCGGCTACGAGGAGGCCGGCCAGCTCACCGAGGCGGTGCGCCGCCGCCCCTACGCGGTGGTGCTGCTCGACGAGATCGAGAAGGCCCACCCGGACGTGTTCAACATCCTGCTCCAGGTGCTCGACGACGGCCGGCTCACCGACAGCCAGGGGCGCACCGTCAACTTCAAGAACACCGTACTGATCATGACGAGCAACCTCGGCTCCGAGCTGATCACCGGCACCCAGCGCACGGTCGGCTTCGGCGCCGGCGAGCCCGGCGAGCAGGAGGCCAACGACCTGCGCGAGCGGCTGATGCGCCGCCTCCAGGAGAACTTCCGGCCCGAGTTCATCAACCGGATCGACGAGGTGATCATCTTCCAGCGGCTGGAGGCCGAGCAGCTGCGCCAGATCACCGGGCTGATGCTGGAGGAGACCCGCCGCCGGCTGCACGCCCAGGACATCCGGGTCGAGTTCACCACGGCCGGCGTGGACTGGCTGGCCGAGCACGGCTACCAGCCCGAGTTCGGCGCCCGGCCGCTGCGCCGGGTCATCCAGCGCGAGGTCGACAACCGGCTCTCCCGGATGCTGCTGGAGAACGAGATCTCGCCCGGCCAGCAGATCACCGTCGACGCGCGCGACGGCCAGCTCGCCTTCGAGGTGGCCGCCGGCGACCGCGGCTACACGGCCGCCGCGACGTCCCATCCGCGATGAGGGAAGACGCCCCACACCCGACGGATCGGAGGGCGGACGTGACCGAACCCCAGGAGACCCGGGAGGACACCGAACGCAGCGAACCCATCGTGGCGCCGCCGACCGCCAACCCGGCCCGGGTCAAGGTGCCGCCGGAGGGCCTGAAGCAGCAGACCGAAGAGGGTGAGGGCGACCCGACGCCGTCCGGGTCGCCGTCGGGAGAGGAGGCGTGATGGTACGCGAGGCGCGACTCGATCCGGAGGTCGAGGTGATCTGGGACGACTTCCACGCCGAGGTGAACGTCCCCTCCGAGCAGCTGCGGCAGTGGCTGCTCACCCGCGGCTCGGGGGAGGAGGCGTTCGGCCCGAACCCCGACCTCGACCTGCCCGAACCGGGCCGGCGGATCCTCCAGGTGCTCACCAAGCGCAAGGTGGACCTGACCCCGGAGGACATCGAGGTGATGCGGGACGCCATCGAGCGGATCCGGGCGCTCAGCGCGGAGAAGCCGAGCCGGGGCAACGCCGACGACCAGTGGCGGCACTCCCTGCTCGACCTCGGCCACGACGTCCTCATCGAACGCTGACGCGGCGACGCGGCGGCACCCGGGCACCGGTCCCGGGTGCCGCCGCCGTCGCCCTATTCCGATTCCATGCTGGGCAGTTGCAGGCCGGCCGCGTCGGCCGCGTCCTGCCGTTCGCCGCGGGCCCGCTCCTCGCGGCTGAGCAGGTTGGCGAACTCGGTGATGTCGGCCGGCTCGGGCACCTCCGGCAACCGGCGCAGGAACGCCTCCAGGTCGGCGGAGGCGGCGGTGTGCGTGGCGGCCGCCTGGCGCAGCAGCTCCCGCTCGTCGGCGGCCGGGTACAGATCAGTCATGCCGCCCAGATACCCGCGCTCAGGCGGTTCGCACCCCCGGGGCGGTCGGCTGCGCGCCGAAGTCCGGGTGGGCCAGCAGCCACGCCAGGTAGTCCGGGTGGTTGGCCAGCGCGTCGGTGTACGCCGCCACCGCCGTCTCCAGCACCGACTCGGCGACCCGGGCCGCCGGGGCGTCCGGGTGCCAGCCGAGCAGCAGCCGCCAGCGCAGCGGCGCCCCGGCGAGCCGGCGGGTCACCAGGCCGGCCACCGGGCGGAAGGTGGCCTGGCAAAGCGCCACCGCCTCGCCCGCGTCGACCAGGTCGAGGCAGGCCCGCACGTCCGCCTCGTAGACCTTGCGGGGTGTGAAGCCGGCGCGGGCGCAGGCCGCGGCGAAGCAGTCGCCGAAGCAGCCGTCCCCGGGCGCGGCCACCCACTGCTCGCGGCGCAGGTCCACGAGGCGCACCTCCTCCCGTGCGGCCATCGGGTGGGTCTGCGGCAGCAGCACGAAGACCGGGTCGACGGCCACCGCCCGCCAGCTCAACCCGGACTCCGCCGACGGGGTGGCGTCGCCGCACACCCCGGTGAGCGCGAAGTCGAGCCGCCCGCCGGCCACCAGCTGGGCCAGCTCGTCCACCGACCACGACGCGTACGTGGTGATCTGCAGGTCGGGGCGCTCGGCGGCGAGCCGGTGCACCAGCCGGCCGAGGATGGGGCTGTTCACGCCGCCGAACCGGTAGCGGCTCAGCGGGTCGCCCGCCCCGGCCAGGCGTGCCGCCTCGTCCTGCAGGCCCTTCATGGCCGGCAGCAGCACCCGGGCCCGGTCCAGCACCAGCTCGCCCAGCGCGGTGGGCCGGGCGCCCCGGCGGTCCCGCTCGAACAGCGGCCCGCCCAGAGCCCGTTCGATGCGCTGGAGCTGGGCGGTCAGCGCCGGCTGGGCCAGGCCGAGCGTGGAGGCCGCCTTGGTGACGCTCCCCGTCTCCGCGATCGCGCACACCACCCGCAGGTGTCGCAGCTCCAGATTCATACGGTGACGGTAGGACCACCCTACGGCCGGGCGGAAGGGTCTTCGGGCATCGGTATACCTGTATGAGCCAGGGGTCAGAGGTCGCGGGGACGCTCCAGGTCCGCGAGGCGGGTCCGCCGCCCGGTGACCACGTCGCGCACCTTGTCCAGCACACCCACCGCCGGCTCGACGATCTTGTTCCAGGGCGGGGTGGCCGGGGTGCCCGGATGCGGCCGCGTCGGCGCGGCCTCCTCGGCGATCTCCCAGCGGTTGCCCAGCCGGATCAGCTCGGCGTCGCTGGCCACCTCGCGCAGCGGCGTCACCAGCGCGGCGACCCGGCTGACGTGCCGGCGTACCCGCTCGGCGACGTCGGCCACCGCCGGGTCGTCCGGCCCGGACAGTCCCTTCAGCGCGGTCAGCAGGGCGGCGTCAGCCTCGATCTCCCGGTCCACCAGGTCGCCGCTCTCCGGCACGGCGGCCCGGGCGGCCGGGAAGAGGTACTGCTCCTCGGCGGACAGGTGCCGGGACACCGCGGCCGTCAGCACGTCCAGCACCTCGCGGCGGCGCGCCGGGTCCAGGCCCGCGTCGGTGACCTGCGCGGCCAGCCCGAGCAGCGCCCGGTGCTCCCGGTCCACGAGGTCGGCCAGGCTCCGCCCGCCCGGCCGGTACGCGTCGTCTGCGGTGGGCGGCAACGGCGGCAGGGGGACGGTCATGGTGCCCTCCTTGAGCTTGGCGGCCACGGCCGTCCGGGCCCGGCGCGCCGGACGCCGCGCCACGAGCACCGGCCAGCCGATCGACGGGTGTGGTGGTCCGGCGGTACCCGCCCGCGCGATCCGCGAAACCGCGCCCCGACCGGGGGCGACCGCCCGGCCGGCCCTGCTGGTATGAAGAAGCGATGACGAGCGACCCCGCCTCCGCCCGACCGGACCCCACCGACGAGGTCGTGGACCTCTGCCGCGACCTGCTGCGCATCGACACCACCAACACCGGGGACAACGACACCAGCGTCGGGGAGCGCCAGGCCGCGGAGTACGTCGCCGAGAAGCTCGCCGAGGTCGGCGTCGACGCGGAACTGATCGAGTCCGCGCCGGGCCGGGCCAACCTGGTCGCCCGGATTCCCGGCACCGACCCGGGCCGGGACGCGCTGCTCGTGCACGGCCACCTCGACGTGGTGCCCGCCGACCCGGACGAGTGGTCGGTGCACCCGTTCTCCGGCGAGATCCGCGACGGCTACCTGTGGGGCCGCGGCGCCATCGACATGAAGGACTTCGACGCGATGGTGCTGGCCGTGGTCCGCGGCTGGCAGCGGGCCGGGATCCGCCCGTCCCGCGACATCGTGCTCGCCTTCACCGCCGACGAGGAGGCCGGCAGCGACTACGGCGCGCACTTCCTCGCCCAGCGGCACCGCCACCTCTTCGACGGCTGCACGGAGGCGATCGGCGAGGTCGGCGGCTTCTCCTACTCGGTGGACGAGTCCCGGCGGCTCTACCTCATCGAGACCGCCGAGAAGGGCATCGACTGGCTGCGCCTGCACGCCAAGGGCCGCCCCGGCCACGGCTCGATGGTGCACGACGACAACGCCGTGACCGCCCTCGCCGAGGCGGTCGCCCGGATCGGCGGGCACCGCTTCCCGGTGGTGATGACCGACACCGTACGGGCCTTCCTCGCCGAGGTCTCCGACATCCTCGGCATCGACATCGACCCGGACGACCCGGAGACCGCGATCGCCAAGCTCGGCCCGATCGCCAACATCATCGGCGCGACCATCCGCAACACCGCCAACCCGACCCGGCTGGCCGCCGGCTACAAGGACAACGTCATCCCGGGGCGGGCCACCGCCACCATCGACTGCCGCAGCCTGCCCGGGCAGAGCGAGCTGCTGGAGCGGCAGCTGCGGGAGCTGGTCGGTCCGGACATCGCCATCGAGTACATCCAGCGCCAGCCGGCCCTGGAGACCACCTTCGACGGCGACCTGGTCGAGGCGATGTCGGCCGCGCTGCTCGCCGAGGACCCGGGCGCCCGGCCGGTGCCGTACATGCTCTCCGGCGGCACCGACGCCAAGGCGTTCTCCCAGCTCGGCATCCGGTGCTTCGGCTTCGCGCCGCTGCGGCTGCCCGCCGACCTCAATTTCTCCGGCCTGTTCCATGGCATCGACGAGCGCGTTCCGCTGGACGGACTACAGTTCGGCGTGCGGGTTCTCGACCGCTTTCTCCGCAGCTGCTGACCGTGCCCGTCGCGCCGCCGCCGGCGCCGGACCTCCCCCATCGCGAAGGGACTGCCTCACATGACCGACCAGCACGGTGAGCTGGACGCCGCCCTCGAGCGGGTGATCGACGCGGCCCGCGCCCACCTGGCCGCCGTCCGCGCCGCCCAGGGCCGGATCGACGACGACGCCGTCTGGCAGGCGTACGTCACGTTGAACAACGCCTCGTTCGCCTACGACGAGCAGCTGCTCGACGCGTTCGGCGAGGTGACGCCGTGGGACGTCGAGTCGATCGACCCGGACGAGGCTGACGAGCGCTTCGGCGGGGCCGAGGGCGTCGAGGCGACCGACCCGCACCCGCGGGTGATCTCGGTGCGCCAGCGGCGGGACTACCGGGTGCCCAGCATCTCCGCGCTGATCCGGGCGGCCGAGGCGGCCCGCCGCGAGGGCACCCCGGAGGAGGACGAGCCGGCCGCGGTCGAGGGGGTCGGCGAGGCCGTGCTGGAGCTGCTGCAGAGCGGCGACGGCTCGCTCTCCGCCCTCGACGTGCCCGAGCTGGAGCCGCTCGACGGTGTGGTCATGGTCAGCGAGGTCGGCACCCCGGTCGACCTGGAGTCCTTCGACGACGACGACCCGGTCGGCCCGTTCCAGCCGGCCGCCGACGACCGGCTGGTCGGCCGGCTCGACGAGCACCCGTTCCTGGAGCTCGACGAGGAGCACGACCACGCCCACTAGGCAGTGACGCCCCGGGGCCCACCGTGTGCGGGCCCCGGGGACGCTCCCGCCCGGCGGCCGTCAGTAGGAGAGGCCCGGCTGCGGCTGGTTGACCCGGCGGCGGCGCAGCATGACCTGCCGCGTGCCGTCCCGGTACAGCCGCACCCGGGCCAGTTCCCAGCCGGAGAACTCCGCCTGGATCGCCAGCTGCGCCGCGGCGGTCAACCGATCGACGTTCGAGGGCAACCGCAGCGGCGCGTATTCGTAGTCCATGGCCTCTATGCTGCCCAGACCTGCAGCGCGCCGCCACCCCCTGAGGGTGACCCGCGTCGCCCTCTTCGCCCGGGCGGGCTCGGCCGGACGGGCTCAGCCGTCCCGTTCCGGGTAGCCCACCGGCACCGCCGAGACGTCGTCCAGCGCGGTGACGATCTCCTCCGGCAGGGTCATCCGCTCCACCTGCAGCGCCCCGAGGAGCTGCCCCACGGTGCGGGCGCCGAGGATCGGCGCGGTCACGCCGGGCCGGTCCCGGACCCAGGCCAGCGCCACCTCCAGCGGCGACACGCCCAGGCCGCCGGCCGCGATGGCGACCGCCTCCACGATGCTGGAGCAGCGCGGCTCCAGGTAGGTGGCGACGAAGCGCTCGAAGTGCGGCGACACGGCCCGCGAGTCCGCCGGGCGGCCGTTGCGGTACTTGCCGGTGAGCACCCCGCGACCCAGCGGCGACCAGGGCAGCACGCCCAGCCCCATGGCCTCGCAGGCGGGCAGCACCTCGCGCTCCACCCCCCGCTCCAGCAGCGAATACTCCACCTGGGCGGCCACCACCGGGGCCCGCCCCGGCCAGGCGGCCTGCCAGGCGGCGGCGCGGGCGGTCTGCCAGCCGGAGAAGTTCGACACCCCGACGTACCGGGCCTTGCCGCTGGACACCGCGTGGTCGAGCGCGGAGAGCGTCTCCTCCAACGGGGTGTCCGGGTCGTACCCGTGCACCTGCCAGAGGTCGACGTGGTCGGTGCCGAGCCGGCGCAGCGAGGCCTCCAGGGTGCGCAGCAGGTGCCCCCGGGAGCCGTCCCGGCGCCGGCCGCTGCCCGGCCGCAGCCCCGCCTTCGTGGCGATGAGCAGGTCGTCGCGCGGCACCAGGCTGCCCAGCAGGGAGCCGATCACCGACTCGGCGTCGCCGTCGGCGTACACGTCGGCGGTGTCCACGAGGTTGCCGCCCGCGTCGAGGTAGCTCTTCAGCTGTGCGGCCGCGTCATCGGCATCGGTGTCCCGTCCCCAGGTCATGGTGCCGAGCGCGAGCCGCGAAACCGCCAGCCCGCTTCGGCCGAGCGGTCGCTGTTGCATGGGTGAACCTTATTTCGAAGCCGGCGTCACGGATATCCTCGCCGCAGTCAACTTCCGGCGCGACCTCCGGCGGATGTGACGTGTTCGAGGTGAGCCCGTGGTCCGCGCCACCACCTCCATTGCGTAACCTGATGCGACCTGTGGTGCGGATGGTGGGAGGACCAGTGCGACTCGGGCTCAGCCTCGGATACCAGACGGCGTGGAGCACGCCGGCCGACCACCTGGCGCTGGCCCAGGAGGCGGATCGGCTCGGCTACTCGGTGGTGTGGGCCGCGGAGGCCTACGGCTCCGACTCGCCGAGCATGCTGGCCTGGATGGCCGGGCAGACCGAGCGGATCGACGTGGGCGCCGCGGTGATGCAGATCCCCGCGCGGACCCCGGCGATGACCGCGATGACCGCGGCGACCATCGACGCGCTCTCCGGCGGCCGGTTCCGGCTCGGCCTCGGCGTCTCCGGCCCGCAGGTCTCCGAGGGCTGGCACGGCGTCCGCTTCGCCAAGCCCCTGGCCCGCACCCGGGAGTACGTCGACATCGTGAAGCTGGCCGTGGCCCGCAAGGAGGTCGCGTACGACGGCGAGCACTACACGCTGCCGCTGCCGGACGGCCCGGGCAAGGCGCTGCGGCTGGGCTTCCACCCGCCGCGCGAGCACATCCCGATCTACCTGGCCGCCGTCGGCCCGAAGAACCTGGAGCTGGCCGGCGAGATCGCCGACGGCTGGCTCGCCGTCTTCTACGCCCCCGAGTTCGCCGAGGAGCAGCTCGCCTCGGTGCGGGCCGGCCGGGCCAAGGCCGGCAAGGAGCTGGCCGGCTTCGACGTCGTCCCGTCCGTGCCGGTGGTGGTCGGCGACGACATCGCCACCTGCGCGGAGCTGGTCCGCTGGTACGCGGCCCTCTACGTCGGCGGCATGGGCAGCCGGCAGCAGAACTTCTACAACCAGCTCGCCACCCGGATGGGCTACGGCGACGCCGCCCGCGAGGTGCAGGACCTCTACCTGGCCAAGCGGCAGCGCGACGCGGCCGCCGCGGTGCCCATGGAGTTCATCGACCGCACCTCGCTGCTCGGCCCGAAGGAGCGCATCGCCGAGCGGATGCGGGAGTACGCCGCCGCCGGCGTGACCACCCTCTCGGTCACCCTCTTTGTGGCGGACCGGGACAGCGGCGTGCAGACCCTGCGGACCGTCGCCGAGGCGCTGGACCTCTCCGGAGTCGGCGAGTGACCTGGGTCGAGGCCATCGTCCTGGGCATCGTCCAGGGGCTCACGGAATTCCTGCCGGTCTCGTCCTCCGGGCACCTGCGGATCACCTCGGCGATCTTCTTCGACCGGGACGCCGGGGCGTCGTTCACCGCGGTGACCCAGCTGGGCACCGAGGCGGCGGTGCTCATCTACTTCTTCAAGGACATCTGGCGGATCGTCCGCACCTGGTGCCTCGGCCTGTTCGACCGCTCGGTGCGCTCGAGCCTCGACTACCGCATGGGCTGGTACGTCATCATCGGCACCATCCCGATCGGCATCTTCGGGCTGCTGTTCAAGGACCAGATCCGCACCGCCGGCCGGGACCTGCGACTGGTCTCCACCACGCTGATCCTCGGCGCCATCGTGCTCGCCCTGGCCGAGTACTGGGGGCGGCAGACCCGCAGGCTGGAGAACTTCCGGATGCGCGACGGCGTGATCATGGGCTTCGCCCAGGCCGCCGCGCTGGTCCCCGGTGTCTCCCGCTCGGGCGGCACGCTCACCGCCGGCCTGCTGCTCAACCTCACCCGCGAGACGGCGGCCCGCTACTCGTTCCTGCTGGCCATCCCGGCCGTGGTGATCTCCGGCGTGTTCAGCATCCCGGACGTCTTCGAGCCGTCCGCGCCGGGCACCGCCGCGCCGAGCGTGGCGCAGATGGTCGTCGCCACGGTGATCGCCTTCGCCATCGGGTACGCGGCCATCGCCTGGCTCCTGCGCTACGTCGCGCACCACACCCTCTACCTGTTCGTCCTCTACCGGGTGGCGCTCGGCTCCCTGGTCATCTGCCTGCTCCTGACCGGCACGATCGACGCCACCTGACCTGATCCGGATACGCCGCTGGCCGGCACCCCCGTTCGGGGGTGCCGGCCAGCGTTCGTTCGGCTGTCAGCTGTTCCAGTTGTGCGCGACGATGTCGGTGGCCTGCTGCTCCCACTGCGCGTACGCGTCCGGGTAGGCCGAGACCTGCACGGTCTGCGCGGCGTCGGTCAGGGGCATCTTGTCCCAGCCGTCGACCTGCTTGAGGCCCTTCAGGAACGCCAGGGTGGAGTACTCCGGGTTGGTGATCTGCTCCGGCGTGCCCCAACCCGAGCTCGGGCGCTGCTGGAACAGGCCCAGCGAGTCGTGATCGTTCTTGTCGCCGAGGTGCCCGAGGTTCTCCAGCTTCGACTCCTGCAGGCTCGTGGCGATCGAGATCACCGCCGCCCGCTCCGGCAGGCCGGCCTTCTTCGTCGCCGCGATGATCGCCTTGGCGTTGGCCAGCTGCTCACCGTTGAGGTCAATCTTGGACTGGGCGCCCTGCACGCTCACCGCTGCCGGCGTGGTGCCCTGCACGGGGGCAGCGTCGGCGTGGGCGGCGACCGGACCGGCGAAGATCCCACCGGTGAAGGCCAGACCAGCAATACCCAGCACACTCTTACGCAGCATCGTGTTCATGGGGGTAGCTCCATTCGGGGGTTGGCGCACACGCGGGCCGATGGGGGTCGGCTCTAACTGGCGTGCGCAAGCACCGTCAGGCGCTCAAGAAAGTCTTGGGGGATCCAGCGCGCGGGGCGAAGCCTCTTCGTCGCGCCGGGACCATGTACAACGACCGCCGGGCCACCGTCATTCCCGGCCGGGCAGTCCCGCCTCGGCGGGCTGTCACCCGGGCCGGTCACCCCGTCGGGCGGGGCGTGGTCCTCGGTCGTTCACGCGGGCCGGTCACCCCGTCGGGCGGGGCGTGGTCCTCGGTCGTTCACCCGGATACAACGACCCCCACCCGCCCGCCATTCCGCCGCCGGGATGCCGCCGGTCACCCCGCGAAGCGGACACCGCACGCAGGCCGGGACGGTCGGTGGAACGCTATGGAGGTATCCCGGCACCGGAGACATACATGAGGTTCCACTCAGCGACCGAGGTTGCGTGCGAACCGGACATCCACCCCAGGCTGACGCTGCCTGTGTCGGCGCTACGAACTTGATGACGTGGATGGATCGGCGCGGTACCGGTCGCGCATCTCCTCGCCGGTGCCTCTCGCTGAACGCTGAACGCTGAACGCCGAACGCCGAACGCCGGACGCCGGACGTCGGACGCCGGACGCCGAACGCTGAACCCCAGACCCCAGACCCCAGACCCCAGACCCCAGACCCCAGACCCCGAACCCCGAACCCCGAACCCCGAACGCCGGAGGCGGAGCCGGACGCCGAACCCCGAACGCCGAACGCCGGGGCCGGACGCCGAACCCCGGACCCGAACCCCGAACCTCGAACCCCGAGCCCCGAACGCCGGAGCCGGACGCCGAACCCGGAACCGTGGGGTGAGGATGCGCCGGGGGAGAGGGTGGAAACGACAGCGCCGCCCGGCCCCGGAGGGACGGGCGGCGCTGTAGGTGTCGGTGTGCAGGTCGCCTCTCGGCGAGTGGCGCGACGCGGCTCCAGCCGAACGGTATTCCGCGAAGGCAATTTAGGTGAGGCCCGGGGACACTGGGCACACCGACGCTCTGCACAACGGCCCGACCGGGTCCGGTGTTCCGGGTGGCGACGTGTTCGCGGTCACAGGCTCGCCCCGATACCGCGACATCCCGTGGTGCAGTCGATCAAGGGGGTGGCAGCGCCTAGGGTGGTCTGCGTGGCGACCCTTCTGCTTCTGCGACACGGCCGGACCACCGCGAACGCCGACGGTGGCCTGGCCGGCCGGCAACCGGTCGAGCTGGACGAGACCGGGCGCGCCCAGGCCGCGGCGGTGGGCGACCGGCTCAAGGGGCTGCCCCTCGCGGCGGTGGTGACCAGCCCGCTGATCCGCTGCCGGCAGACCCTGGAGCTGGCCCTGCCCGGGGCGGAGCCGGTGGTCGAGGAGGGGCTGATCGAGTGCGGCTACGGCGCCTGGGAGGGGCAGCCGTTGAAGAAGCTGGCGAAGGAGCCGCTCTGGCCGGTGGTGCAGCAGCACCCGAGCGCCGCCGTGTTCCCGGAGGGGGAGTCGATGGCGGCGATGGCGGCGCGGGCGGTCGCCGCGGTGCGCTCCTGGGACGCCCGGATCAGCGCCGAGCACGGGCCCGAGGCGGTCTGGCTGGCGTGCAGCCACGGCGACGTGATCAAGGCGATCGTGGCCGACGCGTTGGGCGTACACCTGGATCTGTTCCAGCGGATCGTGGCCGACCCGGCGTCGGTGACCGCGATCCGCTACACGCCGCTGCGGCCCTTCCTGGTCCGGCTCAACGACACGGGCGGCGACCTCGCCGGGCTGGTCCCGCCGCCGCGCAAGCGGCGCCGGCGGGCGACCCGGGCGACCGACTCGGACGCGGCGGTGGGTGGCGGCGCGGGGGCGACCCGGTGAGCCGCACCGCCACGCCCGGGAACGGCGGGCGGCGGCCCTGGCGTTTCGCCCTGGGCGGATTCGGCGTCGGTGCGCTGCGCGACGGTTCCACACGCCGGATAGGGTCGTGGGTATGACCCACCAGGTGCACGCCTTCGAGCCGCCGGAGCGGTTCGTCGCCGGAACCGTCGGCCCGCCGGGGGAGCGCACGTTCTTCCTCCAGGCGCGCGGCGGAGGCCGGCTGGTCAGCGTCGCGCTGGAAAAGGTCCAGGTGTCCCTGCTCGCCGAGAAGCTGGAGGAGTTGCTCTCCGAGGCGCAGCGCCGGTTCGGCGTCGAGCTTCCGGAGGCGGCCCCGGTGACGACGGGCGACAACGACCCGCTCGACACCCCGGTCGACGAGGAGTTCCGGGTCGGCACCCTGGGCCTGGCCTTCGACGTCGACTCCGCCACCGTGGTGATCGAGGCGATCGCCGCCGGTGAGGCGGAGGCCGAGGTCGAGCTGGGCGACGCGGACGACGACACCGACGAGGACCCGGACGAACCGGACGACGACCTCGACCGGCTCCGGGTCCGGCTGACCCCCGAGGCGACCCGCGCGTTCATCGAGCGGGCCCGGCGGGTGGTCAACGCCGGCCGACCGCCCTGCCCGCTCTGCGGCCAGCCGCTCGACCCGGCCGGTCACCTCTGCCCCCGGCACAACGGCTACCACCGGTGACCTCGTCCGAACTTCAGCCCCGACAGGAGGGCGCCGCGTCGCTGCGACTGCTCAGCGACGGTGAGCTCACCCTGGAGGGGCGGCTGGTCGACGCCTCCAACACCACCCTGCGCGGCGTCATCACCCTCGACGGGGTGACCGCACGCTGCGTCTACAAGCCGGTCCGCGGTGAGCGCCCGCTCTGGGATTTCCCGGACGGGACGCTCGCCGGCCGGGAGGTCTCGGCCTACCTGGTCTCGCAGGCCACCGGCTGGGATCTGGTGCCGCCGACCGTGCTGCGGGACGGGCCGTTCGGTCCCGGCTCGTGCCAGCTCTGGATCGACGAGCCGGAGGACGCCGAGCCGCTGGTCGGGTTCGTGCCGGCCGAGACGGTGCCGCCGCGCTGGTTCCCGGTCGCCGCGGCGCGCGACGACGACGGGGCCGCGTACGCGCTGGCGCACGCCGACGATCCCCGGCTGGCCCGCCTCGCGGTCCTCGACGCCGTGATCAACAACGCCGACCGCAAGGGCGGCCACGTGCTCGTCGGCCCCGACGACCGCGTCTACGGGGTCGACCACGGGGTCTGCTTCCACGTCGAGGAGAAGCTGCGCACCGTGCTCTGGGGCTGGGCCGGCCGGCAGCTCCCGCCGGACGCGGTGGAGATGCTCGAAGGGCTGGCCGGGCAGCTCACCGGGACGCTCGGCGACGAGCTTGCCGAGCACCTCACCATCAGCGAGGTCGCCGAGGTGGCGGCCCGGGTGGACCGGCTGCGGGAGAATGGGCTGTTCCCGCTGCCGCCGGAGGAATGGCCGGCCATGCCGTGGCCGCCCATGTGAGCCGTTGTCGCGTTGATCACCCGAGGCGCGCCACCCGAGCGCCTGACGGCTCGTTAGGCTGGCAATCATGGAGTCTTGGGCGGGACATGAGGTGCCACGGCTGCCGGGCAAGGGCACACCACTGAGGTTGTACGACTCGGCGCGGCAAGGTCTCCACCCCAGTCAGCCCGACGGCGCGGCCAGCATGTACGTCTGCGGCATCACCCCGTACGACGCGACCCACCTCGGCCACGCCGCCACCATGATCACGTTCGACCTGGTGCAGCGGATGTGGCGGGACGCGGGCCTGACCGTGCGGTACGTGCAGAACGTCACCGACATCGACGACCCGCTGCTGGAGCGGGCCGAGCGCGACGGCGAGGACTGGAAGGTCCTGGCCATGCGGGAGACCGCCCTGTTCCGCGAGGACATGGAGGCGCTGCGGATCATCCCGCCGGCGCACTACGTCGGCGCGGTCGAGTCGATCCCGGACATCGCCGAGAAGGTGCTCGTGCTGCTCAAGGACGGCGCGGCCTACCGGCTCGACGACGGCACCGGCGACGTCTACTTCGACGTCGCCGCGGCCCCCGCGTTCGGCTACGAGTCCAACCTGTCGCGGGAGCAGATGCTGGAGATCTTCCCGGAGCGCGGCGGTGACCCGGACCGGGCCGGCAAGCGGGACCCGCTCGACCCGCTGCTGTGGCGCGGCGCCCGCGAGGGCGAGCCCTCCTGGCCGGGCGGTGAGCTAGGTGCCGGCCGCCCCGGCTGGCACATCGAGTGCGCGGTGATCGCGCTCAACCTGCTCGGCGACCGGATCGCCGTCCAGGGCGGCGGCAACGACCTGCTCTTCCCGCACCACGAGTGTTCGGCGGCGCACGCCGAGCGGCTGACCGGCCAGGCGCCGTTCGCCGACCACTACGTGCACGCCGGCATGATCGGCCTGGACGGCGAGAAGATGTCGAAGTCCCGGGGCAACCTGGTCTTCGTCTCCCGGCTCCGCGCCGACCGGGTCGACCCGATGGCGGTCCGGCTGGCCCTGCTGAGCGGGCACTACCGCAGCGACCGCTCGTGGACCGACGAGCTGCTCGCCGAGGCGCAGGAGCGGCTGGCCCGCTGGCGCCGGGCTGCCGCCGCGCCGGCCGGCCCGTCGGGCGACGAGCTCCTGGCCGGGGTACGCGCCCGCCTCGCCGACGACCTCGACACGCCGGGCGCCCTGGCGCTGGTGGACGCCTGGGTGGAGCAGGCGCTCGCCGGGGTGGCCGACGACGCCGGGGCCCCGAAGCTCTTCGCGGACACCGTCGACGCGCTCCTGGGCATCCGTCTCTGACGGGGGCTCCGTCCCGAACCGTCGGGCTGGCGGCAGCGCAGCCCGACGGCCGGCCGAGCGAGGGCCGTCCCGAACCGTCGGGCTGGCGGCAGCCCCGCGGCCGGCCGAGCGGGGCCGGCCGCGGCCGACCCGGCGGCTCAGGCGCCCATGAGCCGGGCCAGGCGGTCCCACGCCGGGGACGAGGCTTCGGGCTGGGACTGGGCCGCCAGCCGGGCGATGGTCGGGTTGTGGACGGGGCGCGTCTCCGATCGGTGGTGCCGGTCGTCGAACCAGGTCCGGGTGCGCTCCGCGAGGGCGGGTAGGCGGGGGTCGTCCGGCGACCAGTCGTAGGCGGCGTCGTGGTCGAGGTAGAGGGCGCGGAAATCCAAGTCGATCAGCAGCTCGCGCTTCTCGGCGGTCCACCGGGAGGCATCCTCGGGCGAGGCGGTCCGCATGAGGATCCAGCCGTCGCGCTCCAGCCGGATCTGGCGTTCGCTGACGCCGAGTTCGCGCAGCTCGTCGAGGAGGGCGGCGGCCTCCGGGGAGACGAAGAGCCGGTCGCCGCCGCGCAGCTGGGCGAGCTGGTCGCGGGTCCGTCGCAGCTGCGCGATGCGCTCCCGGAGGCCGTGGTCGATTTCGGCGATGGCCGCCGTGAGGGCGTCCGGGTCGGCGTCGAGCAGGTCTCCGATGCGGGCCAGCGGCACCCCGGCCTCGGCCAAGGTTCTGATCTTGACGAGGGCGATCGCGTCCTCCGCGGTGTACCGCCGGTAGCCGGACGAGTCGCGCTCCGGCTCGGCGAGCAGACCACGCTGGTGGTAGTGGCGGACGGCCTTGACGGTCACTCCGGCGTACTCCGCAAGCTGGCCAATCGTGATCATGGCGGACATCCTTCCACCGAGGGTCGGGTCGGGACGGGGCGGTCAGGCCCGCCGGGTCAGTCGGCCACCGCCGTTGCGGAAGCGCGCCCGGCCGTCGATCACGTCGTGGTACGAGACGAGCAGGAGTCGCAGGTACCCGTCGAACGTCTCCCACGGGTACCCGACCGGCGCGAAGAGACCCGGCCCGACCGGAAGGTAGCGCTGCGGCGGGGCGGAGGTCGCGCCGCCGGCGAACGCGGTGAAGATCCGCTCCTGCGAATCGTCCGCCGGCTCGTAGGTCATCCGCTCCTCGAGCTGGCCGTCGACGACGCTGACGTCGATGCGGAGCTGGTTCGAGCGGTAGGTGCCCACGTACGGGGTGAGGTCCACGTCCGGCGTCGGTGCGGTGACCAGAGCGGGGATCTCGACGCCGAGAAGCTCCCGCAGGAGCCGCTGGAGGAGCTGGTCGTGCAGGAGGATCGCGCCCGGGGTGTTGCCGAAGGCGGTGAAGACCAGGTCGTGCTCGGGGACGACGCAGAGGATGGAGACGCCGCCGGGCGAGGCACCCGACATGGCGAGCACGGTGGTGTCGCCGAACGGGTACCGCACCCAGCCAAGGCCCATCGGCGGGACGTTCGGGGTCGCCATGTCGTACGCGACCTGCTGCATCAGCGCGGTCGACGCGGTCGACAGCACCCGCGTGCCGGCGGGGGAGACGCCGCCGGCCAGGTGGGTGCGCCCGAAGGCGAGCAGGTCGGCGACGGTGCCGATCGGCGTGCCCCCGGCCGGCCCCCAGGTGTCGGGCAGCATGAACATGCCGGTGGGCCGGGCCGCCATGGTCTCCGGGTCGGGGAAGTGGCCGACGGCCGTGCTGCGCAGGATGGCCCGTTCGGCCGAAGTGCCGGAGTCCGTCATGCCGACCGGCCCGTAGACGTCGCGTGCGAGCAGGTCGGGGAAGGACAGGCCGGTCACGACCTCCAGCAGCCGGCCCGCGACGATCATGCCGCCGTTGGAGTAGCTGAGCCGCTCACCGGCCTCGAACAGGGCGCCGCAGCTCCCGGCAAGGCCGTCGACGTAGGTCTTCAGGGCGTCGCTGCCCCCCGCGTCCGGGAAGAACAGGTCGGCGTCGATGCCGTTGGTGTGCGAGACCAGGTGACGGACGAGGATCTTCTCCGCCGCGCCCGGTGCGGTCAGGGCGAATTCGGGGAGGTAGTGCGCCACCGGCGCGTCGAGGTCCAGCAGTCCCCGGTCGACCTGCTGCAGGACCAGCGTGGTGGTGAGCACCTTGGTGACCGAGCCGAAGAGGAATCCGGTGTCCTCGCGCATCGGCGCGCCGGTGGCGATGTTCGCGGTGCCGTGGGCGACGACGATCTGCTCGCCGGCGTGGTGGACGCCGGCGACGAACCCGGGGACGTGGTGGGACTCGCAGTAGGCGGCAATCTGCTCACGGATCTGGGCCCCGACGGTGTGCAGGGCGCTGTTGTTGTCGTTCATGCCGACGATCGTCGAACCCTGACCCTGGGGCAGGGTCAAGCCCGACGGCGAGAGGATCGGCCGCGGTCAGCCGAGGACGAGGCCGGGGTCCGGGTCGGGCTCCGCCTGCGGGGCGGGAATCCGGTACTCCTCGGTGAGCGTGGTCATCGGGCCGGGCCAGGTGGCGTGGGCGACCTCGATGGGCTTGCGCTGGGCGTCGTAGGCGACGTGCAGCAGGTGCAGCACCGGGGTGTCCGGGCGGATCTGGAGGATCTCCGCCTCCTCCCGGCTGGGCTGGCGGGCGCTGATCGTGTCGGTCGCGGTGACGTACCGGCGGCCGGTGGCCTCCTCGGCCTCCTGGTAGAGCGGGCGGCCGAACGCCTCGGCGCGCTCCAGGGAGGTGCCGGCGGTGTCGGCGGGCAGGAACCAGGAGGCGCCCACCTCGACGGGTGAGTCGTCGGTGCGGACCAGGTGCCGCCGGCAGAGCAGTTCGGTGCCGTCGGCCACCCCGAACGCGTCGGCCACCTCGGGCGGGGCGGCGGCGCGGCCCACCGAGACGAGCTGCTGCCGGTACCGGGCGGCCAGGTCGGTGTGGTAGCCGCGGAAGCCGCCGTACCGGCCCCGGGAGAGTCGGTTGAGGCGGCGCCGGGTGCCCCGGACGTACGTACCGGAGCCGGGCTTGGTGATCAAGATGCCCTCGACCCGCAGCTGGTCGACGGCGCGCTGCACGGTCTGCTTCGCGACGCCGAACATCTCGGCGATGGCCGGGATGGACGGCAGCCGCTCGCCGGGCCCCCAGTCACCGCGGCGGACCTGGGCCTTGAGCTGCGCGGCGATCTGCCGGTGCGGGAACTCGGCCGCGCCGGGGTTGATCTGCATGCCCGCCTCCTCACGACAGCTAGGTTCCTAGGATGCCCTAGCGGGGGTGACCTCGCGACCCCGGACACGCGGAAGGCCGGGCCCGCGAGGACCCGGCCTTCGTGGAAGAGCGGCTACCAGGAGCCGGCGGTGGGGCCGGCGGAGCCGCCCCGGCGGCGTAGGTACTTCTCGAACTCCTGGGCGATCTCGTCCCCGGTCAGCGGGGTGATGCCGGCGTCGCCGACCCGCTCCTCCAGCTCACGGACGTACTCGCCCAGCTCGGCGTCCTGTTCGGCGGCGCTGCGCACCCGCTGCTCCCACTCGGCGGCCTCCTCGGCCAGGTCGGCCATCGGCACCGGCAGGTCGAGCACCTCCTCGACCCGGTGCAGCAGCGCCAGGGTGGCCTTCGGGCAGGGCGGGTTGTTGGCGTAGTGCGGCACGTGCACCCAGAACGACACGGCGTCCACCTCGGCCCGGGTGCAGGCGTCGTGCAGGACCCCGACGATGCCGGTCGGCCCGTCGTAGCGGGTGGGGGTGAGCTGGTAGCGCTTCGCGGCGTCGGCGTCCGAGGCGCTGCCGCTGATCGGCAGCGGCCGGGTGTAGGGCACGTCCGCCAGCAGCGCGCCGAGCAGCACCACCCGCTCGACCTCCAGGCTGTGGCAGATCTCCAGCACCTGCTCGCAGAAGGTGCGCCAGCGCATGCTCGGCTCGATGCCCCGGATCAGCACCACGTCCCGCTCGGTGCCCTCGGGGCTGGCCACCATGAAGCGGGTGGTCGGCCACTCGACCCGGCGGGTCTCCCCGTCGGCCATCGTGATGGTCGGCCGGCTCACCTGGAAGTCGTAGAAGTCCTCCGGGTCCAGCTCGGTCACCTGGCGGGCCTGCCAGACCTGCTCCAGGTGCTCCACGGCGGCGGTCGAGGCGTCGGCGGCGTCGTTCCACCCCTCGAAGGCCGCGATGGCGACCGGGGACCGCAGCACCGGCAGTCCGTCGAACTCGGTCACGCCGTCACCTCACCCTGCTCGTCGCGAGCGGCACCCGGGTATCGCGCTTCAGCTCGGCGCGTCTGACGCCGCGTCGCGACCTGAAGCCGTCGTACGGTCGCGTCGCTGATGTCCTTCACGTCCGCCAGCCTACGTGCCGCCGCCGGGCGGGGCCCGTCGGCCGCGCCGGTCGGCCGGGCCGACCACTCGGGCGAACCGGATGAAAGGTGCGCGGTGATTCCGCTGACAGTATGTGGGAAGCCCAGGTTGCGGTGACCCGTCCAGGCCGCGCCGCACTAACCTGGCCCTGTGCGGACTTCGTTGCTCGATGTGCTGGCGGACCGGATCCTGATCGCCGACGGGGCGATGGGGACGATGCTGCAGGCGGCCGACCTGACCCTGGACGACTTCGACGGCCTTGAGGGCTGCAACGAGATCCTCAACGTCACCAGGCCGGACGTGGTCCGCGGCGTGCACGAGGCCTATCTGGCCGCCGGCGCGGACTGCGTGGAGACCAACACCTTCGGGGCCAACCTGCCCAACCTCGCCGAGTACGGCATCGCCGAGCGGATCCGCGAGCTGTCCGAGGCGGGCGCGCGACTCGCCCGGGAGGCCGCCGACGCGCACTCGACGCCGGAGCAGCCGAGGTTCGTGCTCGGCTCGATGGGGCCCGGCACGAAGCTGCCCACCCTCGGGCACGCGGCGTACGCGACCCTGCGGGACGCGTACCAGGAGAACGCCGCCGGCCTGATCGCCGGCGGGGCGGACGCGCTGATCATCGAGACCTGCCAGGACCTGCTCCAGGTCAAGGCCGCGGTGGTCGGCGCGAAGCGGGCCCGGGTCGAGCTGGGGCGGGACGTCCCGATCATCTGCCAGGTGGCCGTCGAGACCACCGGCACCATGCTGCTGGGCAGCGAGATCGGCGCCGCGCTGACCGCGATCGAGCCGCTCGGCGTCGACCTGATCGGCCTCAACTGCTCGACCGGCCCGGCCGAGATGGGCGAGCACCTGCGCTACCTGTCCCAGCACTCCCGCATCCCGGTTTCCGTGATGCCGAACGCCGGCCTGCCGGTGCTGACCGCCGACGGGGCCTACTTCCCGCTGAGCCCGGTCGAGCTGGCCGACGCCCTCGACCAGTTCGTCACCGACTACGGCGTGGCCCTGGTCGGCGGCTGCTGCGGCACCACCCCGGAGCACATCCGGGTGCTGGTCGAGCGGCTGCGCGGCCGGCGGCCGGTGGCCCGGGAGCCGCGCCCCGAGGCGGGCATCTCGTCGATCTACCACCACGTGCCGTTCGCCCAGGACGCCAGCATCCTGATGGTGGGGGAGCGGAGCAACGCCAACGGCTCCAAGGCGTTCCGCGAGGCGATGCTCGCGGCCGACTGGCAGGCCTGCGTCGAGATCGCCCGCGGTCAGGCCCGGGACGGCTCGCACCTGCTGGACCTCTGCGTCGACTACGTGGGCCGGGACGGCACGCAGGACATGCGCGAGCTGGCCGGCCGGTTCGCCACCGCCTCGACGCTGCCGATCATGCTGGACTCGACGGAGCCGGCGGTGGTCGAGGCGGGGCTGGAGATGCTCGGCGGCCGCTGCGTGGTCAACTCGGTCAACTTCGAGGACGGCGACGGCCCGGAGTCCCGCTACGCCCGGGTGATGCCGGTGGTCCGGGAGCACGGCGCCGGCGTGGTGGCGCTGCTCATCGACGAGGAGGGCCAGGCCCGCACCCGGGACTGGAAGGTACGCGTCGCGTGCCGGCTCATCGACGACCTGACCGGCCGGTGGGGGCTGCGCCGGGAGGACATCCTCATCGACGCGCTGACCTTCCCGATCGCCACCGGGCAGGAGGAGACCCGCCGCGACGGCATCGAGACGATCGAGGCGATCCGGGAGATTGCCGCCCGCTACCCGGGGGTCAACTTCACCCTGGGCATCTCGAACGTCTCCTTCGGCCTGAACCCGGCGGCCCGGCAGGTGCTCAACTCGGTGTTCCTGCACGAGTGCGCGCAGGCCGGCCTCACCTCGGCCATCGTGCACGCCAGCAAGATCCTGCCGATGTCGAAGATCCCCGACGAGCAGCGCGAGATCGCGCTCGACCTGGTCTACGACCGGCGTCGGGAGGGCTACGACCCGGTGCAGCGGTTCATCGAGGTCTTCGAGGGCGTCGACGCCGCCTCCGCGCGGGCCACCCGGGCCGAGGAGCTGGCCGCGCTGCCGCTGGACGAGCGGCTCAAGCGGCGGATCATCGACGGGGAGCGCAACGGCCTGGAGGCCGACCTGGACACGGCGATGGCCGAGGGGCGCACGCCGCTGTCCATCATCAACGACCTGCTGCTGGACGGCATGAAGGTGGTCGGTGAGCTGTTCGGCTCCGGCCAGATGCAACTGCCGTTCGTGCTCCAGTCCGCCGAGGTGATGAAGACCGCGGTGGCCTACCTGGAGCCGCACATGGAGAAGACCGACGACGACGGCAAGGGCCGGATCGTGCTCGCCACCGTCAAGGGCGACGTGCACGACATCGGCAAGAACCTGGTCGACATCATCCTGTCCAACAACGGCTACGACGTCGTCAACATCGGCATCAAGCAGCCGATCAACGCGATCCTCGACGCGGCCGAGGAGCACCGGGCCGACGCCATCGGCATGTCCGGCCTGCTGGTCAAGAGCACGGTCATCATGAAGGAGAACCTGGCCGAGATGGCCGCCCGCGGCGTCGCCGAGCGCTGGCCGGTGCTGCTCGGCGGCGCGGCGCTCACCCGCGCCTACGTGGAGGACGACCTTCGCTCGGCGTTCCCCGGGCAGGTGCACTACGCCCGGGACGCGTTCGAGGGGCTGTCCCTCATGGACCGGGTGATGACGGCCAAGCGGGGCGGCGCGCCGGTGATCGACCCGGAGCGGGAGGCCGCCCTGGCGGCCCGCCGGGAGCGGCGGGAGCGGCAGCGGGCCCTGGTCCGCGAGGCGCTGCCGGAGCTGGACGACGCGTCGGTCCGCTCCGACGTGGCCGCGGACGTGGAGGTGCCCACCCCGCCGTTCTTCGGCACGCGGGTGGTCAAGGGTGTGCCGCTGGCCGACTACGCGGCGCTGCTCGACGAGCGGGCCACCTTCCTGGGCCAGTGGGGGCTGCGCGGGGCCCGGGGCGGCAAGGGCCCGTCGTACGAGGAGCTGGTGGAGACCGAGGGGCGGCCGCGGCTGCGCTACTGGCTGGACCGGCTCATCGCCGACCAGGTCCTCGAGGCGGCCGTGGTCTACGGCTACTTCCCGGCCTACTCCGAGGGCAACGACCTGGTGGTGCTGGACGAGAACGGGCATTCCGAGCGGGCCCGGTTCTCGTTCCCGCGGCAGCGGCAGGAGCGCCGGCTCTGCCTGGCCGACTTCTTCCGCCCCAAGGGCGAGCAGCTGGACGTGGTGGCGTTGCAGCTGGTCACCGTCGGGCAGCCGATCAGCGAGTACACGGCGAAGATGTTCGCCGGCAACGAGTACCGCGACTACCTGGAGGTGCACGGCCTGTCGGTGCAGCTCACCGAGGCGCTGGCCGAGTACTGGCACCGGCGGATCCGCGCCGAGCTGGTCCTGCCGGGCGGGCGCACGGTCGCCGACGAAGACCCGGCGGACGTGGCCGGCCTGCTGCGCACCGACTACCGGGGCTGCCGCTACGCGTTCGGCTACCCGGCCTGCCCGGACCTGGAGGACCGGGCGAAGATCGTGGAGCTGCTCGGCGCGGAGCGGATCAACGTCCAGCTCTCGGAGGAGTTCCAACTCATGCCGGAGCAGGCCACCGACGCGATCGTGGTGCACCACCCGGAGGCGAGCTACTTCAACGCCAAGTGATCACCGGTGCACGCTGACCTGCGGTGCAGCACCGGAAACGGCGCTGATTCGCATGATCATGACGTCTCCAGGCCGCCAAACCGGACTCACACAGCAGGTCTGCTATGTGTCGTCGGTTGTCACACGGACGGGTCCCAGGCGATGAGCTGGTCGAAGATGCGACGGTCGCCGTCCAGCTCCAGCTTCGGAGAATCCGGCGGTATGCGGCCGTAAAAGAACAGGACCAGGTCACTGGCCGTGCCCCGGGCGGAGGCGTCGGCCGTGTCCGGGCCCGGGTCCTCGCTGGCAGCCGGCGCGCCGAGGCGGGCGGCCCATGCGCCGTCGCGGGACAGCCGAAGGCGCCAGGAGCGGCCCTCGGTGGCGTAGTAGTCGACGACGGCGGGTTCGTGCGGCCAGGCGACATCCGTCGAGCAGAGGGTGAACTGGCAGTCGTCGAAACCGTCGAGGGCGACCTCGTCCGGTAGCGGCTCCGGGTCCCCCACGGTGAGCTGGACATCGTAGGTGTGCACCGCTATCTCGGGAACCTGGCGCCGAGCCCATGCACCGGAGGTTTGCGGTGACTGCGAGTCACCCCAGAACGTCCAACAACCGCGGTCCGGGCCGGCCTCACGCAGCGCGCTCGTCAGTCGCTCGACGGACTCGGTCCACCAGGCCAGGAGAGCCTCGCGTTCCCGAGGCGCACCCGTGCCGTCCTCCCAAGCGGACTTCTCCGGGGGAGCGTCGGCCGGCCCTGCGGCGACGATGGCAGCCGACCTGCGGCGGCCGATGCCCAGGTGCTGCACGAGATCGAACAGCGTCCACTCCGGACAGCTCGGCACCGGCACGTCGAGGCTGGGCGCCGCAGCGACCGCGGCGCGGAAGGCGGTCGACCGTTCGTCAATCAGCCGCAGATGATCAGAGAACGTGAGAATCTTGTGCACCCCGGCTTTCTATCACTGTGCTCCGACAACCGGACAGCGATTTTCACAGCCGACGCGGCGGGCGCCTCCGCACTG
Organism: Micromonospora sp. NPDC005707; assembly: GCF_040631005.1. NCBI lineage: Bacteria > Bacillati > Actinomycetota > Actinomycetes > Micromonosporales > Micromonosporaceae > Micromonospora > Micromonospora sp. NPDC005707. Next base: position 180,518 of record NZ_JBEXYR010000009.1, read on the forward strand.
ATACGTGCCCTTGGTTAGGCGCGGGCGCCCTTCCTCAGAACCAGCCGGCGCACCCTCACAGCACAACCCCCTGTGGAAGTCTGAGCCCATGCAGGCCCCTGCTCCACCTCAGGAAACAGTCACGGCCGCCAACAGCCCGGACTGGTCAACCCGGGCCGCCGCAGGACAACAACTCGCCTCCTGGGCCAACCAAGACGACATCGCCGACATCCTCCAGCGGCTCCTCCTCGACCACGGTGACACCGCCGTTGTCGAAGCGACCTGCCTGGCCCTGCTACGCCGCAACGACATTCACGGCACCCGACTCGTCGCACGAGCAACCACCACAGCCCAGGATCTTCCCGACCACCTCGACCACCTCTACCACCTCCACGCCGCCGTCGTGAACTACCTCATGCCCGACTGGCTCGGCCAGCTCGCCGGCATCGTGGACGACTTCCTCATCCTCTGCGACGCCCTGGCCCAAGACCCCGACCCCACCACCGCAACCGGGGCCAGAGAACTCGCCGGCTGGGCTCGCCCGTAGTCCCGACGACCGAGCAGTCCCGCTACCCTGCCCAATGACAAGATCGTCTAGCCGGACGTGTCACCCACGTCCCGAAATCCGGATCTGCTTGACGCTCAGGAGTCCGCTGGTACACCGGCTTGCAGTTGGCCGATCATCGGGGCCAGGAGTTCGTTGAGTTCCCGAACGAGCACGACTACCGCTCTACGCGCTGCGGGCGCTACGGAACTGTCCGGACCGTCGGGAGCCGGAGGTAGGTCATCGAGGGGGACCGGGGCTTCCACCTGCAGCGTCGCGCGTAGATGTGGGCTGCGCGTCAGGTCCTGGTCCGAGGGTGTCGTGTACTGGCCAAACAACTGCGGCCAGTCGCGCCAACCACGGTCACGCTGCCACTGCTTGGTCCAAGTGAGTTCGGCGGGCCACCGCGAGATCACCGATACGGCGCAGGTCATACTCCCGTCCCACCGGCTCGGCGTACAGGTCGCGGAGATGATCCGGCTGTGCCAACGGACGTAGCCGGGTGACAGCTCGATTGCCAGTCGCCACGCTGTGGCAGCGAAGGTGACGGGCGCGATGTCGCCCCACGTGTCGGCAAACTCATCGATGCGCCTCAGCACCTCGGCCTCGAAGCGACCGCGCCCGTCTGCGCCGTGCTCACGGTCGAAGTGCTCATCGAGCCAGAAGGCGCGGGGGTCTGGCATCCTCAGCTCCGTTCGGGGCCGTGGTTCATCACGTCATCCTCACCATGGCGGTCTATCACGAACCCGCACGTCTGTCGGTCCCGCTCGCGAGACGTCATCTGGCCAGACGTGTCATCCACGCCCGGAGACGGACCTGTCGCGCGGGTCCTGAGACCCGACGTCATCGGTGCTGAGCCGTCGGGCTCCAGTTGATGCGGCCGCGTCACGGGATACCGGGTTGCCTGCTCGCCACGCTTGCGGAACCCTCTCCGCATGATCGATACGCGCGTGCTTGGCGAGGGCGATTGGAAGCTGTGGCGGGAACTGCGGCTCGCGGCGCTCGCGGAGGCCGGGTACGCCTTCGGTTCCCAGCTGGCGGACTGGCAGGGCGACGGCGACCGCGAGGAACGTTGGCGCAGTCGGCTGGCCATCCCCGGCTCGTACAACATCCTGGCGATGCTCGACGGGCAGGCCGTCGGGATGGCCAGCGGGGTGCCGACCGAGCACGACGGGATCGTCGAGCTGATCTCGATGTACGTGGCACCCATGGGACGTGGCCAGGGCGTGGGCGACCACCTCGTGCGGGCGGTCGAGCAGTGGGCCCGGCAGGTGGGCGCGCGGACGCTGCGGCTGGCCGTAGTGGAAGGCAACAAGAACGCCTGGACCCTCTACCGGCGGAACGGTTTCCGTGACACGGGTGAGCTCGGCGACCTCATGCCCGACGGTGTGCGCCGCGAGCACCTCATGACGAAGAGCCTCGGAGGTTAGCGGTCGGCCGTCAGGTCGACGGGCTCCGACCGGAGGTCGCACCGTCGGTCGCCAGCGAACCGGCCATCGCGTAACCCGTCGAGCGAGGCGGCGCCAGGCGACACCGTCGTGCGGGTGCCCACGTCGGCGACGCCGATGAGTGCGGGTCCATGAGCCCGGGGGTCACTCGCGGGTGAGGCCGGGTGGCAGCGCGTCCTGGTCGGGCGTGACCCGGCGCCCGTTTGCCAGCGGGTCGTGCTCAAGGGCGTCGATCAGCCGTTCCGGCCCGCCGACGCAGGTCCACGCGTCGTCCCAGAGCGCGGAGACCAGCCAGGACCGGTCGGCCGGGAAGAACAGGTCGGGCAGTGAGCCGTCGCCGCGCATGTGGCCGGATCGCCAGGTGAGGGCCTGCTCCGGTCCGGCCTCGATGAGCACGTACCGCCAGTCCCAGTAGAGCGACACCGTCGGGGCGCGGGGGAAGACGATGTCGTGCGCGCCGGTGTCGAGGTAGCCCAGCCACCACGGCTGCTCCGGGGTGTGCGCGATGAGGTCGTCGACGAGGGCGCGTTCGTAGGCGGCGGCGGGGATGTCGTCGCTGCGCCAGGTGGTGGCGTAGGCGTCGAAGACCGGCGGGACGGCGGTGGTGATCGAGAGGCCGGCCGTGGTGTGGCCGCTGATCCAGTCCACCTCGGCGGCGGTGCCGATCCGCCACTCCCGGCCGTCCTTCATCGCCCGCATGCTCCCATTGAAGCCCGCCACACGCGGGGATGTTGGAGAGTTGCCGTTCGATGCGAACGTCAACTCTCCACGATCCAGAACGAGGAGCGTCAGTACGCGTAGGTGACGGAGATGGTGGTGGCGGGGCAGTTGTTCGCCCAGCTGGTCAGGGCGCTCTTCTCGGCGCTGTCTACGCTGAGGCGCCACCGGAGCTTCACGGCGACCCACTCGCCGATGTAGCGGCAGCGCGCGGAGGCGTACGACGGCAGCCAGGTGGCGGGGTCCTGGTCGCCCTTGGCCTGGTTGACGTTGTCGGTGACCGCGGCCAGCGCCCGGGAGTCGCCCAGGTCGTTGGCGTACGCCTGGCGGCGGCTGGTGGTCCAGTTGCGGGCGCCGGAGTCCCACGCCTCGGCGAGCGGGACCATGTGGTCGATGTCGAGGTCGCCGGTGAGCGTCCAGTAGGCGTTGTCGTAGTAGGAGTACCAGCGGCCGCCGGAGAGGGTGCAGGTGCCGCTGGTCGTGGGTTTGGTGGTGGCCTCGGCCTGGAGGACCTCGTTGCGGGTGTTGCAGCCGTCGCCGTCGGCGTCGATCCAGTGTGGGAAGAGGTCGCGGTTGTAGCCGGTGCGGACCTCGGTGGCGACGGGGAGGCCGGCGACGGCGCTGGTCAGGGAGGCGGAGTAGCCGGCGGCGGAGGCGGGCTGGGTGAGGCCGAGGGTGGCGGCCACGATCGCGGCGAGGCTGATGGCCGTGGCGCGCAGCGTGCGGGTCATGGGGCTCCATCCGGATGGGATTGGCATGTGGCACCCATATAGACAGAGATGGAAGTAACGGTCCAGATCAGATTCCGTGAACAGTGGATGACCGGAACCGGACGCACGTCGCTTCGGGCACGGAACCGGGCGTACCGGCGGCCGGTCAGGTGTGTGCCGACGGGCCAGGGGTAGACGCCGGGCGACGGCGAGACGAGGTGGAGGTCCGGTGGACTCGTACCCCGCGGTGGAGGACCACGGCCTGGTCGGCGACCTGCAGACGGCGGCGCTGATCACGAAGGACGGCACGGTGGACTGGTTCTGCGCGCCCCGGTTCGACTCGCCGAGCATCTTCGGCGGCCTGCTCGACCGGCGTCGCGGTGGCCACTTCCAGGTCTCACCGGACGGCGTCGACTACACGAGCAAACAGCTCTACCTGCCGGGGACCCCGATCCTCATCACCCGCTTCCTCAGCGCGAACGGGGTGGGCGAGCTGGTCGACTTCATGCCGGTCGCGGGCGACCGGGCCACCGGCCACCACCGCCTGGTCCGGATGCTGCGGATGGTCCGCGGCAGCATGCGGTTCCGGTTCGAGTGCCGCCCCCGGTTCAACTACGGGCGCGACGGGCACGAGCTGGAGGTGCACCCGGCCGGCACGGTCTTCCGCAGTGCCGGGCAGTCCCTCACCCTGAATCCCATCCGGTACGCCGAGCGCCTCTCCGACGAGCACGAGTTCGAACGAACCGAGGAGGGCATCCACCTGGTCGCCACCCTGCACGAGGGCGAGGCCGGCGGGGTCATCCTCGAGACGGGATCCCCGGGACCACCGCGGGTTTACCGGGCAGAAGAGGCCCGCGAGCTGCTCGAACGGACGCGGGACTTCTGGCGGCGCTGGCTCGGCCGCTCCTGTTACACCGGGCGGTGGCGGGAGATGGTCGAGCGGTCCGCCATGACGCTCAAGCTCATGACGTACGCGCCGACCGGCGCGCTGATCGCCGCACCCACCGCCGGGCTGCCCGAACGGGTGGGCGGCCAACGCAACTGGGACTACCGCTACACCTGGATCCGGGACGCGGCCTTCTCGGTGCACGCCCTGCTCAGCCTCGGCTTCACCGACGAGGCCTGGCAGTACCAGCACTGGGTCGACGACCGGATCCGGGCGGCCCAGGCGGACGGTGTGCCGTTGCAGATCATGTACCGCGTCGACGGCTCACCGGACCTCACCGAGGAGGTGCTCGACCACTTCGAGGGCTACCGGGGGTCCGCGCCGGTGCGCATCGGCAACGGCGCGGCGAACCAGCTGCAACTCGACATCTACGGCGAGATGCTCAACTCCCTCCACCTCGCCAACGACCACGGCCTGAAGGACTCCCGCGAGGGCTGGCAGAACCTGACCCGGATGATGGACTGGCTCTGCGCGCACTGGGATCAGCCCGAGGACGGGATCTGGGAGACGCGCTCCGGCCGGCAGGACTTCACCTACGGGCGACTGATGTCCTGGGTGGCGCTCGACCGGGCGATCCGGCTGGCCCACCGGCAGGGCCGGCCCGCCGACGTCGCCAGGTGGACACAGTCACGGGACCGGATCTACGAGCAGATCATGACGCGCGGCTTCCATCCGGGACGCCGGGCCTTCGTGCAGCACTACGGCACGGACCTGCTCGACGCGTCGCTGCTCGCCATGCCCTCGCTCGGCTTCGTGGCGCCCACCGACCCAATGTGGCAGGCGACGCTGCGGGCCATCGACGGCGAGCTGGTCTCCGACAGCCTGGTCTACCGGTACGACCCGGGCGCCAGCGTCGACGGCCTCGCCGGCGGCGAGAGCACCTTCACCATGTGCACCTTCTGGTACGTCCAGGCCCTCGCGGAGTCCGGCCGGCTCGACGACGCGCAGTTGACCTTCGAGAAGATGCTCACCTACAGCAGCCAGGTCGGCCTCTATTCGGAGGAGATCGCCCCGACCGGGGAGCAGGCCGGCAACTTCCCGCAGGCGTTCAGCCACCTCTCCCTCATCAGCACCGCGGCGAACCTGGACCGGCTTCTCGACGCCCGCGGCTGACCGCCCCGGCGGGAGAAACCGCTGTGCGGCACGGTCCGGCCCGCTACGGTGACCGGAGTACGGTTACCGGCCCGGCCCGGGCGGGTAAGCGCCCCCGACCCGCAGCGCGTGCCGCGGCCGCCGTCCACGGCGGCGCAGCCCGGGAGATGCGGCTGTGACGTCCGAGGACGAGCATGGGGGTACGACGAAAGGGGCGGAGATGACCGACGACATCGCTTCGAAGGTTCCGCCGGACCCGGCCCCCGTGCTGAGCGCACCGGCGGGTCCACCGCAGGTCGGGCCGCCGAGCAGCCTGGACCTGTGGGCCCGGGCGCAGACCCTGCACCGCTGCTTCGGTGACGACGACGGCGAACCGCACATCATGCGCGGCCTGGACTGAGGTCCCGCCTCACCCCAGGCGCCCCCGCGCGGGCGCCGGAATCCGGGCGTCGTCGATCACTGGTGCTCGACGTCGGTCCGGCCGGGCAAGCAGGTGAGTCGGCCGACGTCGCGGGCTCTCCTCGTCCGGCGGCGGGGCCGTCAGTCCGGTCGGCGGGCGACCACCGCCAGGGCCATGCCGAAGAACTTCAATGGCGACCGCTCGATCCCGTCGGTCACCGGCCGGATGCGACGCCCGAAGCCTGACCGGTCGAACGGCGGCATGATGTAGTCCGTCGCCACCGGCTCCAGCCCGGCCCGGCGTAGCTGTGCGGACAGGCCACGGGCGGTGAAGGCGCGGGCGTCGGCCAGCCGCCGGTGCAGCGGCACGATCCACGGCAGGAACGGACCCCGCGCCGGCCGGTAACGCTTCCCGCGGATGAGGAAACCGTGCGTCTCGAAGGGGAACCACCGGTTGGGCGTGGTCAGCGCGAACCGGCCCCCGGGGGCGAGCACCCGGTGCACCTGCCGGAGAGCGGCATCCAGATCGTCGATGTGTTCCACCACCTCGATGGCGGTGACCAGGTCGAAGCTCTTGTCCGGGTAGTCCAGCTCGGTGGCGGACAGCTCCCGCACGTTGATCTTCTGGGCCGCCGCCGGGTCGGCGGCCAGCCGTTCCCGGAACAGCTCCAGCCGATCCTGTTGAATGTCGATCGCCTCGATCTGCGCGAAGGCGTCGACCAGCCGCATCGTGTAGGTGCCGTCTCCGCAGCCGATCTCCAGCAGCCGCCGGCCGGTCAGTGGGGTGTGGCGGCCCAGGGTGCCCAACCGCTTGGCCACCCCGCGCTCGCCGAACGCGCTACCGTGCCCCAGTCCCAGGTGTCGCGTCGCATTGGTCACGATCGACGACTCTAAACTCGCCGGCCGCTCCCGTGGGGGCAGCCGGGCGCGACCCGGCTCCGCGACGAGCACCGGGGCGCCGCCGAGGTGCACGAGCCTCGATGATTTCCGGGTGATCCGGCCCTGGATCAATCGTCAGATCCCAGGCGGGCCGCGCGCGCGTGCAGGTAGCGCTGCTGGGCCAGGTTCATCGACCGGCGGGCCGCCGCCAGGTACGCCGCCCGGGCCGCGTCCGGCTCGCCGGCCAGCTCCAGCAGGTGCGCCCGGGCCGCGTGGCGGCGGTGGTCCTCGGCGACCCGGCGGTCCGTTCCCAGCGCGTCGAGCAGCGCCAGGCCGGCCCGCGGGCCGCGCGCCATGGCCACCGCCACGGCGTGGTTCAGGCGGACCACCGGGTTGTCGTGCAGGGTCAGCAGCATCTCGTAGAGCGCGACGATCTGCGGCCAGTCCGTCGCCTCGACGCTGGGCGCCTCGTCGTGCAGCGCGGCGATCGCCGCCTGGAGCTGGTACGGCCCGACCGCGCCGCGGGGCAGCGTGGCGGTGACCAGGGCGGTCCCCTCGGCGATCCGGTCGGCCCGCCAGCGCCGCCGGTCCTGCTCGGCCATCGGCACGAGCGTCCCGTCCGGGCCGGTACGCGCCGGCGTGCGCGCGTCGGTGAGCAGCATCAACGCCAGCAGCCCGGCCACCTCCGCGTCGTCGGTGAGCCGGTGCAGCAGCCGGGCCAGCCGGATCGCCTCGGCGCGCAGGTCGGGCCGGTGCAGCCGCTCCCCGCCGGTGCTCGCGTACCCCTCGTTGAAGATCAGGTAGAGGACGTGCAGCACGGCGTCGAGCCGGGCGGCCCGCTCGGGGCCGGCCGGCGGGGCGAACGGCAGCCCGCTGTCGCGGATGCGCTGCTTGGCCCGGGTGATCCGCCGCGTCATGGTCGCCTCGGGCACCAGGAACGCCCGGGCGACCTCGGCGGTGGTCAGCCCGCCGACCGCGCGCAGGGTCAGCGCGATCTGCCCGGCGGGCGGCAGCGACGGGTGGCAGCAGAGGAACAGCAGGACCAGGCTGTCGTCGGAGTCGTCCGGTGCGCTGTCGGCGGGCGGCGCCAGCCAGCGGTCCGCGGGTGCCTCCCGGGCCACGCCGTCCTCCCGGCGGCGCCGGGCCTGCTCGGCGCGCAGCAGGTCGGTCAGCCGGCGGGACGCCACGGTGATCAGCCACGCCTTCGGGTCGTCCGGCAGCCCGTCGGCGGGCCAGCGGGTGGCGGCGGTGAGCAGTGCCTCCTGGGTGGCGTCCTCGGCGGTGTCGAAGTGCCCGTAGCGGCGGGCGAGCGCGCCGAGGACCTGCGGCGCCAGGGCGCGCAGCAGGTCCTCGACGCGCGCGGTGGGCACCGGTCAGCCCTGGAGTTCCTCGATGCCGTCCACGACCGGCCGCACGTCGACGTACTCGCCCTCGGCGTCCGGGTTGACGAACCGGGCGGCGATCTCGGTGGCCCGGTCGAAGCTGGCGCAGTCGACCACCGTGTAGCCGGCGAGCACCTCCTGCGTCTCGGCGTACGGGCCGTCGGTGACCACGGGCGCGCCGCCGCGCAGCCGGACCCGGCGGGCGTGCACGGGCGCGGACAGCCCCTGCGCGTCGACCAGTTCGCCGGTCTCGGTCAGCTCCTTGTGGACCGCCTCCATGTGGGCGTGCATGGCGGCGAGCTGCTCCGGGCTCATCGGCGGCTGGTCGCCGGGCCGCCCGGCCATGACGTCGTAGTCCCGCTGGCTGCCGTAGAGCATGATCAGGTACTTCACGGTGTCTCCTCTCGGCCGGCGCCCCGCGGCGCCGCTCACCCGGGACGTCGGAGCCGCGAAGCCGCCCCGGACACCAGCCTAGGGGTGGATCAGTCGACCCGGCCGGAGGCGAGCAGCGCGGCGGTGGGCAGCGCCAGGCTTCCGTCGGCCTGCCGGTAGGGGGCGGCGAGCCGGTCGTACTCCCGGCGGACCCGCTCGCGCGCGGCCGTCGGCTGCCGTTCCAGCACGAGGCCGATGGTGCTGATGCCGGCCGCCGGGCCGGCCCACCAGTCCTCCGGGTCGGTGCGGTGGGCCCAGGTCAGTGTCACGCACCGGGCGTCGGCCAGCCCGGCCGCGGCCAGCAGCCCGGCGAGGCCCGCCTCGGTGCGGGGGAAGTCCTGTTCGGACGCGAGCCGGGGCAGGTCGGGTGGTGTCGCGACACCGGCCGCGGTGAGGGCCGCACCCCAGAGCCGTTGCAGCGGTGGGAGCGGCGACGGCCAGACGGTCACCGCGACGCGGCCGCCGGGGCGGACCACCCGGCGCAGCTCGGCCACGCCGGCGGCCGGATCACCGACGTGGTTGAGCACGAAGTTCGCCACCGCCGCGTCGAAGCCGCCGGGCGGGAACGGCAGGCGCGGCAGCGCCGCGGCGTGGACCTCGGCGCCGGGGGCGCCGCGCCGGGCCGCGTCGAGCATGCTGGGCTCCGCGTCGACCGCCACCACCTCGGCGCCGCGGTCCAGCGCCGCCGCCGCGACGGTGCCCGGCCCGGTGCCCACATCGAGCACCCGCCGCCCGGCCCGCACCGCCGCGGCGTCCAGCAGCGCCTCCGCCGGGTACGCGCAGAGCCGGCCGAAGCTGCGCGCGTACGCCCCGGCGCGGCCCGCCCACCGGGACCGTTCGTGCGCGTCGAAGTCCGTGTCGATCATCGCCGCAGCGTAGCGGTGAACGGGGTGCGCGGCGGTCCTACAGTGGCGACATGACGACGGTGCTGGTGACGCTGGCGGTGATGGCCGCGCTCGTGGCCGTGGTGGTGGGGTTCGTCTCCTGGCGGGACCGGCGGCGGCGTGCCACCGACGAGGATCCCGCGGTGGTCCGGGCGGCCCGGGGGGAGCAGCACCGGCGGGCGGCCGAGCAGGCGCACGCGCAGCACGACGGCTGGAACAACGGCGGGCACGGCTTCACCGGCTGACGCCGTCCGGCGCGGTCAGCGCATCCCGGCCCCGCCGACCGGTGAACGAAGGCCGGCGCGCACACGTGATCCCCGGTGGGCATCAACGGCGCACGGTCGGGGTACTGCGCTGACACAGCGAACAAGCCGGGAGGCAACGGTGGGGGAGTACGCGGGACGCCGGCGGCCGGGACCGCTCGCCGGGCTGCTGGTCGCCGTGGTCGTGGCGGCCGGCTGCATGGGCGGCGGGCTCGACCAGGGTGAGCCGGAGCAGCCCCGCCCGCGGCAGAGCGGCCAGCCGGCCTCACCGGGAGCGGACGCGACCCGGGCCGACGGCACCACCAGCGTGGCCGAGTTCAAGCAGGACTTCTCCGACGCGGTCGGCATCGCCCAGCGTTACTGGACGGACCAGTTCCGGGCCTCCGGCAAGCAGTTCCAGCCGATCCGGCGGGTCGTGCCGTACACCAGGTCCGGTGAGGTGTCGTGCGGCGGCGAGGGGCTGCCCCGCAACAACGCCGTCTACTGCTCGGCCGGCGACTTCATCGCCTACGACGTGAACTGGTCGGTGGGGGCGTTCCGCCAGGTCGGCGACGCCTTCCTGTTCTACCTGCTGGGCCACGAGTACGCCCACGGCGTCCAGGTCCGCCTCGGCATCCGCTACAACTTCACCATCCAGCAGGAGTTGCAGGCCGACTGCATGGCCGGGGCGTACATCGGCGACAACGTGCGCTCGGGGACGCTGACCCTGGCCGACGGCGACCTGGACGAGTTCCGGGAGGGGCTGCTGGCGGTGGGCGACGACCCCGACCAGCCCTGGTTCGCCGAAGGTTCGCACGGCACCGCCGAGCAGCGCAGCGAGTCGTTCTTCCGCGGCTACGAGAACTCGCTGGACGCCTGCGGCCTCGGCTGATGCCGCAGGTCACCCTCTGCGGGGACGGTGGCCGGCCGGCGGGGCGCGGCTGAGAGGATCGGCGGGTACCCGCACCCGAGGGAGGCCCCCGCTGAGCAGCACCCATCCCGCCGCCGTGCTCTTCGACATGGACGGCACCCTGGTCGACAGCGAAAAGCTCTGGGACGTCGCGTTGCAGGAGCTCGCGGCGGTCTACGGGGGCACCCTGTCCGAGGACGCGCGCAAGGCGATCATCGGCACCAGCATGGCCGTTTCCATGCGGATCGTGCACGACGACCTGGGCCAGCCGGAGCGGGACCCGCAGGCCAGCGCCGACTGGATCAACGCCCGCATCCTGGAGCTGTTCCGCGACGGGCTGCGCTGGCGGCCCGGGGCCCTCGCGCTGCTGCGCGCCGTCCGGGCCGCGGGCATCCCCACCGCCCTGGTCACCTCCAGCACCCGGCCTCTGGTCGAGGTCGCCCTCGACACCCTGGGCCGGGACAGCTTCGACGCAGTGGTCTGCGGCGACGAGGTCGAGGCGGCCAAACCGCACCCGGAGCCGTACCTGACCGCGGCGCGGCTGCTCGGTGTGCCGATCGAGCGCTGCGTGGCGATCGAGGACTCGCCGACCGGAGTCGCCAGCGCCCTCGCGGCCGGGGCCGCCGTGCTGGCCGTACCGGCCGAGGTGCCGCTGCCGCCGGCCGACGGCGTACACCAGCTGGAGAGCCTGACCGCGGCGGACCTGGAGTTGCTCTCAGCCCTGCTCGGCGAACGCCCCGCCTGACCGGCCCGCGAAAAGGGGCCCCGCCGGCGGCGGGGCCCCTTTCCGGTGTTGCGGCGGATCAGTCGTGGGCGATGGCGCCCAGCACGTTGATCCGCGCGGCGCGGATCGCGGGCAGCACGGCGGCCACCACGCCGATGATCGCCGCCAGGACCAGGAAGGTCACCATCTGGCCCCAGGGCAGGACCAGGTCGGTGATGCCCTCGTCCTTGAGCGCCCGCACCACGGCCGCGCCCAGACCGGTGCCGACCACGACGCCGAGCAGCGCGCCGAAGATCGAGATCACCACGGCCTCGACGGTGATCATCCGCATGGTCTGCGCCCGGCGCAGGCCGATGGCCCGCAGCAGCCCCAGCTCCCGGGTGCGCTCCAGCACCGACAGGGCGAGGGTGTTGATGATGCCCAGCACCGCGATCACGATGGCCAGCGCCAGCAGGATCTGGATCATCCGCAGCGGGGTGTCCAGCTGGCTGGTCTGCTGCTTGATGAACGCGGCCCGGTCCGCCACCGCGACCTCGGGGCTGTCCGCGAGCAGCCGCTCGATCTGCGGCTGCACCGCGGCCACCGAGGTGCCCGGGGCGAGCTGCACGAAGCCCTGGATGGGCTGCGGGATGGCGAAGTCGGCGGCCGCCTGCGGCGGCAGCACCACCGGGTTGGTCAGCTGCGAGCTCTCGTAGATGCCGCTGACCGTGTAGGTGCGCGCGTCGCCCCGGGACAGCTGCACGTTCACCGTCGAGCCGACCGACAGGTTGCGGGACTTCGCGGTGTCCGAGCTGAGCAGCATCTGGTCCGGGTTCAGCCGGCTGATGTCACCGGCGTTCGCCTTCGCCCCGAAGATCCGCTCCAGGGCGGTCACGTCGCTGGACACGGCCACCCAGGTCCGCTCACCGTTCAGCGTGGCCATGTCGCCGTACTCGCCGTCGACCAGCCGCACCCCGGGGATGGCGGCGGCCTTCTCCAGCACCGCCGGGTCGAAGCTCGCCGGGCGGGGGCCGGTCTGGGCGCCGGAGATCACCAGCTCCGCCTTGATGGTGTCCTCCGCCAGGGCGCTGATGCTGCCCTTGGCCGAGTCGAGGATCACCGTCACCCCGGTCACCAGCGCGATGCCGACCATCAGCGCGGCGGCCGTGATCGCCGTGCGGCGAGGGTTGCGCCCGGAGTTCAGCCGACCCAGCTTGCCCGGCACCGACCAGGCGAAGATCGCGCCCAGCAGGGCGACGACCGGGCGGCTGATCAGCGGGGTCAGCAGCGCCACGCCGATGAACGCGAACAGCACGCCCCCGAGGATGGTGGCCAGGGTGTTGTCGCCGGCGTGGCCGCCGAGCCCGAGGAAGAGCAGGCCGGCGCCGATCGCGGTGACCACGGACCCGCCGACGGTCACCTTGGTCAGCGGCCGGTCCGGCGTGGCGACGTCCTGCATGGCGGCGATCGGCGGGATGCGCGAGGCCCGCAGGGCGGGCAGCAGGGCCGCCACCACCGTGATCAGCGTGCCCACCGCGAAGGCGCCGATGACCGCCGCGGGCGGCACGCCCAGACCCGCCAGGGTGAGCCCGCCGGCGAGCTTGCCGAACAGGTACGCCAGCAGCGCGCCGACCCCGATGCCGGCGGCGAGCCCGAGCACCGAGGCGATGAGACCGACCGCGACGGCCTCCAGCACCACCGAACCGATGACCTGCCGGCCGCTCGCGCCGATGGCCCGCATGAGCGCCAGCTCGCGGGTGCGCTGGGCCACGATGATCGAGAAGGTGTTGAGGATCAGGAACGTGCCGACCAGCAGCGCGACCGCGGCGAAGCCGAGGAGGATCTTGTTGAAGAAGGACAGGCCCTCCTTCAGGCTGGCGGCCGCGTCGTCCGCGAGCTGCTTGCCGGTTCGCACCTCGTAGTCCGCGCCCAGCGACCGGGCCACCTCGTCGCGCAGCGCCTCGGGCGTCGTGCCGCCGGCGGCCTGCGCGGTCACGTTGGAGAACACGTCCGGCTTGCCGAGCATCAGCTGCTGGGCGACCGGGGTGGTGAACGCCACCTCGTTGACCCCGCCGACCGAGTCCCGGCCGCCGCTGTAGCCGAAGACGCCGACCAGGGTGAACTCCTTCTTCGGCGCCAGGGTCAGCACGCCCACTCGGTCGCCGACCTTGACCTTGGCCGCGTCGGCGAGCGCCACGTTGACCACGATCTCGTCGTCGGCCTGCGGCGCGCGCCCCTCGCGCAGCTTCAGCAGGTCGCCCTCGCCGAGCCAGTTCTCGCCGAGTTGCGGCGGGCCGAACGAGGTGACCACCTTGCCGTTGCTGCCGATCAGCCGGGCCCCGTCGGCGTTGACCACGCCCTGGACGTCGGCCACGCCCGGCACCGCCTTGACCCGGTCGACCACCGACGCGGGCACCGGGGCGGCCACCTGCTCGCCCTCGACCTCGGAGAGGGCGACCTTGGGCTTCGCGGCCACGTTGACGTCGACCTCGGAGAACGCGTCGGCGAAGACCGCGTCGAAGGAGCGGCCGAGGGTGTCGGTGAGCACGAACGCGCCGGAGACGAACATGACGCCGAGCACCACCGCCAGGCCGGACAACAGCAGGCGCAGCTTGCGCGCCAGCAGGCTCTTCAGAGTGGCCCGGAACATCAGTTGCCCACCTCGGCCGGCGCGTCGAGCTTCTTCATGGTGTCCAGCACCGTGTCGGCGGTCGGCTCGATCAGCTCGGAGACGATCTCGCCGTCGGCGAGGAAGACCACCCGGTCGGCGTACGCGGCGGCGGTCGGGTCGTGGGTGACCATGACGATGGTCTGGCCGTGCTCGCGGACCGAGTTGCGCAGGAAGTTGAGCACCTCGGCGCCGGAGCGGGAGTCCAGGTTGCCGGTCGGCTCGTCGGCGAAGATCACCTCGGGGCGGGCGACCAGGGCCCGGGCACACGCCACCCGCTGCTGCTGGCCGCCGGACAGCTGCGCCGGGCGGTGCCCGAGCCGCTCCCGCAGGCCGACCGTGTCGATCACCGTGTCGTACCAGGCCGGGTCGGGCTTGCGGCCGGCGATCGACAGCGGCAGCAGGATGTTCTCCTGAGCGGTGAGCGTGGGCAGCAGGTTGAACTGCTGGAAGATGAAACCCACCTTGTCGCGGCGCAGCTTCGTCAGGCCGGCGTCGCCCAGCCCGGTCACCGTGGTGTCACCGATCATGACGGTGCCCTTGGTCACCGAGTCCAGGCCCGCCAGGCAGTGCATCAGCGTCGACTTGCCCGAGCCGGACGGGCCCATGATCGCGGTGAACCGGCCCCGCTCGAACTCGGCGCTCACCCCCCGCAGCGCGATGACCTGCGCCTCGCCGCTGCCGTACACCTTCCACACGTCGCTGGCCCGGGCCGCGGCCTGCGCCTGCTGCCCTACCGTCGCGGTCACGTCATCTACCTCTTCCGTCAGCATGCTGATCCGCATCGCCCCCGCTGGCCGATGCGGCAAGTCCCATCCTCGGCGCCGCCAGGCGCGGATCCGTCCACCCCCGGGCGGAACCCTCGCCGGAATTTCCGTTGGGGTCACCCCCGAGGCCCACTCAGGGTGATCCCTGACCGGACGGCGCCGCCGACGCTAGGACCTCACGTCGCGTCATGGTCAACCCCGCCGCGCCGCCGATGGTCACGGTAGGTGACCGGTGCCACCTCACCCGCCGGGCCGGACCAGCCCGGTCTCGTACGCCAGCACCACCGCCTGCACCCGGTCGCGCAGCCCCAGCTTGGTCAGCACGTGACCGACGTGGGTCTTCACGGTGGTCTCGCTCACCGACAGCTCCCGGGCGATCTCGGCGTTGGACAACCCGCGCGCCACCTGCACGAGCACCTCCCGCTCCCGCTCGGTCAGCGCGTTCAACGCCTTCGGCGGGGCGGCCGCCGGATCGGGCAGCACGTCGGCGAAGCGGTCCAGCAGCCGGCGCAGGATCCGCGGGGCCACCACCGCCTCCCCGGCCGCCACCGTCCGGATCGCGGTCACCAGGTCCTCGGCCGGCACGTCCTTGGCCAGGAAGCCGCTGGCCCCGGCGCGCAGCGCGCCGACCACGTACTCGTCCAGGTCGAAGGTGGTGAGGATGAGCACCCGCACCGGCAGGCGGGCGTCCACGATCGCCCGGGTGGCCGCCACCCCGTCCATCCGCGGCATCCGGATGTCCATGAGCACCACGTCCGGCAGCAACCGCCGGGACAGCTCCACCGCCTCCACCCCGTCGCCTGCCTCGGCCACGATGTCCAGGTCGTCCTCGGTGCCCAGCACCATCCGGAAGCCGGTACGCAGCAGCGGCTGGTCGTCGGCGAGCAGGATCCGCACCGGTCGGCCCGCGGTGCTGTCGGTCATCGGTCCCCCTCGTTCGGCCGGGTGCGTGTCACGCCGGGACCGCCCCGGCCGGCTCCAGCGGAATCCGCGCGTACACCCGGAAGCCGCCGCCCTGTCGCGGGCCGGTCCGCAGGACCCCACCGTAGAGGGCGACCCGCTCCCGCATCCCGACCAGACCGTGCCCGATCCGGTCGGCCACCGGCGCCGGGCCGCGGCCGGTGTCGGTGACCTCCACCGCCAGGAAGCCGGGGGTGACGGTGAGCCGGACCAGCGCGGTGGCCCGGCCGGCGTGCTTGAGGGCGTTGGTCAGCGCCTCCTGCACGATCCGGTAGACGGTCAACGCCACCCCGTCCTCCATCGGCCCGGGCGTGCCGTCGACCCGCAGCGTCACCGGCAGCCCGGCCTCGCGGACCTGCTCGACCAGGGCCTCGATGCCGGTCAGCCCCGGCTGCGGCGTCAGCTCGGCGGCCGGCTCGGCGTCGGTGCGCAGCACGTCCAGCAGCCGGCGCAGCTCCCGCAGGGTGGCCCGGCCGGTCTCCTCGACCGTGGCCATCGCCTCGTCCGCCGCGTCCGGGTCCCGGCGCAGCACCCGGCGCGCCCCGGTGGCCAGCACACCCATCACGCTGACGTGGTGGGCCACCACGTCGTGCAGCTCCCGGGCGATCCGGCGCCGCTCGTCGGCGACCGCCTGCTCGGCCAACGACCGCTGGGTGGTCTCGGCGATCCGGGCCCGCTCCCGCAGCATCCGGGTGGACTGCCGGCGGGCCTGCACCGCCCGGCCCACCGCGAACGCCACCGACGCGGTGAGCAGGTTGTCGAGCACCAGCACGCCGGGGCCCATGTCGAGCACCCCGTCCAGCGGCGCGACCACGTTCGCCAGGACCACCGGCACCCAGAGCAGCAGCGCCGCCAGGGCGGCCGAGCGCAGCGGCCGGTGCGCCGCCATGGTGTAGGTGAGAACGATGAACGCCAGCCCCTGGGTGGTGGGCGCCAGCGCGAACAGCACCGGCACGGCCAGCGTGGCCACCGCCGCGCCGACCGCGGGCCACGGTGCGACCCGGCGGATCACCACCGGGGCGGCGCAGACCACGCTCCAGCCCAGCGCGGCCCAGAGCTGCTCAGGCCGCAGCTCCCGCGGGGTCAGCAGCAGGAACGCGGCGTCCACGAGCGCAAGCGCGACGGCCGTGGCGGCGTCCACGGCCAGCGGCCGGTCCCGCGCCCACGCGCGTAGCCGGTTGGTCATGCTCCGACGCTAGCCGCCACCCGGCGCGGGCCCTCGTCGCCGATGCCGAATCCGGTCTCCTCCCCGAGGAGGAGGATCACTCGTCCGCGCCGGGGGCGGCCGGCCGGGAACGGGCGTCGGTCAGCGGGTCGGCCGGCCCGGCCACCGGGAACGGCGGCGGAGTGCCGCCGAAGCTCGGGCACAGCGCCTGGTGGCTGCACCAGTCGCAGAGCCGGCTCGGCCGGGGACGGAAATCCTGCCGGGCCGTGGCCTGCTCGATCGCCTGCCACAGCGCCACCACCGTGCGCTCGAAGCGCAGCAGCTCCTCGGCGTCGGGGGAGTAGTCGCACACCTCGGCGTCCTTGAGGTAGAGCAGCCGCAGCACCCGCGGCACCACCCCCCGGGTCCGCCAGAGCACCAGGGCGTAGAACTTCAGCTGGAACAGCGCCCGCGCCTCGAACGCCTCGCGCGGGGCGCCGCCGGTCTTGTAGTCGACCACCCGCAGCGCGCCGTCGGGCGCCACGTCGAGCCGGTCGAGGTAGCCCCGGATGAGCAGCTCGTCGTCGACCACGGCGGAGATCAACGCCTCCCGCTCGGCCGGCTCCAGCCGGCGCGGGTCCTCCACCGCGAAGTAGCCCTCCAGCAGCGCCGCCGCCGAGCGGAGGAACCCCTCCACCGCCGCCGTGTCGCCCTCGGCGAACAGCGTCGCCAGCTCCGGCTGCTCGGTGACCAGCCGGTCCCACTGCGGGGCCACCAGGTCGCCGGCCGACTCCGGGGTGCGAGCCCCCGCCGGCAGGTCGAACAGCCGCTCCAGCACGGCGTGCACCAGCGTGCCCCGGACCTGCTCCACGGTGGGCCGCTCGGGCAGCCGGTCGATGCTGCGGAAGCGGTAGAGCAGGGGGCAGGTCTTGAAGTCGGCCGCCCTCGACGGCGACAGCGACGCCCGGACGGTGGCCGGTGCCTCTGCTCTCGGGCCGTGCTGGGTGTCGATCACCGGTTCCGCCGTCATGCCCGGAAGGTTAGGGCACCGGTGTGACAGGGCGGCCGTCGCCGCACCGGTGCATGATCGGCGCTGGGCTGCCGTCCTTCGTTGGCGACTGCGGGGCTCGCAGAACCGGCTCACGTAGCATCGGGCCGGTGGAGCAGCGGACCAGACCGTCACGCCGGCCGGGTCTGACCCTCGGCCGGGTCTTCGGGGTGCCGCTGCGCGCCGACGCCTCGATGCTGCTGCTCACCGTGGTCGTCACGGTGCTCTACGCGGCGCTGGCCCGCCGCCAGCTCGACCTCGGCCACCTCGGCGGCTACCTGGTCGGCCTCGGCTTCGTCGTCTCCCTGCTCGGCTCGGTGCTGCTGCACGAGCTGGGGCACGCGCTGACCGCCCGGCACTACGGCATCGGTGTGCGGGGGATCACCCTGGAGCTGCTCGGCGGCTACACCGAGATGGACCGGGACGCGCCCAGCCCCAAGGTCGACCTGCTGGTCTCCCTCGCCGGGCCGGCCGTCTCGGCGGTGCTCGGCGCCGGCGCCGTCGCCGCCACCCTGACCCTGCCCGCCGGCACCCTCGCCCACCAGCTCGCCTTCCAGCTCGCGGTCAGCAACGTCGTGGTCGCCGTCTTCAACAGCCTGCCCGGGCTGCCCCTGGACGGCGGCCGGGCGCTGCGCGCCGCGGTCTGGGCGATCACCCGGGACCGGCACCGGGGCACCGAGGTGGCCGGCTGGATCGGCCGGGCCGTCGCGGTCGCCACCGTGGCCCTGGTCGTGCTGCTCACCCTGCGCCGGGCGCTCGCCCCACTAGCCCTGCCGCTGATGCTGCTGGTCGCCTTCACCCTCTGGCGGGGCGCCGGACAGTCCATCCGGATGGCCCGGATCGGCCGCCGCCTGCCGCTGGTCGACCTGGCCCGGTTGGCCCGCCCGCTGCTGCCGGTGCCCACCGGCACCCCGCTCGCCGAGGCGCAGCGCCGCCGCGCCGAGGGGGCCACGCCCGACGCCGCGCTCGCCGTGGTCGACTCCGCCGGCCGCCCGGTCGCGCTGGTCGACCCGGCCCGCGTCGCCGCCGTACCCCCGGAACGGCGTCCGTGGCTCGCGGTGGACGCGGTGGCCCGTGACCTGGGCCGCGTGCCCACGCTGCCGGTCGAGGCCGACGGCGAGCGGGTGCTGGAGACCGTGCGCACCCACCCGGGCGCACAGTACGTCGTGACGGCAGGCGAAGATGTGGTCGGCGTCCTGCACATCGCGGATCTCGCCCAGCTCCTCGAACCCAAACGGAAGACGAACACGTGACCGCAGATACCTCCACCGTCCCGGCGCTGCCCCCCGTCCACCGGGGGCCGTTCCGCCCCGGCGACCGGGTCCAGCTGACCGACCCGAAGGGCCGGATGCACACCGTGACGCTGGAGCCCGGCAAGGAGTTCCACACCCACCGGGGGATCCTCAGCCACGACACGCTGATCGGCCTCCCCGACGGCAGCGTGGTCACCACCGCCGGCGGCG
Organism: Micromonospora sp. NPDC005707; assembly: GCF_040631005.1. Taxonomy (NCBI): domain Bacteria; kingdom Bacillati; phylum Actinomycetota; class Actinomycetes; order Micromonosporales; family Micromonosporaceae; genus Micromonospora; species Micromonospora sp. NPDC005707. The sequence goes on from NZ_JBEXYR010000009.1 coordinate 199,835, forward strand.
GCACCGCGTTCCTGGCCCTGCGGCCGCTCCTGTCCGACTACGTGCTCTCCATGCCCCGCGGCGCCCAGGTGATCTACCCGAAGGACTCGGCGCAGATCGTCGCCATGGGCGACATCTTCCCCGGCGCGAAGGTCCTGGAGGCCGGCGCCGGCTCCGGCGCGCTCTCCTGCTCCCTGCTGCGGGCCGTCGGCACCGAGGGGGAGCTGCACTCGTTCGAGGTGCGCGACGACTTCGCCCAGATCGCCCGGCGCAACGTCGAGGCGTTCTTCAACGGCCCGCACCCCGCGTGGCGGCTGCACGTCGGCGACGTCGCCGACTGCACCGAGACGGGGTTCGACCGGATCATCCTGGACATGCTCACCCCGTGGGAGATGCTCGACATGGTCGAGCGGGCCCTCGTTCCCGGCGGCGTGCTGATCGGCTACGTGGCCACCACGCCGCAGCTGTCCGAGCTGGTCGAGGCGCTGCGTGAGCGGGGCGGCTGGACCGAGCCGCGCGCCTGGGAGTCCCTGGTCCGGGACTGGCACGCCGAGGGGCTGGCGGTCCGGCCCGACCACCGCATGATCGCGCACACCGCCTTCCTGGTCTCCGCGCGCAAGCTCGCCCCCGGGGTCACCGCCCCGCCGCGGCGGCGTAAGCCCAGCAAGGGCGCCGAGGCGTACGCCCAGCGCCGCGACGCGCTGCGCGCCGCCGAGGCGGCCCGGCGGGCGGCCGCCGAGGGCGAGGAGCCGGACCGGGCGTGACCCCGCGGCGCGGACGGGTTTGAGCGGGCGGATCATGGGTGCCGGCGGGGACGACACCGAGCGGGTGGAGACGGTGGCATGAGCGAGCGGATCGGGGCACGCGGCGGGCGCCGCGCCCGTCCCGGCGGTCCGGACCGGCGGCGGCGTACGGGCCGGGAGGCGGTGGCATGAGCAACCCGGGCTACGGCAACGGCGACCTGCCCGCCGTCTTCCCCGACTGGTCGCCCTACACCGACCTGGAGTCGGCCGCCCGGGCCTACCTGCGCGACCCCGACATCGCCCTGGACGCCCTCGGCGGGGTGCTGCGCGGCGCCTCCGTGCTCGGCTTCACGCTGGAACGCTTCGTCAACGAGGTCAACGGGGTGTGGCAGGAGGTCGTCGTCTGCGACGGCAGCCGGCTGGTGCTCTGGCACGGGGAGGACGTCCCGCCGGGGGAGGGGCCGCCCGGCTCGATGACCTCCTCGCTGCGGGTGGTGCCGGTCTCCACGGTCACCGAGGTCGGCTGCCGCCGGCGGCTCACCCGCGCCGACACCGGCGAGGTCCGGGTCGACAGCATCGACGTCTACCTGCTGCTCAGCTCGCTGGACGAGGCGCCGCCCAGCGACGAGGTGACCGGTGCGCCCCGGCACGACGCGCTGCGCTTCGGCAAGACCCTCGACGACGGCGGCGCCGGGCAGATCGCCCGCCTGGAGGAGTTCGCCCGGCTGGTCGCCTCGGTCGTCGGCCGCCCGATGCTCTGAGACACGCCGCGGGCCGGGGACGTCGTCCCCGGCCCGCGCTGTGTCCGTCAGCTCAGTCGTCGGCCTCCGGGCCGGCCACCTCCGTGCCGTCGCCGGCGCGCACCACGTGGATGCACTCGCCCGGGCACTCCTTCGCCGAGTCGATCACCTCGAGGCGCAGGTGCTCGGGCACGTCCACCCGGGCGCCCGGGGCCTGGCGCAGCTCGCCGTCCGGCCCCTTGACGTACGCCAGGCCGTCGACGTCGAACTCGAACACCTCCGGCGCGTACTGCACGCACAGCCCGTCACCCGTGCACAGGTCCTGATCGACCCAGACCTGCAGCTGGTCCGTCGCGACGTCGGTCACGAAGCACCCCCCATGTTCTCCCGTCCCACGCTCCGACGGTACCCGAACGCCCGTACCCGCCCGACGACCAGCCCTTGGCGATCAAGCTTCGGTGACGAGCGCGTTGCGGAGGACCGAATCGGGCTCATAGCGGCTAGTGTTAGGTCAGAACGTTCAAGCCCCCCGGGGAGGTGGGACGTGGCACGCAGCGACGACGCGGACTCGCGCGCCGCACGGTGGGAGAAGGAGGCCCACGATCTCTCCACGCAGGTTGCGTTCCTTCAAGAGGAACTCGCCCTGGTGCGGCGCAAGTTGACCGAAAGCCCCCGACACGTCCGGCAGCTCGAGGAGCGGCTGGCGGCCACCCAGGCGCAGTTGGCGCGGCTGACCGAGAACAACGAACGGCTCGTGAGCACCCTCAAGGAGGCTCGCGCGCAGATCGTGACGCTCAAGGAGGAGATCGACCGCCTCGCCCAGCCGCCGAGCGGCTACGGCGTCTTCCTGGCCAAGCACGACGACGGCACGGTGGATGTCTTCACCGGCGGGCGCAAGCTCCGGGTGGCCGTCTCGCCCTCGCTCGAGGTCGACGAGCTGCGCCGGGGCCAGGAGGTCCTGCTCAACGACGCGCTCAACATCGTCGACGCGTTCGGCTACGAGCGGGTCGGCGAGGTCGTGATGCTCAAGGAGATCCTCGCGGGTCCCGACGGCGCGCCGGGCGACCGGGCGCTGGTGGTCTCGCACTCCGACGAGGAGCGGATCGTGCACCTCGCCGAGACCCTGATCGGTTCGCCGATCCGGGCCGGTGACTCGCTCATGATCGAGCCCCGCTCGGCGTACGCGTACGAGCGGATCCCGAAGAGCGAGGTCGAGGAGCTCGTCCTGGAGGAGGTGCCCGACGTCGGCTACACCGACATCGGTGGCCTCCACTCGCAGATCGAGCAGATCCGCGACGCGGTCGAGCTGCCCTTCCTGCACGCCGACCTGTTCCGCGAGCACCAGCTCCGGCCGCCGAAGGGCATCCTGCTCTACGGCCCGCCCGGCTGCGGCAAGACGCTGATCGCCAAGGCGGTGGCTAACTCGCTGGCCAAGAAGATCGCCGAGCGGGAGGGCAAGGAGAGGCACACCAGCTTCTTCCTCAACATCAAGGGCCCCGAGCTGCTCAACAAGTACGTCGGCGAGACCGAGCGGCACATCCGGCTGATCTTCCAGCGGGCGCGGGAGAAGGCCGGTGAGGGCACGCCGGTGATCGTGTTCTTCGACGAGATGGACTCCGTCTTCCGCACCCGCGGCTCCGGTGTCTCCTCGGACGTGGAGAACACCATCGTCCCGCAGCTGCTCAGCGAGATCGACGGCGTGGAGGGCCTGGAGAACGTCATCGTCATCGGCGCCTCCAACCGGGAAGACATGATCGACCCGGCGATCCTGCGCCCCGGCCGGCTCGACGTGAAGATCAAGATCGAGCGGCCGGACGCCGAGGCGGCGAAGGACATCTTCTCCAAGTACATCCTCTCCGGCCTGCCGCTGCACCCCGACGACCTGGCCGAGCACGGCGGCGACCCACAGGCCACCGTGGCGGCGATGATCGACGCGGTCGTGCTGCGGATGTACTCGGAGACCGAGGAGAACCGCTTCCTCGAGGTCACCTACGCCAACGGCGACAAGGAAGTCCTCTACTTCAAGGACTTCAACTCCGGCGCGATGATCCAGAACATCGTCGACCGGGGCAAGAAGATGGCCATCAAGGAGTTCCTCACCTCCGGGCGCAAGGGTCTCCGGCTCCAGCACCTCCTCGACGCCTGCGTCGACGAGTTCCGCGAGAACGAGGACCTGCCGAACACCACCAACCCCGACGACTGGGCGCGCATCTCCGGCAAGAAGGGCGAGCGGATCGTCTACATCCGCACGCTCGTCTCCGGCGGCAAGGGCGCCGAGGCCGGCCGGTCCATCGAGACCGCCAGCAACACCGGCCAGTACCTCTGAGATCGACCGGCCGGGGCGGCGCCACACAGGCGCCGCCCCGGCCGTCGTTTTCGTGGGCCACGAAGGCGGGGCGCACCCGCTAAGGTCCCTCCCGTGCGAAGATCACTTGTCCCGGCCCTGGCCGTCGGCCTCGCCGCCGTGCTGACCGCCTGCGGCACCGCCGGCGACGCCCACCCCGCGCCGGCCGCCTCGGCACCCGCCTCCACCGCCAGCACCGTCGTGGCCGACCCGGTTGCCGCGATCCGGCAGGCCTTCGACCGGAGCCTGGAGCGGACGGTCACGCTGGACGTCACCATCAGCGCGGCCGGCCAGACCGTCACCATGCGGTCGGCCGTCGAGCCGGCCACCGGCCGGATGACGCTGCACATGAAGACTCCCGAGCCGATCACCATGGCCGTCACCCAGGACGCCGTCTACATCCAGCAGGACGAGTCGGACGGCAAACCCTGGGTGAAGCTCGACCGGGACCGCCTCCGGCCGGAAGGACAACTGGCCCAGGGACTTGAGATCCGGGCACAGGCCGGCATCCTCGGCGGGGTCGTCTCCGCCGAGCGGACCGGCGACGGCCGCTACACGGGCGTCGCCGATTCGGAGAAGGCCGTCGCCGCGGCGACGAGCGAAAGTCAGCGCGCCACCCTCCGCAACGCCTTCAAGGTGATCAGGCAGAAGTCGGTGCCGTTCGAGGCCACCCTCGACGCCGAGGGGCGGCTCACGATGCTCACGTACACGTTCGACACCGCGGCCGGTGCGCTCAGGAACGAGCTGAAGCTGCACAGCTTCGGTGAGCCGCTCGCCATCAGCGTCCCGCCGGCGTCGGAGACCGAGGACGCGGCGGCCGAGGTGTACCGGTACTTCTGACCCGTTCCGGCGGACGTGGCCGGGGCCGCGGCGCCAGCCCCGGCCAGCCGGCTCACGAGGCAACGACGTTCGCCGGGGCCCGGCGCGCCACCTACCGTCGAAGCGGCGACTACTCTCGACGTGACGGGGGGACCGGGACGGGCGAGCGGAGCGGGCAGGTCGATGAGCGTTAGACGGATCATGGGCACCGAGGTCGAGTACGGCATCTCCGTGCCCGGCCAGGCCGGAGCCAACCCGATGGTCACCTCCTCCCAGGTGGTCAACGCCTACGGGGCGCGGCCGGAACTCAACCGGGGCGGCCGGGCCCGCTGGGACTACGAGGAGGAATCGCCACTGCGCGACGCCCGCGGCTTCACCTACTCCGGGGCGGCCTACGACCCGGCCGAGGCGCTCGCCGACGAGGATCTCGGGCTGGCCAACGTGATACTCACCAACGGCGCCCGCCTCTACGTCGACCACGCGCACCCGGAATACTCCACGCCCGAGGTGACGAACCCCCTCGACGTGGTGCGCTGGGACAAGGCCGGCGAGCGGGTGATGGCCGAGGCGTCCAAGCGGGCCGCCACCATCCCGGGCACCCACCCGATCCACCTCTACAAGAACAACACCGACAACAAGGGCGCCAGCTACGGCTCCCACGAGAACTACCTGATGCGGCGGCAGACCCCGTTCGCCGACATCGTGGCGTACCTGACGCCGTTCTTCGTCACCCGGCAGATCGTCTGCGGCGCCGGCCGGGTCGGCATCGGCCAGGACGGGGGCCAGAGCGGCTTCCAGATCTCCCAGCGCGCCGACTTCTTCGAGGTCGAGGTGGGGCTGGAGACCACGCTCAAGCGGCCCATCATCAACACCCGGGACGAGCCGCACGCCGACGCCGACAAGTACCGGCGGCTGCACGTCATCATCGGTGACGCCAACCTCTCGGAGATCTCCACCTACCTCAAGGTCGGCACCACGGCGCTGATCCTCACCATGATCGAGGAGAAGGCGCTCGGCCCCGACCTGGGCATCGCCGACCCGGTCAGCGAGCTGCGCGCGGTCAGCCACGACCCGTCGCTCAAGCACCGCATGCGGCTGCGCGACGGCCGCAAGCTGACCGCGCTGGACGTGCAGTGGGCGTACCTGGAGCGGGTGCGGTCCTTCGTGGACGACCGCTACGGGGCGGACGCGGACGCGCAGACCATCGATGTCCTCGACCGCTGGGAGAGCGTGCTGGACCGGCTCGGCCGGGACGCCTTCGAATGCGCCGACGAGCTGGACTGGGTGGCCAAGCTGCGGCTGCTGGAGGGCTACCGGGAGCGGGAGAAGCTCGGCTGGGGCTCGCACAAGCTCCAGCTGGTCGACCTCCAGTACTCGGACGTGCGGCCGGAGAAGGGCCTCTACCACCGGCTGGTGCAGCGGGGCTCGATGAAGACCCTGCTCACCGACGAGCAGACCCGCTCGGCGATGACCGAGCCGCCGGAGGACACCCGGGCCTACTTCCGTGGCCGCTGCCTCGCCCAGTACGCCTCCGAGGTGGTCGCCGCGAGCTGGGACTCGGTCATCTTCGACGTGGGCCGGGAGTCGCTCGTCCGGGTGCCGATGATGGAGCCGGAGCGGGGCACCCGCACCCACGTCGGGGCGCTGTTCGACCGCTGTGAGAGCGCCAAGGACCTGCTGGAGATGCTCACCGGCGGCTGAGCCGGATGCCGGAAGGCCCGTCGAGTGCCGGACCCGGCGCGCGACGGGCTTTTCGTCGTCCGCGCGAGGTAAGTTGATCGCAGGCGATCGTGGAGGAGGCACACCATGGCGACCCAAGAAGGCGGCCAGACCCAGTCCGGCAAGTCGCACGAGGAGGTCGAGGAGGTCACCGCGCAGGCCAACCCCGAGGTTGCCGAGCGGCACGCCGAGATCACCGAGGACGTCGACGACCTGCTCGACGAGATCGACTCCGTCCTGGAGGAGAACGCCGAGGAATTTGTCAGGGGTTACGTACAAAAGGGCGGCCAGTAGACATATCGAGCCGAAACGGACATGCTGCTTCCTCTCGATGATCAGAACGGCCGACGCCGTTGTCGCGACTGCGGGGACTGGAAGCCGCTCGACGAGTTCTGTGCGAGCAGCAAGCGTCCCAGCGGTCGCGGCAGCTACTGCAAGCCTGGCTTCAACGCACGCTCCAAGGCGAGCTACGCCAAGCGGGTGAAGAAGCAATACGACCGTGAGGTGAAGCCGGCGCGCGAAGTGCCGGATGGCCACCGCTTCTGCGCCGACTGTGGAACCGTCAAGCCCGTGGCCGACTTTCCCCGCAACCGCTCCGACAGCACGGGCTACGCCACCTACTGCAAGCCGTGCCACAACAGCCGCACTCGTGAGACCAAGCAGCGGCTCTACGGTGGCAATCGCGATTACCACCTGCGGCGGCGGTATGGGGTCGGGCAGAAGGAGTTCGGCGAGCTTCTCGCCGAGCAGGGGGGCGTGTGCGCGATCTGCGGTTCACCCGACCCGGAACATGTGGACCACGATCATCGCACCGGGTGGGTGCGCGGGATACTCTGCTTCAACTGCAACGGTGGTCTTGGCCGGTTCAAGGACAGCCCCGAGAGTCTGGCCAGGGCGATCACGTACCTGAGAGGAACCACGTGGCAGCGGGTTTTGATCCATCCGGGCGTCTTCCAGATGTGTTCACCAACGCGGGGACGTCCTCCTTCACAGCGTTCCTGAGCAAGGTGGCCCCCGAGATGCTGCCCGGCCGTCGGCCGCTGCCGCCCGGCATGGCCGCCGACATGGCGCCGCACGCGACGACCATCGTGGCCATCTCGGCCAGCGGTGGCGTGGTGATGGCCGGCGACCGGCGCGCCACGATGGGCAACCTGATCGCCCAGCGGGACATCGAGAAGGTCCACCCGGCTGACGCGTACTCGCTGGTCGGCATCGCGGGCACCGCGGGCATCGGCATCGAGCTGATGCGACTGTTCCAGGTGGAGCTGGAGCACTACGAGAAGATCGAGGGCGCGATGCTCTCGCTCGACGGCAAGGCCAACCGGCTGGCCTCGATGATCCGGGGCAACCTGGGCGCCGCGATGCAGGGCCTCGCCGTGATCCCGCTCTTCGCCGGCTTCGACCTGGCCGCCGCCGACCCGGCCCGGGCCGGGCGGATCTTCAGCTTCGACGTGACCGGCGGCCCCTACGAGGAGACCGGCTACGACGCGATCGGCTCCGGCTCGCTGTTCGCCAAGTCCGCGCTGAAGAAGCGGTTCCGGGCGGGCCTGTCGATCGACGACGCGACGCGGCTGGCCGTGGAGGCGCTCTACGACGCGGCCGACGACGACACCGCGACCGGTGGCCCGGACCTGACCCGCCGGATCTACCCGGTGGTGATGACCGCGACCGCCGAGGGCACGCACCGGCTCACCGACGCCGAGACGGCGGCGATCGCGGAGGGCGTGGTGTCCGCCCGGATGGAGAACCCGGGCGGCTGACCCCGCTTCCCACCGACCTGAGTCAGCAGTCCGCAGCACAGCGCCCGAAGGAGAACCGCCGCCGTGGCCATGCAGTTCTACGCCTCGCCCGAGCAGATCATGCGCGACCGTTCCGAGCTGGCCCGCAAGGGCATCGCCCGGGGCCGCAGCGCGGTGGTCCTGAGCTATGAGGGCGGGGTGCTCTTCGTCGCGGAGAACCTGTCCAGCACCCTGCACAAGGTCAGTGAGATCTACGACCGGATCGGCTTCGCCGCGGTGGGCCGGTACAACGAGTTCGAGAACCTGCGCCGGGCCGGGGTGCGGATGGCCGATTTGAACGGCCTGAGCTACGACCGGCGGGACGTCACCGGGCTGGGCCTGGCGAACGCGTTCGCGCAGACGCTGGGCGCGATCTTCACGGAGCAGTCGAAGCCGTTCGAGGTGGAGATCTGCGTCGCCGAGGTGGGCGCCACGTCGGACGACGACTCGCTCTACCGGCTGACGTACGACGGGTCGGTCAACGACGAGCCGGGCCGCATGGCGATGGGTGGCCAGGCCGAGGCGATCACCGGGGTGCTGAAGGACGAGCACCGCCCGGAGATGTCGCTGTCGGAGGCGGTCCGGGCGGCGGTGAAGGCGCTGAGCAGCGTCGGCGGCGAGGGCGGTGCGGCCCGCACGATCGCGGCGAACCAGCTGGAGGTGGCGGTCCTGGACCGGCGCCGGGTGGGGCGGACGTTCCGGCGGATCACCGGGGCGGCGTTGACCGCGCTGCTGGACGGTGACGCGGGCGCGGACGCCGCGCCGGCGCCCGGGCGGGCGAAGACCCCGACGGTGCCGACCGAGGAGGCGAAGAAGCCGACCACGTCGGCGGGCTCGGCGGACCTGGAGGGTCAGCCGCAGGAGGAGCAGCCCGGCGAGTGACCCGTGCCCGGTCGCCGGGGCCGCCACGAGCGCGGCGTCCGGCGGCCGGCGCGTGAGGGGACCCGTCAGCGGTGCGGCTTCAGCGGGGTCCACCAGGCGCGGTTGTCCCGGTACCAGGTGACGGTCGCGGCGAGCCCGCGGTCGAGGTCGACGGTGGGCGTCCAGCCGAGGTCGCGCCGGGTGGTGGTGGTGTCGAGGGCGTACCGGCGGTCGTGGCCCTTGCGGTCGGCGACCGGCCGGACCCGCTCCCGGCCGGCGCCGCAGGCGGCGAGCAGCCGGCCGGTGAGCTCCCGGTTGGTGAGTTCGGCGCCGCCGCCCAGGTGGTAGACGCCGCCGGCCCGGCCGCGCGCCTGCGCGAGCGCGACGCCGTGGCAGTGGTCGTCGACGTGCAGCCAGTCCCGGACGTTGCCGCCGTCGCCGTAGAGGGGCACGTCGTGCCCGTCGAGCAGGTTGGTGACGAACAGCGGGACGATCTTCTCGGGGTACTGGTAGGGCCCGTAGGTGTTGGCGCCGCGGGTGACCACGACGTCGAGGCCGTGGGTGCGGTGGTAGGCCAGCGCGAGCAGGTCGCCGGCGGCCTTGCTGGCCGAGTACGGGGAGCTGGGGTCCAGCGGGGCCTGTTCGGTCCACGCGCCGGTGGCGATGGAGCCGTACACCTCGTCGGTGGAGACCTGGACGAAGCGGCGCACCCCGTGGCGCAGGGCCGCGTCGAGCAGGGTCTGGGTGCCGACCACGTTGGTGGTCACGAAGTCGGCGGCGGCGGCGATGGAGCGGTCCACGTGCGACTCGGCGGCGAAGTGCACGACGGCGTCGTGGCCGGCGACGGTGGCGTCGACCAGGGCGGGGTCGCGGATGTCGCCGCGGACGACCCGCAGCCTCGGGTCGTCGCGGACGGCGTCGAGGGCACCCTCGGTGGCGGCGTAGGTGTAGGCGTCGAGCACGGTGACGGCGTCGGCCGTGAGGTCCGGCTCGGCGCCCGTGAGCAGCCGCCGGACGTACGCCGAGCCGATGAAGCCGGCGCCGCCGGTGACGAGGACTCTCACGGCTGGGACCGTACCCGGCGGTGGGACGTGCGTACGCGGGGAATGCCCGGCCCGGCGCGGAGGAGACCGCTGGGTTGAGCGCTGCCCATCCGGGGCCCCGGGCGGCTAATGTCACATCATGGAGCGGCGAATCTTCGGCCTCGAAACCGAGTACGGCGTCACCTGCACCTATCGCGGGCAACGCCGACTGTCCCCCGACGAGGTCGCGCGGTACCTGTTCCGGCGGGTGGTGTCGTGGGGCCGGTCGAGCAACGTCTTCCTGCGCAACGGAGCCCGCCTCTACCTGGACGTGGGCTCGCACCCGGAGTACGCGACGCCGGAGTGCGACTCGGTCACCGACCTGGTGGCCCACGACCGGGCGGGGGAGCGGATCCTGGAGGGGCTGCTCGTCGACGCGGAGAAGCGGCTGCACGACGAGGGCATCGCGGGTGAGATCTACCTGTTCAAGAACAACACCGACTCGGCCGGCAACTCGTACGGCTGCCACGAGAACTACCTGGTGTCCCGGCACGGCGAGTTCGGCCGGCTGGCCGACGTGCTGATCCCGTTCCTGGTCACCCGGCAGTTGATCTGCGGCGCGGGCAAGGTGCTCCAGACGCCGCGCGGCGCGGTCTACTGCCTGTCGCAGCGGGCCGAGCACATCTGGGAGGGCGTCTCCTCGGCGACCACCCGCAGCCGGCCCATCATCAACACCCGGGACGAGCCGCACGCCGACGCCGAGCGTTACCGGCGGCTGCACGTCATCGTCGGCGACTCGAACATGAACGAGGTCACCACGCTGCTGAAGGTCGGCACCGCCGACATCGTGCTGCGGATGATCGAGGCCGGCGTGGTGATGCGGGACCTCACGCTGGAGAACCCGATCCGGGCGATCCGGGAGGTGTCCCACGACATCACGGGCCGGCGCAAGGTGCGGCTGGCCTCCGGCAAGGAGGTCTCGGCGCTGGACATCCAGGAGGAATACCTGGCGAAGGCGACCGAGTTCGTGGAGCGCCGCGGCGGCGACCAGACCGCGAAGCGGGTGGTGGACCTGTGGGCGCGGGTGCTGCGGGCGGTGGAGACCGGTGACCTGGACCCGGTGTCCCGGGAGATCGACTGGGTGACGAAGCTGCGGCTGATCGAGCGCTACCAGCGCAAGCACGACCTGCCGCTGTCGCACCCGCGGGTGGCGCAGATGGACCTGGCCTACCACGACCTGCGCCGCGGCCGGGGCCTCTACGGGCTGTTGGAGCGGCGCGGCGAGGTGGACCGGGTGGCCACCGACCCGGAGATCTTCGAGGCGAAGGAGACCCCGCCGCAGACCACCCGGGCGCGGCTGCGCGGCGAGTTCATCCGGCACGCCCAGGAGAAGCGGCGGGACTTCACCGTGGACTGGGTGCACCTGAAGCTGAACGACCAGGCGCAGCGCACGGTGCTGTGCAAGGACCCGTTCCGGGCGTACGACGAGCGGGTGGAGCGGCTCATCGCGAGCATGTGACCCGAGGGTGGGCGGCCGGTGCCGGGGCGCCGGCCGCCGCGCCCACGGGTACGCTGGCGTCGCGATGAACACTTCCGAACCTGCCGGCCGCCCGGGCCGCGACACGTCCGCCGGCCGCGACGGCGGCACCGAGAAGCTCAACTGGGTCGAGCGGCGCCGGGAGAAGATCCGCGCCGAGATCGAGCGCAACCGCCGCGGCGAGTTCGCCGTGCCGACCTGGGTGCTGGCGGCGGCGCTGGTGCTGATCGTGGTCGCCTGGCTGGCGTTGATCTTCCTGGCCGGCTGAGGCGCCACACCGTCCGGAGCGTTGCTGCTGTCTCAGTGGGCGGTGCCCTGGGCGACCAGCCGGCGCGGCGACGTCCGGGTCGCCGAGCCGGGGTCTTGACGCGTCGCCGGGCACCATGCTCGTCTATGGCCCACGGGGAAACCGGCGGGTGTCGCCGCGTCCTCCCGGCCGACGACGAGGGAGCGTGACGGCATCGCACACATCGACCTCGGTCTGGACGAGCAGGCTTACCCCGGCATCAACGGGCTGACCCGCTACCGCCCGGAGAGCGGCACGCCGCTGCAGGACCTCGCCGACGCGCTGCTGCACGCCCCGCATCCCACGCTGACCCCGGGAGAGCGGGAACTCATCGCCGCCTACGTGTCGGATCTGAACGCCTGTACGTTCTGCTGCGAGTCGCACTCCGCGTTCGCGGCCGCCCAGCTGCCGGCGGGGATGTCGCTGGTGCGGCAGGTCCGCGAGGACCTGGACGGAGCGCCGGTCGAGGCGAAGCTACGGGCCCTGCTCCGGATCGCCGGCGCGGTGCAGCGCAGCGGCCGGGAGGTCACCACCGAGCTGGTCGAGGCCGCCCGCGCCGACGGCGCCACCGACCTGGAGATCCACGACGCGGTGCTGATCGCCGCCGCCTTCTGCATGTTCAACCGCTACGTCGACGGCCTGGGCACGGTGGCACCGGCCGATCCGGCGGGCTACACCCGGGCCGCGGAGCACATCGTCGCGCACGGCTACGCGGCGCGCTGACCGGCCTCAGCCGAGCAGGCGGGCGGCGTGCCGGCCGGCAGCGGCCGCGGCGAGGAAGTAGGCATGGTCGCCGTCGAGCCCGCGCCCCATCGTCGACAGGCCGACCGGGCTGGCCCGCAGCGCCGGGTCCAGGCCGTCGGTGGGCACGGTGACGATCCGGTGCCGCGTCGCGAGCGGGGCCAGCGCGGCGGTCACCTCGGCCGCGAGAGCCGGGTCCAGGCCGTCCGGCACCACCAGCTCCGCGGGGGCCAGGGCCACCCGGCCGTACGCGGTGAGGCTGTGGTGGGAGACGCCGCGGTGCCGGGGGCGGGGGTCGGCGGCGGAGATCCGCAGCGAGCCGACCGGCCGCCCGCCCAGCGTGGCGACCGCGTTGACCGCCTCGCCGACGGCCACCCCGGAGAAGCCCCAGCGGGTGCCGGTGCCGAGGTTGCCGGGACCCTGGGCGACGATCGCGACGTCGGCTCCGAGCACGTGGCGCGCGGCGAGCAGGCCGCTGTGCAGGGTGCTCGCCTCCAGGTCACCGCCGAACGCCTGGCCCACGCTGACCGTGCCGGCGAGGCGGTCGGCGAGCCCGGCGAGGGTGCGGGAGAACCAGGCGGGCAGCGCGCCGCCGTCGGTGAGCAGGTAGGCCACCCGGGTGTCCGGGGCGTCGGCGTGGACGCCGGCCAGGATCGCCGGCAGCGCGGAGTGCAGGTCGGCGGTCACCACCGGCATCCCGTCGACGGACTCCGCGGCGGCCAGCCGCGCGTGGTGCGGGGAGGCCTCCTCGTCGACGCCGAGCAGGATCGGCTGCAGCGGGGTGTAGCGGGCCTTGACCAGGTGCCCCGCCGCGCGGGTGTCGGCGGCCTGCGGCGGGTCGGCGGGGAGCCGGTCGGGCAGGGCGACGACGAGGGCGTACCCGCCGGTGCCGAGGCCCATCAGCAGGGCGCCGGCGTTGAGCAGCACCCGGTCGCCGGGCTCCGGGTCACCGACCAGCGCCGGGTAGGCCAGGGCGCGCATCCGGCCGCCGTCGGGCAGGTCGACGTCGAGTTCGGCGGCGCCGGCCCACCGTCGCCGTACCGCCGTGACCGTGCCGGACCGCCATCGCACCATGCCGGGCACGCTATCGGCCGGCGCCGGGCCGGGGTGCGGCCGGGTGGGAGGCCCGCCGGGTCAGGGCACTCCGCCCGGGTCCTGGTCCACCGCCCGCTCGTCCTCGTCCTGGGTGGTCCGGGCCCGGTGCCCGCCGCTGCCGCGCCTCGACCGGGTCGGGTCGAGGAAGACGTACCCGATCTCCGGGAACTTGTCGGTGAGCCGCCGCTCGGCCTCGTCGGCGGCGGCCTCGATGTCGGCGCCCGTGGCCTCGTCCTGGAAGTCGACCTTGGCGGCGACCAGGATGTCCTCCGGGCCGAGGAACATGGTCATCAGGGTGTCGATCCGGTCCACCGCCGGCAGCCCGGCCAACTCGTGCTCGATCTGGCGGTGCACCCGGTCGGACACCGCCCGGCCGACCAGCAGCGAGATGTTGCTGCGCGCCAGGACGCCGGCGACCACCAGCAGCAGCACGCCGATGAGGATCGAGGCGACACCGTCGTAGAGCTCGTCGCCGGTCAGGTGCGACAGCGTGAGCCCGGCGGCCGCGAGCAGCAGGCCGATCAGGGCGGCGCTGTCCTCCAGGAAGACCGCCTTGACCGTGGTGTCGGCGGTCAGCCGCAGGTAGCGGTGCGGGCTGGCCCGCCAGCGCCGCGATTCCCTGCGGACCTGCCGCACGGCCCGCGCCAGCGAGACCGACTCGATGGCGAAGGAGACGGCCAGGACGATGTACGAGGCCAGGAAGTCGCCGGTGTGCTCGTGCACGAGGATGGTGGTGACACCGTGGGTGATGGCGAAGCCGGCGCCGACCACGAACGTGAACAGCGCGGCGAGGAACGCCCAGACGTAGCTTTCCTTGCCGTACCCGAAGGGGTGCCGGGTGTCGGCGGGCCGCGCCCCGCGGCGCAACGCCATGTAGAGCAGGACCTCGGTGGTGGTGTCGGCGACCGAGTGGGCGGCCTCGGAGAGCATGGCCGCGGAGCCGGAGATCAGGCCCGCGATCAGCTTGGCGATCGCGATGGCGAGGTTCGCGGCGCCGGCCACCACGACCGTGCCGACGCTCTCGTTCTTGATCTGCGCCTCCGCCATGGGCTCACCCTATGGCCGCCGTCGGCCCGCCGCCCGGCGAGCGGCGCGGGCCCGGCCGGTGTGGTGCGGATCGCCTCCGCGGCCGGACTCCCGCGCGCCGCGCCCGCGCGGGTGCGCGCTGCGGACGTGCGGGCTGCTAGCGTTTCCCACGTGTCGCGGACCCGTACCGAACGCCTGGTCAACCTGGTGATCTGCCTGCTGTCCACGCGACGGTTCCTGACCGCCGCGCAGATCGCCGCGACCGTGCCCGGCTACGAGCACGATCCGGACGACGCCAAGGACCACGAGGCGTTCCAGCGCAAGTTCGAGCGGGACAAGGCCGAGTTGCGGGAACTCGGGGTGCCGCTGGAGACCGGCACGGCCAGCGTCTTCGACGCCGAGCCGGGCTACCGGATCGCGCCCCGCGAATACGCCCTGCCGGACATCCCCCTCGAACCGGACGAGGCCGCCGCGGTGGGCATCGCGGCCCGGCTGTGGCAGCACGCCGGCCTGGCGGCCGCCGCCTCGTCCGGGCTGGCGAAGCTGCGTGCCGCCGGCATCGACGTGGACCCGCAGGCCACGCTGGGCCTGGAGCCGATGGTCACGGTCGACCCGGCGTTCGCCCCGCTGACCGCCGCCGCCCGTGACCGGCGCGAGGTCAACTTCGACTACCGGGTGCCCGACCGGGACGCACCGACCCGCCGCCGGGTCCAGCCGTGGGGCGTGGTCTGCTGGCGCGGCCGCTGGTACGTGGTCGGCCACGACCTGGACCGGGCGGCGACGCGCTGCTTCCGGCTCTCGCGGGTGGTGGGCACGGTCCGGGTGACCGGGCAGCCCGCGGCCTACGAGCCGCCCGTTGGGGTGGACCTGATCAGCCACGTGGCCCGCTGGTCCGGGCCGGTGGAGCGCCCCGGCCGGGCCACGGTGCTGGTCGCCGCGGGCCGCGCGGCGGGGCTGCGCCGCTGGGCGGTGGAGACCCACGCCGGGCCGGAGGGCGACCGCCTCGTCCTGCCCTACGCCGACGCCGACTTCCTGGCCGGCCAGATCGTCGGCTACGGCCCGGACGTGCGGGTGCTGGAGCCGCCGGAGGTCCGCGAGGCGGTCATCCAGCGGCTGAAGGAGATCGCGACCCGACACGAGGACCTGGCCGTGACCGGGGGTGCCCGGTGACCCGCCCGGCGGCCCGCGGCGGCCGCACCTCGGCGGACCGGTTGGCCCGGCTGCTCAACCTGGTGCCCTACCTGCTGGCCCGCCCCGGCATCGAGATCGCCGAGGCGGCGCACGACCTCGGGGTGACCGAGAAGCAGCTCCGCGAGGACCTGGAGCTGCTCTGGGTGTGCGGGCTGCCCGGTTACGGCCCCGGTGACCTGATCGACATGGCGTTCGACGGCGACCGCGTGACCATCACCTACGACGCCGGCATCGACCGCCCGCTGCGGCTCACCCCGGACGAGGCCCTGGCCCTGGTGGTGGCCCTGCGGATGCTCGCCGAGACGCCGGGGGTCGCCAACCGGGAGGCGGTCGAGCGGGCCCTCGCCAAGATCGAGAGCGCGGCCGGTGACCTGGCCGGCGCGCCGGTCGAGGTGCGGCTGCCCGGCGACACGGCCCGGGTCCGCGAGCTGCGCGCCGCCGTCGAGCGCGGCCGGGCGCTGCGGATCACCTACTACACCGCCGCCCGGGACGAGACCACCGAGCGCACCATCGACCCGCTGCGGATGCTGATGGTCGGCGGCCGGGCCTACGTCGAGGCGTGGTGCCGCCGGGCGGAGGCGGTCCGGCTGTTCCGCGCCGACCGGATCGACGCGGTCAGCGAGCTGGCCGAGCAGGCGGTGGTCCCGCCGCAGGCCCGCCCGCACGACCTCAGCGACGGGGTGTTCCGCCCCTCGCCGGACCTGCCGCTGATCACCCTGCGCGTCGGCCGGGGCGAGCGGTGGATCACCGAGTACTACCCGTGCGAGCGGGTCGAGGCCGACGGCGAGCAGTGGCTGGTGTCGCTGCGGGTCACCGACCTGGGCTGGGCCCGCCGGTTCGTGCTCGGGCTCGGGTCCGACGTGACGGTGGTCGCGCCGACCGAGCTGGCCGAGCAGGTGCGGGCCCAGGCGGCCGCCGCGCTCGACGCGTACGCCACCCCGGTCGACCGCGCCGACCCGGCGGTGGCCGGCGCCTCCGGCGTAAGCTGACCGCCGTGGTGACGTGGATCGTGCTCGGGGTCGTGCTGTTCGCGCTGATCGTGCTGGCCCTCGCGGTCCGGCCGGTGCTGGCGCGCCTGCCCCGGCTGCGCCGTACGGCGCTGGCCCTGCAGCGGCGCCAGGCCGAGGCGGAGTCGCTGCGCTCCGCCGCCGAGGAACTCCAGGCGCGGGCCGAATCCCTCCAGGAGCGGGTGGGCGTCGCGCAGGAGCACTCGATGTTGATCAAGGCCAGGCGCGGGAAGTGATCGACGCCGGTCGGTCCGCTGTTCGATAGCTGCGCGTTCGCGGCCGGATCCGCGCACGATTGCGCCCCCGTGGGTGGTTGACGGGACACTCCGGGTTGTCCGAGACTTCACCGACCGAGCCCGCAACCGGGGGCCCGGCAGGGTGGCAACCGCCTTCGACGCACGTACGATGGGCTCCGACCACCCTCACCGACACAGAGCGACTGGAGCTTCCCATGGGTGCCCTCAAGCCGTGGCACATCGCCGTACTCGTGGTCGTGCTGATCCTGCTCTTCGGCGCGAAGCGGCTCCCCGACGCGGCCCGTTCGCTGGGCCGTTCGCTGCGGATCATCAAGGCCGAGACCAAGAGCCTGCACGACGACGACCGTGACCTGGCCGAGAAGGCCGACGCGCAGACCGGCTACCAGCCGCTCCCGCCGCAGCAGCAGCAGTTCGCGCAGCCGCAGCAGCAGCCGGTCGCCCCGCCGGTCGACCCGGTGCAGCGCGTCCGCGAGAACTGATCCGAGAGGGCCCCACCACCGTGGCCTTCGGGTTGAAGAAGCGCGGCCCGAGCACGTTCGAGCGGGCCGCCGACGGCTCGATGACGCTCATCGAGCACTTCCGTGAGCTCCGCACCAGACTGTTCCGCGCGTCCCTGGCGATCCTGGTCGGCTTCGGGTTCGGCGTCTGGCTCTCCGGCCGGGTCCTGCACGTGCTGCAGATGCCCTACTGCAACCTGCCGAAGGCGCGACTCGCCAACGGCGACTGCAACTTCGTCCAGCTCGGCCCGGCCGACCTGTTCCTGTTGCAGATGAAGGTCGCGCTCTGGGTCGGCCTGATCATCGCGGCGCCGATCTGGCTCTACCAGCTCTGGGCGTTCATCGCGCCCGGGCTGCACAGGCACGAGCGGCGGTACGCCTACTTCTTCACCGCCCTGGCCGCGCCGCTGTTCGCGGCCGGCGCGGTGCTGGCGTTCTTCGTCACGTCCAAGGGCCTGGAGTTCCTGCTCAACGTCTCCGGCGGCGGCGACGTCACCACGACGCTGGACATCACCCGCTACATCGGGTTCGTCACGAACTTGATCCTGCTGTTCGGGGTGGCGTTCGAGTTCCCGCTGATCGTGCTGATGCTCAACTTCGTCGGGCTGGCCAGCGCCAAGCGGCTGCTGGGCTGGTGGCGGGTGGCGATCTTCGTGTTCTTCGCGTTCTCCGCGGTGGTCACGCCGACGCCTGACCCGTTCGGCATGACGGCGCTGGCCATCTGCCTCGCCGCGCTCTACTTCGGCGCGGTCGGCGTGGCCTTCATCAACGACCGGCGGCGGGGGCGCGGCCGGGACCTCTACTCGGGCGTCGCCGACGACGAGGTGTCGCCGCTGGACCTGTCCGTCGAGCCGGTCGGGGCCGCCGGCGGGGTGGAGGCGACCGCCCCGGTCGGGGCGCCCGAGCCGATCGCCGCCCCGGCGCCGATCGAGCGCCGCTACGACGACATGACCTGACCGGTTCCGCCCGAGCACCGACGTGAACGCCGTCCCCGCAGCTTGGGGGCGGCGTTCGCGCACGTACGGCGGTCAGAGCAGGGTCAGCAGCCGGTCCAGCGGCGCGGGCGTGCGGGCCGGGTCGAGGGCGTCGGCGAGCAGCGTCGCGTACTGGCTCTTGCGGCCGGACCGGGTGCCGATGAACCGGTGGAGCTGGCCGGCCAGCGGCCGCCCCTGCTGGGCGGGCTGCTGCTGGAAGCGCCGCAGTGACCGCAGGTCCCCGGCGGCCTCGACGAGCTGCTCGACCCGGGCCGTCCCGAGCGCCCGGATCAGTTCGTCCTCCAGGTCGGCGCGGCAGGCGTGGAAGCCGAGCCGGGCGATGCCGGCGGGGGACAGGTCGGCGCCGGGGGCCGACAGGACGCGCCGGACGTATTCCTCTTCGCCGGCGTCGTAGAGGCCGGTGATCCGGCGGCCGGCGAACAGGTCGAGGAAGTGCCGGAGGTTGGTGACGCCGCCCATCGGGACCACGGCCACCCCGGCCAGGGTGTGGCCCTGCCGGCGGGCCACCGCCTCGATGGCGCGGCGGTCACTGTCGCCCTCGACCAGCACCACCGTGCCGGCGGCCAGGCCCGCCGCGTCGGCCAGGGCGGTGTGCAGGTCCACGTCGCCACCCTGCCGGGCCGGGCGGAGGGCGGCAAGAGGGTTTCCCTGGAGCACTGTCCGGCTCGGTGGCTCGGCATACTGGCGCCGTGACCGACAACGACCGGCCCGGGCGTGCCGACCTGCCGTCCGCGTTGCGCTTCCTGACCGAACTGGTCGCCTGGGTCGCCACCCCGTGGGCACTCGCCCGGCATTCCGTGGTGCTGGCGGTCGCCTCGGTGGTGCTGCTGATCGGCCTGCCCACCGTGTTCGCCACCCCCGGCGACAAGCGGCACGCGATCGTGCCGGTGCCCGGGCTGGTCACCGTCGCGCTGGTGCTGCTGCAGCTGGTCGCCGCGGCGCTCGGGGCCTGGGCGGCCTGGCCGCGGCCGGTCGCGGTCGCGGTGACCCTGCTGGTGGCGGCCACGGTGGTGACCGAGCTGCCCCGCTGGCGCCGGCTCGCCCCGCTCGGCCGCGACGGCCAACCGGCCGGCGCCTGATCGACACCACCGCATCGAGGGTGGTGGCCGGGGCCGGGGAACGCCGCCAGCGCGGTGAGTGGGGAGGCGCAGCCGTCCCGGTCAGGCGACCCGGCGGGCCGCGCCCTCCGGCGGGGCGGGGACGGCGCCGGGGTGCAGGATCGCGGCGATCGCCTCGGCGCCGTCGACCAGGCGCGGGCCGGCCCGCACGATCAGCCCGTCCGCGTCCAGCGCCCAGACCTCCGCGCCGGGGAAGTGCGGGGCCACCTCGGTGGCCTGCGCGGCGGCACCGTCCAGGTGGAAGCCGCACGGCGCGACCAGCACCACCTCGGGCCGGGCGGCCCGCAGCGCGGCCCAGGTGGTCGGCGTGGACCGGGCTCCGGGGTGGGTGGCCACCGGCTCGCCACCGGCGGCCTCGACCAGGTCGGGGATCCAGTGCCCGGCGCCGAACGGCGGGTCCACCCACTCCACCACGGCGACCCGCCGCCGGGGCCGGCCGGCGACCGCCGTGCGGACCGCCGCGAGCCGCGCCCGCAGCGCGTCCACCAGGGCCTCCGCGCGGTCGGGCACCCGGGCCGCCGCGCCCACGGCCAGGATCGTGCCCAGCACGTCCCCCAGGGTGTACGGGTCGAGCGACAGCACCTCCGCCCGGCAGCCGAGGTGCGCGACGGCGTCCGCCACCCGGCCCGAGGGTATCGCGCAGACCCGGCACAGATCCTGGGTGAGGATCAGGTCCGGGTCCAGCCCGGCCAGCGCGCCGGCGTGCAGGGTGTAGAGGTCCGCGCCGGCGGCGAGCTGGCCCTTGACGTAGGCGTCGATCTCGCCGGGGCTCATGCCCCGGGTGTCCCGGCCGCCCACCACGACCGTGGTGCCGGCCCGGTACGCGGCCGGCACCTCGCACTCGAAGGTGACCCCGGTCAGGTCGTCGCCGAGCCCGAGCGCGTAGACGATCTCGGTGGCCGAGGGGAGCAGGGAGACCAGGCGCATCCCGCCATCCTGCCGGCCGCCGCAGTTCCCCCGATCCCCGGGTCCGTGCCGGTGCCCGGCGATAGTCTGGGGCGGCGCCCGAGGCGGTGCGGACGCGTCCGTCGTCGCGGCCGGCCGGAGCATCGGTGGCGGCGGCGCGACGGTCCTCTCCCGGGAGGCGGTGCGGTGTCCGATCCGATCGAGGAGTTCTTCGCGCAGCTCGCCCGGCAGGCACCCGAACGGCTGCTGCGCCGCACCGCGGGCACGATCCGGTTCGAGCTGGAGGGGGCCGACGGGCTCGACGTCTGGCACCTGACCATCAACCACGGCCGGATCGCGGTGGACCGCCGGGCGGGGCACGCCGACACGGTGATCAGGACCCGCCGGGACTTCTTCCTCCGGATGTGTCGGGGGGAGGCGAAGCCGCTCACCGCCTGGCTGCGCAACGACATCACCGCCGAGGGGCGCTTCCGGTTCGTGGTGCTGCTGGAGCGGCTCTTCCCGGCGCCGGTCGGGGCGCGGCATCCTCGGGTCCGCGCCGGCGGGCGTGGGGAGCCCGGATGAACCCGAACCTGGTCCGCGTGCTGGACGGCAACGTCTTCGTGCTCAGCGAGGACAACGGCGACATCGAGGCGACCGTGGCCAACCCGGTGGGCTTCTTCGACTTCGACACCAGGTTCCTGTCGGTCTGGCGCCTCACGTTGAACGGGGAGCGGTTGAATGCGCTGTCGGTGGCCGAGCGGGACCATCTCCAGCTGCGGTTCTTCCTGGTCCCGGGAGCCCCGACGCACTACGTGGACGCCAAGTCGTCGCTCATCCGGGAGCGCGCGATCACCGGCGGCGCCTTCGAGGAGCGGCTGACGGTGTTCAACCACCACCACGAGCCGGAGGAGTTCACCGTCCGGCTCGACGTGGGCAGCGACTTCGCGCCGATCCTGGGCGTCGCCGCCGAGCGGACGGCGCCGGGGCGGCTCTACCAGCGGATCGAGGAGCGCGGACTGTGCCTCGGCTACCAGCGGGAGAGGTTCCAGCGGGAGACGGTGGTGACCAGCAGCGAACCGGTGCGGGTGGACGAGCGGGGTTTCACCTGGGCCGTGCGGCTGGCGCCCAAGCAGGCCTGGACGACGACCCTGCGGGTGCGGGGGGTGGTGCTGCGTCCGGATGGGGTGGACGTTCGGGACCGGTTGGAGCGGCGGCCCCGGGCCGGCGCCGAGGAACGGCAGCACGACCTGACCGGGTGGCTGTCCCGGACGCCGCAGCTCAGCTGCGACTGGGAGGCGCTGACCGAGGCCTACCAGCGCAGCCTCGTGGACCTGGCGGCGCTGCGCTACTCGCCGCTGACGCTGCCCAACCAGGTGATGCCCGCCGCGGGCCTGCCGTGGGCGGCCACCATCACCGGCCGGGACAGCATCCTGACGAGCTTCATGGCGCTGCCGGTCGCGCCCGAGCTGGCGTCGGCGACGGTGCGGATGCTCGGCATCGACCAGGGCGCGGTGCTCGACGACTTCCGCGACGAGGAGCCCGGCAAGATCCTGCGCGAGTTCCGCTACGGGGAGATGGTGGCCTTCGAGGAGCGCCCGGAGTCCCCGTACTACGGCAGCGCCGACGCCACCCCGCTCTACGTGATCCTGCTCGACGAGTACGAGCGGTGGAGCGGCGACGTCGACCTGGTGCGGGAGTTCGAGGACGAGGCCCGGGCGGCCCTGCGCTGGATCGACGAGTACGGCGACCTGCTGGGCGACGGCTACGTCCGGTACCTGCGGCGCAACGAGCGCTCGGGGGTGGCGAACCAGGGCTGGAAGGACTCGCCGGAGGCGATCTGCTACGCCGACGGACGGCTGCCCGGCCCGCCGCTGGCCACCTGCGAACTCCAGGGGTACGCGTACGACGCGAAGCTGCGGGGCGCGCGGATGGCCCGGGAGTTCTGGGGCGACCCGGCGTACGCCGACCGGTTGGAGCGGGAGGCCGCGGCGCTGCGGGAACGCTTCGACCGGGACTTCTGGATCGCCGACCGGGGCTACTACGCGCTGGCCCTGGACGGTGACGGCGGGCAGGTCGACGCGCTCGCGTCCAACATGGGGCATCTGCTGTGGAGCGGGATCATCCCGCCGGAGCGGGCCGCACAGGTGGCCGCCCACCTGGTCGGGCCCCGGCTCTTCTCCGGCTGGGGCATCCGCAGCCTGGCCACCGGGCAGGAACGCTACAACCCGCTCGGCTTCCACGTCGGTGCGGTGTGGCCGTTCGACAACGCGCTGGTCACCTGGGGTCTGCGCCGGTACGGCTTCGCCGAGGAGGCGGGGCGGATCGCCGAGGCCATGGTGGACGTGTCCCGGTACTTCCAGGGCCGGCTGCCCGAGGCATTCGCCGGCTATCCGCGCGAGCTGACCGAGTATCCGGTGCGCTACCCGACCGCGAACAACCCTCAGGCGATGGCGACGGCGAGCCCGTTCCTGCTGCTGCGCGCCCTGCTCGGGTTGGAGGCGGCCGGCGAGCACCTGCTCATGGCGCCGCGGGTGCCGGCCCGGTTCGGCCGGGTGGAACTGCTCGACGTGCCGGGCCGGTGGGGGCGGCGGGACGTGATCGCCAGCGGGCTGGCCCACGTCGGCCACTGACCCGCCTCGGCGGGTCCGGAGGTCGCGCCAACCTGTCCCCTTGCCAGGACGGCCAGCCCGCTTAGACTCTCCTGACTCCGCCGAAGTCCCCCCGGGCGGTGTTCCGGGGGTGGTTGTCGGCGTCCGTCCTGGTCAGCGCGCTGACCTCCGCCCCGGAGAGCCGATGAAGAGCCGTACCGCCGCCGTCGTGGCCGCGATCTGCGCCACCGCCGCCCTCACCGCCTGCGGTGACGACGACCCCGCCCCCAAGGGTGTCGAGGTCCCGGTGACCGCCACCGACACCAGTTGCGAGGTCGCCACCACGCTCTTCAACCCGGGCGCGGTCACCTTCACGGTGACCAACCGGGGGCAGCAGGCCACCGGCGTCTACCTGTACGGCCGTGAGGGGGACGGATTCACCAAGGTGGTCGCCGAGGCCGGGGAGGTCGCGCCGGGGAAGACCGGGGACCTGCCCGCCACCCTCGCCACCGGCCTGTACGAGGTCGCCTGCAAGCCCGGCCGGCAGGGCGACGGTGTGCGGACCCGGATCACCGTCTCCGACGACGGCGCCGTGGCCAGCGCCGCGGCCGAGACGGCGTACGACCGGGCGGTCGCCGTCGAGCTGACGGCGGCCGGGATCACCGGCGCGGAGGGGCTGATCGCCGAGCCCGGCGAGAAGATCCAGTTCCGGGTGACCAACAAGACCACCGCCGCCCGGACGCTGGACGTGCTCGGCCCGGATGGCAAGCGGGCCGCCCGGGTCAAGGCGGAACCGAACGGCACGGCGGAGGCAATCGTGACCCTCGGCGGCGCCGGCAACTGGACGCTGAAGGTCAAGGGCGACGGCGCCGCCCCGGTCAGCAGGCGGCTCGTGGTGCGCTGACCGGTGAGCCCCGCCACGCGGCCGGTGGAACGGGTTCGGGGCGCGTCCCGGGCGGTCTAGGGTTCGCCCGGGGCCGCCGCCCCGCCGCCGGCCGCACCACCGGCCCGGCGCCCGCCCCGCCCATCTGGGAGGACCCCGCCCATGCGCGCCACCGTGATCCACGGCCCGAACGACATCCGGGTCGAGGAGGTGCCGGACGCCGCCGTCCGCACCCCCACCGACGCCGTCGTCCGCACCGTGCTGGCCTGCATCTGCGGCAGTGACCTGTGGGCGTACCGGGGGGTGGCCCAGCGGCAGCCGGGGCAGCGCATCGGGCACGAGTTCCTCGGCGTGGTCGAGGCCGTCGGCGCCGACGTCGGCTCGGTGCGGGTCGGCGACCTGGTGGTGGCGCCGTTCGTCTGGTCCGACGGCACCTGCGACTTCTGCCGCGAGGGCCTGCACACCTCCTGCCCGCACGGCGGCTTCTGGGGTTCTGTCGGCTCCGACGGCGGCCAGGGCGAGGCCGTGCGGGTGCCGCACGCCGACGGCACCCTCGTGAAGCTGCCCGCCGAGGCGGCCGGCGACCAGCGGCTGCTCACCGCGCTGCTGGCGCTCTCCGACGTGCTGGCCACCGGGCACCACGCGGCGCGCGCCGCCCGGGTCCGCCCCGGGGCCACCGTCGCCGTGGTCGGTGACGGCGCGGTCGGGCTCTGCGGGGTGCTCGCCGCGAAGCGGCTCGGCGCCGAGCAGATCATCGCGCTGGGCCGGCACACGGCGCGCACCGACATCGCCCGCTCCTTCGGGGCCACCGACGTGGTGGCCGAGCGGGGCGAGGCGGCGATCGCCGCGGTCCGGGAGCTGACCAAGGGGCAGGGCGCGCACGCCGTGCTGGAGGCGGTCGGCACCGAGGAGTCGATGCGGACCGCTATCTCGATCGCCCGGGACGGCGGCGCCGTGGGCTACGTCGGTGTCCCGCACGGCGGCAGCGCCGGGGTGGACATCCAGCAGATGTTCGACCGCAACGTGACCCTCGCCGGTGGGGTCGCGCCGGCCCGCGCCTACATCCCGGAGCTGCTGGCCGACGTGCTGGACGGCACCATCGACCCGTCCCCGGTCTTCGACCGGTCGGTGACCCTCGACGGGGTGCCGGACGGCTACCGGGCCATGGACGAGCGGACCGCACTGAAGGTGTGCATCACCTTCTGAGGCGCGGCGGCCGCGGTAGGGGTGTCGCCCCTGGTGAGCGGCGTGGTTCGTGCCGTACGGTGCTCGCCGTGACCGCGCACGATCTTGTCCCGCCCGGCCCGGTGGCCGTGCTCGCCAACCCGACCGCCGGCCGGGGACGGCACCGTGGCCTGCTGCCCCAGGTGCTGGAGCGGCTGGGCGGCGCCGGCCGGCCGGTCGAGCTGCTGCGGGCGGGTACCCCGGAGGAGGCGGAGGCGGCGTGCCACGCGGCGGTCGCGGCCGGCGCCGGGGCGCTGGTCGCCGTCGGCGGGGACGGCACGGTGCACCGGGCGTTGCAGGCGGTCGCCGGCACGGCGGTCCCGTTCGGACCGGTGCCCGCCGGCACCGGCAACGACTTCGCCGTGGACACCGGCTTCCCGGCGGACCCCCTCGCCGCCGTCGGGGTGATCGCCGACGCGCTGCGCGCCGGCCGCACCCGCCCGGTGGACCTGGCCCGGCTGACCACTCCCGGCGGCGGCGACCGCTGGTACGGCGCCGTGCTGGCCGCCGGCTTCGACGCGATCGTCAACGAGCGGGCCAACCGGATGCGCTGGCCGCGCGGCCCGCGCCGCTACGACCTGGCCATCCTGGTCGAGCTGGCCCGGCTGCGGCCGCGCCGTTACCGGCTGCGCCTCGACGGCGTGGAGCACGAGATGGACGCGGTGCTGGTGGCGGTCGGCAACGCGGCCAGCTACGGCGGCGGCATGCGGATCTGCCCCGACGCCGACCCGCACGACGGCCTGCTGGACGTGGTGGTCGGTGGTCGCTTCGACCGGCGCACCCTCATGCGGGTCAAGCCCCGGATCTACCAGGGCACCCACGTCACGCACCCGCTGGTCCGCAGCTACCGGGCCCGGACGGTGGAGTTGGACGCCGAGGGCATCACCACGTACGTCGACGGGGAGCGGGCGTTCGACCTGCCGGTGCGGGTCAGCGCCGCACCGGCGGCGCTGCGGCTGCTGCGCTGACCAGCGCGCCGCCCTCGGCGCCCCGCCCGGGCGGGCGGTGGCGCGGCGGCCGGGGCGCCGGCGCGTACCGCGCCGATGCTCGCGGCGATCACCAGGCCGATGGCGAGCACCTCCACGGGGCGCAGCGCCTGGCCGAGCACCAGCCACCCGGCGAGCGCGGCGATGGCCGGCCCGAGGCTCATCAGCACGGCGAACGTCGCCGTGGGCAGCCGCCGCAGCGCCAGCAGCTCCAGGGTGTACGGGAGCACCGAGGCGAGCAGGGCCAGCCCGATGCCGAGCCCGAGCACCGCCGGGTGCCAGAGCCGGCCGCCCGACCCCACCAGCCCGATGGGCAGGGTCACGAGCGCGGCCACCGCGAGCGCCAGCGCCAGCCCGTCGGCCCGGGGGAACCGTCCGCCGACCCGGGCCGAGCAGACGATGTACGCCGCCCAGAGCGCGCCCGCGACCAGCGCCAGCGCGGCGCCGACCGGGTCCAGCCGGTCGAACCCGCCCTGCCCGAGCAGGGCCACCCCGGCCAGCGCGAGCCCGGCCCAGCACCAGGCGGCCAGCCGCCGGGCGGTGACCACGGACAGCGCCAGCGGGCCGAGCACCTCCAGGGTCACGGCCGGCCCGAGCGGGATCCGCTCGATCGCCTGGTAGAAGATCGAGTTCATGCCGGCCAGGGCCAGCCCGAAGGCGATCACGGCCGCCCAGCCGCCCCGGCCGTGCCCGCGCAGGCTGGGCCGGCACACGGCCAGCATCAGCAGCGCGCCGATGGTCAGCCGCAGGGTGACGGCCCCGGCCACTCCGGTACGCGGGAACAGCAGCGTGGCCACGGCCGACCCGAACTGCACCGACAGCGCCCCGCCGAGCACCAGCCCGACGGCGCCCGGCCGGCCGCTGGACAGCCGTCCGGGGACCCGGGCACGAAAGGAGCGGTCGGGCGTCATGCCGTTACGCTAGCGCCGCTGGCCAGCCCCGGTGCCGCCGGGCCGCCGGCCGTCCGACGTGCGGCAACCGCCGCCCGCCCGGCGTGCGGCATCTGCCGGCCGCCGAACGTGCGGCAACCGCCGGCCGCCGATCGTGCGGCAACTGCCGCCCGCCGAACGTGGGGCAACCGCCGGCCGCCGCGCGTGGGGCAACCGCCGGACGGCCGGGGTGCGGCATCCGGTGCGGGCGGGCGCGCGGTCAGTGCCGGAGCGCGAGGTCGAGCACGGCGCCCAGCCCGTTCGGCCGGCCCGGGTCGGCGCCGGGCAGCACCAGCACCTCGCAGCCCGCCGCCACGGCCCCCGCGTCGGCCGGGCTGTCGCCCACCATGAGGGCGCGCTCCGGGTCGACGCCGAGCATCCCGCAGGCCCGCAGGAAGATCCCCGGGTCCGGCTTGCAGCGCCCCACCTCGTACGACAGGGCCCAGGCGTCGACCAGCCCGTCCAGCTTCCAGGCGGCGAACAGCGGCCGGAGGTCGAAGCCGATGTTGCTGACCAGCGCCACCTTCACGCCGGCCTCCCGGAGCGCGGCCAGCACCGGCTCGGTGTCCGGGTACGGCACCCAGCCCTCGGGCACCAGCAGCCGCTCGTAGAGCGCGTCGGCGAACCCGTCGATGCCGGCGTCGACCGTCTCGGCCAGCCCGGTGTAGGCGCCCCGGTGGGCGTGCGGGTAGAGATCGCGGTCGGCCCACAGCTCGGCCAGCCGGGGCGGCACCCGGGCCGGCAGTGGCCCGCCCGCCCGGCCGGCGGTGAGCAGCCGGTCGGCCAGCGCGGTGGCCCGCATCCGGTCCAGCTCGACCCCGCAGGCCGCGGCGGCGGCGAGCACCCACTCGCGGGGCTCCTCCACCTGCGCGAGGGTGCCGTGGAAGTCGAAGAGCACCGCCGCCACGGGGCGACGGGACGGGCTCGGGCGGACGGCGTCGTCGGCGCCGCTCGAGACTCGGGGCGGTTCGGCATGATCCGGCACGTCGTGCACCCTACCGACCCGCTCCGACCCCACTGCCGGACGGCCTTGGCCGGTGGCCGTCGTCGGCACCAACTAATCTTGGGGACATGTCGAGTCCCGCCGAGCGGTACGCCGCGGCGCGCCGCCGGGCCGCGCAGGCCTCCGCCTTTCCGGCCCTGGACGAGTTCGCGCTCGATCTGGGGTTCGACCTGGACGACTTCCAGCGGGAGGCGTGCGAGGCCCTGGAACGGGGCAGCGGCGTGCTGGTCTGCGCGCCCACCGGCGCCGGCAAGACCGTGGTGGGCGAGTTCGCCGTACACCTGGCGCTGCGCGGCGCCCCCGGGAAGCCGGCGGCGGCCGACGGCGGCGGCGGGCCGACCACCCGGCGCAAGTGCTTCTACACCACGCCGATCAAGGCGCTGTCCAACCAGAAGTACCACGACCTGGTCGACCGCTACGGCGCCGAGCAGGTCGGCCTGCTCACCGGCGACAACGCGATCAACGGCGACGCGCCCGTGGTGGTGATGACCACCGAGGTGCTGCGCAACATGCTCTACGCGGGCTCGGCCACCCTGGAGGGCCTGGCCTACGTGGTGATGGACGAGGTGCACTACCTCGCCGACCGGTTCCGCGGCGGCGTCTGGGAAGAGGTGATCATCCACCTGCCCGCCTCGGTCACCCTCGTCTCGCTCTCCGCCACCGTCTCCAACGCCGAGGAGTTCGCCGACTGGCTGGTCACCGTGCGCGGGGAGACCGCCGTGGTGGTCAGCGAGCACCGCCCGGTGCCGCTCTGGCAGCACATGCTGGTCGGCAAGCGGATGTTCGACCTGTTCCACGACGCGGACGCGGCCCGCAAGCACGACGTCCACCCCGAGCTGCTGCGCTACACCCGCGACACCGTGCGACGGCTGGAGCTGGGGGAGGGGCGCAGCGCCGGCCCCGGCGCGGGCCGGCGCGGACCCCGCTGGCGCGGCCCGATGCGCCCCGACATCGTCGAGCGGCTGGACCGGGAGAACCTGCTCCCGGCGATCCTGTTCATCTTCAGCCGGGCCGGCTGCCAGGCGGCCGTCCAGCAGTGCCTCGCCGCCGGGCTGCGGCTCACCTCGCCCGAGGAGCGCACCGAGATCCGCCAGGTGGTCGAGTCGCGGATCACCGCCATCCCCGGCGAGGACCTGACCGTGCTGGGCTACTGGGAGTGGCTCGACGGGCTGGAGCGCGGGCTCGCCGCGCACCACGCCGGCATGCTGCCCGCGTTCAAGGAGGTCGTCGAGGAGCTGTTCGTCCGCGGCCTGGTCAAGGCGGTCTTCGCCACCGAGACCCTCGCCCTGGGCATCAACATGCCGGCCCGCTGCGTGGTGCTGGAGCGCCTGGTCAAGTTCAACGGCGAGGCGCACGTCGACCTCACCCCGGGCGAATACACGCAGCTCACCGGGCGGGCCGGCCGGCGTGGCATCGACGTCGAGGGCCACGCCGTGGTGGTCTGGTCGCCGGAGACCGACCCCCGGCACGTCGCCGGCCTCGCCTCCACCCGCACCTACCCGCTGCGGTCCAGCTTCCGGCCCTCCTACAACATGGCGGTCAACCTGGTCGGCACCGTCGGCGCGGAGCCGGCCCGGGCCCTGCTGGAGTCCTCCTTCGCGCAGTTCCAGGCCGACCGGTCGGTGGTCGGCCTGGCCCGGCAGGTGCAGCGCAACACCGAGACCATCGAGGCGTACGGCGCCGACGCGTCCTGCCACCAGGGCGACTTCGACGAATACTTCGCCCTGCGGGTGGCCATCGCCGACCGGGAGCGCGCCATCGCCCGGCAGGGCCAGACCCAGCGCAAGGCGGCGGCCGTCGCCTCGCTGGAACGGCTGCGGGTGGGCGACGTGATCCGGGTGCCCTCGGGCCGGCGGGCCGGCCTGGCCGTGGTGCTCGACCCGGCCACCGGCGGCTTCGGCGAGCCCCGCCCGCTGGTGCTCACGCAGGACCGGTGGGCCGGGCGGGTCACCCCCGGCGACTTCACCACCCCGGCGGAGGTGCTCGCCCGGATCCGGGTGCCCAAGCACTTCAACCACCGCTCGCCGGCGGCCCGCCGCGACCTGGCCGCCGAGGTCAGCGGCACCGGGCTGGACCGGCACGGGGGCCGGCGGGGCGGGCGCTCCCGGCAGGCGGTCGGCGAGGACCACCGCCTGAGCCAGCTCCGCACCGAGCTGCGCCGGCACCCCTGCCACGCCTGCCCCGACCGGGAGGAGCACGCCCGCTGGGCCGAGCGGCGACGCCGCCTGGAGCGCGACACCGAGGAGCTGCGCCAGCGGGTGGCCGGGCGGACCGGCTCGCTGGCCCGCACCTTCGACCGGATCGTCGCGCTGCTGACCTCCCGTGGCTACCTGTCCGCCGACGGCGAGGTCACCGACGCGGGCCGGATGCTGGGCCGGATCTGGACCGAGGCCGACCTGCTGGTCGCCGAGTGCCTGCGCCGCAAGGTGTGGGACGGGCTCTCCCCGGCCGAGCTGGCCGCCGCCGTCTCGGTGGTGGTCTTCGAGGCCCGCCGCGACGTCGACGAGCGGGCCTCGCTGCCGCGCGGCGCGGTCGTCGACGCGGTCGACGAGACGCTGAAGCTGTGGGGGGACATCGAGTCGGACGAGGCCTCCCGCGAACTGGCCGTCACCCGCGAGCCGGACCTCGGCTTCGCCTGGCCGATCTACCGCTGGGCGCGCGGCGAGGCCCTCGCCAAGGTGCTCGCCAGCGGGCACCAGATCGACGGCGAGATGCCGGCCGGCGACTTCGTCCGCTGGGCCCGGCAGGTGGTCGACCTGCTCGGCCAGCTCGCCGACTCCGGCGGCGCCTCCACCGAGCTGCGCTCCACCGCCCGGCAGGCGATCGCCGCGGTCAACCGGGGTGTGCTGGCCTACCACGCCGCCGCCTGATCCGGCCGGGCCGAGGCGGCCCGGCCGGGCCGTCAGGACCGGGGCATGGCGAGCGCGTCCACGAGGCGCCGGCACGAGCCGGCGAGGTTCCACCGCTGCGCCAGCTCCAGCAGCCGGTCCGGGTCCGCCGGCGCCGCCGGCAACGCGGTGGCCAGGTCCGGCAGCGGTACGTCGAGGGCGACCCGGACCACCTTCGGCGCGACGGCCAGGTAGTCCCGGGCCGCGTTGAGCTTGGTGCGCAGCCCGGGGGCGAAGCCGGAGCCCGGGTCGTCCAGCGCGGCGAGGATGCCGGGCAGGCCGTCGTAGCGCTCGATCAGGCGGGCCGCGGTCTTCTCGCCCACCCCGGGCACGCCGGGCAGGCCGTCGCTCGGGTCGCCGCGCAGCGCCGCGAAGTCGGCGTAGCGGTCGGCGGGGACGCCGTAGCGGGCGCGCACCGCGGCGTCGTCGCAGTCGTCGAGCTTGGCCACGCCACGCCCGACGTAGAGCAGCCGCACCTGGCGCTCGTCGTCGACGAGCTGGAACAGGTCACGGTCGCCGGAGACCACCTCGGCCGGGCCGGGCTGGGTGACCGAGAGGGTGCCGAGCACGTCGTCGGCCTCGTAGCCGGTGGCGCCGACCGCGGTGATGCCGAGCGCGTCGAGGACCTCCAGGATCATCGGCACCTGCGGGGAGAGCGTGTCCGGCACCACCTCGCCGCCCTGCGGCGCCACCCGGTGCGCCTTGTACGACG
Source organism: Micromonospora sp. NPDC005707 (assembly GCF_040631005.1). Lineage (NCBI taxonomy): Bacteria > Bacillati > Actinomycetota > Actinomycetes > Micromonosporales > Micromonosporaceae > Micromonospora > Micromonospora sp. NPDC005707. Next base: position 231,691 of record NZ_JBEXYR010000009.1, read on the forward strand.
GCAGCAGCTCCACCCGCCACGCCGGCCGCCAGTCGTGGTCGAGCGCGCAGACCATCCGGTCGGGCCGCCGGGTGCGGACCAGCTGGGCCAGCATGTCGAGGAAGCCGCGGACGGCGTTGACCGGCTGGCCGTCGTCCGTCTTCGCCGCCGACTCGGGGACGCCGAAGTAGGCGCGGAAGTAGAGGCTCGGGGAGTCGATCAGCAGGATCGGGGGTCGGTGTGCCACGCCGACAGCCTGGCACAGCCCACTGACGAGGTGGGGGACGCGACCGCAAAATACTAGCCATGTACATCATGTACATGTACTGTTTCGGCCATGGAGGGAACCCCGATCGGTCCCAGCCCCGGCCATCTGGTCTGGCGGCTGGCGATGCGCTGGCGGGTGGCGGTCGACCGGGCCCTCGCCCCGCTCGGCCTCACCCACGCGCAGTACGTGCTGCTCTCCTCGCTGCACGGGATGCGCCGCGCCGGCCTGCACCCGAGCCAGCGCGAGCTGGCCGACCACACCGGCCTGGAGCCGCTCTACGTGTCGAAGCTGGCCCGGGCCCTGGAGGCCGACGGGCTCGTCGGACGCGAGCGCGACGCGGCCGACACCCGCGCGGTCCGGCTCACCCTGACCGACCGGGGTCGTGAGGTGGTCCGCCCCGCCATCGACACCGTCCAGGCGCTGCTCGGCCAGCTGCTCGCCCCCCTCGGCGGCCGGGACGACCCGCGGACGGCGGGGTTCGTCCGGGACCTGACCGCGCTGCTGGACACCCCACTCGACCCACCCGACTGACGAAGGAGTGCCGGACATGCCCGAGACGCAGGTGCTCGACTCGACCATCCACCACGAGGAGACCGGCACCGGGCCGGTGTTCGTCCTCCTGCACGGCAACCCCGGCTCGTCGCACACCTGGCGTGGGGTGCTGCCCCGGCTCGGGGCGGGCCGGCTGCTCGCGCCCGACCTCATCGGCATGGGCCGCTCCGGCAAGCCGGACTCGCCGTACCTCTTCGCCGACCACGCCCGCTACCTCGACGCCTGGTTCGACGCGCTCGACCTGGACCGGGTGGTCCTGGTCGGGCACGACTGGGGCGGCGCGCTCGCCTTCGACTGGGCGGCCCGGCACCCCGATCGGGTCCGCGGCGTGGCGTTCCTGGAGACCATGGTCAAGCCGATGGCGTGGAGCGACCTCTCGCCGCAGGCCCGGGCCCGCTCCGAGGCGATCCGCACACCGGGCGTCGGCGAGCAGCTCGTGCTCGATGAGGACCTGCTGGTCCGGCAGGCCTTCACCGGCGGGGTGCTCCAGCCGGTCGGCGAGGAGGACCTGAAGACCTACCTCGCGCCCTACCCGACCCGGGAGAGCCGGCGGCCGCTGCTGGCCTGGGCGCGCCAGATGCCGCTCGGTGGCGAGCCGGCCGAGCTGGTCGCCCGGATCGAGGCCTACGACCGGTGGCTGGCCGCCAGCGACGACGTGCCCAAGCTGCTGCTGACCTTCGAGGGTTCACCGACCCTGCTGATCACCCCGGAGCTGGCCGACTGGTGTGCGCGGAACCTGGCGGCCCTGGAGACGGTCGCCTGCGGGCCGGCCGGGCACCACGCGCCGGAGGACCGTCCCGCCGAGATCGCCGCCGCCATCTCCGCCTGGGCGGACCGCCACCACCTCCGCTGACCGGGCCCGAGGTCAAAACCGGGGCGGCGGGACCCATCACCTCCACCGACCGGGCCTGAGGGCGAAACCGGGCGGCGGGACCGTCACCACCCCCGCTGACCGGGCCCGAGGTCGAAACCGGGCGGCGCGGCCGCCGCCGGGTGCGCAGACTGGCGGGGTGACGTTCGTACCCGGGCTGACCCTGGCGCACCGGTTCCACGACGAGGTGGTCGCCCCGCTGCTGGCCCGCCGGCTGCCCGGCCTGCGCTACGCGGCCGGGCTGCTCGACGGCGGCTCGGAGCTGCTCGGCCTGGACACGCCCCGGTCGACCGACCACGACTGGGGGCCGCGCACCCAGCTCTTCGTCGCCGCCGCGGCCGAGGTGGCGCCGGTGCGGGCGGTTCTCGACGCGGGGCTGCCGGCCGAGTTCCTCGGCTGGCCGACCCGGTTCACCGGCGGCCCCACGGTCCGGCTCGGCGTGGCCCGCGCCGACGGCGAGCGGCTCGGGGTGAGCGTCGACGAGCTGGGGGCGTGGCTGCGGGACCGGCTGGGCGGGGACCCGCGGGCCGGCATGACGGTGGCGGACTGGCTGGCCGTGCCCACCCAGCGGCTCGCCGAGCTGACCGGCGGGGCGGTGTTCCACGACGGGCTGGGCGGGGCGCTCACCGGCGTCCGGGCCCGCCTGGCGTGGTATCCGGACGACGTCTGGCGGCACGTGCTGGCGGCCGGGTGGCAGCGGGTGGGGCAGGCCGAGCACCTGGCCGGCCGCTGCGCCGAGGTCGGTGACGAGCTGGGCAGCCGGGTGGTGATCGCCGGGCTGGCCCGCGACCTGATGCGCCTCGGCCTGCTGCTGCACCGCCGCTGGCCCCCGTACGCGAAATGGCTCGGCACGGTCTTCGCGGCGCTGCCGGCCGCGGCGCCCGTGGTGGACGCGCTGACCGTCGCCCTCGGGCCGGGCGGGTGGCCCCGGCGGCAGGCGGGGCTGGTCCAGGCGCTGGAGACGGTGGCGGCGTGGACCAACGACACCGGGCTGGCCGCGCCGGTCGACCCGGCCGCCCGGCCGTTCCACGACCGGCCGTTCCTGGTCCTGCACGCCGAGCGGTTCACCGCCGCGCTGCGCGCCGCGATCGCGGACCCGGTGCTGCGCGCCCGCCCGCCGGTCGGCGCGGTGGACCAGTATCTCGACAACGTCGACGTGCTCACCCGCCCGGCGCGGGCCCGCCGGGTCGCCGACGCCGTCCTGCCGGACTGAGCGCCGACGGTCCGGCCGGCCGTCAGGCCCGGTTCGGCGGAGCCTCCTGCCGGTGCCGCGCGAACTCCCACGGGTCGTGCGCGGAGACGACGTCGACCTGATCCGGCTGCTCGGCGAGGAGGGCCCGGAGCCGTCCCACGTTGCGCAGCCGCAGCGGGCGGTCCGTCTCGACGGACGCCTGCAGGACGTCGAACATCGACGGGGTTGGCGGCATCCCCGGCTGGACCTCCCCCTGGTAGAAGTAGGCGTCGCCGGCGTGGACCAGCCACGCCGAGCCGCCGCCGGTGGGGCGTCGCACCGCCACGGCGACGTGTCCCGGGGTGTGCCCGGCCAGCGGCACCAGCAGGATCTCCGGCGGTAGGCCGTCGAGCTGCTGGACTCCGTCGAATCCCAGCCAGCGCTCCCCGTCGTCGCTGGAGTAGGTGACCCAGCTCGGGTCGTGCGCCCAGTGCGCCGACAGGTAGCGGTCGTGGCCGACGACCGTGGCGGCGCGGTGCTCGGCCTCGTGCAGGTGCACCCGCGCGTGCGGGAAGTCGGCCAGCCCGCCGGTGTGGTCCCGGTGCAGGTGGGTCACCACGACGTGGCGTACGTCGGCCGGGCCGTACCCGAGCCGCTGAAGCTGGCGGAGGGCGGTCTCCTCCGGGTCGAGGACGGGCTGCGCCCAGGCGAGGAAGTCGGGGCCGAGCCGCCCCTGCGGGTCCTGGACGTCGAGCGTGCCGAAACCGGTCTCGACGAGCACCAAGCCGGCGGAGTCGGTCTCGACGAGCAGGCAGTGGCAGACTGCGGGCAACGGCCGGAGCACGCCGTCCGGATCGGACGGCGGGGCGACCTCCCGCATGGAGCCGCAGTTGAGATGGTGGATGCGCATGGTTCCCCCTGAGCTGGCGACGAACGGCCGTGCCGAACGCTAGGAGGCGGTCTCGTGACTCACCAAACGGTTGGCCACGACGGGGTGGACCTGCGCCGGCTCTGCGCCGGCAGGGACGCCCGCCCCGATCCGTCCTGTCCGGTGGAGGTCACCCTGGCCGCGCTGCGCGGCCGGTGGACCGCCCTGGTGATCGGCGCGGTCGCCCGGGGTCCGCACTCGTTCAGCGACCTCGCACACGCGCTGCCGACCCTGTCGGACAAGGTGCTGACCGATCGCCTGGTCCAGCTGACCGCGGCCGGTGTGGTCGCCCGCCACCGAACCCCGTCCTGGCCGCCCCGGGTGACCTACACGCTCACCGAACGTGGCCGGGCCCTGCTGCCGGTTCTCCGGGCGCTGTGGGACTGGGGCGCGGCGGAGGCCGGCTAGCTGGCCGGGCTCAGCGGGCCGCAACGCTCTCCCGGTCGGCCGGCTCCTCGATCCGCAGGTCGGTCAGGTCGCGCAGGCGGCGCACGGGGGACAGCAGCAGCGCGAGGGGAGCCAGCGCGGTGGCCGCGGCGAAGCAGAACAGGGTGACCCGGCCTCCGGCGACCCCGGCGAGCGCACCGGCGAGCAGCCCGCCCACCGGGATGGCGCCCCAGGAGACGAAGCGGACCGTGGCCATCACCCGGGAGAGCAGGTCCGGTGGGCTGGCGGTCTGCCGGTAGGTGCGGGTGGTCACGCTGAGCACCACCACGCCACCGGCGAAGACCACGTTGCCGGCGGCGAAGGCGAGATACGCCGGCCAGCCGGCGCCCAGCGGCACCAGGAACGCGCCGCCGACGGCCACCACGCAGGCGACCAGCAGCGACCGGGCGGTGCCCCACCGCCGGGTGATCCAGGGCGTCAGGGTCGCGCCGACCAGCGAGCCGACCCCCTCCACCGCGAGCAGCACACCGACCAGGGCGGCCGGGGCGTGCAGCTCCCGGACCAGGTAGAGCGGGTAGACGGCGAGCTGCGCCCCGCAGACGAAGTTGACCGCGGTGGCCGTCCACATGGTCGGGCCCATCACCGGGTGGCGGGTGACGTACCGCCAGCCCTCGCCGATCATGGCGCGGACCGGGGGCCAGCGGTCCGGCGCGTCGACCCGGCGGGCGGGCAGCGACCCGAGCAGCGCCGCGGAGACCAGGTAGCTGACCGTGTCGACAAGCACGGCCGGCACCGCGCCGAGGGCCTGCACCGCGAGGCCGCCCAGGGAGGGGCCGCTGAGCTGGGTGGCGGCGTGGGTGGCCGAGGTGAGGCTGTTGCGGGCGTGCAGCTGGTCGCGGCCGATGATGGCCGGCAGGAAGGTGGCGTTGGCGACGTCGAACAGCACGTTGGCGAAGCTGACCACCAGCGCCACGATCACCAGTTGGGCCACGGTGAGCCGGCCCCACCACCAGGCGAGTGGCACGGAGGCCACCGCGGTGGCCCGGGCCAGGTCGGCGCCGACCTGCGCCCCGCGCAGTGGCAGCCGTTGGACGATGACGCCGGCCGGCAGTCCGATCACCAGCCAGGCGACATAGCTCCCGGCCGCCACCAGGCCCATCTCGAACGCGGACGCGTCCAGCACGGTCAGCGCGGTGAGCGGCAACGCGACCGCACCGACCGCCGACCCCACCGAACTGGTGGTGCCGGCGGTCCACCAGCGCCAGAACACTCCGGCCCCCTGCTCGACGGACATGCCGTCAACCCCCGATCCGAGCCAGTGAGTTCCAATCTGAAACGGACTATAGTCGGGGGTGCGGGCCGAGCGGGAGGTGGGATGTGAGACGGGCGGACCTCGGCGACGCCGATTGCGGCATCGCGCAGGCGCTCGGTGTGCTGGGCGACTGGTGGACCGTGCTGATCGTGCGCGAGATCGCCGGTGGCGTCACCCGGTTCGACGGGCTGCAGCGCGAGCTGGGCGTCAGCCGGCGGGCCCTCACCGAGCGGCTCGGCGGGCTGGTCGCGCACGGCGTGCTGCGCCGCGACCCCTACTCGGCGCACCCGCCGCGCCACGACTACCTGCTCACCGCAAAGGGGGAGGCCCTGCTGCCGGTGCTGGTCGCCCTCCAGGACTGGGGCACCCGGCACGTGATGGGTGACGGCGCGCTGACCGCCACGGCCGGCGAGGACTCGGCCGAGGCACGCCGGGCGCACCGGCTGGTGGGCCGCCGCGTACCCCCGATGAGCCTGCCCCGGCACGACGGCGGCGCGGAGTCGCCGGCGGCGTCCGGGCGGTGGACCGTGCTCTACCTCTTCCCGGGGGCGTTCGCGCCGGGCACACCGGCCCTCCCGCCGGGCTGGGGCGAGATCCCCGGCGCCGCCGGATGCACCCTGGAGTCACGGACGTACGCCGACCGGCACCCGCTGTTCCGGGCGGCCGGGGCCGAGGTGCGGGGGGTGAGCACGCAACGCCCGGACCAGCTCGCCGCCTTCGCCGCGCACGCCCGGCTGCCGTTCCCGCTGCTGTCCGACGAGGACGGTCGGCTCGCCGCCGGCCTGCTGCTGCCGACCTTCCGGGCCGGTGGCGTGACCCGGTTGAAGCGGCTCACCCTGCTGCTCGATCCGGAGGCGGTGGTGCGGGCGGTGCAGTTCCCGGTCACCGACCCGGCCGGCTCGGTCGACGGGATGCTCGCCGAGGTACGCCGCCGCACCGCCGCCGAGGCCGCCTAGACGTCCTGCCGCTCACCGGGGTCGGCGGGACGACGTCCAGCCCTCCTGGTGCAGCCGTTCGATGCCGTCCAGCAGCAGGTCCAGTGCGAACTCGAACTCGAACTGGTCGTCACAGCCCTGCCCCACGACCGACGCGTCGTCGTGGGACGCCGCCACGGCGATCTCCGCGAGGTGCGGGAATCGGGCCGCGACCTCCGGCGGGAAGGCCGCCGGTGGCTCCGGGTCGGTCGCGCCGGACCGGCCGGCGCGCCGGGAGGCGTCGAACAGCTCCTGGCTGAAGCCCAGGATCCGGCTGCCCATCGCGTGCATCACGTGGTGCGCGAGGTCGGTGGAGAACCCGCCGGCCCGCAACGCCCCGACCATCGAGTCGAGGTAGGCCAGGAGGGCCGGCGTCGCCATGTTCCGCGACTCGATCGCGAGCGGCGCCCAGGGGTGGCGCCGAAGCATCTCCCGCGCCGAGAGGATGCGCCGGCGCACGGTGTGCTTCCAGCCGGCGTCGCGCACCGGCGGGTCGATCTCGCCGACGACCACGTCGATCATGCCGTCGAGCAGTTCGTCCTTGTTGGCCACGTGCTTGTAGAGGGCCATCGGCACGACGCCCAGATCCTGGGCGAGGTTGCGCATGCTGAGGGACTCGATTCCGGCCAGGTCGGCGAGCGCGACGGCGGCGTGCAGGATCCGGTCCCTGCTCAACGGGGTCCGGCGCAGCGTCTCAGCCTGCTCAGCCATCTCGTTCCTCGTCTTCCGGCGGCGGTTGAACCATAACGCCCTTGACGAGTGTACGGCGTACACCTACCGTGAGGTGTACGCCGTACACCCGAGGAGGGCAACATGAAGGCGATCGTCCAGGACCGATACGGCCCGCCGGAGACGCTCACGCTCGCGGAGCTGGACACACCGGTGCCCGCCGCCGACGAGGTGCTCGTACGGGTGGAGGCCGCCGCGCTCAACGCGTACGACTGGCACGCCATGCGCGGCGATCCGCGGCTGGCGCGGTTGACGATGGGCCGGTCGGCGCCCCGGGCGCGGGTCCGTGGCCGGGACTTCGCCGGCCGGGTCGAGGCCGTCGGCGCCGGCGTTCGGCAGGTGCGCCCGGGCGACGCGGTCTTCGGTGACCTCGGCGAGGCCAACGGCGCGTTCGCCGAGTACGTGTGCGTGCCCGAGACCCTCGTCGCGGCGGCGCCGGCGAACCTGACGGCGCAGCAGGCGGCCGCCCTGCCGCTGGCCGGCGTCACCGCCCTCCTGGGACTGCGCGACGTCGGGCAGGTGGAGCCCGGCCACCGCGTTCTCATCAACGGCGCCTCCGGCGGCGTCGGCACCCTGGCGGTCCAGTTGGCCAAGGCGCTCGGCGCGACCGTGACCGGGGTGTGCAGCACCCGCAACGTGGACCTGGTCCGCTCGCTCGGCGCCGACCACGTCGTCGACTACACCCGCGAGGACTTCGCCCGCGACGCCCGCCGCCACGACGTCGTGCTGGACCTGGTCGGCAACCGCTCACTCACCGCGCTCCGGCGGGTGTTGACCCCGACCGGGACGCTGGTGCTCTCCGGCGGCGGCGTGTACCGCGGCGGCAGCCTCGTCGGACCGGTCTGGCTCATCGCGCGCGGGCGGCTGCTGGCTCCCTTCGTCCGGCAGCGCATCGCCACGCTGGCGGCCGCGCCCGGCCGGCAGCACCTCGACACGCTGCGCGCCCACGCCGAGGCCGGCCGCCTCACCCCGGTCATCGACCGGACCTATCCGCTGCACGAGGTGCCCGAGGCCATCCGGTACCTCGAAGGCGAGCACGCCCGGGCGAAGGTCGTCATCAGCGTCTAGGCGCCGCCCGCCGGCGAGGCGGCACGCCACTCGGTGGCCAGCAGCGACCAGACCTCGATGTCGAGCCGCTCGCCGAGGAACGGGAACGCGGCGCGCAGCACGCCCTCCCGGGTCATGCCCAGCCGCCGCGCCACCGCCCGGCTGCGGGCGTTGTGCGGCACGGTCCGCCATTCCACCCGGGCCAGGCCACGCTCGCCGAGCGCCCAGTCGATCATCCGCTGGGCGGCCCGGGTCACCAGCCCGTGCCCCTCGGCCTCCGGCGCGAGCCAGACCCCGATCTCGCAGACCCCGGCCGCGGCGTCGAAGGTGCGGAACAGGGTGCCGCCGACCAGCTTCCCGTCCAGCCGGATGCCGTGGATGGAGCCGGCGTCGCGGGCCTGGGCGTCGGCGTAGCGCTGGAGGAAGGCGCGGGCGGTGTCGGCGTCGGTGATCGTGTGCGCCCAGGGCAGCCAGGGCGCGAGGTGGGGGCGGGTGCGCGCGACGAACTCGGCGAACTCCGCCGCCTGCCACGGGGCGAGCGGCTGCAGGGTGGCCCGGTCGGTGAGGGGAAGGGAGAACATGTCGCTCCAAGGTGCGTACCGAACGTTTGTTATGTACTCTAGCCCCATGCCGGCCCGAGGTGACCACGACGCCCGCCGCGCCGACGTCTCGGCGGCGGTCTGGCGGGTGCTGGCCGCCCGCGGTTTCGGCGGGCTGACGCTGCGGGCCGTCGCCGCCGAGATGGGGGTCTCCACCGGGCTGCTGACCCACTACTTCCCGAACAAGCGGGCCCTGGTGCGGCACGCCGTCGACGTGGCGGAGCGGCACACCGACGCGCGCGACCGCCACGCCGCGGCGGGGGAAGGCCGACCCGCGCTGCGGGCCGCCCTGCTCGACGTGCTGCCGCTGACCGACGAGGCGACCGTGATGAGCCGGGTCTGGGTCAGCTACTGGGACGGCGCGCTGGCCGACGAGGAGTTCGCCGCCGACCAGCGCCGCCGCTACGACCGGTGGCGGGCGCGGCTGCGGTCCCATGTGGATGCCGCGTTGCCCGGGCCGGGGCTCGACCCCGACGACCTGGTGGCCACCTGCGCGGCCTTCGCGCACGGCCTGGTCGTCCAGGCGCTCTTCGACCCGGCGGCGTTTCCGGCCCACCGGCAGGTGGCCCTGCTCGACCGCTTCCTCGCCGAGCTGTTCCCCGCCTGACCGGATCCGGGCCGGCGGCCCGAGCGTTTCCGGAACTTGTTGTCGGCCCCGTGGCCGGGGCCTAGACTCCGACTCGGACCGCGTCGATTCGCGGTCGTCTATCTCGTCTCCGAGGGTCCGGGCCGCCGTCGAAGGCGCCTCGCCGGCGAGCACGCCGCGGGCGCACCCCGCCCTGCGCGGCGTCCCCACCACCTGAGGAGATGCCATGCTGCCCAGAAGGAGAAGGCTCCGACTGCTCGGCGCCGCCGTGGTCGCCGCCGGGTTGGCCGCCCTGGCGGCGGTGACCGCCCCGGGCCCCGCCGCGGCGGCCGCGCTGACCGAGGTGACGAACTTCGGCGCCAACCCGAGCAACCTGCGGATGTACCTGTACGTCCCGGACACCGTCGCCGCCCGGCCGGGCCTGCTCGTGGTCAACCACTACTGCACCGGCACCGGGCCGGCCATGTACTCCGGCACCCAGTTCGCGGCGCTGGCCGACCGGTACGGCTACCTCGTCGTCTACCCGTCGGTGACCCGGAGCAGCCAGTGCTTCGACGTCTCCTCCCCGCAGGCGCTGCGCCGCGACGGCGGCAGCGACCCGGTCGGCATCAAGTCGATGGTCGACCACGTGCGGCAGCGGTACCCCGTCGACCCGAACCGCATCTTCGCCACCGGCGTCTCCTCCGGCGCGATGATGACCAACGTGCTGCTCGGGCTCTACCCGGACGTGTTCAACGCCGGTGCGGCCTACGCCGGGGTGCCCTTCGGCTGCTTCGCCACCACCAACGGCTCCGAGTGGAACAGCGAGTGCGCCAACGGCCAGGTCGTGAAGACCCCGCAGCAGTGGGGTGACCTGGTGCGCAACGCGTACCCGGGATACAGCGGGCGGCGGCCCCGGATGCAGCTCTGGCACGGGACCAACGACGAGACGCTGCGCTACCCGAACTTCACCGAAGAGATCAAGCAGTGGACCGACGTGAACGGGCTGGGTCAGACGCCGGCGTACACGGACAGCCCGCAGGCCGGCTACACCCGCACCCGCTACGGCGGCACCGGCGGCACCGCGACGGTCGAGGCGATCAGCATGCAGGGCGTCTCGCACAACCTGCCGGTCGACGCGGCCCAGGCCGTGCGCTTCTTCGGCCTGGACACCACGACGCCGACGAGCCCGCCGCCCACCAGCCCACCGCCGACGAGCCCCCCGCCCACGACGCCGCCGCCGAGCACGCCGCCGCCGGCGGGCGGATGCCGGGTCGCGTACGCGGTGAGCGCGTGGAACACCGGGCTGACCGCGTCCGTGACGATCACCAACACGGCCGCCACGGCGGTCAACGGCTGGGGCCTCGCCTTCACCCTGCCCGCCGGGCAGAGCATCACCAACGGCTGGAACGCCACGTACGCGCCGGCCAGCGGGGCGGTGACCGCCCGCAACGTCTCCTACAACGGCGCCATCGCCCCGAACGGCTCGGTGAGCATCGGCTTCCAGGCCACCCACACGGGCAACACGGGCAGGCCCACCTCCTTTGCCCTCAACGGCACCCCCTGCACGGTCGCCTGAGCTCCCCGCGGCGGCCGCCGGGAGGGCGTTCCCGGCGGCCGCCCCGGGCTTAGTTCCGGACTTTTCACAAGGCGCGAAAAAAGTCTCGGACACGGCGTCGAAGAATTGACATGTGTCCCTGTCCGGGGGAAGGGTCCAGCGGAACGACGGCCGCGACACGTTGCTGCCCGTCCGTCGTTCCGCCCCCACCACCCCCGCCACGGAGACGCCCATGTCACCCGTCCCGCCGCACCACCGTCCATCCCGTCCACCGCTGCGCCGGCCGCTCGCCGTGCTGGCCGCGCTGCTCGCCACCGTGGCACTGGTGGCACCGCCGTCCCCGGTCCGGGCGGCCGACCCGCTGCTCTCCCAGGGGCGGCCCACCACCGCCTCCTCGGTGGAGAACGCCGGCACCCCGGCCGGCAACGCCACTGACGGCAACACCGGCACCCGGTGGTCCAGCGCCTTCGACGATCCCCAGTGGATCCAGGTCGACCTGGGCGCCACCGCCACCGTCTCCCGGGTCACCCTGGTCTGGGAGGCCGCGTACGCGCGGGCGTACCAGATCCAGACCTCGACCGACGGCGCGGCCTGGACCACCGTGTTCAGCACGGCGTCCGGCGACGGCGGCACCGACGACCTCACGGTCACCGGCACCGGCCGCTACGTGCGGATGACCGGCACGGCCCGGGCCACCGCCTACGGCTACTCGCTGTGGGAGTTCCAGGTCTACGGCGTCACCGGCGGCGGCGCCGGCTGCGACACCGCGACCAACGCGGCGCAGGGCCGGCCCGCCACCGCCTCGTCCACCGAGAACGCCGGCACCCCCGCCACGGCGGCGGTGGACGGCAGCGCCACCACCCGCTGGGCCAGCGCCGCCAGCGATCCCCAGTGGCTCCAGGTCGACCTCGGCAGCGTCCGGACCCTGTGCCGGGTCGTTCTGAACTGGGAGGCCGCCTACGGGCGGGCGTACCAGATCCAGACCTCCACCGACGGCGCCGCCTGGACCACCGTGTACGCCACCACCACCGGGGACGGAGGGACCGACACCCTCACCGTCAGCGGCTCCGGCCGATACGTGCGGATGTACGGCACCGCCCGGGCCACCGGCTGGGGATACTCGCTCTGGGAGCTCACCGTGAACACGACCGGCGGCGGCACCATCCCGGGCGGCGGCTCGCTCGGACCGAACGTCATCACCTTCGACCCGTCGATGTCCAGCGCGAGCATCCAGAGCCAGCTCGACGCGGTCTTCCGCACCCAGGAGTCCAACCAGTTCGGCACCCAGCGGTACGCGCTCATGTTCAAGCCCGGCGACTACTCGGGCATCAACGCGCAGATCGGCTTCTACACCTCGATCATGGGACTCGGCCGGAACCCCGGCGACGTCCGGATCCACGGCGACGTCACCGTCGACGCCGGCTGGTTCAACGGCAACGCCACCCAGAACTTCTGGCGGTCGGCGTCGAACATGCAGGTGTTCCCGTCGGCCGGGTTCACCCGGTGGGCCGTCTCGCAGGCCGCGCCGTTCCGCCGCATGGACATCCAGGGTGACCTCAACCTGGCCCCGAACGGCTACGGCTGGGCCAGCGGCGGCTACATCGCGGACAGCCGGGTCACCGGCGTGGTCCAGCCGTACTCGCAGCAGCAGTGGTACACCCGGGACAGCAACGTCGGCGGCTACCTCAACGCCGTGTGGAACATGACCAACTCCGGCGTGGCCGGTGCGCCGGCCACCAGCTTCCCCAACCCGGCGTACACCACCCTGGCGCAGACCCCGGTCAGCCGCGACATCCCATACCTGTACCTCGACGGCGGTGGCAGCTACCAGGTGTTCGTCCCGTCCACCCGGACCAACGCCAGCGGCGCGTCCTGGCTGGGCGGCGCCACCCCCGGCACCTCGGTGCCGCTGAGCCAGTTCTACGTCGCCAAGCCGGGCGACTCGGCCGCCACCATCAACGCGGCGCTGGCGCAGGGCCTGAACCTGCTCTTCACCCCCGGTGTCTACCCGGTCAACCAGACCATCACGGTCAACCGCCCCGGCACCGTGGTGCTCGGCGTCGGCTACCCGACGCTGATCCCGCAGAACGGGGTGACTCCCATGACCGTGGCCGACGTCGACGGGGTCCGGCTGGCCGGGCTGCTCTTCGACGCCGGCCCGGTCAACTCGCCGGTGCTGCTCCAGGTCGGCGCGGCCGGCTCGACCGCGAGCCACGCCGCCAACCCGACCTCGATCCAGGACGTCTTCTTCCGGATCGGCGGCGCCGGCGCGGGCAAGGCCACCACCAGCCTGGTGGTCAACCAGAACGACGCGCTGATCGACCACATCTGGGCGTGGCGCGGCGACCACGGCACCGGCATCGGTTGGACCGTGAACACCGCCGACACCGGCCTCATCGTCAACGGGAACAACGTCACCGGGCTCGGCCTGTTCGTCGAGCACTACCAGAAGCACGAGGTGATCTGGAACGGCAACAACGGGCGCGTCATCTTCTTCCAGAACGAGCTGCCGTACGACCCGCCGAGCGCGTCGGCCTGGATGAACGGCTCCCGGGTCGGCTACGCCGCGTTCAAGGTGGCCGACGCGGTCACCTCGTTCGAGGGCTGGGGGATGGGCAGCTACTGCTACTTCAACGTCGACCCGACCATCGCGGCGTACCACGGCTTCGAGGCGCCGACCAGGGCGGGCGTACGGTTCCACAGCCTGCTCACCGTCTCGCTCGGCGGCAACGGCTCGATCACCCACGTCATCAACGACACCGGCGGCACCGCGCAGGGCACGAACACCGTTCCCGTGAACGTGGTCAGCTACCCGTGACCGTGCCGGGGGCGGTGGGGAGACCCGCCGCCCCCGCGCATGACGGGGGCCCCGGCGGGTACGCGACCCCGAACGGGGAACCAGCGGGAACGGAGGAACGGGATGAAGGTCCGAAGCTCCCTGCGCGCGCTCAAGCGCAAGGCCAACTCGATCGTGGTACGCCGCCGCGGCAAGGTGTTCGTGCTCAACAAGGCCGATCCCCGGCAGAAGGCCCGGCAGGGCTGACCGGCGTGGCCGACATCCTCATCACCGGGGCCGGCAGCGGCCTCGGCCGAGGCGCCGCGCTCGGCCTGGCCCGGGCCGGCCACCACGTCGTCGCCGGCGCCGAGATCTGGCCGCAGGTACGCGAGCTGCGCGCCGAGGCCGAGCGCACCGGCGTGACCCTCGACGCGATCAAGCTGGACGTGACGGACGCGGCCGACCGCGCCGCCGCCCGGCGGCACCGGGTGGACATCCTGGTGCTCAACGCCGGAGTCCAGGAGGCGGGGGCGGTGGTGGAGATCCCCATGGACCGCGTCCGCCGGTCCTTCGAGGTGAACGTCTTCGCGCACCTGCACCTCGTGCAGGACCTCGTGCCGCCGATGCTCCAGCGCGGCGCCGGCAAGATCGTCTGGGTGTCCTCCGCGGTCGGCATCCGGACCCGGCCGTTCGTCGGCGTCTACGCCGCCACCAAGCACGCCATCGAGGCGCTGGCCTGGGCCATGAAGGGCGAGCTCGAATCGCGCGGCGTCCGGGTCGCCGTGGTCAACCCCGGCCCCTACCGGACCGGCTACAACGACACCGGGGTGGAGGCGATGTCCCAGTGGTGGGATCCGTCGACCGCCCTGCTGGATCGGCCCGACTTCGCCGACTACCTGAAGCACCAGCGCGACCCGCGGGAGATGGTCGAGGAGATGGTCCGGGTGATCCCGGCCGACCATCATCCCTTCCGGACGGCCTGGCCGGAGGAGATGGGGCAACGGCTCAGGGAGTTCGAGTCGCAGGTCTGGGACGCGACGACGTGACCCAGGCCGGGGCCGCGTGGCGGTCAGTCCTCGTCGGCGCCGGGCGGCCACGGTGGCTCGCCCACGCCGGTGATCCGCACCCCACCCCACGGGTCGGCCTCGGCGAGCCGGCCCCGGGCGACCCGCTCGCCGACCCGCACCTCGACGTCGCGCCGGCCCGAGCGGAGCAGCCGCAGCACGCGGGGCTCCGGCTCGATCCGCCCGGCCCAGTGGTAGCGCCCGTCGACCGGCTCCCAGCGCCCGCTGGCGTGCAGGCGGACCGCGGTGCCGGCGATCTCGGCCGGGCCCTGCCAGCTCACTGGTCGATCCGCTCGTGGGCGCGGGTCAGCTCGTGGGGCAGGTCGGCGCCGCGCCGGACCCCTTCGATGCCGCTCCAGAGCAGGGTGGTCAGGTAGTCGGTGAGCGCGGCCCGGCGGATCGGCTGGCCGTGCGTGGCCCACCAGTCGCCGACCGCCTGCACGAACCCGACCAGCCCGTACGCCCAGGGTTCGGCGGGGCCGGCGTCGAGCCCGAGCGCGCGCAGCCGGTCGCCGATGACCCGGGCCAGGCCGGTGGCCACCTGCCGGCTCGTGCCGGCCACCACCTGCTGGATGCCGGGATGCCCGGCCTCGTGCAGCAGGAACCGGTAGAGCGTCGGCTCGGACTCGATGATGCTCAGGTAGGCGTCGATGGTCGCCTCGACCAGTGCGCGCTCCTCGCGGACCTGCTCTACGGCGGGTGCCACGGCGTCGACGACCCGGGCCGCCACCACCTCGCTGACGGCCAGCCAGAGCTGGGCCTTGTCGGCGAAGTAGCGGTAGAGCACCGGCTTGCTGACCCCGGCCGTGGCGGCCACCTGGTCCATGTCGACGGTCGGCCCGTGCCGCAGCAGCGCCTGCACGGCGGCCCCGATCAGCTCCTGCCGTCGCTGCTCGCGGTGGTCGGCCCAGCGGTCGCGCCGGCCGGTGCGCGGAGGTGCGGCCGGGTCCGGCGGTGCGTCCGAGCCATTGACATCGGTGGAGGTGCGTCGCATGCTACCACTCGTAACAGTTACTTGAAGTTACGTCAACCAGGAGGGGCCATGGAGGGGACGTCGGCCGGATTCCCGCGCGAGGCGGTGGCCACCCGCCTGCTCGCCGCCTCGGTGCGTACGAGCTACGACCCCGTCGTCGACATCGACTGGTCGGCGCCGCACACCCCCGGGGCGTACTGGATGCCGCCGCGGCGCAGCAGCCTCTACGGCACGGCGCTGTGGGAGGGGATGAGCGAGGAGCAGCGGATCGAGCTGACCAAGCACGAGGTGGCCAGCGCGGCCAGCGCCGGGCTCTGGTTCGAGACGATCCTCATGCAGATGCTCATCCGGCATTACTACGACGCCGACCCGACCACCCGGCACGCCCAGTACGCGCTCACCGAGGTCGCCGACGAGTGCCGGCACTCCATCATGTTCGGTCGGCTCATCGAGGCCATCGGCTGCCCGGTCTACCGGGCCGATCCGGTCGACCACCTGCTCGGGCGCTGGCTCAAGGCCACCGCCACCGGCCCGCAGATGTACGCGGCCATCCTCATCGCCGAGGAGATCCTTGACGCCTTCCAGCGGGAGGCCATGGCGGACGAGACGATTCAGCCGCTGATCCGGATGGTGTCCCGGATCCACGTGGTCGAG
Source organism: Micromonospora sp. NPDC005707 (assembly GCF_040631005.1). Taxonomy (NCBI): domain Bacteria; kingdom Bacillati; phylum Actinomycetota; class Actinomycetes; order Micromonosporales; family Micromonosporaceae; genus Micromonospora; species Micromonospora sp. NPDC005707. The sequence goes on from NZ_JBEXYR010000009.1 coordinate 248,098, forward strand.
GAGGCCCGGCACGTGCGGTTCGCCCGCGACGAGCTGGCCCGCCAGGTCGAGGCCGCCGGCCCCGTCGCGCTGGGCTACGCGCGGCTGGTGATCGGGCGGGCCGCGTACTCGATCACCCGCCGCCTGGTCAATCCGCGGGCCTACGCGGCCGTCGGCATCGCGCCGGCCGTCGGGGTGGCCGCGGCCCGGGCCAACCCGCACTGGCGGGCCACCCTGCGCTGGTCCGCCCAGCGCATCGCCGAGCACCTCACCGAGCTGGGCCTGATCGCCGGGCCGGGCCGGCTGCTCTGGCGCCGCTCCGGCCTGCTGGAGGACTGACCGACGGCGGCCCGCCCGGGGAGGGCCGCCGCCGGTCGCGCCGGTCAGGACGTGGGGAAGTTGTCCGGGGTGCGGATGCGGCTGCGCATGAAGTTGCCGGAGTCGGTGAGCACGGCCGTGCCGGCGTAGGTGCCGCCCGCGCAGGTGCCCGGCCGGAACGCCGCGCTGCCCTCACCGGCGTCGGAATACGTCCAGTTCGAGTAGCTGATCTTCAGCCGGTCCAGCAGGTCGAGCCAAGCCGTGCTGCTGGCCGTGTCGACCGCGCCGTCACCGGTGTAGGTCACCGGTTGCGGCGCCACCCGGCCGAGCGCAGCCGGAGCGCGTTGCAGACGTCGAACACGCCGGACACGTCCCAGGCCAGCTCGCCGGCCACCCGGCGGGTCTCCGGGTCGGCCACCATCCCGGCCAGGATCACCACCCGGTTCTGTGCCGTCACGGTGATCTGCTGTCGCCGGGTGGTCCAGTCGATGCTCAACCGCTGCGCCACCAGCGCGGCGAGCCGCACGTCCGCGTCGTCGGGCGCGGGCCCGTCGTTGGCGAACGGGAAGTCGGGGTACGGCCAGGACATCACGAGCTGCGGGCTCCTTCGACTCGTTCGCGGCTCTCCACCGGCGCCTCGGGCCGGCGGGGCGCCGCCGCCACGACCGGACCGCCCAGCGCCCGGGCGCGGCTGTCGAAGACCGCGAAGACCCCGTCCAGCCGCATGGTGTGCAGCACGGTGCGCACGAACCGGGACGGCGCCACCAGGCACAGCCGCCGCCCGTCGCGCCGGGCCTCCTGCCGGGCCCGGACCAGCAGCCCCAGCCCGGCCGAGTCGATCACCTCGACCTCGGTGAGGTCGACCAGCACCCGGTCGCCGACCGTGGCGGCCTCCGCCAGCGCCCGGCGTATCCGGTCGGCGGAGTCGGTCTCGGGGACGGCGGGGGCGCCGCCGACCTCGTCCAGGTCGTCGACGCCGAGGCCGCCGGCCTCGACGGTGGCCCGCGCGCCGCACCGCGGGCAGTGGTGCGGCCCGGAGGCGAAGGGTGAGCCGACCCAGCCGTTCTCGAACACCAGCGTCCAGACCACCTCGGCGTCCGGCAGGATGCAGCCGGTGCCCGTGACGCTGTCACCGCAGCCGTCGCAGATGAGCAGCATCAGGTGCTCCGAGGGTACGACCGTCACGATCCCTCCTTCCGCCGCGCGCCCGACCGGGACGGCGGTTCCTTGCCGGTCACCGGGCGGCCGGCGGCGATGACCGCGAGGACGACCGCGATGGCGGCGAAGCCGGACTGCACGACCAGCGGCCACACCGCGGGTCCGCCGGGACCGCTGTCCACCAGGCCCGCGACGATCGCGCCGAGCAGCGCGGCGGCGACCCCGAGCGCGAGGGTCAGCCAGACCGGCGCGGCCGTGCGGCCCGGCACGACCAGGCGGCCCACCGCGCCGATCGCCAGCCCGACGACGAGCGCCCCGACCAGCGTGCTGCCGTTCACGGTTCCTCCCTCGCGGCCCCGCATGTCCGGTCCGCTCCACCCTCCGCAGGGATCGTGGAGGGCGTCGCGCGGTTGTATGTCATTTCCATGACAAAAGCCGGGAACGGCTGACGCATTTGGGTGACCCGTGCGCGGGCGGTCATGATGCGCATATGACGGCCGTACTGGTGATCGAGGACGACGACCGCATCCGGCTCGCACTCCTGCTCGCCTTGGAGGAGGAGGGCTATTCCGCGTCCGGGGCGGCGACCGCGGAGGAGGGGCTGCGCCGGCAGCGGGAGGACCCGGCGGACAACGTGCTGGTCGACCTCATGCTCCCCGGCCTCGACGGGTTCGAGTGCATCCGCCGGCTGCGCCGCGACGACGACGTCCCGATCGTGGTCGTCAGCGCCCGCGACGACACCCACGACATCGTCGCCGCGCTGGAGGCCGGCGCCGACGACTACGTGGTCAAGCCCGTGGCGATCAAGGAGCTGTCCGCCCGGCTGCGGGCCCTGCGCCGGCGCGGCCGGGTCGTGGCGGACGCCGTCCCCGCCCAGGTCTTCGGTGACCTGGAGATCAGCCCCGAGGCCGGCGAGGTCCGCCGCGCGGGCCGTCCCGTCCCGGTGACGCGGACCGAGTTCCGGCTGCTCTGCGAGCTGGCCGAGCACGCCGGCCGGGTGCTGTCCCGGCAGCAGCTGCTGCGCCGCGTCTGGGGGTACGAGACCGGCGACGAGCGCCTCGTCGACGTGCACGTGGGCCGGCTGCGGCAGAAGATCGAGCCGGACCCGGCCAACCCCCGGCACCTGGTCACCCTCCGCGGCCTCGGCTACAAGCTCCAGCGATGACCCGCCTCGGACTGCGCGCCCGGGTCACCGCCGCCTTCGCCGTCGGCGCGTTGCTGCTCGCCGCGGTGATGGCCCTCTTCTCGTACGACCTGACCCGCCGCTCGCTGCTCGACGAGCGGGAGCGCACCGCCGTCCGGGCCGCCTACTACGACGCCGCGGTGGTCCGGTCGGGGCTGGACACCGGGACCCCCGACGTGGTGGCGGTGCTGCGCTCGCTGGACACCGGCAGCAGCCGCCGCCCGCTGCTGCACCTGCGCGACGGCTGGTACGCCCGCACCGCCGACGTCGGGGCCGGCTCGGTCCCGGTGGAGCTGCAACGGATGGTCGCCGCCGGCCAGCCGGCCGTGCAGCTGGTCCGCCTCGACGGGCAGCCGACGCTGCTGGTCGGCGTCCCGCTCGCCGGCGAGCTGGGCTACTACGAGCTGACCTCGTTGCGCGAGGTCGAGGGGACCTTCCAGGTGGTCGGGCTGGCGCTGACCGCGGTGGCCATCATGGTGGCCGGGGCCGGCGCGGCCCTCGGCTGGTACGCCACCCGGCACAGCGTCCGGCCGCTCACCGCGGTCGCCGACGCCGCCGAGCGGATCGCCGCCGGGGACTTCGCCACCCGGCTCGACCCCACCACCGACCCGGACCTCACCCGGCTCTCCACCTCGTTCAACCACATGGTCGACCAGTTGGTGCGGCGGATCGACCGGGACCGCCGGTTCGCCGCCGACGTCAGCCACGAGCTGCGCTCGCCGTTGCAGACCCTGGCCGCGGCCGCGAGCGTGCTGACCCGCCGCCAGGAGCACCAGGACGCGCGTACCGCGACGGCGGCGGGACTGGTCGCCGACGAGGTGGCCCGGTTCCAGCGCCTGGTGGACGACCTGATCCAGCTGGCCCGCACCGAGCAGCCCGCGCACCGCGACACGGTCGACGTCGCCGAGCTGGCCCGGGCCGCCTGCCGGGAGCGGGAGCTGCCGGAGAGCCTCGTCGAGGTGGCCGCCGGCACCCCGGCGCAGTGGCGGGTCGACCGGCGCCGGGTGGAGCAGATCCTGCTGAACCTGCTCGACAACGCCGTGCGCTACGGCGGCGGCCCGGTCGCCGTACGCCTCGGCATGCACGACGGGATCGGCGTCCTGGAGGTCGACGACGAGGGGCCGGGCGTGCCGGCGGTCGACCGGGAGATCATCTTCGACCGCTTCGTCCGGGGCCGGGCGGCGCACGCCCGGGCCCGCACCGACGGCACCGGCCTCGGTCTCGCCCTGGTGGCCCAGCACGCGGCCGCACACGGCGGGCAGGCCGGCGTGGTGGACCGGGAGCGGGGCGCCCGGTTCCGGGTCGAGCTGCCGGGGGCGGGCGAATGACCCGGCGGCTGCTCCCGGCGCTGTTCGCCGCCGCGCTGCTCGGCGGCTGCGGGGTGCCGGTCGACGACGAGCCCCGCCCGGTGCAGCGGCCCCCGGGCAGCTTCCCGACCCCCGTGGGCACGGCGACGGCCGAGCCGGACGGGCGGGTGGACGAGCCGCTCTGCTTCGTCCGGGGCGACGGGCTGGCGGCGGTCACCCGCCGGGTGGACGGCCTGCCCGGTGTGGACGCGCACCTGCAGCACCTGCTGGCCGGGCCGGACGGCGCCGAGCGGAACCGCGGCCTCGCCACCGCCCTGCCGGGCACGGTCGCGGTGGCCGGCGCCACCCTGGCCGGCACCGTGGCCACCGTCGACGTGCGGCAGGCCGGTGAGGAGACCGGCCGCAACGACGAGGTCCTCGCCTTCGGGCAGATCGTCTGCACGCTGACCCAGCGCCCGGACGTGGACAGCGTGGCGTTCCGCCGCGACGGGCAGCCGCTGGAGGTGCCCCGGGCCGACGGCAACGTGTCCTCGCTGCCGCTCACCGCCGCCGACTACCGGCCGCTGGTGCGCCGCTGACGGCCAAAGTGGTGCGGGCCACGGCGCCTTTGTCCGTTGCTGGGCGAAATCGCCATCGTCCGTTCGGTTGATTAGGTGGCAGACTTTGGTCTAGGGTGACTGGCACGACCGGTGCTCGGGAGGCACCCGTTCTCCTCAGGACAGGAAGGGCAGCATGACCACGATGACCATCGCGCCGACGACGACCGCCGAGGTGCACCGCACGGCGGTGACCGGCGAGGAGACCCGGGCCAGCGAGCTGATCGCGGCCCTGGCCGAGCTGCCCGAGGGCCACCCGGGGCGGCCGGCGCTGCGCAACCAGGTCATCGAGGCGTGGCTGCCGCTGGCCAACCACCTCGCCGCCCGCTACAGCGGCCGGGGCGAGCCGGCCGGCGACCTGGCCCAGACGGCGGCCCTCGGTCTGATCAAGGCGGTGGACCGGTTCGACGCCTCCCGGGGCGTGGACTTCGCCGGCTTCGCCATCCCGACCATCCTCGGTGAGATCAAGCGGCACTTCCGCGACCGCACCTGGAACATCCGGGTCCCGCGCCGCCTCCAGGAGCTGCGGCTGCGCATCTCCGAGGCCAACAGCACGCTGACCCAGACCCTCAACCGGGCCCCGACGGTCGCCGACATCGCCAGCCACCTCGACGTCACCGAGGAAGAGGTGCTCGAGGGCCTGGAAGGCGCCCGCGCCTACAACGCCGTCTCGCTCTCCACCCCGATCGGTGACGGCGACAGCGCCACCGAGCTGGGCGACACCCTCGGCACCGAGGACAACGAGTACGAGCTGGCCGAGCTGCGCGCCTCCCTCGGCCCGGCGCTCGCCACCCTCGACGAGCGCGAGCAGAAGATCCTCACCCTGCGCTTCTACGGCAACCTGACCCAGAGCGAGATCGCCGCCCGGGTCGGTGTGTCCCAGATGCACGTGTCCCGGCTGCTCGCCCGCGCGCTGACCAAGCTGCGCGGCCAGCTCACCGAGGCCTGATCGGTCCCGGGCGGCCCGCCGCCCGGCTCGTTCACACCCGGTTCACGCGAGCGCTGCCGCCTCGCCCGGACCCGCGCACCGCCGCCGACTCCCCTCGGTGGCGGTGCGTCTTCCTCTCCACCCCGCCTCGCCCGTCCAGCGGGCCGGGGCGGGTCTGTGCATACTTGCGCCGTTGCAATCGTTGCCGGGGGGCACCCGGCTGTCCCAGAGGCGGTAGTGGTGGTCGACCAGACGATCCCGCGGCGACGCGAAACGACCCCGGCGGCCGGTGGCCCGGTGGCCGATCCGGGCCTCCGGCAGCTGTTGGCCGGCCTCACCGCGGTCCGGGACGGCGACTTCGGCACGCGGCTGCCGGAGGACGCCGACGGGCTGCTCGGCGAGATCGCCACCGTCTTCAACGGGATGGTCGACCAGCTCTCCCTGTTCACCTCCGAGGTGACCCGGGTGGCCCGGGAGGTCGGCACCGAGGGGCAGCTCGGCGGGCAGGCCGACGTGCCGGGCGTCTCCGGCACGTGGAAGGACCTGACCGATTCGGTCAACGCGATGGCCGGCAACCTGACCGACCAGGTGCGCGACATCGCCGAGGTGGCCACGGCGGTGGCCCGGGGCGACCTCTCGCAGAAGATCACCGTCGACGTGCGCGGCGAGATCCTGGAGCTGAAGGTCACCATCAACACGATGGTGGACCAGCTCTCCTCGTTCGCCGACGAGGTGACCCGGGTGGCCCGGGAGGTCGGCAGCGAGGGCCGCCTCGGCGGCCAGGCCGAGGTGCCCGGCGTCGCCGGCACCTGGCGCGACCTGACGGACTCGGTGAACTTCATGGCCGGCAACCTGACCAGCCAGGTGCGCAACATCGCCCAGGTCACCACGGCGGTGGCCCGGGGCGACCTGTCCCAGAAGATCACCGTCGACGCCCGGGGCGAGATCCTGGAGCTCAAGAGCACCATCAACACGATGGTGGACCAGCTCTCCTCGTTCGCCGACGAGGTGACCCGGGTGGCCCGGGAGGTCGGCACCGACGGCCGGCTCGGCGGGCAGGCCCAGGTCAGCGGCGTCGCCGGCACCTGGCGCGACCTCACCGACTCGGTGAACTCGATGGCCGTCAACCTGACCGACCAGGTGCGCAGCATCGCCCAGGTGGCCACGGCGGTGGCCCGGGGCGACCTCTCGCAGAAGATCACCGTCACCGCGCACGGCGAGATCCTGGAGCTGAAGAACACCATCAACACGATGGTGGAGCAGCTCTCCTCGTTCGCCGACGAGGTGACCCGGGTGGCCCGGGAGGTCGGCACCGAGGGCCGCCTCGGCGGCCAGGCCGACGTCAAGGGCGTCTCCGGCACCTGGAAGGACCTCACCGAGTCGGTGAACGTAATGGCGGACAACCTCACCGCCCAGGTCCGCAGCATCGCCGAGGTCACCACCGCGGTCGCCAAGGGTGACCTGACGCAGAAGATCCGGGTCGACGCCCGGGGCGAGATCCTCGCCCTGAAGGAGACCATCAACACGATGGTCGACCAGCTCTCCGCCTTCGCCGACGAGGTCACCCGGGTGGCCCGCGAGGTCGGCACCGAGGGTCGGCTCGGCGGTCAGGCCCGCGTCTCCAACGTGGCCGGCACCTGGAAGGACCTGACCGACAACGTCAACGAGATGGCGAACAACCTGACCAACCAGGTGCGCTCCATCGCGCTGGTCGCCACCGCGGTGGCCCAGGGCGACCTAAGCCGGCAGATCACCGTCGAGGCCAAGGGCGAGGTCGCCGTGCTCGCCCAGACCATCAACACGATGGTCGGCACGCTCAGCGCGTTCGCCGACGAGGTGACCCGGGTGGCCCGCGAGGTCGGCACCGAGGGGCAGTTGGGCGGTCAGGCCCGGGTGCCGAACGTGGCGGGCACCTGGAAGGACCTGACCGACAACGTCAACTCGATGGCGAACAACCTCACCGGCCAGGTGCGCAACATCGCCCAGGTGACCACCGCGGTGGCGCAGGGCGACCTCACCAAGAAGATCGACGTGGACGCCCGCGGCGAGATCCTGGAACTCAAGACCACCATCAACACGATGGTCGACCAGCTCTCCAGCTTCGCGGCCGAGGTGACCCGGGTGGCCCGGGAGGTCGGCAGCGAGGGCCGCCTCGGCGGTCAGGCCGAGGTCGAGGGCGTCTCCGGCACCTGGAAGCGGCTCACCGAGAACGTCAACGAGCTGGCCGGGAACCTGACCCGGCAGGTGCGCGCCATCGCCGAGGTGACCAGCGCGGTCGCCACCGGCGACCTGACCCGCTCGATCACGGTCGACGCCTCCGGCGAGGTCGCCGAGCTCAAGGACAACATCAACTCCATGGTGGAGTCGCTGCGCGAGACCACCCGGACCAACCAGGAACAGGACTGGCTCAAGACCAACCTGGCCCGCATCTCCGGCCTCATGCAGGGCCACCGGGACCTGGAGGTGGTCGCCGGGCTGGTGATGAACGAGCTGGCCCCGCTGGTCTCCGCGCAGCTCGGCACCTTCCTGCTGGTCGACGAGACCACCGACGGCCGTGGCCTGCGGGTGGTCGGTGGCTACGGCCACGACGCCACCCGCCGCCGGTACGCCCTCGGCGACTCGCTGGTCGGGCAGGCCGCGCTGAGCAAGCGGGCCATCGTGGTGGACGCCGTGCCGGCCGACTACGTCACCGTCTCGTCCAGCCTCGGCGCGGCCGCGCCGCTGCACCTGGTGGTGCTGCCGATCCTGTTCGAGGACCAGGTCCTCGGCGTCATCGAGCTGGCCAGCATGGGCCGGTTCACCGAGATCCAGCGCGACTTCCTCGAGCAGCTCACCGAGACCATCGGCGTCAACGTCAACACCATCGTCGCCAACGCCCGCACCGACGTGCTGCTGACCGAGTCGCAGCGGCTGGCGGCCGAGCTGCGGGCCCGCTCCGAGGAGCTGCAGGCCCGTTCCGAGGAACTCCAGAGCTCCAACGCCGAGCTGGAGGAGAAGGCCGCCCTGCTGGCCCGGCAGAACCACGACATCGAGACGAAGAACTCCGAGATCGAGCAGGCCCGCCAGGAGCTGGAGGCCCGAGCCCAGCAGCTCGCCCTTGCCTCCAAGTACAAGTCGGAGTTCCTCGCCAACATGAGCCACGAGCTGCGTACGCCGCTGAACTCGCTGCTCATCCTGGCCCAGCTGCTGGCCCAGAACCCCAACCGCAACCTGACCCCGAAGCAGGTCGAGTACGCCACCGTCATCCACTCGGCCGGCGCCGACCTGCTCCAGCTCATCAACGACATCCTCGACCTGTCCAAGGTCGAGGCCGGCAAGATGGACATCAACCCGGAAACGTTCGAGCTGTCCACGCTGCGCGACTACGTCGACGCCACGTTCCGCCCGCTCACCACGCCGCGCGGCCTGGAGCTGGACCTGGTCACCGGCCCGGACGTGCCGGCCCGGCTGCACACCGACGAGCAGCGGCTGCGGCAGGTGCTGCGCAACCTGGTCTCCAACGCGGTCAAGTTCACCGAGAAGGGCCGGGTGCAGCTGCGCATCGAGCGGGCCCGCCCGGACGAGCTGCCGGCCGGGATGCCGCCGGCGGAGACCGTCATCGCGTTCCGCGTCGTCGACACCGGCATCGGCATCGCCGAGCAGCACCTGACCGCCATCTTCGACGCGTTCCAGCAGGCCGACGGCACCACCAGCCGGCGCTACGGCGGCACCGGCCTGGGCCTGTCGATCAGCCGGGAGATCGCCCGGTTGCTCGGCGGGCAGATCACCGCGGAGAGCGTCCTCGGCCAGGGCAGCACCTTCACCCTCTACCTGCCCGCCACGGTCACCGCGCCGCTGCCCGACACCGGCCTCGGCGTCCCGGCCGCGACGACGGCGGCTCCGGTCGAGTCGGAGGCCCAGCGCTGGGTGGCGCAGCAGCAGCGGCGGGTGCTGGTGCTCGAACCGCACGAGAAGGGCCTGCTCACCCTGCTGGTCCGCGGGGTGGCCGCGGAGACCGGCGGCCCGGTCGAGGTGTCGACGGCGGTGGACGTCGAGGCGGCGGTCGGCACGCTCGCCCGGCACCGCCACCACCTGCTCGTGGTGCAGCTCGACCCGGCCGACGAGCACGGCACCGCGCTGCTCAAGGCGCTGCACGAACATCCCGACCTGCGCGGCCTGCCGGTGCTCGCGTACCACGGGCAGCCGCTCGCCGCCGGGCAGGAGACCCTGCTCCAGGGGATGGCCGCGGACCGCCCGCTGGAGATCCTCGGCAGCCTCGACGAGCTGCGGGAGCGGATTGTGCTGCACCTGACGGCGGACGCCCCGGAACGGGTGCCGTCGTTCACGGCGCCGGCCGCCGACCGCAGCCCGGTCGGTGATCCGGTGGTCCGGGAGCTGTCCGGCCGCAAGGTGCTCGTGGTGGACGACGACGCTCGGAACGTCTTCGCCCTGACCAACATCCTCGAACTGCACGGCATGGATGTGGTCTACGCGGAGAACGGCCGCAAGGGCGTCGAGACGCTGATGCGGCACGACGACATCGACCTGGTGCTGATGGACGTGATGATGCCCGAGATGGACGGGTACGCGGCCACCGCCGCGATCCGGGCCATGCCCCGCTACGCGGACCTGCCGATCATCGCGGTGACCGCGAAGGCGATGCGCGGGGACCGGGAGAAGAGCATCTCCTCCGGCGCCAGCGACTACGTGACCAAGCCGGTCGACGCGGAGGACCTCCTCACCTGCATCCACCGCTGGCTGACCAGCTGACCCTCGCCTCAGCAGCGGGATTCGTGCGGAACCATCTCGTTCATCATCTGGGTCAGCGCATAGTCGTGTCGACCGTCCGCCAGCTCGGCGGTGTCGATCCTGGCCGAGAACATCAGACCGTGCTTGACGACCAGGGAGACGGGAGCCGGGAAGCCGTCCGCGGTCTCGTCAGTGACCTCCCGGAAGCCGTCGGGGGGCACACCGGCGGTCACCGACTCCACCACGGGAGCATCCCCCTCCGCGACGATCTCCCACACGGTGCGGGTGTCGGTCTCGCCCTCCCCTGGTGGCATGGTGAGGCGCAGATAGCTGATCGGGCAGGCGCGGTCGAACCGCAGGACGAGCGCGCCGTCCACCACTTCGGCTGTCACCCGCTCGCCGCCGGTGGAGTCGCAGGCGAGCACCGCGGTGGCGACGAGCGGCAGGACCAGGCCCAGACGCCAGCCGGCAGCTCGACGACGTGTCCGTCCTCTCGGGCGACGACCCGCCGTCCGGGCAGCGAACGTCAATTGCCACATGGGGGCCCCTCCCGTGATCCGCGACCCGCCGAGCACCGTCAGTATTCGCGATGTCTCCTGCTTATGCCATGGGCGTTCGTGGGCCGGTGACCCCGCGGCCCAGCGTGCGCACCGCGGTCGAGGACACCGCGGCCAGTTCGGGCTGCGCGGGCAGGAACACGGTGGGGACACCCAGCGACTGGTTCATCGCGGCGAGCTGGTACTCGGTCCGAAGGTCGGTGGTGTTACGCACGCCGCGGACGATCACTCCTACTTCGTGGCGACGGCAGTAGGTGGAGGTCAGCCCGCTCCAGGCCGCAACGGTGACGGAGGTCCAGTCGACCGGCAGAATGGCCCGGACAGCGGCCGCTCGCTGCTCTTCGTCGGTGCCCGGATGCTTGCTGCTGTTGACCGCGACGAGCACGACCACCTCGTCGAAGAGGTTGCGTGCCCGGTTCACCACATCCAGATGCCCGGGAGTGAAGGGATCAAAGCTGCCCGGGTAGACGGCTCGCACGCGTGCGCGCCCGAGGGTGCGTGCGGTCGAACCCGGTCCCGGCGATGGTTCGGGTGTCACGGCCGCAAGACCCGCCGCGCATCGCGGACGACCTGCTCCGAGGCCAACGGGGCCCAGGAGGCGAACAGTTCCCGGAAGTAGGTGCCGTGCCGCTCCGCCACCGCGGGATCGTGCTCGATGACGTCTAGTTCGTTGACGATGCTCAGGTCCACAAGCGACCGAAGTTGAGCCGCATCCGGCGTCCTCACCTGACGTACGAAGCGGTCGAACACCTGGCCGGTCTGTGCCAGCTCCCGCCAGCTGCGTCCACGGTCGCAGGCGCCATACAGATAGACGAGCTCCTCGGCGTCGGCGCCGACGAAATCCCGCAGCACGGCGCGATCGGCCCGATCGAGCAGGGTGAGGTCGAACCCGTCGGTGCCGTAGACGGCGTGGGTGAGGCCCGCGGCCTGCACGTCACTGCCGCAGCCGAGCACGGCGAGCCGTTCGCTGACTCGACACAGGTGGGCGTACAGGTTGCCCCCGGGATGCGGGATCTGCTCAGCTCCATGCCGGCGGAGCCAGACCCGCACGCCTTCGTCGGTGCTCATGGCCCGACTGTAGGTATCGGCTGTCGCATTCGCTGGCCCCTGGGTGTGGGCAATATGTCACACCGCCGTGGACGTCCGTCGACCTGCGCCGTCCCCAGGCCGGCCGGCGATCTTGTGGCGCCGTCCGCAGTGGACTTCTTCGCGTCCCCGCTCAGATCGGTCAACGGCGTACCCGGTAGCGCAGGTGCAGCACCCGGTTGCCCTGAATCACCACGTCAGGACCCTCCAACAGGTGCTGCGCGGGGACCGACCCGAATTAGCGCTTGCCGGGGGGCGGCCCGGCGGGCAGGTCGCCGGCCGGGCCGCTCCGGAGGTGGTTCAGTTCACCACGGTGCCGGGGGTGGCGGCGGCACCACCGGTGGGCGGTCGTCGCAGGTGATGGTGTTGGGCAGGAGCCAGGGGGCGAGCCAGCCGCCGTCGTTGTCGCCGAGGTCGGTGAGCGCGAACTCCGAACCGGCCGGCGTGAAGTGGAACGATCCGCAGTTGTTCACCCCGACCGCCCCGACGTTGCGCGCGTCCACGTTGGCGAAGGAGGCCGAGCCCGCGGTGCGGGCGCTCACCACCGAGGTGCCGGCGCCGTCGACCCGGATGTCCCGGAAGTGGACGTTGTCGATCGCTACGGCGTCTTTCACCGGCCAGTCGCTGACCAGCATGATGGCGTTGTAGGTGTTGTCGAGGTAGCGGTCGCCGGTCACCTGGATGTCGGCGTCGATGCTGCGGTCCAGCGCGTAGAACCAGATGGCGCCGAGGCCGAGGTTCCAGTTCAGGTCGTACGTGCCGGCCCGGACCGTGGTGTTGCCGGTGATCCGGAGCCGGCCGGCGAACGGCTCGGCGCCGAACCGGGAGCCGACGTGGATGGCGCTGCCCTCGCGGACCGGGTCGGCGATCAGGTTGTGCGAGACGGTGAGGTCGCTGCCGCCGTAGAGGGCGATGCCGTTGGCCAGGACCGGGGATTGCACGGTGTTGTGGTCGAACGTGTTGTGCGCGTTGCCGGTCCGCTCCGACCACATGGCCAGGGCGTCGTCGCCGGTGTTGCGGATGAAGCTGTGCGAGATGGAGGAGTGGGTCACGCCGGTGTGGAAGTTCAGCCCGTCGGCGATCTGATCGGCGATGACCGTGTTGGTGACCCGCAGGTCGGTCATGGGCCCGTCGAACCACAGGCCGACCTTGGTGTGGTGCAGGTAGAGGCCGTCGACGCTGGAGTGGTTGAGCGCCCCGCCGATGGCGTTGACCTGGTCGGTGTCGATACGCTCCCGCACGTCGCCCTCGATGGCGAAGCCGGAGAGGTGGACGTCGCTGCTGCCGCCGTCGGCGGCGTCGCGGCCGTAGAAGCCGACGCCGGTGTGCACCGAGCCGTCGGGGGCGGGGGTGTCCAGGGCGACCTCGCGGCCCTTGACGACGGTGTACCAGCTGCCGGCGCCCGCGATCGTCACGTCGTCGACGGTGATGTGCCGGTTCACCTGGTACGTGCCCGGCGGGAGGTAGAGCGTGCGGTCCAGGCGGCGGGCGTACGCGATCGCCCGGTCGAAGGAGTCGGCGGACTCCCGGCGGCCGGTCGGGTCGGCGCCGAAGGCCAGCACGTTCACCGCGCGGGGCAGCACCCGAGGCGGGGCGACGAGGTGCGCGTCGAGCAGGTCGATCACCGTCCACGCCGCGGCCGTGCCCGTCGGGGCGGTCAGCCGGACCACCTCGCCGGCCCGGTGGGTACGGCCCAGCAGCAGGCGCTGCTCGTCGTAGAAGTGGTGCGGCCGGAACGGCTTGGTGATGGTGGGCGTGGGTGTGGTGGCCGCCGGCACGCAGGAGCACTCGGTGATCCACCAGTCCGGGTGAAGCAGGTCGGCGTCGGGGTCGTTGGTGAACGGGTACTGGTTGTAGAGCCAGGCGTACTGCGAGGTGAGCGTCATGGTGCGGGCCGGTCCGTGCCCGACGGCGACGCGCAGCGGCGCGGTGATCCCGCCGCCGCCGGGCGCGTCGGGGATGCTGTACCGGACGGTGAGCGCGTTCGTGGCCCTCGGGAGGGTGAACTCGACGTACTGGCCGGGGGAGAGGCGGACCGCCCGCCGCCCGGACGCCTCGCCCGCGAGGGTGTAGGCGGCGCGGTCCGGGCCGATGACCGTGCCGTTGGTCCGGGCGTGCTCGGCCTCCTGCTCGACGAAGTCCACGGTGGCGCCCCGGCCGGTGACCAGCGCCGGGTCGAGCCCGGCCCGGGTGACCACGGGGGTCGGGCCGGCGTGGCCGGCGGCCAGGGCGGCGCTCCCGGACGGTACGGCCAGCGCGACGGCGACGGCCGCCACTGCGAGGATCCTGGCGATCGGCACGGCCGGGCGACGGCCCGCCGCGCCTTCCACGCTCCGCTGCATCGGACTACCCACTTTCGCCGGGGGACGGGGGAGACGGTGGTGGCGTCGGCGCGGCTCGGACGCGCCCGCCGAAAGGTGCCTCATGTTATTCCTGGGGTTTGTCAATATTCAAGCGCCTGTTTGTTCGAATCTTTCGAGGACGAGAACTGGCCCGGCGACCCGGCGTGGTGGGCGGCCGGCGACCCGGAGCAGCAACGAGCCGCCAGCCCTTGTTCATTTCTTGCAAGAACACGACGTACGATTGCGGCCGTGACGAAACGCTTGACGGAGGTGGCCCGCAAGGCGGGCGTCAGCGAGGCCACCGTGAGCCGCGTGCTCAACGGGCGCGGGGGCGTGTCCGAGGCGACCCGGACCGCGGTGCTGACGGCGCTGGACGTGCTCGGCTACGAGCGTCCGACCAAGCTGCGCGGCGAGCGGGCCCGGCTGGTCGGCCTGGTCCTGCCCGAGCTGCAGAACCCGATCTTCCCGGCGCTCGCCGAGGTGGTGACCGGCTCCCTCGCCCAGCGCGGCTTCACACCGGCTCTCTGTGCCCGCACGATCGGCGGGGTGTCCGAGTCGGACTACGTGGAGATGCTCCTCGACCATCAGGTGTCCGGCGTGATCTTCGCGGGCGGGTCGTACGCCCTGGCCGACGCCACGCACGAGCACTACCGCCGGCTGACCGACCGGGGCCTGCCCGTGGTGCTGGTCAACGCGGGTGTCGACGAGCTGGGCTTCCCCCGGGTCTCCACCGACGACGCGGTGGCGGTCGAGCAGGCGTACGGGCACCTGCGCTCGCTCGGGCACGAACGCATCGGCATGGTGCTCGGTCCAGAGGGGCACGTCCCGTCCCGGCGGAAGCTGGCCGCGATGATCCAGGCCGCGGGCTGGGCCGACGACACCGCGTACGTGGAGCGCTCCAGCTTCTCGATGGAGGGGGCGCGGGTCGCCGCGACGAAGCTGATCGAGCGTGGCGTCACCGGTGTCATCTGCGCCAGTGACGTGCTGGCCCTGGGCACCATCCGCGCCGCGCGGCGGCTGGGCCGTGCGGTGCCCGCCGACGTGTCCGTGGTGGGCTTCGACGACTCCGCCTTCATGACCTGCACCGACCCGCCGTTGACCACCGTTCGGCAGCCGATCGAGACCATGGGGCAGGCCGCGGTGGACCTGCTGGTCACCCAGATCGAGGGAGCCGGCGTGCTGCGCGACGAGCTGCTGTTCGAGCCCGAACTCGTGGTGCGGGGCTCCACCGCGCCCGTCCCCGGCCGCTGACCACCGCGCCGGGCGCCGAGCGGGCGCCCGGCCCTCGACCGGCTGCCTGACCTCCCGGCGACCTTCCGGCCGTCGACCGCTGCACCGCGGTCGGCGGCCGTTCTCGTCGTGGCCCACCGAGCTGGGAACGAAGCGGACTGGAGCCGGAACCGAGGCGCACGCGGGAAGCTGTCGACATCTGTCGTCACAAAGTCGTGTCCTTTCACATCGCGATCGAAACCTTGCCGCAACTAGTCGGCCTCGCTACAGTGACTCCACTCACACCCGGCCTCGACGCCGGGCGGTGGCGATCACGGCAAATCAAGCGAAGGCCATGGATACCCCGTTCCCCGAAGGGATGGACAGATGTCCGTACCGCAGTACCGGAAGGCTGCGGCGATAGCGCTCGTGGCCGGCCTGGGGCTCAGCCTGACGGCTTGCTCCACGAAGAGCGACGACGCGGCGAAGGACGCCAGCGGCAAGGTCACCATCACCGTCGACTGCCAGCCGGTCGGCGCCCAGAAAGAGCTGCTGAAGAACTGGAACGACGACGTGGTCGAGTTCCAGAAGCAGAACCCGAACATCGTCATCAAGAGCGTCAGCGTCGGCGAGCAGTGCAACAACCCGCCGGACTTCACGGCCCGCCTCGCCGGCGGCACGGTGACCGACGTGTTCTACGGGTACATGACCGATCTCCAGCAGGTGCTCGACTCCGGTCAGGCCATGGACATCACGGAGTACGCCAACAAGGACAGCATCCCGACCTGGGACAGCGTCGACCCGGCGCTCAAGGGGGTCTTCACCGACGGCGGCAAGCTCTACGCCGTCCCGGTGAAGAACTACTCGATGGGCCTGGTCTACAACAAGGTCCTGTTCCAGCGGGCCGGCCTCGACGTGAACAACCCACCCAAGACGTGGGCGGAGGTCCGGGAGGCGGCCAAGAAGATCTCCGCGCTGGGCAACGGCATCGCCGGCTACTCCGAGTACAGCGCCGGCAACACCGGCGGCTGGCACTTCACCTCCCTGCTCTACTCGCAGGGCGGCCAGGTGCTGAGCGAGGACGGCAAGAAGGCCGACTTCAACAACGCGATGGGCAAGCAGGTCCTGCAGAACCTCAAGGACATGCGGTACGGCGACAACAGCATGGGCAGCCGCCAGCTGCTCCAGTGGGGTGACCTGCTGACCAACGCCGGCGCGGGCAAGGTCGGCATGTTCATCGGCGCCCCGGACGCCACCCAGGCGATCGTCAGCCAGTTCCAGGGCAAGTTCCAGGACTGGGCCATGGGCCCGCTGCCCGGCCAGGACGGCGCGGCGAAGGCGACGCTCGGCGGCGGCGAGGGCTACTTCTTCAAGAAGGGCCTGACCCCCGAGCAGGTCAAGGCCGGTCTGAAGTGGATCGCCTACCAGAAGTTGACCCCGGGCAAGGGCCAGTTCGACTACGTCCGGGCCAAGCCGCAGAACTACCCGGTCGGTCTGCCCCAGCCGCTGCTGTTCGCCAACGGCAGCGACGCCCAGAAGGAGGAGCTGGAGCTGCGCAAGGCGAACGCCAACGTCGACACGGCGAACTTCGCGATCTTCGAGGCGAACCCGGTCCCGATCAAGGGTGAACCCCGCAACGCGCAGGCGATCTACGCGGTGCTCGACGCCGCGATGTCCGGGGTCCTGACGAACCCGAACGCGAACATCGACGCGCTGCTCAAGACGGCCGAGGACAAGGTCAACCAGCTGCTGGCCACCGCCAGCTGAGCCCACGGGTGTGGGGGCCGGCGCACCGGCCCCCACGCCCCGCCCCGTCCCGTCCGGCCACCGACTTCCGCAGGAGAAGCCTTGGCGATCACCACCGTCCCGGGTACCACCAGGCAACCGGGCCGCCCCGAGCCGCCGTACCCGTCGAGCCGCCGCGCGACGAGCCTCGGCCGCAAGGTCCGGGACAACCTCACCGGGCACACGTTCCTGATCGGGGCGCTCGTCTGCTTCGCCGTCTTCTCCTGGTACCCGATGGTCCGCGGCATCGTGATGAGCTTCCAGCGCACCCGCCGGGGCGAGACCACCTGGGTGGGCTGGGACAACTACACCCGCATCATCGCGGACCCCAGCTTCTGGACCGCCTGGAAGAACACGTTCTACTTCACGTTCCTCGCGCTGGTCCTCGGGTACGCGGTGCCGTTCTTCGTGGCGATCCTGCTCAACGAGTTCCGCCACGCCAAGGGCTACCTGCGGATCCTGGTCTACCTGCCGGTGATGCTGCCGCCCGCCTCGGCGCTGTTCCTCTTCAAGTTCTACGCCTACGACCCCAGCGAGGCGGGCCTGTTCAACGCGGTCCTCGCGGCGCTGCACCTGCCGACCTCGGAGTGGATGCAGTCACCCGGGATGACCATGCCGGCCATGGTGCTCGCGTCGACCTGGATGAACATGGGCAGCGCGGTGCTCATCTACCTGGCGGCGTTGCAGAACATCCCCGGCGAACTCTACGAGGCGGCCGAACTCGACGGCGCCGGCATCTGGCGGCGGATCCGGCACGTCACCATCCCGCAGACCCGGCTGATCCTCGCGCTCCTGGCGATGATGCAGATCGTCGCCACCATGCAGCTCTTCATCGAGCCGCTGATCCTCGCCAACGGCGCGGGCACCGGGGACTCGGCGACGTCGGTGGCGTACCTCATCTACCAGCACGGGTTCTTCCAGAACGACCTCAACGGCGCCGCGGCGCTCGGCGTGATCATGCTCGTCGTGCTGGCCGGCTTCTCCGCCGTGTACGTGCGGCTGACCGCGAGACAGGACTAGGACGGACGAGGAATGGCACAGGACTCCGGGACCCGGACCCTCATCTCCCAGGCCCAGCTCGAACGGGGGCGCGGCCGGATCATCTACTGGACGCTGCTCGTCGTGGTCGTCGTGGGGTTCACGCTCGTCTTCGTCGGGCCGCTCTACTGGATGGTCACCGGCGCGCTCAAGTCCGGCCAGGAGATCGCGCAGACGCCGCCGTCGCTGTTTCCCAAGGACCCGCAGCCGCAGAACTACGTCGACGCGTGGCGCAACCTGGACCTCGCCAAGCTGCTGTTCAACACGTTCTACTACGCGACCGGCGCGGTGCTGTTCCAACTCGTCCTGGACACGGCGGCGGCGTACTCGCTGTCGAAGCTCCGGCCGATCTTCGGCAACGCGATCCTCGGCCTCATGCTGGCGACGCTCATGATCCCGGCCATGGTCCTCATCGTGCCGCAGTACGTGACCGTGATCGACCTGCCGATCCTGCACGTCAACCTGCTCGACTCGCCGTTCGCCATCTGGCTGCCGCTGGTCGCCAACGCGTTCAACATCTTCCTGCTGAAACGGTTCTTCGACTCGATCCCCGAGGACCTCATGGCGGCGGCCTTCGTGGACGGGGCGACCCCGCTGCGCACGCTCTGGTCGATCATCCTGCCGATGTCGCGGCCCATCCTCGGCGTGGTCTCGATCTTCGCGGTGACGGCGGTCTGGAAGGACTTCCTCTGGCCGAAGCTGGTCATGCCGTCGCCCGAGACCCGGACGGTCAGCGTCGGCATCTACGCCTTCTCCGGTGGCACCCCCATGAACGTGGTGATCGCCGCCTCGGTCATCGCCGCGATCCCGACCGTCGTGATCTTCCTGATCTTCCAGCGCAACATCATGTCCGGCCTGACCACCGGCAGCCTCAAGGGCTGACCACGCCGGACACCACCGGCGAAACCCCCCGCGGCGACCGACGACCGTTCGCCCGACACATCCAGGTCCGGCGAACCCGCCGACGTACCGACGCAGAAAGCAGGTGCTCGTGTCCACAGCAGACAGCGGTCCGTGGTGGCGTGGAGCGGTGATCTACCAGGTGTACCCGCGGAGCTTCGCCGACGGTGGCGGCGACGGCGTCGGCGACATCGCCGGCATCCGGTCCCGGCTCCGCTACCTGTCCGAGCTCGGCATCGACGCGATCTGGTTCAGCCCCTGGTACCCCTCCCCGATGGCCGACGCCGGCTACGACGTGGCCGACTACCGCGACATCGACCCGGTCTTCGGCACCCTCGCCGAGGCGGAGGCGCTGATCAGCGAGGCACACGCGCTGGGCATCCGGAGCATCGTCGACATCGTGCCGAACCACTGCTCCGACGCGCACCCCTGGTTCCAGGCGGCCCTCGCCGGCGGGCCGGACGCGCCCGAGCGGGAGCTGTTCTGGTTCCGCCCGGGTCGCGGCCCGAACGGTGACGAGCGGCCCACCGACTGGGTCGGCGAGTTCGGCGGCCCCACCTGGACCCGGACCGTCAACCCGGACGGCACCCCCGGCGACTGGTACCTGCACCTGTTCGCCCCCGAGCAGCCGGACTTCAACTGGGACCACCCGCGGGTGCGCGCCGAGTTCGAGGACGTCCTGCGGTTCTGGTTCGACCGGGGCGTCGACGGCATCCGGATCGACTCGGCCGGGCTGTTGGTCAAGGACGGCACGCTGCCCGAGACCCGGCCCGACCGGCCGCACCCCTTCCGCGACCAGGACGGGGTGCACGAGATCTACCGGGGCTGGCGCCGGGTCGCCGACTCCTACCCCGGCGACCGGGCGCTGATCGGCGAGGTGTGGCTGCCGGACCGGCAGCGGTTCGCCAACTACCTGCGTCCGGACGAGCTGCACGCCGCCTTCAACTTCGACTTCCTCGGCTGCGCCTGGGACGCCTCGGCGCTGCGCGAGAGCATCGACGGGACGCTGCACGCGCACGCGCCGGTCGGCGCGCCGGCCACCTGGGTGCTCTCCAACCACGACGTCACCCGGCACGTCACCCGCTACGGCCGGGCGGACACCCGGTTCAGCTTCGCCGCCAAGCGCGAGGGCATCCCCACCGACCTGGAACTGGGCACCCGCCGCGCCCGCGCCGCCGCGCTGCTCTCCCTGGCGCTGCCCGGCGCCGCGTACGTCTACCAGGGGGAGGAGCTGGGGCTCTGGGAGGTCGAGGACATCCCGTACGAGCTGCGCCAGGACCCCATGTGGGAACGGTCCGGCCGGGTCGACCCCGGCCGGGACGGCTGCCGGGTGCCGCTGCCCTGGGCCGGTGACGCCCCGCCGTTCGGGTTCAGCCCCGACGGCGCGGCGGCCGGGCCCTGGCTGCCGCAGCCGGCCGACTGGAAGGACCGCACGGTCCGTGCCCAGACCGGCGACCCGCACTCGATGCTGGAGCTCTACCGCGCGGCCCTCGCGATCCGCCGCTCCGAGGCGGCGCTCGGCGACGGCGCGCTCACCTGGCTGCCCGCCCCCGACCGGGTGCTCGCGTTCGCCCGGGAGCCCGGCTTCACCTGCCTGGCCAACCTCTCCGCTGCCGCCGTGCCCCTGCCCGGGCACGAGCGGCTGCTGCTGGCCAGCGGTCCGCTCGACGACGACCGGCTGCCGCCGGACACCGCGGTCTGGCTGCGCACCGGCTGACCCGTCCCCGGCGCCGGCGGCCCCTCCGCCGGCGCCGTCCGCCGCGCCACCCGAACAGGAGGGAGGGGAGGAACCACCGCACCGCACGGGGGACCTGGCCATCCGACGAAAGGGAGCGCACCCCTCATGGCCGATCACACCACCCCGCACCACCCCCGCCGCAGCCGGCTCCGCGCGGGGCTCGCCGTCCTCGCCGGCGCCGCGCTGGCCGCCACCTCCGTCACCGTCGTGGCGCTCACCACCACCGCCACCCCGGCCCGCGCCGCCGGGCTGTCCCCGTTCGACATCGCCGGTCGCGGCGCGACCGTTCCCTTCGTCGAGCAGGAGGCCGAGAACGCCGCCCACACCGGCACCCGGATCGGCCCCGACCGCCGCTACGGCACCCTCCCGTCGGAGGCGTCCGGCCGGGAGGCGGTCACCCTCGACGCCGTCGGCGAGTACGTCGAGTTCACCCTCACGGCGCCGGCCAACGCGGTCACCTTCCGGTACAGCCTGCCGGACAACGCCGCCGGCACCGGCCGGGACGCGAGCATGGACCTGCGCGCCGGCGGCGCCCTGGTCAAGTCCGTCCCGGTCACCTCCCGGTACGGCTGGTACTACGGCGGCTACCCGTTCAACAACAACCCGGGCGACACCAACCCGCACCACTTCTACGACGAGACCCGCACCCTGTTCGGCACCACGTACCCGGCTGGCACGAAGATCCGCCTCCAGGTCTCCTCGACCGCCCAGTCGCCCACCTTCACCATCGACCTGGCCGACTTCGAGCTGGTCGGCGGGCAGATCGCCAAGCCCACCGGCGCGCTGGACGTGGTCACCGACTTCGGCGCCGACCCCACCGGCGCCACCGACTCGACGGCGAAGTTCCAGGCCGCGGTCGACGCCGGCCGGGCGCAGGGGAGGACCGTCTGGATCCCCGCCGGCACCTTCACCCTCTGGGACCACGTGGTGGTCGACGGGGTGACCCTGCGCGGCGCCGGGCCCTGGTACTCGGTGCTCGGCGGCCGGCACCCCACCGACCGCAAGCGGGCCGCCGGCATCTACGGCAAGTACGTGCCCGGCGGTGGCTACGGCGGCGAGATCCGGTCGCACGAGGCCGGTGGGCCCAGCCGCAACGTCACCCTGCGGGACTTCGCCATCATCGGCGACATCCGCGAGCGGGTCGACGAGGACCAGGTCAACGCCCTGGGCGGGGCCATGTCGAACTCGGTGGTGGACAACCTCTGGTTGCAGCACACCAAGGTCGGCGCCTGGATGGACGGCCCCATGGACAACTTCACCATCCGCAACAGCCGGATCCTCGACCAGACGGCCGACGGGGTGAACTTCCACTGGGGTGTCACGAACTCCACGGTGACGAACACCTTCGTCCGCAACACCGGCGACGACGGCCTGGCCATGTGGGCGCAGAGCGTCCCGAACGTCAACAACGCCTTCACCTTCAACACCGTCGGCGTGACGATCCTGGCCAACAACCTGGTCACCTACGGCGGCCGGGACATCCGGATCACCGACAACGTGACCGCCGACTCGGTCACCAACGGCGGCGGCATCCACGTGGCCAACCGCTATCCCGGCGTGAACGGCCCGACCGCCGTCGCCGGCACCGTGACCGTCGCCCGCAACACCCTCATCCGCAACGGCAACTCCGACTACAACTGGCGCTTCGGCGTCGGTGCGCTCTGGTTCTCGGCGCTCAACGAGCCGATCCAGGGCGCCACCATCAACGTCACCGACACCGACATCCTGGACAGCTCCTACGCGGCGCTGCACTGGATCGAGGGGCAGACCAGCGGGATCAACCTGAACAACGTGCGCATCGACGGCGCGGGGACCTTCGCGCTCCAGGTGCAGGCGCCCAGCCAGGTCAGTTTCACGAACGTGCGGGCCACCGGCATCGCCCAGGCCAACCCCATGTACAACTGCGTCGGCAGCGGCTTCCAGATCACCCAGGGCGCCGGCAACTCCGGCTGGTACTCGGCGAACCCGTACTGCGGGCCGTGGCCCGAGCCGCAGTGGGGCAACGGCCCGTCCACCCCGCCCACCCCGACCCCGACCACCCCGACGCCGAGCCCCACCCCGACGCCGAGCCCCACCCCGACCACCCCGCCGCCGTCGGGCGGCAACCTGGCGCTCGGCCGTCCGGCCACCGCGTCCAGCAGCACCCAGACGTACGCGGCGGCGAACGCCGTGGACGGCAACGCCGGGACGTACTGGGAGAGCGCCAACAACGCCTTCCCGCAGACGCTGACCGTCGACCTCGGGTCGGCGCGCACCGTCGACCGGGTCGTGGTCAAGCTGCCGCCCGGCTGGGAGCGGCGGACGCAGACCCTGTCGCTCCTCGGCTCCACCGACGGGTCGACCTGGACCACGCTGAAGGCGTCGGCCGGCTACACCTTCGACCCCGCCACCGGCAACACCGTCACGATCCCGCTGGCGGCGGGGGAGCGGCGGCACCTGCGGCTCAGCGTCACCGGCAACACCGGCTGGCCGGCCGGCCAGGCCGCCGAGTTCGAGGTGTACGGAAGCACCGGCACCACCCCGCCGCCGACCACCACGCCGCCCCCGACCACCACCCCGCCGCCGCCCAGCGGCAACCTGGCCGCCGGGCGGCCGGTCACCGAGACCAGCCACGCCGACGTGTACGGCGCGGCGAACACGGTCGACGGCAACGCCGGCACCTACTGGGAGAGCGCCAACAACGCGTTCCCGCAGTCGCTCACCGTGGACCTCGGCGCGACGTACCCGGTGTCCCGGGTGGTGCTGAAGCTGCCGCCCTCGTCGGCCTGGCAGACCCGCACCCAGACGCTGTCGGTGCTCGGCTCCACCGACGGGTCGACCTGGACCACCATGAAGGCGTCGGCCGGCTACACGTTCAACCCGGCCACCGGCAACACCGCCACCATCACCTTCCCGTCCGCCGGGCGCCGGCACCTGCGGCTGACCTTCACCGGCAACACCGGCTGGCCCGCGGGCCAGCTCGGCGAGTTCGAGGTGTACGCCACCTGACCGCCCCGGGGTCCCCGCGGCGCGGCGGGGACCCCGTCCACCCCCCACCACACCCACCTCTCCACGTCCCCGGAAGAAGGTGTCCCTCCACCATGTCCAGATTCCGTACCCGGCTGGTCGCGGTGCTCGCCGCGGTCGCGCTGGCCGTCACGGCCCCGCCCCCCTCCCCGGCCGCCGCGGCCGGCGGCCCCAACCTCGCGCTCGGCCGCACCGCCACGGCCAGCAGCGCCAACGGCCCCTACGCGGCCGGCAACCTCACCGACGGCAACGCCGGCAGCTACTGGGAGAGCGCCGGCGGCACGTTCCCCCAGTGGGCCCAGGTCGACCTCGGTTCCGCCCAGTCGGTCGACCAGGTCGTGCTGAAGCTCCCCACCGGCTGGGAGTCCCGCACCGAGACCCTGTCGGTGCAGGGCAGCACCGACGGCAGCACCTTCACCACCCTGGTCGCCTCGGCCGGGCGCACGTTCAGCCCGGCCAACGGCAACACGGTCGCGCTGAGCTTCCCGGCCACCAGCACCCGCCACGTCCGGATCACCGTCACCGCCAACACCGGCTGGGCCGCCGCGCAGCTCGCCGAGCTGGAGGTGTACGGGGCGGCGAACTCCTCCACGAACCTGGCCCTGGGCCGGACCATGGCGGAGAGCGGCCACTCCGACGTCTACGGTGCGGGCAACGCCAACGACGGCAACCCGGCCACCTACTGGGAGAGCGCCAACAACGCGTTCCCGCAGTGGATCCGGGTCGACCTCGGCGCCGCCGTGGCGGTCAACAAGGTGGTGCTGAAGCTCCCCGCCGGCTGGCCGGCGCGCACCCAGACGCTGACCGTGCAGAGCAGCACCGACGGGTCCACCTTCGGCACCCTTGCCGGCTCCGCCGGGTACGCGTTCAACCCCGGCAGCGGCAACACGGTCACCGTCACCTTCGGCACGGCCACCACCCGGTATGTGCGGCTGCTGTTCACCGCCAACACCGGCTGGCCCGCCGGTCAGCTCGCCGAGCTGGAGGTCTACGGTCCGGCCACCGGCGACACCCAGCCGCCGAGCGCCCCCGGCAACCTGGCCCTCACCGAGCCCGCCGCCGACCAGGTCCGGCTCACCTGGACGGCGTCCACCGACAACGTCGGCGTCACCGGCTACGACGTGTACGCCAACGGCACGCTGCGCACCAGCGTCGGCGGGTCGACCCTCACGTACACCGACACCCAGCCGGCCGGCGCGACCGTCTCCTACACCGTCCGGGCGCGCGACGCGGCCGGCAACCAGTCGGCGCCCAGCAACACCGTCACCCGCACCGGCAACACCGGGGACACCACGGCGCCGACCGCGCCGGGCAACCTGGCGTACACCCAGCCGGCGGCCGGTCAGATCCGGCTGGCCTGGACGGCGTCGACCGACAACGTCGGTGTCACCGGCTACGACGTCTACGCCAACAACGCGCTGCGCGGCAGCGTCAACGGCACGACCCTGACGTACACCGACACCCAGCCGGACACCGCGACCGTCTCGTACTACGTCCGGGCCCGGGACGCGGCCGGGAACGTCTCGGCGACCTCCAACACGGTCACCCGCACCGGCAGCACCCCGGGCGGCACCAACCTGGCCGCCGGCAAGCCGATCACCGCCTCGTCGGTGGTGCACGTGTTCACCGCGGTCAACGCCAACGACGGCGACGTGACGACCTACTGGGAGGGGGCGCCGGGGGCGTACCCGAGCACGCTGACCGTCGCGCTGGGCGCCAACGCGAGCATCAGCGCGGTCGTCGTCAAGCTCAACCCGGACCCGGTGTGGGGGCCGCGCACCCAGACCTTCCAGGTGCTCGGCCGAGAGCAGTCCGCCTCCGGCTTCACCTCCGTGGTCGGCTCGGCGACGTACTCGTTCAACCCGACCAGCAGCAACACGGTGACCATCCCGGTCAGCGCCACCGCCGCGGACGTGCGGCTGCAGTTCACCGCCAACTCGGGCTCGTCCAACGGGCAGGTCGCCGAGTTCCAGGTGATCGGCACCCCGGCGCCGAACCCGGACCTCACCGTCACGGCCCTGTCCGCGGCGCCGTCCGCGCCGGTGGAGACCGACCCGGTCACCCTCTCCGCCACCGTCCGCAACGCCGGCACGGCGCCGGCCGCCGCGTCCGCGGTCACCTTCTCCCTGGGTACGACGAAGGTCGGCACCGCGGCCGTCGGCGCGCTCGCGGCCGGGGCGTCCGCGACCGTGTCGGTGAACATCGGCGCCCGCAACGCCGGCACCTACGAGGTGACCGCCACGGCCGACGAGGCGAACACGGTCATCGAGCAGAACGAGTCGAACAACAGCCGGACCGCCTCGCTGACGGTCAGCGCGGTGCCCAGCTCCGACCTGGTCGCCGGGTCGGTGGCCTGGTCACCCGGCACGCCGAGTGCCGGGGCCACGGTCGGCTTCACCGTGTCGATCCGCAACCAGGGCACGGTCGCCTCGGCCGGCGGGGCGCACGGCATCACGCTCACCGTGCTCAGCGACACCGGCGCGGTGGTGCGCACCCTGACCGGCTCGTACAGCGGCACCCTGGCGGCCGGGGCGACCAGCCCGGCGGTCAGCCTGGGCAGCTGGACGGCGGCGAACGGGCGGTACACCGTACGGGTGGTGCTCGCCGCCGACGCCAACGAGCTGCCGGTCAAGCAGCAGAACAACACCAGCGAGCGGCCCCTCTTCGTCGGGCGGGGCGCGAACGTCCCGTACGACATGTACGAGGCCGAGGACGGCCGGGTCGGCGGCGGGGCGCAGGTGCTCGGGCCGAACCGGACCATCGGCGACCTGGCCGGCGAGGCGTCCGGCCGCCGGGCGGTCACCTTGAACACCACCGGCGCGTACGTCGAGTGGACCACCCGGGCGCCCACCAACACCCTGGTGACCCGCTTCTCCATCCCGGACGCCCCGGGCGGCGGCGGGATCGACTCGACGTTGAACATCTACGTCAACGGGGTGCTGCACAAGCCGATCAACCTCACCTCGAAGCACATCTGGCTCTACGGAGCCGAGGCCGGCCCCAGCGATTCCCCGGGCGCCGGCGCGCCCCGCCACCTGTACGACGAGGCCAACGTGATGTTGAACTCGACGGTCCCGGCCGGCGCCACCATCCGGCTCCAGAAGGACCCGGCCAACAGCACCACGTACGCGATCGACTTCGTCAACACCGAGCTGGTGTCGCCCCGGGCCAACCCGGACCCGGCCCGGTACGCGGTGCCGAACGGCTTCAGCCACGCCGACGTGCAGAACGCGCTGGACGCCGTCCGGATGGACCCGACCGGCAACCTGGTCGGCGTCTACCTGCCGCCGGGTACCTATGACACCGCCCAGAAGTTCCAGGTGTACGGCAAGCCGGTCAAGGTGGTGGGCGCGGGCATGTGGTACACCCGCTTCCAGACGCCCACCAACCAGCAGAACACCGACGCCGGTTTCCGGGTGGAGTCGTCGGCGAGCGGGTCGACCTTCGCCCACCTGGCCTTCTTCGGCAACTACACCAACCGGATCGACGGCCCGGGCAAGGTGTGGGGCGAGCTGAAGGACGTCGACAACATGACGCTGGACAGCGTCTGGGTCGAGCACACCGTCTGCGCCTACTGGGGCGTGAGCGTGAGCGGCCTGACCATCCGGGACAGCCGCTTCCGGGACACCTTCGCCGACGCGGTGAACATGACCAACGGCAGCACGAACAACCTGGTCACCAACTCGGAGGGCCGCTCCAACGGCGACGACGCCTTCGCGCTGTTCTCCGCGACCGACCAGGGCGCCTCGGGCGGCAACCACGGCAACGTGTTCGAGAACCTGACCGCCACACTGACGTGGCGGGCGGCCGGGGTGGCGGTGTACGGCGGCTACGACAACGTCTTCCGCAACCTGTACATCGCCGACATGCTGACGTACTCGGGAATCACCGTCAGCTCGCTGGACTTCGGCTACCCGTTCGTCGGTTTCGGGGCCAGTCCGCCCACCCAGTTCCAGAACGTCTCGCTGATCCGGGCGGGTGGGCACTTCTGGGGTCAGCAGACCTTCCCGGCCCTGTGGCTCTTCTCCGCCTCCAAGGAGTTCCGCGGCATCCGGATCTCCGACGTGGACATCGTCGACCCGACGTACTCCGGGATCATGTTCCAGACCAAGTACAACGGCAGCCAACCGGAGAACCCGGTCACCGACACGGTCCTGACCAACGTGTCGATCTCCGGGGCGAAGCGCAGCGGTGACGCGTTCGACGCCAAGTCGGGCTTCGGCATCTGGGTCAACGAGATGCCCGAGGCCGGGCAGGGCCCGG
This sequence comes from Micromonospora sp. NPDC005707, assembly GCF_040631005.1. Lineage (NCBI taxonomy): Bacteria > Bacillati > Actinomycetota > Actinomycetes > Micromonosporales > Micromonosporaceae > Micromonospora > Micromonospora sp. NPDC005707. The sequence goes on from NZ_JBEXYR010000009.1 coordinate 276,219, forward strand.
CGGTCGGCTCCGCCACCTTCACCAACCTCCGGCTCACCGACAACTACCAGGACATCCGGAACACGACCAGCACGTTCACCATCAACCGGAACTGATCCTCGGATCAGCGGCGCCGCCGGGAGGCCCCGTCCTCCCGGCGGCGCCGGGCTGCCCGCTCACAGCCCGGCGCAGGCCGTGCCGTTCACCGTGCAGCCCTCCGGCTCCGTGGCCGCCAGGTTGGGATCCCGCACGTCGAACCGGATGGTGGCCGAGCCGCCCGGCGGCACCGCCGCCCCGGTGAAGGTCACCACGGTGCCGTCCTGCTTCGCCTCGGCCCCGTTGACGCCGCTGACCGTCGCGTCGTCGCCGAGCGTCACGGTCACCGTCCAGCCGGACCTCGCCGCCGGACCGGGATTGCTCAGCACCACCTGGCCGCGGTAGCCGAAGACCCGGTCGGAGACGGTCTCGTAGCTGGCCGCCAGCGGCGCGGCCGGCGTCGGGCTGAGGCTGGGCGTACGGGTGGGGGAGGCGGACGCGGTCGGGCTCGGCGAGGCGCTGCGGCGGGTGGCCGACGGCGTGGGCCGGGACGGGGTGGCCCGGGGCGGCGCGCTGCTCGCCGTGGACGCGGTCAGCGACGCCGACGGTGTCGACGCCGGCTGGGCGGCCGGCGCCGTGGGCGCGGGTCGGGTGGCCCACAGCGTCACCCCGGCGGCCATGCCGAGCACCGCCAGCACCGCGGCCACGAGCAGCGCCCGCCGGCGACCGGCCCGCCTGCGCGCCTCACCGGGCCGGACCACCGGCAGCTCGGCGGTCAGCCCGCCCTCGGCCCGGCGCAGGTCGATCTCCTGGAACGCGACCCAGTCGAGGATCGCCGGGAGCCGTCCGGTCACCGCCCGCTGGTGCTGCTCGGCGCGCCGGTCGGCGTCCCAGTCGCCCTCCTCCAGCACCTCCCGCACGGACAGCCGCGAACCGTGGCCGATGGGGACCAGGTCGCACGCCAGCCGGGTGCTGCGGTCGCCCTCGCGGCAGCGCAGCACCAGCCGTTCCGGCGCGCGCAGCTCGACCACCTCCACCTCGGTGTCGGCGTCGTAGCCGGGCAGCCCTCCGGTCCGCAGCAGCGTCCGGTCGCCCAGCGACTCGCTGCCGGCGAACCACTTGGCGAGCAGCGCCCGTTCCGTCAGCGCCCGCCAGATTCGTGCCGGCGGGTGGGACAGGTCGACCTCGGTGGCGATCTCGATCACGCGGAGACTCTAAGGCCAGCCCGTCCCAGCATGGGGAACGGGCGACCGGCTACTCCGTGTACCGGTCCGGGCCGCCGTCGTGCCAGCGGGCACGGAACGCCGCCTCGCCCGCCTCGTGGCTGGCCTTCTCCTCGTACACCGCCCCGCGCAGCGCGGTGCGGGCATCCGCCATAATCGCCAGCTCGACCGCGACGAGCGCGACGCAGATCGCGGTGAGCAGCCCGAGCGCGGCGAGCGCGGGCAGTTGCCGGGCGACCGGGAGCCCGACGGCGAGCGCCGCGAGGGCGGCGATCCGGCTCCACGACACGGTCTTCAGGGTGCGCAGCTGGAACGCCATGTCGGCGACGAGATAGATCATCACTCCGGCGAAGAGCAGCGGCACGGCCGGTCCGTGGCCCCGCTCGGCCACCCCGCCTACCGGGTCGGTGATCGTCCGCACCAGCTCCTCCGCGCCGATCGCGAACAGGATCACCCCGGCGATCATGGGCAGGTAGAGATAGGCGTACGCGTCCCTTGCCATCGCCACGCGCGGCCGGCCCTCGGCGGCGTGCAGCGCGATCCGGGCGGCCGGGCCGACCATGTCGAAGTGCGCCCACCAGAGCGCCGCGGTGAACAGGATGCCGAAGATCGCCGCCGGGATGGCCGGCCAGGTCACCGGCTTGCCGAGCAGGTTGCCGCCGACGCCGACCGAGATCACCGACTCACCCAGCGCGATGATCAGGATCAGGTCGTAACGCTCGGTCCAGTGCTCGGCGGAGGTGATCTGCCAGCCCTTCGTGCCGGACAGCAGGCCGCTGGCGTACTGCACGACCACCACGCCGATCCAGAGCCCGTCGCGCAGCCACAACCCGAGTTCCGGGTCCGCGACCCTCGGTGGGAGCAGCGCCGCGACCAGCAGCAGGCAGGTGGTGATCAGCACCTCGGGGACGAACTGCCACAGCTTGCGCCGGCCCGGCGGGTCGCCCCGGGTCGCGTACACGTAGAGCGACAGGTGTACCGCGCGGATCACCACGTAGCTGACGGTGACCAGCATCGGCCCGGCGGTGCCCTGCTGGAGGTCGCCGAAGGTCTGCGGCAGGGCCAGCGCGAAGGTGAACAGCGCGATCATGCCGATCACCATGAGCGCGGGGACGAAACCCTCACCCAGCCGGAGCCGGCTGGCCACGACGCTGTGCACCACCCAGCACCACCAGAGCACGGCGAGGACCAGCATGGCGTGCAGCAGTTCGCGCCCGGTCACGTTCGCCGCGGTGGCCCGGGTGATGAGGAAGAACGACACCACGAAGACGAGGTCGAAGAAGATCTCGAACTTGTCCACCCGGGCGGCCGGGGCGATCGGCATGGCGGGACCCAGCCCCTTGCGCCACCGGTCGCCGCCCACCGCACGAGTCTGTCAGCGCCGGACCGGCCGGCGGGGCGGAATCGATCGCCCTTGCGCCTCGCCCGGACCGTCGTCGCCGCTCAGGTGGTGGGCCGTCCCAGGTAGGTGAGCGGGCCCGCGTCCGGCACCGGGATCACGTGGAAGCCCAGCCGGTCGTAGAAGCCGCGGGCGGGGACGTTGGCGGTGACCATGCCGACGTGCAGCGCGGGCGCGCCGGCCCGGGCGGCGGCGGCCAGGAACGTCTCCAGCAGCCGCCGGCCATGGCCGCGCCCCTGGTGGCTGGGGAGCAGGTCGATGTGCAGGTGGGCCGGATAGTCGGCCAGCTCCGGCAGGAGCATCCGCTCGGGGCGGTGGTGCAGGGCGATCATCTCCTCGTCCGGCGTGCGCGGGGTGCCGGACGGCTCGGGGTAGCGGTGGGCCAGCCGGGGGATCCAGACGCGCCGGTAGGCCTGGACGAAGGCGGGGGTGTCGGCGGTGCCGACCACGTAGCCGACCACCCGGCCGGCGTCGGCCAGCACGAACGCCAGATCCGGCTCGAGGTGCACGTAGGGGCCGGCGAAGAGGTCAGGCATGAGGTCGTCGGAGGCGTACCTCCCGCGGGCGTCGCCGCCGGCGTCGGCGGTGCGGACGCAGACGTCGTAGACCGCGTCGTGGTCGGCGGGCCGGTACGGCCGCACGGCCGCCGTGGATGTCGTGGTGCCGCTCATGCCGGGACCGTACGGCGTGGTATCGCTCTCACCGAAGCCCCGCCGGTGGCTCACCCGCCCAGCCGCTGGCGGGCCAGGAACTTCGGCACCACCATCCGCCACGCCTCGCACACCAGCTCGGTCATCTGGGCGTGGTCGAGCCGCTCCAGGTGACAGCAGACCCAGTTGAACCTCAGGTCGGAGGGGCGGGGCAGGAAGAACAGCGCCGGCTCGGCGGCGATCAGCCCGTCGCGCTGCTCCTTCGGGTAGCCGAAGCCCATGGTCTGCTCGTCGCGGCTGAACGCGACGTAGACGATCGCGCCGACCCGGAACTTGACCCGGTCGTGGATCAGGTGCTCGCTGGTGCGGGGCAGCGTGCGGGCCAGGGCGCGGACGTCGTCGACGGTCACCACGCCGAGAACGCTAGCCCCACGGTGCGACAGTCAGCCGGCCGCCGGGGCGGCGTGGGCGAGCGCGGCCCGCAGGGTGTCGGTCAGCGGGTGGTCCGGTTGCTCGATCCACTGCTGGACGGCGACCCGCAGCGTGGCCAGGAGGGTCGCGGCCAGGATCCGGGCGCGCAGCGGCACGTCGGGGCCGGTGAGCCGGCGGGCGATCTCCCCGACGAGCTCGCGCTCGATCGCCGTGTACGCGGCCACCTGGTGGGCCAGCAGGCCCGGGTTGCCGTGCAGCCGGCGGCGCCGGTTGAGCCAGGACTCGGCGGGCTCGTCGTACATCTCGTCGGCCTGGCGCAGGGCGGCTCCGCTCAGCGCCGCCCACGGCGTCAGGTCGGCGGGTTGCTCGGCGATCAGGTCGAGCAGCCGGCGCAGCCGCATGGTGTCGCCGTAGAAGAGGGCCTCCTCCTTGTTGGAGAAGTAGTTCGAGAAGGTGCGCCGGGACACGTTGGCGGCGTCGGCGATCGCCTCGACGGTGACCCGGTCCGGCCCCTGCTCGGCGGCGAGACGCAGGGCCGCCTCGTGCAGGGCGAGGCGGGTGGCCGCCTTCTTCCGCTCGCGCAGCCCGGTGGACTCCTCCATGGCTCCCCAGCGTACGTGATTCGTTTCTCAATGAGCAAACTTGCCTGATGCGCAAGATTCGCGAATGATTGCTTGAGGCAACCAAGGCAGGGGAGGGGAAGAGTGGACGCGACCAGCCGTGAGCTCGTCGCCCGGTTGCAGGACCTGCTGACCGGGGTGCGGGTGCTCAAGCAGCGGCGTGCCGACGACCGGCCGGCCGTGCCGCCCGGCCTCGTGGGCCTGCTCCGGCACATCGACCAGGACGGTGCCACCGGCTGCCACGCCCGGGACCTGGCGGAGCGGAGCCGGCTCGACCCGTCGACGGTCAGCCGGGCGGTCGCCGCCCTGGTCGCCGACGGCCTGGTCGACCGGCGCACCGACCCGCAGGACCGGCGGGCCAGCCACCTGACGCTCACCCCGGCCGGCCGGGCGGCCATGACCGAGGCCTACGACTGGTACGGCGGAGTGCTCTCCCGGGCGCTCGCCGACTGGACCCCCGGCGACGTGGCGGCCCTGTCCGCCGCGCTCGGCCGCCTCACCCGCGACCTCGAGGTCGCCCTCACCCGACACGACAACCTGGAGGACGCGCGATGAGCGCACCCACCGCGACGGCGGACGCCGCGCCCATGAGCCGGCGGAAGACGCTGGAAGCCCTCAGCGGCCTGTTGCTGGTGCTCTTCGTGGCCATGCTGAGCAGCACGGTCGTCTCGACCGCCCTGCCGAAGATCATCGGAGCCCTCAACGGCTCGCAGACCCAGTACACCTGGGTGGTCACCGCCACCCTGCTCACCGCCACGGCGACCACCCCGATCTGGGGCAAGCTCGCCGACCTGTTCAACAAGAAGCTGCTCATCCAGGTCGCCATCGTGGTCTTCCTGGCCGGCTCGGTCGCGGCCGGCTTCGCGCACTCCGCCGGCCAGCTCATCGCCGCCCGCGCCTTCCAGGGCATCGGCGTCGGCGGTCTCCAGGCCCTGGTCCAGGTGGCCATCGCGGCGATGATCCCGCCCCGGGAGCGCGGTCGCTACAACGGCTACCTGGGCGGCGTGATGGCCCTCGCCACGGTCGGCGGCCCGCTGCTCGGCGGCCTCATCGTGGACACCTCCTGGCTCGGCTGGCGCTGGTGCTTCTTCGTCGGCGTGCCCGTCGCGGCCGTCGCGCTGCTCCTGCTCCAGGCCACCCTGCACCTGCCCACCGCGCGGCGGGACAACGTGAAGATCGACTACCTGGGCGCGACGCTGATCGCCGCCGGCGTCAGCCTGCTGCTGATCTGGATCTCGTTCGTCGACGACTCGTTCGCCTGGCTGTCCTGGCAGACCGGCGCGATGGTCGGCGGCTCGGTGCTGCTGCTCGCCCTCGCCGTCCTCGTGGAGTCCCGGGCCGCCGAGCCGGTCGTGCCGCTGGAGATCGTCCGGGAACGCACCACGGCGCTGGCGATCCTCGGCAGCCTCGCGGTCGGCATGGCGATGTTCGGCGGCGCGGTCTTCCTCGGCCAGTACTTCCAGATCGGCCGCGGCTACAGCCCGACCGAGGCCGGCCTGCTCACCATCCCGATGATGGCCGGCGTGCTGCTCTCCTCGATCGTCGCCGGCCGGCTGATCACGTCCTCCGGGAAGATCAAGCCGTACATCGTCGCCGGGTCGATCATCCTGGTCGTCGGCTTCGCCCTGCTCGGCACCATCGACCACGAGACCTCGCTGGTCCTGGTCGGCGCGGCCATGTTCATCGTCGGCGTGGGCGTCGGCATGACCATGCAGAACCTCGTGCTGGCGGTGCAGAACACGGTGGCGCTCAAGGACATCGGCGCGGCCAGCTCGAGCGTCGCGTTCTTCCGCTCGCTCGGCGGCACCATCGGCGTGTCGGTGCTCGGCGCGGTCCTGGCCCGCCAGGTCACCGACCGGATCACCCACGACCTGGCCGCGGCCGGGATCCCCACCTCGGGCGGCGGCGGCAGCAGCACGCTCAACCTCGCCGCGCTGCCCGCGCCGGTGCAGCACATTGTGCGGGCCGCGTATGGTGACGCGACCGGGCACATCTTCCTGATCTCGGCCGCCATCGCGGTCGTCGGGATCCTGGCCGCGCTGCTTCTCAAGCCGGTCACCCTGCGGTCCAGCCTGGACCTGCCCGACACCGCCCGCTCGGTCGCCGTCGCGGCCGACGCGGTCGACGGGGCGCCCGCCTTCGACGAGGTGGCCGTGGACGTTGCGGGGCCGGGCGAACGCGCCCGCCGCTGACGCCCCGTCGTCCCAGGGCCGTCGCCGATCCGGCGGCGGCCCTGGTCCGTGCCCACCCGGGCCGGCGTGCCGCCGGCCGTGACCGAATCGAGGCGCCGTGGACACCATGCAGCCCGCGCCACCGCCGGTGACCGTCGACGCGCGGCAGGCCGGTGCGGTGCGCCGGGCGGTCCGCGAGCTGGCTCTCGTCGCCGTGCTCTTCCTCGCGTACAAGGCGGGCCGGATGGCGGTGGCCGGGCGGTCCGGCACCGCGCGGGCCAACGGGGAGCGGATCTGGTGGCTGGAGCGGCTGCTCCACCTGCCGGACGAGGCCGCCGTGCAGGCCCCGTTGCTGGTCCACGAGCTGCCGGTGCGGCTGGCCAACTGCTACTACGCGTACGTGCACTTCCCGGCCACCGTGCTCTGCCTGGTGTGGCTCTACCTGCGTCATCCCGTGCACTACCGGTGGATGCGGCGGGCCCTCGCGGCGCTCACCGCGGCGGCGCTGGCCCTGCATCTCCTCGTTCCGCTCGCCCCGCCCCGGATGACCGCGCTCACCGGCCTGGTCGACACGGGCAGCCGCTACGGTCCCGCCGTCTACGGCCCACCGGAGACCGACACGCTGAGCAACCAGTACGCGGCCATGCCCTCGCTGCACGTCGGCTGGGCCCTGGCCGTCGCCGTCGCGCTGGTCGCGGTCACCGCCGGGCGGTGGCGCTGGCTCTGGCTGGCCCACCCCGTGCTCACCCTGCTGGTGGTGGTCGGCACCGGCAACCACTACTGGCTCGACGGGGTGGTCGCCGTGACGCTCCTCGGGCTGATCCTGGCGGCGCTGCCCCGCCCGGACGCGCCGCCCCGGCCGCCGGGTCCGGTGCCGGCCGCGCGCCTGCGCCCCCACGTGGTCCCCGCCCCACGCCGCCCCGGCGACGCGGGCCGCCGACGGGGCCCGCGGACCCCGTCGGCGGCCGACGGCCGGCTCAGGCCACCCCGCCGGGGGTGACCCGCCCCCGGCTCACCCGGTGGTGGTGCACACGGTCCCGTTGAGCCGGAACGCGCCGGGCGGCACGTTCGGCCCGCTGTAGGCGCCGACGAAGCCGGCGCTGGTGCTGCCGCCGCCGGCGGCGAGCCGGCGGTTGTCGGCGGTGCTGGTCACCCTGACCTCCGTGCCCACCTGCGACCAGTTGGCGCTCCAGCCGCTGCTCACCTGCTGCCAGGCGGTGGGCCAGGTCCAGGTGAGCGTCCAGCCGTCGATCGCGCTCGGGCCGGTGTTCACGACGTCGACGGTCGCCACGTAGCCGTTGCCCCAGTCGGTGTCCGGGTGGAAGCGCACGGCGCAGGCGCTGGCCGCCGGACTGCCGGTGGCGAAGGTGAGCGGCGGGGAGGACCAGGAGACCCGGCCCGCGGTGTCCCGGGCGAGCACGTTGACCGTGTACCGGGTGCCGGGTTCGAGGTTGCCGACCGTGAGGGAGGTGCGGGCCGTCTCGCCGAGCTGCTCGCTGACCGCCCCGTGCTGCCGGTACACCTCGTACTTGGCGATCGGCGCGGCGCCGGGCGCGGCCGCCGGCCAGGAGACGGTCGCCGTCCGGTCGGTGACCGCCCCGGCGGTGGGCCGGCCCGGCGCCCCGGGGCGGCCGCCAGCCACACCGGCCGGGCGCAGCACGAGCGTGGTCAGCGAGTACGGCGGCAGCGTCCGGCTGGTCGCGTCGCCGGACCGGCCGGTGGCCACCCCGCCCGCGCCGTTGGTCAGGCTGTGCACCGTCGGCGCCTCGTCGGCCGGGGTGAAGCCGGCGTAGTCGATGACCACCGGGTGCGCGGTGTCCGGGTCCTTGTTCAACAGCAGGACCGCCAGGCTGCCGTCGGGCCGGCGGGCCGCGTGCGCGGCGACCAGCGGCTCGTCGCTGCCGGCGCGGACGAGCTGGTCGCCCGCCCGGGCGAAGAGGTTCATCATGGACAGCCCGTGGTACGGCGGGAACGGCGTGTTGAACGGCGGCTCGCAGACCGAACCGTCCGCGGTGCACCCGCCGCTGGAGAGCAGCCCGAAGTCGCCGTAGTCGGTCTGCCCGGCGACTTGCGAGACCGTGCCGATCCCGTTGTGCGTGTTCCACCACTGCACGGTGAAGACGCCCTGCTCCAGCAGCCCGCTGTAGGCGTCGGCCAGGAACAGCGCGCCCGGCTGGGTGTTCTGGCCGGCGCCGACGTTCAGCTCGGTGAAGCTGATCCCGATCCGGCCGGCGTCCGGGCCGGCGTAGCGGGCGATCTGCTGGCGCAGCAGCCAGGCGGCGTCGGGGAGATGGCTGGTCCGGGCGAGGGACTCGGCGGCGGTGCCGCCCGGGTACCAGTGCACGTCGACGAAATCGATCTTCGGGCCGGCGAGGGAGAGCACGGTCTGGTTCCAGGGGCCGGGGTCGGCGCCGGCGGTCAGCCCGTCCGGCCAGTTCCCCGGCATGGTCAGCACCGCGCCGACCTTGATGCCCGGGTCGACCGCCTTCATGGCGTCGGCGTACTCGACGACCAGCCGGGCGTACTGGGTGGCGCTCTTGTCCGGGTGGTCGTCGGCCTCCCAGGCCGAGCCGTAGTGACCGTTGCCGTAGTTCTCGTTGCCGACCGTCCACCATCTCGCGTCGTAGCCCTTGGTGACGTTGGCGTACCGCACCCACTCGGCGGCCTCGGCGGGGGTGCCGGTGCCGTAGTTGGCGATGATCATCGGTTCGGCGCCGACCCGCCGGGTCGCGGCCATGAAGGTGTCGAAGTCGGTGTTCGGGGCGACGTACCCGCCCGGCGCGGTGTGGGTCCGCCAGTGGTAGATGTCGGCGTACGAGCCACCCGGGTAGCGCAGCATCTTCACGCCGGCCGCCCGGAGCAGGTCCGACGTCTCCGTGCTGCCGAGTTGCGCGTCCCAGATGGCGTGGTTGAGGCCGAGCGCGGTGTCCGGCACGGTGGCCAGCCCGGCGCGGGCGTTCACGGTGACGGTCACCGGGTCGGCCGCCGCGCCGGCGGCGGGCGGTCCGACGGCGGCCGGCGCGGCAAGGGCGAGCAGCAGGCTCGCCGCGTACGCCGTGACCCGGCGCGGGGTGGAGGAGGTTCTGCTCATGCGGGGTCCTTCGAGGGTCGGGCGATCGTCTGTCCTGCGTCGCCCCTCCCGATGTCCGGGTGCCCTGGGAACGACGGATCGGCCCCGCGCTGAGCCATCGACGCACCAGAATCCCACGTCGGTGCGGGAGCGCTCAAGGAGCCCCTTCGATACGCGACTTAATTTATAGACAGGAGTCTTTACTGTTAACAAGGTTTAATTTATGTTCATTGACATCTCCTCCCCCCGCCCCGAAGGAGTTGCCGCCATGCGCCGAAGAATCACCCTGCCGCTGCTCACCACGGGTGCCGTCACCGCCACCCTGGCGGTCGCCGCCCCCGCCCAGGCCCACGGCTACGTCTCGTCGCCGCCCAGCCGCCAGGCGCTCTGCGCCCAGAACCGGGTGCCCGACTGCGGCCAGATCAAGTACGAGCCGCAGAGCGTCGAGGGCCCCAAGGGCCTCAAGAGCTGCCACGCCGGCATCGCCCAGTTCGCCGTGCTCAACGACGACAGCCGCGGCTGGCCGGCCACCTCGGTCGGCAGCACGGTGACGTTCACCTGGGTCAACACGGCCCGGCACGCCACGTCCAACTGGGAGTACTGGATCGGCAACACCCGGGTCGCGGTCGTCGACGGCGGTGGCCGCCAGCCCGACGCCACCGTGTCGCACACCGTCAACCTGGGTGGCTTCTCCGGCCGGCAGAAGCTGCTCGCCGTCTGGAACATCGCCGACACCGCGAACGCCTTCTACTCCTGCGTGGACCTCCAGATCGGCGGGGGTGGCGGCGGCAACCCCACCCCGTCGCCGACGCCCACCCCGGCCCCGACGACCCCGCGGCCCACACCCACCCCGACCAGCTCGCCGGCCCCGGGCGGCACCTGGACCGCCGGGCGTGCCTACCAGGTGGGGGACACGGTCACCTACAACGGCCGGACCTACCGCTGCCGCCAGGCGCACACCGCGATCCCCGGTTGGGAACCGCCGAACGTGCCGGCGCTGTGGCTCCAGCTCTGAGCGGACGGGTGCGGCCACGCCCCGCGTGCGCCGCACCCACCCGGCGTGCCCGCGACCGCAGGGCCGGCCTGCGCCATCCGCTCGCCGCCGCGTTGCTGGCCGTGCTGCTGGCCGCGGCCGGCTGCACCGGCCAGCCCGTGCCCAACGCCGCCACCCGCCCCGGGCCGGCCGCCGAGACCGCCACCAGCGGCATCGACGCGCTCTTCCTGGCCATGATGGTGGCGCACACCGAGCAGACCCTGGAGATCGTCGGCCTCGGGCTCGACCGCACCACCGACCCCGAGATCCGCACGCTGATCGCCGCCGTCCGGGCCACCGAGACCGACGAGCTGGCCACCATGCGCGGCTGGCTGCGTGAGGCCGGCCCGTCCGCGGCGGCGGCCGCCGAGCGGCACGACCACTCCGGACACAGCGACGCCGCCGCCGGGTTGGCCCGGCTGCGGGCCGCCCCGCCCGGCGAGGCCGACCGGGTGCTGCTCGACGTGCTCGCCGCGCACCAGCGGACCGCGGCCGAGCTGGCGCGCGCCCAGGTCCAGGCCGGCACCAGCGCCCGGGTACGCGACCTCGCCGGCCGGATCGAACGATCCCGCACGGCCGAGGTCGCGCTGCTCGCGAAGCTGCGCGCCCGGTGACCCGGACGCCGGTCAGGCGGGAACCGACCGGGCCACCAGCAGCGCCACGCCGAGGCAGCCGAACGCGGCGGTGTTCAGCACCGCCCGGACCACGTTCCAGCGCACCCAGGCGCTCTCGAACGTCGCGCGCAGCTCGGCCGGATCGGCCAGCCGGGCGGCCCCCGCCTCCAGCCGGTCGTTGAGCGGCACGTTCACCGCGGCGGTCACCGCGAGCACCAGCACGTAGAGCACCAGGCCGGCGATCAGCCAGGGCAGCGGCCCGCGCAGCCCCGCGGGCAGGTGCAGCAGGACCGCCGCGAGGGTGCAGACCAGCGCGCCACCGAAGCAGAGCGCGAACCAGCCGTTGAGGATGGCCTGGTTGATCGCGCGCAGGCCGGCGACGAACGCCCGGTCGTCGACCCGGGCCAGGCCCGGCATCACCGCGTACGCGAAGGCCGCGAAGAGCCCCGCCGTCAACCCCGTGGTCACGGTGGCCAGCAGCAGCACGCCGGCCCGGATGTTCGATGCGATCATGAGGACCATTGGACACCGCGGCCGGTGGACGCTCCATGGCCGAAACGCCCCGGAGCATACGCGAGCGTCTACGCTCAGCGGGTGGACGTGCTCGCCGACGTGCTCCGCGGGCTGCGCGCCCGGGACGCGTTCCTGCTCCGTACCGTGATGGACCCGCCCTGGTCGATCCGGGTCCGCGACGCCGCCCCGCTGAGCGTCACCACGGTGGTCCGGGGCAGCGCCTGGGTGGTGCCCGACGGCGGCGCGCCGGCCCTGCTGCGCCCCGGCGACGTGGCCGTGCTGCGCGGGCCCGACCCCTACACGGTGGCCGACCACCCGGACACCCCGCCGCAGGTGGTGATCCATCCCGGGCAGCGCTGCACCACCCTCGGCGGGCAGGAGCTGGCCGAGACCATGGCGCTGGGCCTGCGTACCTGGGGCACCCGGCCGGACGGCGCGACCGCCCTGCTCACCGGCACGTACGCCAGCAGCGGCGCGGTCGGCGCCGGCCTGCTCGCGGCCCTGCCGTCGCTGGTCGTGCTGACCGCCGCCGACGGTGACCTGCCGGTCGTCGCGCTGCTCACCGAGGAGCTGGACCGGGACGGTCCCGGGCAGGAGGCGGTGCTGGACCGGCTGCTCGACCTGCTCGTCATCGGGGTGCTGCGCACCTGGCTGGCCCGACCCGGCACCCAGCCGCCCGGCTGGTACCGGGCCTACACCGACCCGGTGGTCGGCCACGCGGTCCGGCTGGTCCAGCACGACCCGGCCCGGGCCTGGACGGTGGCCGGGCTCGCCGCCGCCACCGGCGCCTCCCGGGCCGCGTTCGCCCGCCGGTTCACCGAACTGGTCGGCGAGCCACCCATGACCTTCGTCACCAACTGGCGCCTCGCGCTCGCCGCCGACCTGCTCCGCGACACCGAACTGACTCTCGCCGCGGTCGCCCGCAGAGTCGGCTACACCAGCCCTTTCGCGCTCAGCGCCGCCTTCAGACGGGTCCGGGGCGTCAATCCGCGCGACCACCGCGCCACGGCCTGAGCGCGGCCCGCGCGCCGCCGATCCCGGTAAACCGGCCGCGCGATGTCGCAGCCCGTGGCTACGCTTCCTGCCGGACGCCGCCCCACCGCACGTCACCCCGCGCCCTCACCGGCGCGCGGCGCCGCCAGCGCCCCCGACCGGACCTGAACCAGGAGACTGTTTGTGACCCAGCAACCTGTCGCGACATCGAACAAACTCGACGCCGCGGTCCTCAAGGTGGCCGGCGTCGTCGTGCTCGGTGCGATCATGTCGATCCTCGACGTGACGGTCGTCAGCGTGGCGCTGCCGACGTTCCAGAACGAGTTCGACGCCTCGTACGCCCGGGTGGCGTGGACGATGACCGGCTACACGCTCGCGCTGGCCACGGTGATCCCGCTCAGCGGCTGGGCCGCCGACCGGTTCGGCACCAAGCGCCTCTACATGGTGGCGCTGGCGCTGTTCACCATCGGCTCCGGGCTGTGCGCCACCGCCGACTCGATCGGTGAGCTCATCGCCTGGCGCGTGGTCCAGGGCCTCGGCGGCGGCATGCTCATGCCGCTCGGCATGACGATCATGACCCGCGCGGCCGGCCCGCACCGGATCGGCCGGCTCATGGCCGTCCTCGGCATCCCGATGCTGCTCGGCCCGATCGGTGGCCCGATCCTCGGCGGCTGGCTGATCGACACCGCCAGCTGGCACTGGATCTTCCTCATCAACCTGCCGATCGGCGTCGTCGCGCTGATCTACGCCCAGTTCGCGCTGCCGAAGGACAACCCGGAGCCCTCGGAGTCGTTCGACTTCCTCGGCATGCTGATGCTCTCGCCCGGCCTGGCGCTCTTCCTCTACGGCGTCTCCTCCCTGCCGGAGGCCGGCACCATCCGCGACAACAGCGTCTGGCTGCCCATGCTGGTCGGCGCCGTGCTCGTGGTGGCCTTCGTGTTCTACTCGTTCCGGCCCCGGCACCCGCTGCTCGACCTGCGGCTGTTCCGCAACCGCAACCTGAGCATCGCCACGGTGACCCTGTTCGTCTTCATCATCGCGTTCATGGGCGCGGGCCTGCTCTTCCCGAGCTACTTCCTGCAGATCCGTGGCGAGTCGACGCTCACCGCCGGCCTGCTCATGGCGCCGCAGGGCCTCGGCGCGATGCTGACCATGCCGATCGCCGGCATGCTGGCCGACAAGGTGCCGGTCGGCCGGACGGTGCCGTTCGCGCTGGTGCTCATCGCCGCCGGCTTCTTCACCTTCACCCAGGTCGACCCGCACACGTCCTACTGGCTGCTCTGCGGCTCGCTGTTCGTGATGGGTCTCGGCATGGGCGGCACCATGATGCCGATCATGACCTCGGCGCTGAAGACGCTGCACGCCGCCGAGGTGGCCCGCGGCTCGACGCTGGTCAACATCCTCCAGCAGATCGGCGGCTCGGTCGGCGCCGCGGTGATGTCGGTGATCCTCACGAGCCGGCTCAACGGCTCCGAGGTGATCCCCGGCGCGACCGACCCGAGCGGGAAGCCGGTCACCGAGGCCAGCCTGGCCATCACTTCGCAGCTGCGCCCGGAGCTGCTCCAGCAGTTCCCGGTGCCGCCGTCGCTGATCGAGCGCGGGCTCGACTTCGCGGCCAGCTCCTTCGCCACGACCTTCTGGGTCGCCTTCGGGCTGGTGCTGCTCACCTTCATCCCGGCCGCGCTCCTGCCGCGCCGGCGCGAGCCGTCGCACCTGCTCGACGGCGGGACGGGCGAGGAGCAGCGGACGCCGGTGCCGATCCACTGACCCGCCGGCCGGGCCGCCGGGGCAGCGCCCCGTCCGGCCCGGATCCCGGTCCGACTCGCCGTCGCGGGGCCTGACGCCAACGGGCGTCAGGCCCCGCCGGCCGTCCGGGCACCGGTGGCGCGGCGGATGTCGAGCAGGTGGTGCTCGGCCTCGTGAACCGTGTGCCGGCCGAGCCAGAGCAGGGTCCGCACCTCGCGCCGCGGCCACGGGTAGACGCCGGTGCGGGCCAGGTCGGCCTCGCCGAGCGCCGCGAAACCGGCCGCGAAGCCGTCGGCGGCCGTGGCCAGGCCGGCGAGGACCACCTCCGGGTCCTGGGCGTTGTAGCGCTCGGTGACCACCAGCTCGTCGCGGCCCATCGGCGCGAACTCGGGCTCCGCCACGCGCAGCGCCAGCGCGAGCCGCTCACCCTGCACGCGGAACACGTCCCGGACGTGGCAGGCGTACTCCAGCGGCGACCACACCTCCGGGGCGGGCCGCCGGCGCACGTCCGGCGCCGCGTGCAGGGCGGCCGCATAGCGCCCGGCCAGATCGCGCAGCCGCCGCGGCAGCTCGCCGCCGTCGAGCGCGGAATAGACGAACTGGCACTCGTCACACCGGTCCACGCGTTCAGGGTAGGTGGCGCGTGGGGGTAGCGGGGGGCCCGCCCGCGCCGCCCGGGAGGGACGGTGCACCGAATCCGCCTCCGGCCGCCGATCTGTCGGCGGAGGATGAGCGGAGCGGGCGCGCGTCCGGGTGCCGCCACGGGGAGAACGGGAGCCGCCGATGACCGCCAACCGGGAGATCGTCGCGGACGCCTTCGCCGCCTGGTCCGCCGGCACCGGCAACATCACCGACATCTTCGCCGAGGACCTGCGGTGGGAGATCACCGGCCGGTCGGTGGCGGGCGGGGTGTACCAGCCCGCCCGCCAGTTCGTCGAGGAGGCGCTGACGCCCTTCGGCGCGCGCTTCACGAAGGACGACCCCTTCCGCCCGGTGCTCATCCGGGGCATCCACGAGGACCCGACCACCGACACCGTGATCGTCGCGTGGAACGGCGCGGGCACCACCACGATCGGCACGACGTACACCGACACGGTCGCTTGGTTCCTGCGGATGCGCGACGGCAAGGTGGTCGAGGGGACCGCCTTCTTCGACAGCATCGCCTTCAACGAACTGTGGCAGGACGTACCGGCATAGGGCGGACGAGACTGGGCGGCATGCTGACGACGGTCGTGCCGGTAACTCCCACCCACGAGGCCTTCGCGCGGGTGGGCGCCCTCTTCGACGACTACCGGGCGCACTACGGCCAGCCGTCGTCCCCGCGGCGCACCCGGGCGTGGCTGCACGACCAGATCGCCCAGCGCCGGCTCGCGGTCGCCGCGGCCATCCGCGCCGAGCAGGTCTGCGGTTTCATCACGACGGCGATCATGCCGGCGTCCCTGATGCTGGGCACCGCGTGGGCGATCCGGGACCTCTACGTAGCGCCGCGCCAGCGCCGGAGCGGCGTCGCGAACGCCCTGCTCCAGCACGTCATCGACGAAGCCCGGGCCGCCGGCGCGCGGCGCGTGTCACTACAGACCGAGGTCGACAACGTCGCCGCCCGCACGCTCTACACCGTGGTCGGCTTCCAGCCCGTCACCGGGCTGGATCTGCTCAACCTCACCCTCGACGCGGAGCGCGAGACCCCACCGACACCCGGCTGACGGCGGGACCGCCAGGATGGACGCGTGGACTTCGAGCTGCACCGGGGTGAGTTGCTGGCGTACTGCTACCGGATGCTTGGCTCGTTCCACGAGGCCGAGGATGTCGTGCAGGAGACGATGTTGCGCGCCTGGCGGGCCCGGGACCGGTACGACCCCGCGCGCGCCTCGCAGCGAACCTGGCTGTACCGGATCGCCACCAACGCGTGCCTGACCGCGCTGGAGGGGCGTGCGCGGAGGCCGTTGCCGTCCGGGCTGGGCGCGCCGAGCGTCGATCCGGAAGCGCCGCTGACACCCGCGCTGGACGTGCCGTGGCTGGAGCCGTTTCCCGACGCCCGGGTCGAGCTGGAGACGCGGCTGGAGATGCGGCTCGCGCTGGTCGCGGCCGTGCAGGTGCTGCCCGCCCGGCAGCGGGCCGTGCTCCTGCTCCGCGAGGTGCTGGAGTTCACCGCCGCCGAGGTCGCCGCGCAGCTGGGCACCACCGTCGCCGCGGTGAACAGCGCGCTGCAACGCGCCCGGGCGGCGCTGCCGGACGTGGGCGACGTCGGCGAGGTCGCCGAGCCGGACGATCCGCGGGTGCGGGCCGTGGTCGACCGGTACGTGCGGGCGTTCGAGGCGGCCGACGTTCCCGGGCTCGTGCGGCTGCTCGCCGACGAGGCGATCCTGGAGATGCCGCCGGTGCCGCTCTGGTACCGGGGCAGCCGCGACTACGGCCTGTTCATGGATCGCGTGTTCCGGACCCGGGGCACCGGCTGGCGGGTGCGACGACTGCGCGCCAACGGGCAACCGGCTCTCGCCGCGTACGCGCCGCAGCCCGGAGGAGCGCACCGGCTGCACACGGTGCAGGTGCTCACGGTCGCCGGTGGGCGCGTCACGCACAACGTGGTGTTCGCCGACCCGCGCGTCTTCGAGGCGTTCGAGCTGCCCCCGCGGATTTCTCCCGACGAGTTCCACCGGGTGCGATGAGTCCGCGCGGTGCCGCCGGTACGTACCGGTGAGCACCTACCGAAGGGACACCATCGTGAGCGTCGTCGTCATCCAGTTCATGACCCTGGACGGGATCGTGTCGGACCCGGACGGGTCCGGGGGCACACCCACGGGCGGCTGGGCCTTCCGGCACGGCCCGGAAACCGTCGCCGGGGACAAGTTCCGCCTCGGCGCCCTGCTCGACGAGGGGGTGCTGCTGCTCGGGCGCACCACCTGGGAACTGTTCGCCCGGCTCTGGCCGGGACGCGAAGACCCGTTCGCCGCCCGGATGAACGCCGTGCCCAAGCTTGTCGCCACCCGTACGCTCACCGACGTCTCGGTCTGGGCGAACTCCGAGATCGTCGACGGCGACCTGATTGACGCGGTCAAGCAGGAGCGGCGCGACATCATCGTCACGGGCAGCCTGAGCGTGGTGCACCGGCTGGTGGCCGAGGACCTCGTCGACGAGTACCGCCTCCTGACCTTCCCGACGGTCCTCCGCGACGGTCGGCGGCTCTTCCCGGCGGGAGGTCCGCCCGAACACCTGCGGTGCCTGTCGGCGGAGCAGGCGGGCGCGGCGGTCCTCGCGCGGTACCAGCGGGCGTGAAACGCGTGCGGCACGCCGCCGACGCCCGCGCCGTTACATTGACGTTAACTGCTATACCAATCATCGGTAGGCGGCTATATGATGCCGGTCAGCAGTCCGTAACGCCTCACAAAAACGCTGCTCCAGCACACTTTTCGCGCCTGCCGACCGTCGCGCGTCCGAATCCACCCGCGCCCGGCGGCCGATTGCCGTTGCCCGCACGGGCAATTGCCGGACGTCGCGGAAAGGCCTCAGGAAAAGGGTGGAACGGAAGGGCGGATTATGGCGGGGGTGCCGTCCTTGGTCATCGGTATCGCGGCCTCGGCCGCGGAACGCCGACAGCTGGCCCAGCTGCTCGGCGGCACCGAGACGTTCCTGATCGTCTCCAGCGCGCACCAGGCGCGACGGTTCCTCGATCTGCTGCGCGCGCCCGGGGTGGTGCGCCCGGCCCCCGTGCGCGACCCGGACCCGGCCCGTGACCCGGACCCAACCCGTGACCCGATCGCCGACGATCCGGTCTCCGATGACCCGGTCGCCGGCGAACCGTCGCCGGCCGGTCCGCTGGTGTCCGATCTGGACGTCGACTCGGACCGGCGCGTCCTGCGGTGGCGGGAGCGTGAGGTCGGGTTGACGCCGCTGGAGCACGACCTCCTGATCTGCCTCGCCCGCACACCGGGCCAGGTCTGGACCTACGCGCAGTTGCACCGGGCGGTGTGGGGTAACGACCACCTGGGGCGCGGCTCCGACATGCACTCGGTGGTGCGCCGGGTGCGGCGCAAGCTCGGTCGGGTGGGCGCGGTGCTGACGATCCACGCGGTGCGCGGCATCGGCTTCCGCCTCGCCTCCTCCTGACCCACGCCGGCGGTCGCCGGCGGGTGCTGAAGCCGCCCGAGACCCCTGCTCGACGCCGTGAACGCGGTCCGGCCCGCCCGGTGGGACACCGGGCGGGCCGGACCTCACGGTCGGCGGTCAGTGGTCAGCAGCGGATGGGGGACAGGGTGAAGTCCTCCACGGTGGGCGTCGTGTTGTTGATCCTCGTCTGACGGGTCTGGGGCTTCCAGCCGTCCTTGGCGACGATGATGCTGAGCGGGTTGTTGCGCCGGTCCATCCAGTAGGCGTACTTCCCGTCGGCGTCGGTGGCGAACGTCCAGGACATCGCCCACGAGTCGACCTGGACGACCGTGCCGGGAAGCGGCGCGATGGCACCCTGGCAGCTACGGCCGGAGACCGTACCCATCAGCTTGCCCCAGCTGGTCGGCGGCTGCGCGATCATCGTGACCGCCACCGGCGGCACGGTGTACGGAGTGTTCTCCTTGATCGCGACCGAGGCCGAGTAGGTGCCGGGCTGGTCCACGTTGGCCGTCATGCCGACGGTGACCGTGACCTTTTCACCCGGCGCCAGGGTGACCTTCGACTTGTCGATGGTCAGCCAGCTCACGTCCGCCGGCCCCTCGGCGCACTCCTCGAGGCCGGGCAGCACCTCGCTGTCCTTCGTGGCGTTGAAGCTGCCCGATGAGCCGCCCACCTTGTAGAAGCCGCACGCCGCGCCACCGCGGTAGCGGGGCGTGTTGGCGTTGGGCAGGTTCGCCCACGAGTCGGTGGCCGGGTCGTACGCGAAGCCGGCGTTGGTGATGGCGCCGCCCTGCGAGCCACCGACGACCAGGAGCTTGCCGTTCGCCACGGCGAACGAGCTGGCCCAGTTGTCGGCCGGAGCGTCCGCGACGGCGGTCCAGGCGTTGGCGCCCGGGTCGAACGCGTAGCTGGACTTCTGCGCGACGGAACCGTCGTTGCCGCCCGTGCAGTAGACGGTGCCCCCGATCCCGCCGCAGGACGCGAACGCCACCGACTTCGGGTAGTTGGGCAGGGTCTCCCAGGCGTCGGTGCCCGGGTCGTAGCGGACCACCGAGTTGGACATCGGCAGGCAGCTGGCCGTGGTGCAGCCGCCGACGGCGTACAGCTTGCCGTCCGCGACGGCCTGACCGGCGGCGGCTCGCGGCGCCGGGTTGTCGGCCTTCCGGGTCCAGGTGTTGGCCGCCGGGTCGTACGACCAGGTGGTGGCGTCCGGTCCGGCGGCGCCCCAGCCGCCGGTGGCGATGATCTTGCCGTCGACGACCCCGACCGTCATGGCGTTGCGGGCGGCGGGGAGGTCGGCGATCGCCGTCCAGGTCTGGGCGATCGGGTCGTACACGTAGTTCTTCGTGCTGGACGTCGTGCCGTCACCGCCGGCGATCGAGTAGATCTTGCCGTCGAGGTTCACCACCCGGTTGTCCATCACGTTGGCCGGGTAGTTGGCGATGCCCGTCCAGGGTGCCGCCTGGGGACCGGCCGGCGCGGCGGCCGCGGTGGCCGACTTGCCGGACGGGCGGGCGGCGAGCGACGTCGGGGTGCTGAGCCGCTGCACCGGCGCGCCGGTCGAGCCGAGCAGCTTCTGCTCGGACAGCTGGGACCCGTCTGCCCGCTGCAACACGAACCCGCCGTCGCGCTCGCTGAACTCGGCGGTGACCGGGGCCCCGCCGGTGTTGGTCACCGTGAAGGTCTTGTTGACCTTGCCGGTGGGCATCCGGACCGTGCCGGTCACCGACGTCGGCTGCACGGACAGCCGGCCCGCGGCGAGCTGGAAGTTCGCCGCCGTCGCCCAGTCCGCCTCGACGTCGACCTGCTTGGTCTGGCTGACGTAGTTGCCGGCCTTGGCGGTGAACGGGTGCTGGCCGGTCAGCGACGAGAACATCCAGTAGAAGCCGTCGGCGAGTTCGGTGTCGTCCGGGGTCGCCACCGTGGTGGCCTTCTCCGCCGGGCGGTCGTCACTCGTGACGGTGGCGCCGTTGACGTAGCCGTTGTCGTTCTTGTCCCGGACGTGGCCGAGCACCAGGCCGCCGTCGACCGGCTTGCAGACGATCTTGCTGCCGATCAGCACGTTGTCGACCTGCCACCACCATTCCCAGGAGGCGTCGTAGTAGTGGAACCGGACCCGGACCTGCGCCTGGCCCGCCGCCTGCGGGATGGGCACCTCGGTGACCCTCGGCCCGCGCACGTCGGCCGCCTGCCGGAGCACGTTGCTCCAGGTGGTGCCGCCGTCGAGGCTGAGGTCGACGTCCGCCCGGTCGGAGCTCAGCCAGTTGAAGTCCTGGTTGAACCGGATCACCGGTGCGGCGACGTCGGTCAGGTTGACGACGGGGCTGACCAGCGAGGTGTCCTGCCGGCCACCGCTGCCGTAGTCGTCGCTGTCGATGATGGCGAACCCGCCGGAGCCACCGGTCAGGTTGCCCCGGTCACCGCTGTCGGTGAACTTCCAGACCTGGCCGGTGCCCGCGTTGTCCACGACGGACCAGCCGTCGGGCACGCTGGTGCCGTCGAAGGTCTCGTACTCGCCGTCGGAGCTGTTGGTGTAGCCCGGCGCCGTGGTGCACGCGTTCGGGTCGGCCGGTACGGCGATGTTGCTGGTGGTGTTGCCCGAGCCGACCACGACCTCCTTGGTCACGGCCGGGTAGCCCGGGTACTGCGACTCGACCTTGAGCCGGTAGGTCGCCCCGGCCGGCAGCTTCAGGCTGTAGCGGCCGTTGGCGGGAGTGGTGTAGTCGGAGACGGGGAGACCCTCGACGCTCACCTTCGCGTAGAGCGGCCAGCCGTGTCCGGAGCCGTCGGTGACCTGACCGCTGACGGTCACGCTCGGCACCGCGGTCAGCGCGACGTTGAGCGTCGTGGTCGCGTTCGTGGTCACCGTCGCCGAGAGCGTCCTGGTCTGGTAGCCGAACGCCGAGACGGTGACCTGGTAGTCGCCGGCCAGCAGCAGCGACGAGTACGTCCCGTCGGCGGCGGTGGTCAGCGAGCGGGTGGCCGCACCGGTCAGGGCGATGGTGGCGCCGGCGATCGGGGCGCCGGTGGCCGAGTCGGTCACCTTGCCCGCCAGGGTGCCGTTGTCACCGATGGGGGCGGCGTTGAGCAGGGCGAGCGCGTCCAGCCGGCCCTCACCGTAGACGTTGTTGTCGTCGGTGGTGCCGCCGCACTGGGTGTCGGCCTTGTCCACCGCCGTGTCGTTCAGCAGCGCGCGGGTCGCCGTGACGTCACCGACCAGGGTGGGCGCCGCCGACCAGAGCAGCGCGATCGTCCCGGCGAGGTGCGGTGCCGCCATCGAGGTGCCGCTGTAGCTGGCGTAGGAGTTGTCCGGGACGCTGGACCGGACGTTGACCCCGGGCGCCGACAGGTTCGGCTTGATCTCGCCGTTCTGCCCGGCCCCGCGGGAGGAGAAGCTGGCGATGTTGTTGTTGATGTCGTAGGCGCCGGCCGAGTAGTTGCTGGCCAGGCTGCCCGGGGAGCCGCTGGTCTGGCAGGCCGGCCCGTTGTTGCCGTTGGACCAGGTGCCGAAGATGCCCGAGGCCGTCCAGGCGTTGGTCACGTCCTCCATGAACGGCTCGGTGGAGGGCAACGTGGTGCCCCACGAGTTGTTGATGATGTTCGGCCGCTTGCTGGCGTCCGGGTTCTGCCCGTTGAGGTCGGTGGGCTCCAGCATCCACTGCCCGGAGGAGACCAGGGCGGCGTCGGTCGGGCAGCACCCGTTGGCGGCGATCCACTTGACCTCGGGGGCGACGCCGATCTGGTTGGCGCCGTCGGAGCCGGCCATGGTGCCCATCGTGTGCGTGCCGTGGCCGTCCTCGTCGCACGGCGCGGTGGCGCAGGTGCCGGCGGCGTCGAACCAGTTGTAGTTGTGGTCGAAGGTGCCGTCACCGTTGTTGCCGCGGTACGAGTTGACCAGCGCCGGGTGGTCGAACTGGACGCCGCTGTCGATGCTGGCCACGGTGATGCCGGCGCCCTTGACCCCGTACTGGGACCAGACGTCGTCGGCGTTGATGTTCGCGATGCCCCACTCCAGGGCGTTCACCGACTTCTCGTCGGTGCCCTTGGTGATCTCTGGGAGCTTGTACTCGACCGGGGCGTAGAGGCCGTCCACCTCGGCGTGGGCGGCGAAGTTCTGCGCCATGGTGAGCGAACCGTCGGTGACCTTGATGGCGTTGGTCGCCCAGAAGGCCTGGTACTTCGCGCCCGAGCGGTCGAGCTCGGCGCGGATCTTCGCCTGGCTGTCGGCGGCGGTCTTCTTCAGCGCGTCCGCGACCGCGGTGCCCCGCTTGGCCCAGTCCTTGACGGCACCGGCCTTGCCCAGGTCGGCCTTGGCGCCGAAGTGGATCCAGAAGTCGCCCTCGGTCTTGCCCTGAAGCTGCCGGGTGAGCTCGGGGCGGATCTTGTCACCGGCGGATGCGCCGGTGACCGTTCCGGTCTGCGCAGCCTGTGCGCCTGTGCCGGTGGCGGCCATGGTGGTCGCGGCGAGAACCAGGGCCGCGCCCGCGCTCACCAGCCGACCGGCCAGGCCCCTCCTGTGTGGACGTCTCAGCATCGGTGCTGCCTCCTCCAGAACGACCCGCGGATGTTCGAGCCATGGCGGAAGGCGCAGGAGTCCCCTCTCCCGTCGGATCGCACCGGTATGAACGAGCCCCCCAAGCCCCCTAGGCGCCGTGCGGGTCTACGCCGGCTGCCTGAGTGGACACTATGATCGACAGGAAAGCGCGATCAAGCACTCTACGTGAGCAACATGTCACCAACAGGCCCCCGTTGGTCGGCCCGGTTGACATTGACTGTCATGGCGATTCTCGAGAGCGGCGATTTCTGCCGCTGGTTGCTCCGGGCGGGGGTGACGGTGTCCGAGAAGGAAACGAGCGGGGCGACCGGTGGCCTCGACCCGGTGGAGCATCCGTTCCCGCTGGTGATCGGGGTGACGTCGGCACCGGCCGAACGGATCCGCCTCACCGAACTCCTCGACGGCGTCGCGCCCCTGCTCCTGGTGGCCGACCTCGACGAACTGCGCAAGCTGCTCGCGCCCGCGGGGGCGCCGGCGGACCTTGACCTCCCGCCACCGGCGCCCCCGGCACCCCCGGCGCCGGACGACACGCTGGTGATCGACGCCGCCCGCTCCACCGCCCGGTGGGGCGACCGGGAGATCGTCCTCACCCGCCTCGAACGCGACCTGCTGGCCTGCCTGACCACCGAGCCGGTCCGGGTCTGGAGCTACGCCGAGCTGCACCGTGCCGTCTGGCACGACGAGGGGCTGCAACACAAGGCGGACGTGCAGTCCCTGGTCAAGCGACTGCGCCGCAAGCTCGACCAGCTGGGCACCGGTGTCACCGTCGTCGCGGTGCGCGGCGTCGGACTCCGGCTGACCGACCACCGGCGTCCCCGCGCGCAGGGCACGGGGCACCCGCCGGGCGGTCGCTAGGCCCGAGCCGCCAGTTGCCGCGTACGTCGTGGAGCGTACGGGCGTACCCGTCCTGCCGTATCTGCACAGCCGTCCCACGACGGATGGCACGCCGCCCGCTCCCTGAAAACATGACTGGTCGATCGACGCGCGTCCCGGCTCGCTGGCGGCGTCCGACCACAAGGGGGCAGCGAATGGCAGCTAATCGAATCAGGAAGGCCGGCGCTGGAGCGTCCGCGGATCTCGGGAACGGCATGGCAGCGTCGCCCGGCGCGGTGCCGGTGCGCGGGCCGCGGGCGGTGGCTGCCCCCGGCCGGCGTTGGGGCTGGTGGGGCATCGTTTTCGTGGTCGCCTTCGTCGCCAGCATCGCCGCCGGAAACGCGCTGAAGGTGGGGGATAGCCTCTACCTGCCCGACGCGTCGGTCGCGCAGTTGCGTGACTTCTATGCCGACAGCGGCGCCGCCGTGCTCGTGCAGTCGGCGTTGCAAGTCCTGGCGGCGGTCGCCCTGTACCGGTTCGGGTGGCGGCTGCGCACGGCCCTGCGCGCGGAGGGCACCCGTGCCGGTGCGGTGATGGGTTGGGCGACCGCGATCACCGCGGGCTCACTGCTCGCCTCCGTGCTGTGCGGGCTCGCCCTGCTGCTGGTCGTGGCGCAGGCCGGCGACACGACCGTCGCCGGTCTCGGCAGGGCCGCGCTGGTACTCGGCGGTGCGGCACACCTGCTCGGCTCCGGCCTGCTGATCACTGCGGCCTCGGCGGTCGCGTGGCGTTCCCACCGGCGGCCACGGTGGGTGTTCGCCTATGGGCGGTTCGTGGGACCGTTGGTGGCGGCCTCCGCCCTCTCCGTCCTGTTGCCGCCGCTCGTCCGGCCGGAGCCGGCGTTCCGGCTGCTCGCGGCGGTCTGGCTCGTCGGCGTGGGCATCGGCGTCCTGCGTAGGGGCCTCGCCGACACCCGCTCCGGCCTGCCGTCGTCTCCTATCGAGGGCCGGGCATGACGTGGCGTCCGTCCCGACTGAGCGCCCGGAGCGGTCCGGCGGCCCGCCTTCGACGAACCCGGGAGGACGGGACGGTGCAGCCCCTAGGCTGGCGGAAGGAGGTGGCAGCGGTGGGTGCTGGCGGTCAGGGCCGGTCGACGGTGCGGCGGAAGCGCCTGCTCCTGGCCGGCCTGCTCGCGGTGGTCGGGTTGATCCTGCTGCTGCTCGGGCTCACCGTCGCCAACGGCGCCGTCGCCGGCGTCGAGGTCGTGCTGGCCCTGCTGCTCCTGATCGGCAGCTACGCGATCCAACACGTGGCCCGCCGCGACACCGTCTACCGGGACGAGCGGCCACGGTGAGCGGGCCGGAGCCGGAACCCCGCTAGGCTGGCCGGCGTGGATCAGGAAGACCGGATCGCGCTGTTCCTCGACTACGAGAACCTGGCGCTGGGTGTGCGCGACCACCATGGTGGCCGGGCGTTCGATTTCCGCCCGATCGCCGACGCTCTCGCGGAGCGCGGCCGGGTGGTGGTGCGCCGGGCCTACGCGGACTGGTCGTACTTCGACGAGGACCGGCGGATGCTCACCCGCTCGCACGTCGAGCTCATCGAGATACCGCAGCGGATGGGCGCGTCGCGGAAGAACGCGGCCGACATCAAGATGGCCGTCGACGCCGTCGAGCTGGCCTTCGAGCGGGGGTACATCTCCACGTTCGTGATCTGCACCGGGGACAGCGACTTCACGCCGCTGGTGCACAAGCTCCGCGAGCTCAACAAGCGGGTGATCGGGGTCGGCGTGGAGAATTCCACCTCGGCGCTGCTGCCGCCCGCCTGCGACGAGTTCCTCTTCTACGACCGCCTCGAAGGGGTCGACGTGCCGCCGGCGGCCGGCCGCCGGGGTCGGGGGGCCCGCCCGGCCGAGCCCGAGACGTCGCCGCCGGCCGAGCTGCCGGCGGAGCCGCCGGCCGAGGCCCCGCCGGCCGGGGAGGAGCCCGCGCGGGACGTCGACACGCTCGCCGTGCTGGTGGCGCAGACCGTGGCCGGCATGCAGGGCAGCTCCAGCGGCGAGGTGACCGCCTCCGGGCTGAAGCGCACCCTGCTGCGCAAGGACCCGACGTTCAGCGAGTCCGACTACGGCTTCCGTACCTTCGGGGAACTGCTGCGCCACCTGGCCGGGCACAACGTCATCGAGCTCGCCGCGGGGCCCGCCAAGGGCGACCCGGAGGTGTCGCTGCCCGAGCGGGGCGACCGGGAGGTGGCCTTCGCGCTGCTGCGGTCGGTGGTGGTGGACCTGGCCGGCGAGGGCGGCGCGGTGGCGCTGTCCGGGCTGAAGGACCAGCTCCGCCGGGCGCGGCCGGACTTCAGCGAGAAGAAGCTCGGCTACCGCAGCTTCCTCCAGTTCTGCAAGGCGGCCGCCACGAGCGGCGCGGTGGCGCTGCGGTGGAGCCCGGAGGCCGAGGACTACCTGCTCACCCCGCAGACCCCCTGACGGCCGGTGCCGCCCCCGTTCAGGTCCGGCGGCACAGCAGCGGGTCGAGCACCGGGAGCCGGAGCGGATCCAGGCAGACGCCCGCCATCGTGGGGTTGCTCGGGGACGGCGAGCCGGTCGGCGTCACCGTCGGGCTCGCGGTCGGCGCCACCGCCGGGGGTGGGCTCCCGGTCGGGCTCGCCGCCGGGGGAGGGGGCGCCGGCGCGGTCGCCGGGGGCGTCGTGGCGCGCGAGGGCGCCGGCAGCACGATCGGCGCCGTGCCGACCCGGGCCGGGGTTCCGGCGAGAGCCGGGCGCCGGGCGCCGTCGGCCGGCCGGGGAAACCGGGTGGGCTGGCCGGCCGGCGGCCGGGTCGCGGCGTCGTCGGGCTGGCCGGGTGCGCGCAGGACCGGGTCCGGTGCGAGGTCGTCGTCGGGTCCCGCGGCGGGACCGTCCGTGGCCGCCCCCGCCGGGCGCACCGGACCGGCCGTGGCTGGCCAGGTGCCGGCGGCCGCCATCCCGAGGAGCACCGCGACCGCCACGGCGCCGGCCGCGACCAGGCGCTCCGGACGCCGCCGTTCCGCCGGGGCGTCCGCGACGCCGAGCGGTCGCGGCGGTCGCGGCCGGGCGGCACGGTGCGCGGCCAGCAGCCCGTCGAGCTGCGTGACGACCGCGTCGCGGCCCCCCGTGGCGGCGGCGTACGCGAGCGTGAGGTAGAAGCGGAAGTTCGCCGCGCCGGCGGCCGGCACCCGCAGCCCGGCCGGGCGCCGGCCGTCACCGGGGTGCAGCAGGGTGACCGGCAGGTCGGGGTGGTGCCCGAGGCCGAGCAGGTCACCGTGGGCCCACTCGCGCCGGCCGGCCGGCCCGGTGAACGCGACCCGCCGGTCGGTCACCACGGCGGCGCCGGTGTCGACCACCCGCAGCCCGGCCGGGAGCGCGCCGTCGGCCGGGTCGAGCAGCTCGGCGGTCAGCGCCGGATCCGGCGCGGGGAGCCCGGGCAGGTGCCGGGCCTCCGCCTCGACCAGCTCCACGACCGGCACGATGCGGTAGACCACCTCACCGTCGTCGAGCTCGACCGGCAGGTCGGTGCCGGGGAGGGTGCACCCGTGGAACCCGGTCGCCTCGATCACGAGCCGTTCCAGGTGCTCGGTGCGCCGGCGCCACGTCCGGGCCGCCGCCTCGTACGCACGCCGCCGGCGCTCGTTCTCGCGCCGCGTCCATGCGATCTGCCGTCCCAGCTCGGGGTGACGCCCGGCCGGGGTGGACCGTTTCGTCGTCACGCCCGGTACAACGTCCTCCACGGAGGGTGGACACGTGAGGGCGGCTATCGTCCGCTTTGGCACCGGTACGTCCGTGCGACAATCCGCACATGGCGCAGATCGTCCAGTTGCTGGCCTCGCCGGTGCACCGCTACGTGGGCCGGCCGGCCGACGGCCCGGCCCCGGCGCCGCCGGGCGAACTGGTCGAGGAGGTCCGGATCCGGGCCGGCCTGGGCATCGTCGGCGACCGCTACTTCGGCCGGCCGGCGCACCGGGAGGCGAGCGTGACCTTGATCGCGCAGGAGTCGCTGCCTCCCGGCGCCGACCTCACCCAGGTCCGGCGCAACGTGCTGACCCACGGCATCGCCGTGGACGAGCTGGTCGGCCTGGTGCTCACCCTGGACTCCGGGGACGGGCCGGTCCGCCTGCGGGTCCACCGGGCCGCGCCGCCCTGCGCCTGGCTGGACGTCACCGTCGCGCCGGGCACCTGGAAGGCGCTGCGCGGCCGGGGCGGCGTCCGCTGCGCCCCGCTCACCGACGGCGTCCTGCGGGTCGGGCCGGTCGAGGTGACCGTCGACTCCTGACCGGGTTCGGGAACTTTCCGGCCCCGCCGGCCGACCAACGTGCGGCCCTCCGGTCGGCGGCGGGGTGACGAGGAGGACGTCGGGATGAACCGAGCGGGGCTCGCGCCCGTACCGTCGATCGTGACGGTGGTGGACCGGCGGGCCGGTCGCGGATGAGCCCCGAGGCCGACGACGAGCAGGTGACCCGGTGGGCGCAGCGGGCCGGCCGGGGCGACCAGCAGGCCGCCGCCGCGTTCGTCCGGGCCCTCCAGGGCCCGGTGTGGCGGTTCCTCGCGCACCTGGCCGGCCCCGCCGAGGCCGACGACCTGACCCAGGAGACGTTCCTGCGCGCGCTGCGCGGCCTGCCCGGTTTCGCCGGCCGGTCCGCGGCCCGCACCTGGGTGTTCACCATCGCCCGCCGGGTCGCCGTGGACCACGTCCGGGCCGCGACGGCACGCCCCCGGGTGGCCGCGCTGCCGGACTGGCAGGCCGCCGCCGAGGCGGCCGGGGCGGTCACCCCGGGCGGGGACGAGACGGTGACCCTGCGCGGGCTCATCGCCGGGTTGGCCCCGGAGCGGCGGGAGGCGTTCGTCGCCACGCAGGTGCTCGGCCTCTCCTACGCCGAGGCGGCCGAGGTGTGCGGGTGCCCGGTCGGCACCATCCGGTCCCGGGTCGCCCGGGCCCGCGAGGACCTGGTCGCCGCCTGGCAGGCCGACGCCCGGCCCAGCCGGGTGGTCTGACCGCGCCGGCCGGTCAGGCGGCCCGGCGGTCGCGGGCCTGCGCGGCGTACGGCCCGCCCGGCAGCAGCCGCAGCGGGGCGGGCTCGGACGGCTCCTCGGTGCGCAGCGCCCAGCGCGACCCGGCCGACCGGCCTTGCCGGGGCGGCGTGCCGCCCGGACGCCAGCGGGGCCGGGCGAGCAGCACCATCACCACCCAGCCGACCAGCAGGAAGCCGTGGCTGACCAGCCGCTGCACCGCCACCTGCCCGGTGATCAGGTCGTTCACCGACAGCAGCACCAGGGTGGCGACGAACGCGCTGAGCATCGGCAGCAGCCCCGCCGGGGCGGACCGCCGCAGCGCCACGTAGAGGAAGCCGGCGCCCACCGCCACGTTCCAGGCGGCCGACTCGTGCCAGAGGTGCTGGCCGGTGGTGTGCGCGTGGTCGATCACGGCCTCCCGGCCCACCTGGGCCAGGCCGAGCACGAGCTGCACCGCGCCGAGCAACCCGAGCACCCCGCGCAGCCCGAGCGCCGCGCGCTCCGGCCACCCGGGCCGGGCCGGCGGCGCCGCGGCGAGCACCGCGTCGACCAGATCGGGCACCGGCGGGGCCAGCTGGGTACGGGCCCGCCGGGTCACCGCGACGGCTGCCTCGAACCAGCCCCGGCAGCCGGCGCAGCCGGCCAGGTGCGCCTCGGCCGCCGCGCTCTCCGACCGGGTCGTCTCCCCGTCCAGCTGCGCCGACAGGATCTCCCGCCACTGCTCACACGCCATGTACAGGTAGTCGTCCGCACCGGCCGCCTGGTTCCCGACGCCGGTCCGCGGGATGCCGAGCGTGCGGCATGGCCCGGTGGGCCCGCGCCGACGAAGGGCGTGACCGGGTACGCCGGGCGGCGGGCGGCTGTGCCATGGTGGGCGCTCCGGGCCGCGTGGCGCGTGCCCCGACCGGGAGGGAGCGGCCATGGGGGAGGGCTCGTCGGGGCCGCTGCACGGGGTCCTTGTCGCCGACTTCTCCCGCATCCTGGCCGGGCCGTACGCGACCATGCTCCTCGCCGACCTGGGCGCCGACGTGGTCAAGGTGGAGGCGCCGGGCGGCGACGACACCCGGACCTGGCAGCCGCCGGTCCGCGACGGGGTCTCGACCTACTACCTCGCGGTCAACCGCAACAAGCGTTCGCTGGTGCTCGACCTCGCCGATCCCGACGACGCGGTGCTGGCCCGCCGCCTCGCCGCCCGGGCCGACGTCATGATCCAGAACTTCCGGCCCGGCGCGCTGCGCCGCTTCGGCCTCGACCACGACACCGTCACCGCCGCCAACCCCCGCCTCGTGTACGCCTCGATCAGTGGGTTCGGCGCGGCCGGCGGCGCGGACCTGCCCGGCTACGACCTCATGGTGCAGGCGGCCTCCGGGCTGATGAGCCTGACCGGGGCGGCGGACGGCCCGCCGTACAAGGCCGGGGTGGCGGTCTTCGACGTGATCGCCGGGCTGCACGCGGCGGTCGGGATCCTGGCCGCGCTGCACCACCGGGCAGCCACCGGTGTCGGGCAGCACGTGGAGGTCGACCTGCTCTCCTCGGCCCTGTCCGGGCTGGTCAACCACACCAGCGCGCACATCGCCGGGGGAGTGGTGCCGCACCGGATGGGCAACGCCCACCCGAGCATCGTGCCCTACGAGCCGCTGCCCACGGCCGACGGTGAGCTGGTGGTGATCGCCGGCAACGACGGGCAGTTCCGCACGCTGTGCCAGGTGCTCGGCCTGCCCGGGCTGCCCGACGACCCGCGGTTCCGGCGCAACCAGGACCGCACCGCGCACCGCGACGCGCTGCGATCGTTGCTGGTGGCCGCCCTGGCCCGGCGGACCAGCGCCGAGTGGTTCCGCGAGCTGCGCGCGGCGGGCGTGCCGTGCAGCCCGATCAACACGGTCGCCGGCGGGCTGGCCCTGGCCGACGGGCTCGGCCTCGACCCGGTGGTCACGGTCGGCGGCGTGCCGGGGGTGCGCCACCCGATCGGGCTGTCGGCCACCCCGCCCCGCTACGACCTGCCGCCACCGGGGCTGGACGAGCACGGCGCCGAGCTGCGCGCCTGGTTGGCCGGGTGAGCGGTCAGGCGTCGCGGCGGCCAGCAGATCGTCGACCGGCCCGATGACGGTCTCCGCCGCGCCGGCGGGTCCGGCGCATGGTCGCGAAGGTGACTGAGCCGGTGTGCCGCGGAGGACTAGCCTCCGCCCATGGAAGCCCTCTTCCGCTTCGCTCAGGTCAGGCAACCACTGAGGACGGACGCTCCCGAGGCGATCGACCTGAGTGCCGACACGGAGCTGCAACGGCAACTGGCCGCGGTCGCGGCCGAACCGGACTCCCTCGCCCGGATGAAGCGCCTGGCAGCGGAGTTCGCCGCCGGTCCGCACTACGTGACCGGGGAGGAGACGACGGGCGTCGTCGGCGCGACCCGCGCCGTGAGCGAGGCGCTCGCCCGGTCGGAGCCGGATCTCGACCTAGCGGACCTCCTGGGCCGCCCGGTCGCCGACTTCCTGGCGGACCCGCAGACCGTGGCGGGCGTCGCCGACATCAAGGACAGCATCCTGGTCATCAAGCTGCTGCCCGCCGAACACCGACGCCCGATCGCCCGTCTCGTCGACGCGTTGCGCGTGCACGACTACATCGCCTCCGGCGCGGAGCGCCTGTTGCGGACCGTACGCCTGCCGGAGTGGTTCGGACGCGGGCCCCGACCGGCGTCGCCACCCAGGGACCCGGGCACGATCAAGGACCGGCTGGCAGAGTTGGCGGCCCGGCACGAGGCCGTCGACGCGGCGATCGCCGAGCTCGCGGCCGTGCCCGCGACCGGCTTCCGGCGTACTCCCCAGCGGGAGTACCCGCAGGTGCTGCCGCCGGACAACCTGCGACCGCAGGCGCTCTTCGAGCGTGACCTGACGATCCGCCGCAAGGAACTCGAGCTGCCGCTGCGGCTGGCGGAGCTGCCGTCGCCGGCGCCCGGCATTCCGGTGCAGCCCGGTGCCCAGATCGCGATCAGCGGACGGCCGGGGTTCCTGCCCATGACGGACCCGGTCGGGGTGCGGCTCGACCCGACCGCCGTCGACCGGCTCGGCGGTGGCACCAGGGGGACCCTCCGAAACCTTGGGATCGACCCGGCCGACCACCTGCCCGACATCGTCTCCGCTCTGCTGCGGGAGCGACGCGCGTTGCACGAGTCCGCTCAGGGCCTGGTGGGGGAGCTGTTGCCCCGCGCCAGCTGGTGGCGACGCGGCGACGTCGTCGTCGCCCGCGCCAACGGCCTGCTCGCTGATGTTCGTCGCCGCTCCCCGAGGGGCCTGCTCGACCTCTTCGAGCACGCGGAGAACGCGCCCGCTCCGGAGGCGGTCCCGCACACCCACGCCGACCTGGGACCCGCCGGCGTCATGGACCTGTACGTCGTGCGCCAGCAGCTCAAGGGCTACGTGCGTGACGAGATCGCGTACGTCGAGAACGTGATGCGCAGCGAGTCGCGGGACCGGACCCGGCGCACCCGGACGGAGACGGAGAGCATCTTCGTCCAGGAGCGGGAGCGGGAGAACGAGCAGAGCAGCTCCCTGACGACGACCGATCGCTTCGAGTTGCAGCGCGAGACACAGTCGCTGCTGCAGGAGCGCTCCGACGTCAAAGGGTCGCTCACGGTCTCCGGCAGCTACGGCCCGACCGTGGACTTCCAGGCCAGCGCCGACGCCGCGTGGACGCGCAGCACGGAGGAGAGTGAGTCCTCGGCGAGCACCATGGCCCGCGAGGTGACCCAGACCGCCGCGGAGCGGACCGCCGAGCGCATCCTCACCCGGGAGACCCGCCGCACCACCACCGAGGTGGAGGAGACCGACCGGCACACGTTCGACAACACGCTCGGCGCCGAGCATGTGGTGGGCGTGTACCAGTGGCTGACCAAGATCTACGAGGCTCAGGTCTACAACTACGGCAGGCGGACGCTGTACGACGTGCTGGTGCCCGAGCCGGGAGCGCAGCTCATCGAGGCGTTCCGCCGCTCCCGGGCCGAGGTCGTCGAGATCGTCGAGCCGGTGCCGTTCTCGGTGCGCCCGGAGGAGCTGCATCCCGACACCTACCAGACCTTCGCGGCGCTGTACGGGGCCACCGGCATCAAGCCCCCGCCGCAGCCGTTCGCCACCGAGGCGTACGACTTCCACACCGGTGGGGAGGAGTCGACCCAGGAGTTCACGGACTCGACCAGGGTGAAGGTGCCCGACGGGTACCGGGCGGTGCAGGCCTCGGTGGGCGTCGTCACCACCATCTGGGACGGCTGGTGTGTCGATGTGGTGGTGGGCCGGCGCGCACACCGGTTCGGCGAGGGATCCGCGTGGGTGTGGATCACGGACCTGGACGGCGAGACCGACGCCGTCCCGTTCGCGCTGACCACCGACAAGGTCGGGCACATCGCGTGCGCCGTCGAGGTCACCTGCGCCGCGACGCCCCGCGCGATGGCCGTGTGGCAGCACGAGACCCATGCCCAACTGGTGGAGGCCTACCGCTCGCGGCTGTCCGAGTACGAGGCGAAGGTGGCCACCCTGGAGGCGACGGCGCCGCCGGTGATCGTGAGCCGGGAGGCGTACCGCAACCGGGCCACGATGGTCGACGAGCTCAAGCGCTTGTGCGTCACGCTCCTGACCGAACAGCACTTCGAGCTGTTCGACGCCACGACGACCGGCCCGGACGGGCTGCCCCGGATCCGCTTCGACCAGGCCGGCCTGGAGGGCGCGTACGTGCGCTTCTTCGAGCAGGCCTTCGAGTGGGAGAACATGTCCTGGGTGTGCTACCCGTACTTCTGGGGGCGGCGCTCGACCTGGCTGGAGCGCCTCGACATCCGCGACGGCGATCTGGAGTTCGAGGACTTCCTCAAGGCGGGCTACGCGCGGCTCGTACTGCCGGTCCGGCCCGGATTCGAGTCCGCCGTGGACCATTTCCGCAAGACCGGCGACCCGTGGGAGGGCGGCCCGCTCCCGACGGTCAGCGACGACACCTACCTGCCGATCGCCGACGAGATCGCGGAACGGCTGGGAATGCCCGGCACGGAGGTCCCCGTCGGGGAGCCGTGGGAGGTGCGGGTGCCCACGAGCATCATGCACCTGCGCACGGCGGAGGGGTTGCCGCGCTGGACGAGACAGGCGGACGGGCACTGGGTTCCTGACGAGGAGCCGTGAGGTGCTCCGCGACGGCGCCACGTACCCGTCGATGCCCTCGCTGGCCGGCGCACTCGCGTTCACCGGCCGGTTGATCCCGGCGGACGGTCTCGCCCGCGTCACCATCACGGACAACTCGCTGAAGGTCTCCTGGACCTGGACCATCCGCGCGGGGCGGGCGAGCGCGAAGCGGTGGAAGGAGCTGGGCATCCCGCCGGTCGTGTGGCACTGGATGCCGCCGTCCGGCGGCCCGGCGAGGGTGACATACCCCCAGTCACCCGAGTTCCGGCGCCCGGTCCTGCTGATGGCGCTGGCGCGGGACGTCACCGTGGAGGTACGCCGGGACCGGCAGTCGTTCACCGCGTTCCGTGTCGAGCGGCCCCGGTCGCCGTTCTCCGCGGTCACCACGTCACCCGGGCCCGCCTGCCAGTGCCACCCGTCGCATCACCAGCGCAGGCCGGTGTCCGACCTGCGCCAGGAGGTCCTCGACCCCGACACCATGCTGTGCGACCTCACGCCCCAGGTCACGGTCTTCCGGAATCAGGACCCCCGGGTGTCGCCGTCGTTCGACGATCCGCAGTCGATTCTCGCGGCGATGGGCACTCCGTACGTGCTCGTCTCGGGCACCGACGAGACCGTCCCGATCGAGGCGGGCGACCTGGGCAGGGTCGCCGACCGGATGGCGACGAGCCTCGGCTACGTCTCGAAGCGGATTCTGCCGCCCGGGTTGCTGATCGTGCCGCAGCCCACCGGCGTGGTGATCCAGTCCTGGGAGGGCCGCTTCCAGGTGCAGGTCACGATCAAGGACCCGGACAAGCCCGCCGCGTACGCCTACTGGGCTGGCTGCCACGGCTCGGCCAGTCTGATCGTCATCCAGCATGACGACAACGTCACCGTGACCGCCCAGGCCGGGCCGAACGCCGTCGCGCGGGCAACGTACATCTACGCCCGCAAGGTGCCGCACGACTCGGTTCCGCGGCAGGGTGCGCACCTCGACGGCGACCCGAAGACCTACCATCGCCACGAGCTGCCCGACCGGACCGGGTTCCTGTCGGTGCTCCAGCTCATGATCGAGGTGCCGCTCAGCTTCGTCCCCGTCATCGGCGACCTCTACGAGCTCGGCCAGCTCGCGTTCATGATGGCGACCGGGCGGGACTTCTGGGGCAACCGCGTCACCTCCAATGAGATCATCCTGTACGGCACCCTGTCGGCCGTGTCCGTCGGCGCGACGGCCTACGTGCGCCTGGGCAGGAGTTCGGCGCGGCTCAGCCAGGAGCTCGCCCGCATCGAAGGACTCACGGCCGACCTGCGCCGGATCGTGGACGACGTCGACGGTCCGGCCCGGTCCGGTTCGCTGCTCAAACGGCTCAAGAGCCTGCCTGAGCCGCAGCAGGAAAAGCTCGTCAAGATGCTGGAGAGCGCCGCCGCGAACCCTCGCGCGGCGGCTGCGAGCCTGGCCAAGGGCGTCCGGGACGTGCTGCAGGAGGCGAAGAAGGCCTCGAAGCAGGCCGAGGACCTCCTCGACCTCGACGTGCACGCGCTGTTCACCGAGGACATGGCGTCGTTCGCCAACTCGATGCTGCGCTGGGAGTACGACGACTACCTCGTCCGGGTGGCCCGCATCAAGAAGGACCCGAAGGCGCCGCTGGACTGGTTGCTCGGCACGAAACGCGAGTGGGTCGACGCCTACCTCAAGGCGCACCTGGGCGACGACTACCGCGCCGTCATCAAGGCGGCTCACGGCAGGCTGCCGGGCCAGGTGACCCTCACGTCGGCCATGCTGGGCCACTACGACAACGTGGCCAGAATGGGCATCAACCAGTACAACAAGATGCAGAACCAGGTCCGCAAGGTGTCCGGCTTCGGGTACCTCTTCGAGCTGGACCACATCATCGAGCAGCGCTTCATCCGGCGGCTCCGCGAGTGGACCGAGGCCGTGCCGGAATACCTGGCCTTCCAGGCGTTCCTGGTGCCCAAGAACGCCGCCGTCGCCGCCGAGATGATCCGCGTCGACCCGTCCTCGCACGTGATCCGCTACGTCCACCAGGCGAAGACCGACCTCATGCGGACCCTCATCCCGCACGGGTCCGAGGGCCTCTTCACCGTGCAACAGGTCGCGGACGCGACGCTGTTCACCCTGAAGTCGCTGGACGCGCACACCTACGTGAAGACGATCGACGTGCTGGAGGAGGACTTCCGCTTCCTCGCGGAGGCCCTCGGGCAGAAGATGCCCCGACTCCGGCCGTGGGACGAACTCACCGAGGACCTCTTCACCGCGGCCAACGGCTGGCCGCAGGCGAAGTAGACCGGATGCCGCCGGCGCCGTTCCTGCTCACCGCGAGGCGTGGGCGTCGCAACGCACCGAGTTCAGCTCCCGGCCGCGGGCATCCGTGCGATAGCTTGTGGCGCCATGGGATCCGTGGACCTGGTTCTGGCCGTCGTGGTCGCCGCGGCCAACCTGGCCGTCGCCGCCGTGCTGCTCGCCAGGAGCCGTGGCGGCACGGTGGTGCCCCGGATCGTCGGCCGCCCGCAGCCCTTCCCACGCCTGCGGGCCGCGATGCACGCCTGCCTCGGGCTCGGGATGGGCGTCGGCTGGCTCGTCAAGGACATCTTCCCGCCCCACTCCATGGGCGACACGGTGGTGTTCAACGTGACAAGGATCCTGCTGGTGGCTGGCCTCGTCACCGCCCTGCTGGGCGCCTTCAAGCACGCGCGAGCAGACCATGAGCGAGGCCGGGGGCACGCCAACGCCACCATCATCAAACGTGTCGAGGGCTGACCGGACGGGTGCGGGCGGGTCAGTCCGCAATGCCGGTGAAGCCGGTCACGTGCTCGGCCCGCAGCCGGACCAGCAGCTCGCCGGGCACGGCGTTGCGCCGGCCGTAATCCTCGGCGCGGTCGGCGCCCATGTAGCGGGCGGCGATCCGGGTGGACCAGGGAAGTGACTCAGCCGGGTCCTCGCTGATCGTCACCGGGCCCCGGACGGTGACGAACGCGTAGGGCGGGTGCTCCTCGTCGACGGTCAGCGCCGCCCGGGGGTCACGGAGCAGGTTGCGCCCCTTCACGCTGCCGCCGCCGGTGTTGAAGACGAGGTCGTCGCCGTCGAGCACGAACCAGATCGGGGCCACGTGCGGAGAGCCGTCGGCCCGCACGGTGGCCAGCTTCCCCGTCCGGGTGCCGGCGGTGACGAAGGCCCGCCACTGGTCGTCGCTCATCCGCTGTGCCATGCGGCCATTCTGACCCACCACCCCGACAGCCCGGCCGGGACCCGTTCCCAGCCACTTCACAGCCGCGCGACCTGTCCGGCCGGCCGGGCCCGGCTAACCTTGACCGGCCCGCCACCCCTCTGACCTGGGAGATCACACGGTGTCGTACCCCATTGCCGCCGGACCGGCCGGTCCGGTCCCGCCGCGCCGGCCCGCGCGGCGGCCCTGGCCGCGGTGGGCCCGGTGGTGCGTGGCGGTCGGCACCACCCTCATGACGCTGAGCGGGGTGGCGCTGGGCGGCAGCGCCTGGCTGCTGCACGCGGCGACGGGTGAGGTCACCCGGCAGAACCTTCTCGGCGCCGCGGCCGCGCCGAGCGAGCAGCACCGGACGATCACCGGGGCGAAGAACATCCTGCTCGTCGGGGTCGACACCCGCCCGCACCAGGACCCGAGCCAGCTCACCCGGGCGGACTCGATCATCCTGCTGCACATCCCGGCCGACCACACCCAGGCATACCTGGTCTCGCTGCCCCGGGACTCGCTGGTCACCATCCCCGCGTACGACAACGGGGCCACACCGTTCCGCGGCGGGCAGAACAAGATCAACGCCGCCTTCGCGTTCGGCAGCCGGGGGCTGACCGGCTCCGCGGCGCTCTCGCACGGCTTCGAACTGCTGGCGTTGACCGTCCGCGACCTGACCGGCATCACCCCCGACGCCGGCGGGATCATCGACTTCCAGGGCTTCAAGAAGATCGTCCAGGTGCTCGGCCAGGTCTGCATGTACGTCGACGAGACCACCACCTCGATCCACGTCGGGCACGACGCCGCCGGCAAACCCGCCGCGCCGTACGCGATCAACCCGGATGGCACGGTCAACCACCGCATCCCCGGCGTCACCCCGAACATCTACACCAAGGGCCAGCACTGCCTCGACCCGGCGCAGGCGCTGGACTTCGTCCGGCAGCGTGACCTGCTGGCCAACCACGACTTCGACTACGGCCGGCAGCGCCACCAGCAGCAGTTCGTCAAGGCGGTGCTCGCGCAGGTGGTCAGCCAGGGCCTGGACTCCCCGACGAAACTGCCCGGGCTGCTGTCGGCGGTCGGCCGGACCATGACCGTGGACGACGGCGGCATCCCGCTCGCCGACTGGGCGTTCGCCATGCGCGGCGTCCGGCCCGACGCGATCACCACGCTCAAGACCAACGGCGGCACCTTCAACAGCCGTACCGTGCCGGGCGTCGGCAGCGCCGAGATACTCAGCCCGACCAGCGTGCAACTGCTGCACGCGGTCCGCGACGACACGGTCGCCGCGTTCGTCGCGGCCCACCCGACCTGGGTGGCCGACTCCGGCCCGACCCCCGCCGACCACTGACCCCGGCGGGAGCGGGAAGCCTGGCCGGTACTCTGGCGATCATGGCGGACTGGGAGATCCGTCCGGCTTCGGTGGCGGACGTCGAGGCGGTGGCCGAGTTGCGGGCCGTGGTGCTGCGGGCGGATCTGGAGCGGCTCGGGCGGTACGACGAGCAGCGGGTGCGGCAGCGACTGCGGGACGGGTTCGCGCCGGGGCACACGTGGGTGATCGAGGTGGGCGGCGTGTTCGGTGGCTGCGTGTCGCTGCGGCCGGCTGGGGACGCTCACTGGCTGGAGCACTTCTACCTGGCCCCGCACCTGCAGGGTGGCGGCATCGGTGCGGCTGTGCTGCGCGGGCTGCTGGAGCGGTGCGACCGCGATGGCAGGCTGGTCCGGCTGAACGTGCTGCAGGGCAGTCCGGCCCGGCGGCTGTACGAGCGGCACGGTTTCACGATGGAGACCGAGGATCCGGTGGACGTATTCATGGTGCGCGAGCCGGCCTCGATCATCAGTGACCACTGACCGTCCGATGAGCTCGCGGAGCCAGTGGACCAGGGATGCCATGAGGCCTCACCCCGGCACGGGCAGGTGCCCGGGCCGGGGCTCGCACGCCGTGAGGTGCCGGCCTCAGGTGCGCGGCGCGGCCACGGCGGCCTGGGCGTCGACGACGCCCCAGCCGTACAGCGGCGTGTAGACGCCGCGCAGCCCGACGATCGGGGTCCGGGCGGTCGACATCAGCACCGAGTACACGTTGGCCACGCCGCGCCCCTGGGCGACGAGAAGCGCCGCCACCCCGGACACGTACGGCGTGGCCATCGACGTGCCGGCGAAGGCGTCGTAGTCACCCTGCCCGCAGGTGGCCGAACCGGCGCCTACCGGGACGCTGGACCAGACGTCGTCGTCGCAGTTGACCAGACCGGCCCCGCCGGGCGCGGCGACCGCCTTCAGATCGGCCTTCACCCCCAGGTTCGAGTACCACGCCTTGACCTCGTTCCGGTCGGTCGCGGTGACGCAGAGGGCGCCGGCCTCCCAGGCCGGGGTGTCGCACAGCGGCGCCGTCTCGTTGCCGGCGGCCGCGATGACGGCGACGCCCTTCGCGTGCGCGTACGCGATCGCCGCGGTCACCTCGGACTCCAGGCCGGTGAGGGTGAGGGCCTGGGTGCCGGGCTGTGCGCCGAGGCTGAGGTTGACCACCTTGGCACCGCGGTCGGCCGCGTAGCGGATGCCCGCGGCGATGTCGGCGAAGCTGCCGCTGCCCGCCTCCAGCACCTTGATCGGCATGATCTTCGCGTCGCGGGCGACGCCGGCGACACCCACACCGTTGCCGGTGGCCGCGGCGGCGATGCCGGCCACGTGGGTGCCGTGCTCGTCGCCGGCATCGGGCAGGCCGTTGGGGCCGCGCCAGTCGCCGTTGCCGCAGGAGGTCGTGCCGCAGTCGACGAAGGTCGCGCCGGGGACGAGCTTGGCCACCAGATCCGGATGGCCGAGGTCGACGCCGGTGTCCACCACCGCGATGACCACCCCCGCCCCCGTGCTGGTCGCCCAGGCCTGCTCGGCATGGATCTGCCGCAGACCCCACTGCCTGTCGTACAACGGATCGTTGACGGCCGCCTGGGCGGGTGCCGCGGTGGCCGCCACCAGCGCGGTGACGACCGCGGTGGCGGCTAGTAAGCGGGTGAACGGCATGAGGTTCTCCTCCCGACGGACAGCAGTTCATCTATGCATCGGGGATCGAGCGCGAAATGCAACAGCGGCCGGATCTCCCGACCGGCCCGGCCGTGTGAGGGCGCGGGGCCGAGATCCCCACCGCACACCATCTGGGCGCTGCTCGCCGCCGGAGCGATGACCTTCATCTTCGAATCCGGCGTGCTCAAACGTGCCGCTCGCACCGGCTGGTGGTTCGCCGGCGTCAAGCACCCCGAGTCCATCGCCGAGCACTCGTTCCGCACGGCGTTCATCGGCATGATGCTCGCCGCCATGGAGGGCGCCGACCCTGCCCGGGTGTCCATGCTCTGCGTCCTGCACGACACCCAGAAACCCGGATCACGCGCCGCGCTCAAGACCGCATCCGCCCACCGCCTCGCCGACGCCGCCCTCAACGGACAACCCCTCGCCTGGCTTACCCCACCGCGACCGGCGGAGTAGCCGGACGGCTACGTGCTCGGAGCGAGGTGAACGGTCACCAGTGACCCCTTGACCTCCGCTTCGCCGTACTCCGGGCTCGAATGACGGCCCGCCCACACCCGGTATTGGTCGTGTCCCGCCGGCACACTTCGGGCGGCGAACCAGAACCGGCAGGTGCCGTCCATCAGCGCCCGCCCGTCGGTCAGCTGGCCGGCGGGCACCTTCCCGCCGTCCACCTCGACCAGGACCGGGCTGCCGTCCCGGAGGTCCGCGAAATCACCGGTG
The DNA here is from genome assembly GCF_040631005.1 of Micromonospora sp. NPDC005707. NCBI lineage: Bacteria > Bacillati > Actinomycetota > Actinomycetes > Micromonosporales > Micromonosporaceae > Micromonospora > Micromonospora sp. NPDC005707. The sequence continues at coordinate 317,307 of NZ_JBEXYR010000009.1, forward strand.
CCGGCGCAGCCGCCGTGGTCGTCCCGCCGGAACGCCGTCGCGGCCTCGATCACCACCGCGCCGGACATCACGAAAGCCGGGTCGGCGGACCGCTGCGGCGCGGGCTTCGCGGTGGTCACCGTACAGCCGGCAAGCGCGAGCACCGCGGCGGCCACGACGGCTGATGTACGGGGAAGGCACATGCCGGAACCACCTGGAAAATCGGTCGGGGGGAAGGGGCCCGGGCAGTCTCGCATGGCCCGGCCGACGGCGTGACGCGGGCGTGACGGCGAGGCGAGGGCCGCGCGGGATCCTCGGTCGAAACCGGCGTCAGGCCGCGCCATCGGTGTCGGCAACCGGAGAGCCGCTCACGGGGGTGGGCTCCGGTTCAGGGCCGAGGGCGGCGGCCGCCTCAATCCCGAGAGCCCGGAAGTACGGCCATCCCTGTCGGGTGCCTCGAAGATCACCGAGCCGTACCGTGAGGAATGCGTCTGCCGAGAGCCAGGCTCGGCCGTAGACGCCGCCCCACTCGGCCAGGAAGTCCTGCTTGTCGACGTACTTCCTGGCGACGTACAGCCCTGCCACGTCCAACATCGCGATCGCCCGGTTGATGAGGTCGAAGTTGTCCGGCTCCTCGTCGCGCAATCGAAGGACCGACTCCACCGTCTGGGCGCGAGTGAAGAGAAGCCGCCGCCCTCGCTGCAGGTCCGCTTCCACCAGACGCTCGTGCAGCTTGAGAAACAGGTCCCGGCGGTCCTGTCTCCGACGGTCCTTGTAGGAGAGGCCGGTGAACGCCAGAGCGGCGATCGAAATCAACAGCGATGCAGAGGAGCTGACCTGGGGAAGCCACCCCGCGTCCGTCATGCCCCGAACGTAGCGGAACAACTCAATCGCCTGTAGTCCGAAGACTTCCGGATGACGGCGCACGCGGGGAACAGCGCGTCACGTTCTCGCAGCCGAGGTCCACTACCGTGTCGCCGGTGCCTGCTCAGGGCACGGTTGGTGGGCGCTGACGGCCCGGTGTCCTTAGCTGAGCTGCTCGGCCAGGGCGACGACGAGGCCCTCCGGCCCGCGGACGTGGATCACCGTCCCAGTGCGTCCCGGGCGGCGGCGGAACTGGCGGGCATCACCCGCCCCGCAGTCGCCGAGACGGCGTTACGCACCTCGTCCGCCAGTCGCGCCGAGCTGCCACCCGCCGCTCGCAGCTGCTCCAGGCCCATCCGGCCGAGGACTGCGGCAGCGACGAGGTAGCCGGCGGTCAGCCCGGACGCGGCCAGCCGCCGAGGCAGGAACGACTCCAGCATGCGCAGCGCGGTCGTCGACGCCGCCCCGACGCCCAGCACCAGACAGCCTCCGGCCGTAGCCAACAGCGCGAGGCCGACTCCTGCGGGCAGGGCGGCATCGGCGAGTTGCTGGCGAACCTCCCGCACCTCCTCGCGGACCACGTCGGCCACGTCCGCCGCCAGGCGATCAGTGGGACTGGCCGTGGCCCGGGCCCGTCCTGGCTGGCCTGCCGCCTCTTCCGTCATCGCTCATTCCCCTCCCGCGCGACCAAGCGGCACCCGCATACCCTCAGGCTCTCCCGACACACCCGAGGTCCGGGTGCTGCCCGAACAATCCTCGGCGGGTGGCTGCGGCGTGACGCGGGCGTGACGGCGGGGCGACGGCCGCGCGGGACCCTCGGCGGCGTGAGCAGCTTCCCGGGCAGCCCGCGTACCCTCCGCGGCGCCATCATCGCGGTGGACCCGCTGGGGCCGCTGTCCCGGGTGGTGGTGTTCCAGTACAACCCGGACCAGGTGCAGCGCACCATCGCACCCCGCTCCGGCGGGGAGTCCGGGCAGCGCGCCGCCGACGCGCACCGGGCCTGGGGCGCGCCCACCGAGACGATCACCATGACGGTCGACGTCGACGCCGCCGACCAGTTGGAGACCGGCGACCCGGTCGCCGCCACCGTGGGCGTCCTGCCCCAGCTGTCGGTGCTGGAGATGCTCCTGCACCCGGGCAGCGTCCGGGTGATCGCCAACTCGGTGCTGCTGGCCGCCGGGACCATCGAGATACTGCCGGTGGAGCTGCCCATGGCGGTGCTGGTCTGGGGGCCGGCCCGGGTGGTGCCGGTGCGGATGACCCAGCTCGGCGTCACCGAGCAGGCGTTCAACCCGGCGCTCAGCCCGATCCGGGCCACCGTGGACGTCTCCGCCCAGGTGCTCACCTACGACGACCTGTCGCTGACCGACGTCGGCTACGGGCTCTACCTCGCGCACCTGGTCGCCAAGGAGGTCCTCGCCGTGGTGGGCGCGGTCTCCGGTGCCGTCGACGCCGTCACCGACCTGGCCGGAGCGTGAGATGACCGGGCGCTACGACTCCGTACCCGTCGCCGGAACGACCGTGCCCGACGGCGCCGGCGGCCTCCGCGAGGTGCGCTACCTGCGGCGGCGGCCGCTGCCGGAGCTGCGCGACGTGCGGGCCGCCGCCACCCACCGGGTGACCGCCTCCGACCGGCTCGACCTGGTCAGCCACCGGTACCTCGGCGACGCCACCGCGTGGTGGCGGATCGCCGACGCCAACGGGGCGCTCGACCCGGAGGCGCTGACCGGCCCGGACGCCGAGGGCGAGCTGATCGTCATCCCGCTGCCGGGGGTGTGACGTGCTGCTCGGGTCCGGGCTGCGGCTCACCGTCCTGGCGGGACGGACCGTGCCGTTGCCGCTGTCGGTGGACCTGGCCGAGCGGTGGCGCTCCACCCGGGTCACCGAGAGCGACGCCGAGCGCAGCGCCTTCTCGCTGGTCTTCGACGCCGGCCGGGCGGGGCCGCTCGCCGCCGTGGACAGCCCGTTCGGGCCCACCGGGCCGCTGGTCCCGTTCGCCCGGGTGGTGCTGGTGCTCACCTTCGGCGTGGTGCCGGTGGTGCTCTTCGACGGGATCGTCACCGAGACCCGGCTCGACCCGGGCACCGGCGCCGGGCGGGCCACCTTCACGGTCACCGGGGAGGACGTGGGCAACCTGCTCGACCGCGAGGACCGCGACGTCGAGCATCCCGCCCTTGACGACTACCTGACCGTGCTGAAGATCCTCGCCCCGTACGCGGCGCGCGGCATCCTGCCGAAGGCCCTGCCCGCCCCGGTCACCGACCCGCCGCTGCCCATCGACCGGATCCCCACCCAGCACGGCACCGACCTGGAACACCTGGCCGAACTGGCCGAGCGGCACGGCTACGTCACCTACGTCGACCCCGGTCCGGTGCCCGGGATCAGCTCGTTCTACTGGGGACCGCCGGTCCGGCTCGGCCTGCCGCAGCCCGCGCTCGCCGTCGACCTGGGCTCGGACAGCAACGTGCGGGAGGTCTCCTTCCGCACCGAGGCGACCCGGCCGGCGACCGTCACCGGGGCGGTGCACGACCGGCGGACCGGCGTCACCCTGCCGGTCGCCGCGGTGGTCAGCACCCGGCCGCCGCTCGCCGCCGTGCCGTTCGCCCTCGCGAACGCCGGGGACGTGCGGCGGCGCCGGCTGCGCGAGGGCAGCAGCGACGCGGTCTCCGCCTTCGCCCGCGCGCAGAGCGAGGTGGACCGCGGCGCCGACGCGCTGGTCGCCGAGGGCACCGCCGACGGCGCCCGGTACGGGGCGGTGCTACGTCCCCGCGGCCTGGTCGGCATGCGCGGCGCCGGCTGGAGCCACGACGGTCTCTGGTACGTCCGTCAGGTGGAGCACGACCTCGCCCACGGCGGCTACCGGGTCGGCTTCACCCTGTCCCGGGACGGCCACGGCTCGGTCACCCCCGCGCTGCCCCGGAGCCCACTGTGACCACCTGGGAGGAGCCGCGATGACCCGGCAGTTCTTCGGCGTCTACCGGGGAAAGGTGGAGCAGAACCTGGACCCGATGCTCCGCGGGCGGGTGCAGGTCTCCGTCCCGAAGGTGCTCGGCGACGGCCGGCTGGCCTGGGCCGAACCGTGCGTGCCCTACGCCGGCAACGGCGTCGGCGGTTTCAACCTGCCGCCGGTGGGCGCCGCCGCCTGGGTGGCGTTCGAGGGCGGCAACCCCGACTACCCGGTCCTGCTCGGCTGCTACTGGCAGGTCGGCGAGTCGCCCGCGCCCGGGCTGCCGCAGCAGCGGGTGTTCCAGTCCGACTCGGTCAGCGTCACGGTCAGCGACCTGCCCATGGTGGGCGGGCTGACCATCGAGGTCGGGCCGCCGGCCGTGCTGATCCCGCTCAAGGTGGTGCTCGGCCCGGGCGGGATCGAGCTGTCCACCGGCGCCACCAAGGTCGTCCTCGACGGCGTGCGGGTCTCGGTCAACGACGGCGCGCTGGAGGTGATGTGATGCCCGCACCCCTCGTCCACCAGGGCGCCGTGGTGATCTGCGCGCACGGCGGCCAGGCCATGCCCACCGTGCCCAACCCCCGGGTACGCGTCGGCGGGCAGGCCACCGTGCTGCTCGCCGCGCCGTGGACGGTGGCGGCGTGCCCGTTCCCGCCGGTCTCCGGCGGCCCCTGCGTGACCAGCGTGTGGAGCCTCGGCAGCGTCCGTGTCCGCTCGATGGGCCAGCCCCTCGTGCTGGCCTCCGGCCTGGCCACCTGCGCGCCGACCGGCGTGCCCCTGGCGGTCACCGCCAGCCAGTTCCGGGCGGTGGCCACGTGATCCCCGGCCGGCACGTCGGGTTCCCGCTGCGCGTCGGCGGCCGGGGCCGCACCGCCCTGGTCGGCGACGAGGACTACCTGCGCGGCCTGGTCGAGGCGGTGCTGTTCACCCGACCCGGCGAACGGGTCAACCGGCCCGACTTCGGCAGCGGCGTCGACCGGCTGGTCTTCGCCCCGGCCGGCGACGAGATGGCACACGCCACCCGGGCGCTGGTGCACGGCGCCCTGCAACGCTGGCTCGGCGACCTCGTCCAGATCGACGACGTACGGGTCGAGGCGGTCGACGCCCAGTTGCGGGTCACCGTCAGCTACGTGCCGCTGGTCGCCGGGGCGGCCGTCGGCGAGCGGCGCACCCTCACCGTCGTGGGCGGCGCCCCGTGACCGCGCCGCTGCTCGACCGGGAGGCCCGCCGGGCGCTCGTCGAGGGGGAGAGCGCCCTCGACGGGATCGACCACGTCGAGGTGCTGTCGAACCGGCCCGGCACCCCGGGGCATGTGCCCGGCGCACCCCGCCAGCGCACCCTCCTCGTGCACCTGATGCGCGGCCCGGTCCCCGCCGACCTCGACGCCGGCCGGGTCCGCGTCCTCGGCGGGGTGCGGGTCGACCCGCGGGTCAACCCGGTGCGGGTGCTCTGGGCGTACCCGGCGAGCGTCGTGGCGGCCGGACCGCCGCCGGGGGTGACCGCGGCCGACCGGACCCTGGTGATCGGGGCGGTGCCGGCGCCCGCGCGCGGCCGGGTGCTGGTGGTGCGCACCTCCTCCAGCGGGGACTGGTCCAGCTACCTGCTCGCCCTCACCGGCCCGGGCGGCGAGGGCTTCCCGGCCGGCTTCGACGAGCCGCTGTCCACCTGCCCGTTCGCCTTCGCCGTCGACTGCCCCGACGAGCTGGACTGCCGGCCCGACGACGGCTGCCCGCCGGTGCCCGCCACAACGCCCGCCCTGGACTACCTGGCCCGCGACTACGCCGGCCTGCGCACCCGGCTGCTCGACCGGCTCGCCGTGCTGCTGCCCGGCTGGACCGACCGCAACGCGGCCGACCCGCTGGTCACCCTCGCCGAGCTGTTCGCGTACGTGGGGGACCGGCTCACCTACCGGCAGGACGCGATCGCCGCCGAGGCGCACCTGGCCACCGCGCGGCTGCGCCCCTCGGTGCGCCGGCACGCCCGGCTGCTCGACTACCGGATGCACGACGGCTGCGCCGCCCGGACCTGGCTGGCGTGGCGCACCGCCGCGCCGCTGACCCTGCCGGCGCGTACCCCGGTCGCCGGGGCCGAGGACGCGCTGCCGCCCGACGCCGGGGTGGAGATCGCGGTGGACGCCGGCGCCACCGTCTTCGAGACCGTCGCCGCGGTGACGCTGCGCCCGGCCCGCAACCAGCTCGACCTGCACGCCTGGGGCGACCCGGACGCCTGCCTGCCGGCCGGCGCGACCAGCGGCTGGCTGCGCCACTCGGCCGGCGCCGACCCGCAGCTGCGCGCCGGTGACGTGCTCGTCCTCGCGCCGGTCGACGAGACCGGCGCGGTGGTGGGCGACGAGGCGCGCCGGCAGGCCGTCCGGCTCGACCGGGACCCGGTCACCCGCGCCGACCCGCTCGCCCCCGCCGGCACGGTCGTCCGCGAGCTGCACTGGGCCGCCGAGGACGCCCTGGCGGTCCCGCTGCCCGTGGCCCGCCGTGCCGTCGACGGCACGGCCGCCCCGGCCGCCGCCGCGCTCGCCAACGTCGCGCTCGCCGAGCACGCCGCCGCGCTGCCCCCGCGCGGGCTGCTCCCGCCGCAGGCCCCCGCCGACGGCCCGTACCGGCCCCGGCTGCCCACCGGGCGGCACCCGGTGGCCTGGACGGACGCGGTCGTGGACGGGCGCAGCGCCGCCGCCGCGCTGCGGCCCGACCCGCGCCGCGCGCTGCCCGCCGTGCTGCTCGACGACGGCAGCCGCACCTGGACGCCGGTGCCCGACCTGCTGGCCAGCGGCCGGCTGGACCCGCACGTGGTGGCCGAACCGGAAACCACCGGCGTGCTGCGGCTGCGCACCGGCGACGGGATCAACGGCCGGCGCCCGGCGCCCGGCGTCACGCTCGCCGCCTGGCCCCGGGTGGGCGGCGGCACCGCCGGCAACGTCGGCGCGGACGTGCTCACCCTGCCGCTGCCCACGGCCGCGTGGTCGGTGCCGGCCGGGGTGAGCGTCAGCAACCCGCTGCCGGCCACCGGCGGCGTCGACCCCGAGCCGGTCGACGAGGTGAAGGAGCTGGCCCCGTACGCGTTCCGCACCCAGCTCCGCGCGGTCACCAGCGCCGACCACGCCGCCGCGGCCGAGGAGAACCCGGGCGTGCAGCGCGCTGTGGCCCGCCGCCGCTGGACCGGTTCCTGGTACGCCCAGGAGGTCACCCTCGACCCGGTGGCCCGCCGGGCCGGGGATCCCGCGCTCGCCGCCGAGGTGGCCGCCCTGCTGGACGTACGCCGGCTGGCCGGCACCGACGTGGAGCTGGCGCCGCCCGCGCACGTCCCGCTGGAGATCGTCCTCGGCATCTGCGTCGCCGACGGCCACCTCGCCGCCGACGTGGAACGCCGGCTGCGCGCCGAACTGTCCGTCCGGGTGCTGCCCGACGGCCGGCTCGGCTTCTTCCACCCCGACCGGCTCACCTTCGGCCAGTCCCTCTACGTCTCCGACCTGGTCGCCGCCGTGATGGCCGTGCCCGGCGTCGGCTACGTCGAGGTGGCCGACGACGACGCCACCGGCCTGCGGTTCCGGCGGCTCGGCCGGCCACCCGCCGGGGAGGTGGCCCGCGGCCGGATCGACGCCGCCGCCCGCGAGGTGCTGCGCGCCGACAGCGACCCGAGCAACCCGGAGTACGGCCGGGTCGCCTTCCACCTGCGCGGTGGCGCGTGAGCTGCGGGTGCGGCGGCGGGTGCGGGTGCGACCCGCTGCGCCCGCCCGCGCCCGAGGTGACCAACCCGCCCGGCCAGCCCGCCCTGACCTGGCGGGTCTCCCCGCACAGCCACGCCCTCGCGCGGATGCGGGCCGCGCTCGCCGACCCGGGCCTGCCGGCCGGCGTGCGGGCGGTGGCCGGGCAGGACGCCGACGATCCGCTGCTGGCGCTGCTCGACGCCGCGGCGGTGATGACCGACGTGGTCTCCTTCTACACCGAGCGGATCGCGCAGGAGGCGTACCTGCGCACGGCCACCGAGCTGACCTCGGTGCGGCACCTCGCCGGCATGATCGGCTACCAGCCGCGCCCCGGCGTCGCCGCCGCCGTCGACATCGCCTTCGACGTGGAGGACGCGCCGGGCGCGCCGTCGCAGGTGGACGTGCCCGCCGGCACCCCGGTGCAGTCGGTGCCCGGGCAGGGCGAGCTGCCGCAGACCTTCGAGACCGGCGCCGACCTGCGCGCGTACGCGGCGTGGAACGCGATCCCCGGCGCCACGGCCGGGCCGCAGGAGATCGACTTCGCCACCGACGCGATCTGGCTGCGCGGCACCGCCCTCGGCCTGCGGGCCGGCGACGGGGTGCTGGTGGTCGGCGCGGAACGCCGCCGCTACGGGCGGACCCCCGCCCACAGTCGGGCCGCCGCCGACGAGCGGCGCGACGACGAGCGCTGGGACTTCCGCATCGTCATGGCCGTCGAGGAGGGCCCGCCCGGCCTGGCCGGCTGGACCCGGCTGGCCCTCGCCGAGCGGGTCGGCTGGCGGCGGTCGATGCCGCTGACCGCCGAGGAGGACGTGCAGGTGCACGCCTTCGCCACCCGGACCAACCTGTTCGGCTGGAACGCCCCGATGGCCGGCCTGCTCGCCGGGAACGACCCCCCGCCGCCCGGCATCACCAACGGCGAGTGGGACGACATCGACAACCCGTTCCCGCCCGGCGACCCGCCTCCCGCCGACGTGGTCGAGGTCGACGGCGACCACCCCCGGATGGTGCCCGGTTCCTGGCTGCTGCTCGAACGCCCCGACCGCCGCGAGCTGTACGCCGTCGAGGCGGCCGACCCGGCCGGCGACTCCCGGTTCGGGGTGAGCGGCAAAACCACCCAACTGCGCGTCGACATCACCGAGAGGCTGCGCACCTTCGGCCGCCGGGACACCCTGGTGCGCGGCGAGTCCCGACCGCTGCCGGCAGCCGAGCGGCCCCTCGTGGAGCCGGTCGGTGGCCGGCGGCTCACCCTTGTCGCCACCGACCCGCCGCTGCCCGCCGGCCGCCGGGTGGTGGTCACCGGGTTCCCGCCCGGCGGCCCGCCCGCCGACCCGCTCGTCGCGGCGGCCACCGCGCCGCCGCTGGCCGAGACTGCGGTGGTGCTGGCCTGCGCGGTCGCCGCCGACGGCGCGACCATGACCGTCGACCTGGACCGCGACCTCACCCTTCACTACGATCCGCGCGGCCTGCGGGTGCGCGGCAACGTCGCGCCGGCCAGCCACGGCGAGACCGTCGTCCAGCCACTCGGCAGCGGCGACCCCACCCTCGCCTTCCAGCGGATGCGCACCCGGCGCGGCCCGCTCACCCACGTCCGCGACGACAGCCCCGCCGGCGCCCGCAGCACCCTGGAGGTCCGGGTCGACGGCGTGCGCTGGGACCCGGTGCCCGCGCTGGACACCGCCGGTCCGCGCGACCGGGTGCACACCGAGCGGCTCGACGACGAGGGCCTGGCCACGGTCACCACCGGCGACGGCCGGCACGGCGCCCGGCTGCCCGGCGGCGTGGAGAACGTGGTGGCCACCTACCGGGTCGGGGTCGGCGCCGCCGGGGCGGTCCGGGCCGGCCAGCTCAGCATCCTGCCCCGCCGCCCGTACGGGGTGCGGGCCGCCGGCAACCCCGCCCCGGCTCGGGACTGGGCCGACCCGGAGCAGCTCGACGCGGCGCGGGCGCACGCCCCGCTGCGGATCCGCACCCTGGACCGGGCGGTCTCGGTGGCCGACCACGAGGACTTCGCGGCCGGCTTCGCCGGGGTCACCCTGGCCCGCGCCGACGACGTCTGGGACGGCCGGGAGCAGGTGGTGGTCGTCTCCGCGCTCGGCGCGGCGGCCGGAGGCGGGGCCGCCCCGGCCGGGCCGGAGCTGCTCGCCGCGCTGCGCGCCGCCCTGGTGGCCGCCCGGGACCCCGGCACCCGGCTCGCCGTGCTCGCCGGGGAGACCGTCCCGTTCGAACTGCACGTCGACCTCGCGCACGACCCGGCGTACCCGCGCGCCGACGTCGAGGCCGCCGTGCGGGCCGCCCTCGCGGCCGCGTACACGCCGCCGGCGCTGGGCTTCGCCACCGGCGTGGTGGCCTCCCGGGCCCTGGTCACCGTCCGGGCGGTGCCCGGGGTACGCGCCTGCACCCTGCCCCGGCTCGCCGCGCCGCCCGGCGGCGCCGCCGTCGACCTGCTGGCCGCGCTGCCCGGCCGGTTCGCCGGCACCCTGCGTCCCGCCCAGGTGCTCACCCTCGCCGAGGTGACGATCGGGGTGATGTCATGACCGAACCCGCCCTGCACCGCCTGCTCGACCTGGTGCCCGTGCACCTGCTGGCCCGCGACGCCCAGGCCGACGGCGGCACCGGCCCGCTCACCGCGCTGCTCGCCGCGGTGGCCGGCGAACTGGACCTGCTGGAGGCCGACCTCGACCGGCTGCACGACGGGTTCTTCGTCGAGACCTGCGCCGAGTGGCTGGTGCCGTACCTCGCCGACCTGGTCGGCCTCGCCGAACTGCCGCCCGACCTCGGGGTCACGGTGAGCCGCCGGGCCCTGGTCGCCAACACCGTCGCCTACCGCCGCCGCAAGGGCACGGTGGCCGTGCTGGAACAGGTCGCCCGGGACGTCACCGGCTGGCCGGCCCGCGCCGTCGAGCACCACCCGCTGCTGGTGGGCGCCACCCACGTCAACCACGTCCGCCCCGACCGGCCGGCCACCGTCTCGCTGCGCGGCGCCGCCCGGATCGAGGCCGCCGCCGTGGTCAGCCCACCCGGGCCGCGCGGCGCCCTCGACCCGCTCACCCACACCGCCGAGGTACGCCGCATCCCCACCCGCCGCGGCCGCTACGGCATCGACCACGTGGCCGTGCACCTGTTCCCGACCCAGGCGTACGAGGTGGGCGCACCCGAGGCCGACCCGCCGGCCGGCCCGAACGGCGGCTGGTCCGCCGCCCGCGCCGCCGGTGACCACTGGACGTTCGACCCGCTCGGCCGGGCCGTGCCCCTGTACGCCCCGCCCCGCCGCGAGGAGGCCGTCGAGCGGCTCGCCACCGAAGTGGACCTGCCCGTGCCGCTGCGCCCACGCCGGCTGCTCGACCTGCTCGGGCAGGCCCGCGCCGGCGCCCTGGCGGCGACCGCGCTGCCGCTCGGCGTACGGCTGCGGGTCGGCGGCGTCGACCAGCCCGACCTGACCCCCGACCGGATCCGGGTCTGCCACCTGGAGGACCTGGCCCCCGGCGCGGCGCCGCAGGTGATGGTCGACCCGGTCGCCGGCCGGCTGCGGGTCCACGCGGCGGCCGCCCCCGACGCGGTCTTCGTCCGCTACGCCTACGGCGGTCTCGCCGACGTCGGCGCCGGCACCTACGACCGCACGGCCGCCCACGAGGCGCTGCTCGCCACCGACCCCGGCGGCCCGGTCACCGCCGACGGGCCGGACGCCCCGCCCGCCGCCGGCCAGACCGAGGTGTGCTCCGGCGCGCCCGCCCCCGCCGGCAGCGTGCCCACCCTCGCCGCCGGCCTGGCCGCTGCCGAGGCGTCCTGGGCGGCCCCCGGCAGCACCACCCGCGGCGGCACGTACGTGGTCTCGGTCGCCGACAGCGCCAGCTACCCGGGGGACGTGGCGGTCACCGTGCCCGCCGGCACCCGCCTCGTGCTGGTGGCGGCCGGCTGGCCGACCCGCCGGCTCCCGGACGGCGAGGTGCTCGCCCCCGTCCCCGGCCGGTACGCCCCCGACGGGCTGCGCCCGCACCTGCGCGGCAGCCTGCGGATCACCGGAGAGCCGGGCAGCAGCGTCATCGTCGACGGGCTGCTCGTCGAGGGCGACGTGGTCGTCTCACCCGGCCAGCTCGGGCACCTCACCGTCGCGCACGCCACCGTCACCGGCGCGGTACGGGTCGACTCGGCCGCCGGCCGGCCCAACAGCCGGCTGCAGCTGCGGCTCAGCCGGGTGGTGGCCGGCGCGGTCACGCTTGCCGCCACCGTGCCTATGGCCACCGCGGACACCTGCGTGCTGGACGCCACCGCCGGCGGCGGCACCGCCCTCGCGGGCGAGGGCGTGCACGCCTGCCTGGAGGGCAGCACCGTGCGCGGCGCGGTCCGCGTCCGCAGCCTCGACGCCAGCAGCTGCGTGCTCGACGGGCCGGTGGAGGTGGCCCACCGGCAGGTCGGCTGCCTGCGGTTCAGCTACGTCGCCCCCGGCTCGCGCACCCCGCGGCGCTACCGCTGCGTGCCGGCCGACGGCGAACCCGGCCCGCTCCCCGTGTACGCGGCCACCGACCCGGCCTCGCCCGCGTACCCGGCCCTCGCCGGGTCCTGCCCGCTGCCCATCCGGGAGGGCGGCGAGGACCGGGCCGAGCCGGGCGTGCACCACCACCTCAGGCGACCGTTGCGGCTCCGGGCGGCGCAACGGCAGCTCGACCCGTACCGGCCGGTCGGCATCGAGCTCGGGATCTTCGGGAGTTGACGTGCACGGAGACTTCACCCGCTGGACGTTCGACCCGCGCGACGGCTACCGGCAGGTGCTGTTGCAGCAGGGCCGGATGCTGCTCGACGCCGAGTGGAACGAGCAGACGACGATCACGGCCTGGCACGACGAGGAGCGGACCCGCGACATCGTGGGCGCGGCCGGCGGTCCGCTCGACGGGGCCGGTTTCGCCGTGGTGGACACCGCCGGCGCCAGCCCCACCGCGACCGCCTGGGCCGACCTGCGGATCACCCCCGGCCGCTACTACGTCGACGGGGTGCTGGTCGACGCCGCCGCGCCGGCCGGCGGCGGGGCCGGGCACAAGCTCGCCGACCAGCCCTACCTGCCCAAGGTCGGCGACCTGCCCGGCCTGCCCGAGCCCACCGCCGACGGCCGGTACGCCGTCCTGCTCGACGTCGCCGACCAGCACGTCACCGCCGACCAGGCGCCCCGGCTGCGGGAGGCCGCCCTCGGCGGCCCGGACACCACCACCCGGGCCCGGACGGTCTGGCAGGTCCGGCTGGTCAAGGTGGCCGCCGGCACGGCCTGCGCCGACGTGGTCGACCCGGTGTGGGGCGACCGGACCGCCCCGACCATGACCGCCGCGCTGCGCGAGGTCGACCCGACCGCCGACCCGTGCCGCCTCAGCGGCTCCGGCGGCTACCGGCGGCTGGAGAACCAGCTCTACCGGGTCCAGGTGTACGACGTGGCCGGCGACGGCACCGCCCGCTACGTCTTCTCGCGCGAGAACGGCAGCGTGGTGGCCCGGCTGACCGCCATCGGCCCACCCTCCGCGGCCGCCGCGGCGGCCGGGATGGACGCCGAGCTGACCCTGGACCGGGTCGGCCGGGACGAGGAGCTGTCGTTCCGGGAGGGTGACCTGGTCGAGGTGACGAGCCCCGACCGGGAGCTGCACGGCCGGCCCGGCCACCTGGCCACGGCCGGAGCCCCGGACGGGACGGCGCTGCCGGTGACGTGGGCCGCCGCCGCTCCGGCCAGCCTCGCCGCCCTCGGCCGCACCCCGATCGTCCGCCGCTGGGACGGCCCGGCCCAGGTCGCCAACGCCAGCCCCGACGAGCTGGACGACGCCGGCATCGAGGTCCGCTTCGGCGCCGGTGACTTCCGGGTCGGCGACCACTGGCTGATCCCCGCCCGCACGGTCCGCCTCGTCTACGGCGTCAGCGCCCTCTCCGGCACCATCGACTGGCCCACCGACGACCTCGGCAACGCCCTCGCCCGCCCGCCGCTGGGCCCGGTGCACCACGTCGCCGTGCTCGGCATCCTCCGCCGCAGCACCGTCGGCGGCGCCGGCCGCTGGGCGCTCGACGAGGACTGCCGCCGCCTCACCCCACCGTTGACCGACCTGGTCACCCTCGACCTGCTCGGCGGCGACGGACAGCAGGCCCCGCCCGGCCAGCCGCTGCCCGAGCCCGTGCGGGTGGTGGTCCGCAACGGCGGCCGGCCGGTGCACCGCGCCCGGGTCCGGTTCACCGCCGTCGACGGGCACCTGGCCACCGGCGTACCCACCGCCGCCGACCCGGCCCAGGTGATCCTGGAGACCGACGCCCGCGGCCAGATCGACGTGCGGTGGCTGCTGCCCAGCACCGGCCCGACCACCCGGGTGCTCACCGCGGTCCGGCTCGACGACGCCGACGCCCCGGTCGACGCCGAGGTCCGGGTCACCGGCCGCCGCGACGAGGGCGGCACCGTCTGCCTGGTGGTCCGCCCGGAGACCGACCTGGTGCGGCTGTTCGCCGACCTGTCCGGGGTCACGGCGCTGGCGCTCTGCCTGACCGCGGGGGAGTGGACGCTGGACGAGCCGGCCGTGCTGTCGGGGGTGTCCTGCGTGCTGGTCACCGGGGTCGGCTCCGCCACCCGGATCGTCTCCGCCGCCGAGTCGGCGCTGCGCTTCACCGAGTGTGGCGAGGTGCAGGTCCGCGACCTGTCCGTGGCGGCCGTGCCCGCCGAGAGCGACCAGCGCAACGGCGCCCTCGACATCCAGCGCACCGGCCTGGTCCTCGTCGAACGGGTCCTCGCCGAGATGGGCGACGCCCCGGCCGCCGTGGCCAGCGGCATCACGGTCCGGGGCGACGACACCGAGGGCGGCCGGCCGGTGGAGCGCGCCGTGGTCCGCGACTGCCGGGTCGAGGCCGGGCACGCGCAGACCGGCGTGCTGGTGCTGAACAGCCGGCGCACCGACGTGACCGGCTGCGACGTGCTGGCCACCGCCGACCCGGGCGCCGACCCGGAGAAGCGGTTCCTCGACTGGCTGGGCGACCCCCGGTTCGCCCGGCGGATCGCCCGGCGGGCCGTGCACCCGCTGCTCGCCGGAGAGGACGGGCTCGGCCTGCGGCGCGGCTGGTCGTCGCAGGTGGAGACCCGCAACCTGCGGTTCGGCTCCGAGATCGACGACCCGAAGGGCTGGACCGCGTACCTCGGCGACCAGGAGGTCAAGACCGTCGAGGAACTCCAGGACGTGGTCCGCGACGACCTGGTCCGGCACAACCCGGACTCCCGGTTCTTCGACGAGCGGACCCGGTTCGCCGCCTGGCTGCGTCGGGTCGCCGAGGATTTCGCCACCGTGGCCACGGCCACCGCCGGTATCACCGTGGCCGGGACCACCGCCGCCGACGTGCGGATCCGCGACAACACCGTCACCGGCGCGCTCACCGGCATCAGCGTGGCCCTCGGTGACCCCGACGAGGAGCGCGAGACGGTACGCCGGGCGTGGATCACCGGCAACACGATCGCGCCGCCGGCGCGGGCCGCCACCGCCTTCCTGCACCAGGGGATGTACGTCGGGGACTGCCACCGCCTCGACGTGTCGTCCAACGTGGTCGACCTGGCCGACGGCAAGCCCGGGTACCCGGCGCAGGGGCTGCTCTGCGCCGGCCGGCTCGGCCCGCACGCGGTCGCCGCGTCGAACACCTTCGACGGCACGGTGCTCGGCATTCGCGTGGTTGCCGGCTCGTCGGGCTCGCCCGCGCTGTGGGTGGCGCGCGACAATGTCTGCACCACCGGCCCGGCGCTGGTCGACGGCACCGGGTCGTGGCGCGACGAGGGGAACGTGGGCGTGTGAGGGTGGCGGAGGCGGCGGCCCAGCCGTCCCGGTCGGCCGACCGGGGCGAGCCCGAGCACGCCCGCCCGGCGACCGAGCGGCCGGCCGAGCGGTCGAGCCGGCCGGCCCGCAGCACCCACAGCGTGGCCCGCATCCCCGTGCACGCCCCGCCCGACCCGGCCGCCGAACACGACGCCCACGCCACCGCCGCCCGCCTCGTCGCCGCCCGGCCCACCCATGCCACCGCCGCGCGGCCCGCCCACGCCACCGCCGCCCGGCCCGCGCCGCCGGCCGCCCTCGCCCGGTCGGCCCGGCCGGTCGCCCGGCTCGCCACCGTGCCCGACCCCCGGCTGGGCGGCGGCCGGCCGCTGACCGGCGCCGAGCGCGCCCGCTACGAGCCGGCGCTCGGCATGGACCTGACCGGGGTACGCCTGCACGACGGCCTCGCCGCGAAGCTGGCCGCCAAGGAGCGGCGGGCGCACGCCTTCACGTACGGCAACCACGTGGTCCTCGGGGCCGGGGCCGGGCCGGGCGGCGCACCCGGCCGGGAGCTCGTCCTCGCCCACGAGCTGGCCCACGTCCGCCAGCAGGCCCGCCCCGCGCCCGCCCCGGCGGGCGCGGCCACCGAGCACCCCGGTCGCGGCCCGCCGGCCGCCCCGGCCCGGTCCGCGCCGCTCGGCATGCAGTGCTTCGCGCTCGCCGACACCGCCGTGGGCCGGTTCGTCTCCGACACCGCGAGCGACGCCGCCGCCCTGGGCCGTGGCGCGCTCGACACCGCCCTCGACGTGGGCGGGGAGATCGCCGGGACCGCCCTGGAGGCGGCCTCCGCGGTCGTCGACCGGCTCGCGCCCGGCCTGCTGGAGTTCCTCCGCGGCGGCGCGCTGGTCCGGCTGCGTGAGCTGCTCTGCACCGGCGTCAACGCGCTGCTCGGCCGCCTGCTGGCCGGCCTCGCCGATTTCGACCCGATGTCCGCGATCGAGTCCACCTTCACGGGGCTCGCCCAGGGCGTCCGGGACGTCCAGGCCCGCCTCGGAGGTGCCGCCCGCTCGACCGTCGGCGCCCTGCTGCGCCCGGTCGTGGCCGCCCTCCAGGAGTGGGACGGCCCGATCATCCGGAACCTGCGGACCGTCGCGGACACCGTCAACGAGGTCTTCACCGGCCTCTGGGACCACCTCGCCGTCCCGGCGCTGGACCTGCTCGGCGCGGCCGGCGGCGCGGTCTGGGAGTCGTTCACCCGGCTGGGCGGCTGGCTCTGGGACCTCACGGCACCCATCCGGGCCGGCGCGTCGTACGCCTGGGACTGGCTCAGCACCCAGTTCGGCCTGGCCTGGGACAGCACCGAGGGCGCCCGCAGCTGGCTCGGAAACCTCGCGAACTCCGCCTGGGAGACCCTGCGGGCCACCATCGAACCGATCCGCACCCCGCTCATGGTGGTCGGCGGCATCCTCGTCCTGCTGTCCCCGCTCGGCCCCGTGGTGGTGCTGACGCAGGTCCTCCCGCCGCTGTGGGACGGCCTGACCTGGCTCTGGGAGAACTGGAACACCCGCGAGATCCTCGTCGCCGCCCGGCAGGTGCTCCAGGAGCGCATCCTGCCCACCGTGATCGGCGCGGTCACCGGGGCGGCGGACACCCTCGCCGCCGCGGCGGCCTGGCTCGCCGACGTGGCCGGGCAGGTCGGCACCGCGATGGGTGGCGTGCTCGGCGCGTTCGGCGCCAGCACCTGCCTCACGGCGCTGTCCGCCCTGCTCACCGGGGTGGCCAACCAGTTCACCCGGATGGCCGCCTGGGCGCGCGGCGGGTTCAGCGGGCTCACCGAGGCCCTGCACGCCGTCTTCGACGCGCTGGTCGCCATCTTCCAGCCCATCATGGACTTCCTGGTCCGGCTGGCCGTGGTGGTGGCCAACCCGCTCATGCTGCCGGTCGTCATCGGCGCGGTGATCTGGCTGCTCTGCCCGGACGACCTCAAGCCACCGGTGATCAACTTCGTGCTCGACCTGCTCATCGTGACGATCGGCGCGCTGCCTACCCTGCTCACCGGCCTCGGCCCGCTCGGCGCGCTGCTGCGCGAGGGCGTGGTCGGCTTCCTCACCCAGCTGCGCTACGGCGAGCGGATCGGCGACCAGCAGCGCATCGACGCCAGCAACAAGATCGCCAACCTGGCCGCCGGCGGCGGCGTGGCCTTCGTGGCCGGCATGGCGTGGGGCATCGTGCAGGGCGTGGTCGACGGCATCATCGACCCGTTCCGGCTGCTGTTCATGCTGGCCCAGCTCCTGGTGGCCGCCGCCCGCGCGGTGGCCCGGGTCGTCCAGTCGTACGCCCCGGGTCTGCCGCTGGTCCGTGGCCCGCCGGCCCCCGCCGGCCCGACCGGCGGTGGCGGGCCGCCCCTCACCGCGGCCTCGCCGGCGGCGGCGCCCGCCCCGGCGGGCCCCGCTCCCGTCACCGGCGGCGCGGTCACCGCCGGGCCGTCGGCGTCCGCGCCCGTCACCGGCGGAGTCGTCACCGCCGGGCCGTCGGCGTCCGCGCCGGCTACCACGGCGACCGGCGCCG
>NZ_JBEXYR010000010.1:0-208087 GCF_040631005.1 Micromonospora sp. NPDC005707
GGCGGGCCCAGCTTCACTGCCCCGGCCCCCCCCTTTGGGGGGGGGGACCGCTGCTTGGGGGGCGGGGGGGGGGCCCCCCAAAGGTCGCCCCCGGCCGCAGACGCGCTACAGGCGGTCGAGGATCTTCTGCAGGGTCTGTACCTCCGCGGCCTGATCCGCGGCGATCTTGGCAGCGAGCGCTTTGGCCTCGGGGTTGCTGCCGTCGGCCTGCTCGGTCTTGGCCATCTCGATGGCGCCGTTGTGGTGGGCGATCATCATCTCGGCGAACTTCTTGTCGAAGTCGGTGCCGTTGGCCGCGGTCAGGTCCGCCATCTCCTGCTCGGACATCATGCCGGGCATGTCTGAGTTCATGCCCGGCATGTCATGACCGGGTGAGGCCGACATCCCGGGCATGTTGTGCCCGGGGGTCGAGCTCGTGGCGGGCATGCGGTGGTTGCCGGGGAGCTCGGTGGGCTCTCCCCACGCCGCCAACCAGCCCTTCATGGTGGTGATCTCCGGGTCCTGGGCCGCCTTGATCTTGGCAGCCAGTTCCTTCAGTTCGGTGTCGCTCGCCCGGGTCGGGGCCAGGTCGGCCATCTCGACCGCCTGCTGGTGGTGCGGGATCATCATCTGGGCGAACATCACGTCCGCGTCGTTGAAGGTGGCGTTGGTCGACGACGAGGTGCTCGTCGACGGGTTGCTGTTGCCGTGCCGCATGCCGGCCGTGTCGTCACCGCCGCCGCAGGCTGCGGTGACGAGCAGAGCGGACAGGGCGGCGCCCGCGAGGGCGCTGCGGCGCAGGATGGTTCGCTTCATCGGGTACGTAGTCCTTGTCGCTGGATTTGCGGGAAAGGTCGTCGGATCCGGGCAGTCCGGAGTCGCGCGCTTCCTATGTCCGCATGACCGACACGGCGGTCAGATGTAGCCCGATGGGGCGGGGCGGGGCTCGACGCCTCCCTGCCGCCCATGATCGTGGGCGGGCCGGCACGCCGAGATCCCATCGGCGCTGCCGCAGCAGAGACAGGGAGCTGAGGACGAGCACGCCGCCCAGCACAGCCAGGCACACGGTGAATGCGTGAAGGCCGTCGCTGTGGCCGTGCGAGCCATGGTGGCCCTTTGCTGCAGCCGGCATATTTTCGATCTTGTCGGCGGCGGCAGTCATATGCCCGGCGCCGGGGGATGCGAGGTCGGATGGGTGGCCGAAGGTGTGCATGCCGAACACGCCGAACGTCAGGGCGACGAGCAGCACCAGCCGCAGAAGCGTCCGCCTCGGTTCTTTCAGCATCCGACCTTTCATCCCATACCTAGATTAGTTGGACGCAAATGCGGTCGAGGGGGGTCAGGTTCACCCGCGTCGGATCAGGGGGTCAGGTTCGGGATGCCGAACCATGTGAACGGCGGCAACGGCAGATTGCGAAGGACCGTGCTGTAGAGCAGGAAGGCGACGCCGTAGGCCCAGTAGACGCGTGGCGACAGCCGTAGGGCGGGGAGCTCCCGCCCGAGCCAGGCGATGCCGGCCCAGCGGACGCCCGCGTAGAGGAGGAAGGGAACGGCTACGAGGGCGGCCAGGTGGTGGCGCGCCGCGTCAACGAGGTCCCCGTGCAGCAGGTAGAAGAACATGCGCGTTCCGCCGCAGGTAGGGCCGTTGATTCCTGTGAGCACATGCCACGGGCATGGGCCAGTGGGATCAGCGACCCGGTCGGTCGGATTGAAGCGGAGAACGAAAGCCGCCGCCGCACCGATGGCGCCCGCCACCGCCAGGGTCGCCGCACGCTGCGCCGCGCAATGCGGGTCCGCTGCCACCTGTCGCATCCCACCCCCTCGTGGCCAATAGCACGCGTGCCGAGACCTGCAGGCGTCACCTATCCCGACATGCTTCTACTAGGCCCGCATAGTAGATGGCGTGCCATGGGCGCCTGCCGAGGGGACCACGCACAAGGAGATCAGGACGCCTGGCAGGTCTGCCAGCAGGAAGACCTGGGTGACCGGGCTGGTCGCCGGTGTTGTCATGACCGCGACCCTCCCTGGCGGGCAGGGCGACGGTGCGGAGGCTCCCGCACCTCGGTGGCGGGAGCCTCCGTAACACACCGGCCGTCAGGTGACCCGGCGAAAGCCGGCGACGGGCATGTAGTTGATGCGGAGAACGTTGACCGGCTTGCCGGCCCGCGGTGCGTGCACCATCAGGTCGTTACCGAGGTAGAGCCCCATATGGTGCAGGTCACTGTAGAAGAAGATCAGGTCGCCGGGGCGGGCATCGGCCCGCGAGACCGGCCGTCCCTCGTTCCACTGTGCTCCAGTGAAGTGGGTGAGCGAGATGCCCGCAGCCTTGTAGGCGTACTGGGTGAGACCCGAACAGTCGAAGGAGTCCGGTCCATTGGCGCCCCAGACATACGGGTCTCCGACCTGCTGGCAGGCCACTCTGATCGCCGTCTGCGCGGCACTGCTGAGCACGCCGGAGATGGTGGGACAACCCGTCACCTTCACCGTCGTCTTGGGCAGCGAGGCGGTCAGGCGTTTGATCTCGACGTCGATCTGCTTCTTTCTGGCCGCCAGCTCGTCCCGCTGCTTGATCTCCGCGGCGATGAGCTCGTCCAGTTTCCGCTTCTGCGCGTTGTACCGGTCGCGGACAGCCAGCACCCCGGCGATCTCCTGGCGTTGCTGGGCCGCGAGCCGGTCGAGGATCACCAGCTGCTCGGCGAGGGTCCCGGGCTTGGTGCTCACCAGCAGGGCGCCAATCTCCTGCGAGGGGCCCTGCATGTAGTGCCGCGCGGCGATAGCGCCCACCCGGTTCATCGCCAGCGCGGACTCCAGCTCCAGCGGCGCCATCTTCTTCTCAAGGTCCGCCGACTTCTTCTGGTTGGTCTTCAGCTGGGCCCGGACCTTGTTGTAGCCCTCGATAGTGGGCTCGAGCTGCTCCCACTTCTTGTCGATCTGCGCCTCGATCTCGTCCGCCGACGGCGCCGCGTGCGCGGGGGCCGCCAGCGATCCGACCCCGACCGCGACGGCCGCGACGACGCTGAGTAGACGATGTATCATCCGACGCCCACCGACCGACTGTGCGGGTGAGCGACACGGGACCTGATGGTGGAGGGGCATGGATGCCACCAGCGCGAACTCCTTCTACCGTGACGTGGAGCAGGGCGGACGTTGTGGCGTTCGCTGCGGCGAGCGCCTCCCGCATCCTTCCCTACTATCACTGGATAGTAGAAGAGGGCTGTCGTGGCAGATCAACCGACGCACCTTCAGACGTCGGAGAGGGAACCGCTGAGCTACGTAGCGTGACTGTTTCCACTACCGGCTGACCACGTGCCAGAACGGTGGCGGTGAGGACCCGGATGATCCACTGCCGGTGGCGGGGGTGCCGCTTGGTGTGATCGCGAAGACGCAAAGGGCAGCTGAGGCGCTCAGCGGACGATTCCATGCTCGCCGAGCGGGCCGACGTCGAGACCGCGCGCACGGCAGGTGGTCAGGATCGCGGGCAGCGCCCCGACGGTGGCCTGCCACGAGCGGGGGGCGGCACAGTGGTCGCTGTCATGCAGCAGGACTGTGGCGCCGCCTGTGAGTCCGCGCCGGACCGTCCGGACGACTGAGTCGGGGGTGGCCTGCGGTGTCCAGTCGCGGCCCCAGCAACTCCACAGCACAGGGGTGAGGCCCAGGCGTCGGGCGGCCCTGATCGCAGCGGTGCTGGCGAGTCCGTAGGGCGGCCGCCACCAACGCGGCGTCACCCCGGTCAGCTCCGTGAGGACGGCCGTGGCGCGGGTCAGGTCGGCGTGGGTTTCGGCGGGGCGGCGCGTGAGCAGGAGACGGTGCGCGTACCCGTGCACGGCGATCTCGTGTCCGGCGGCCGCGATGGCTTCGGTGATTGACGGATGCTGTTCGGCCATTTCACCGAGAAGGAAAAACGTCGCTCGTATCCCGGCCTTGTTGAGTAGCCGTAGCAGTTCGGGGGTTGCCTGCGGGTGCGGGCCGTCGTCGAAGGTGAGGGCTACGTGTGCAGGGTCGCCGATGCCCGCGGTGGCGGGCAGCAGGCGCCGGCGCAGCGGCCCGACGGCGCCCAGCGCCGGCCCGGCATGGGCAATTGCCAGTCCTGTGGCGGCCACCGCGAGCAACCGGGCCGCGGTACTGGCGACCCTCACGGCGCCATGCTCGGGGTGGCGGCCGGGGCGACGATCCCGGCGAGTCCGGCGATTACCTCGGCCGCATCGGCGCTCGCCGTGGCGGTGGCCAGCGCTGCCTGCTGCCGGAGGATGGCGCTGCCGTCCAGGGCCAGGCTCAGCTCCGCGGCGAGTTCGTGGGGTGTGTGCGGCCAGGGCGACAGGTTCGCCGTCGCGAGCACGGCAGCGTTGGCGGCGCCGTGCCCGGGAAGGCAGCGGTAGCTGATCAGTGGTACGCCGCTGGCCATCGCCTCCACGCTCGACAGCCCACCGGCGTTGTGCACGACCACATCGGCGGCGCGCAGCAGCTCCGGCATGGTGTCGATCCAGCCCAGCGCGATCGCGTCGCCCGATCGGCTGAGCCGACGACGCAGGAGGTCGTTGTGTCCGCACACCACGACCGGAAC
This sequence comes from Micromonospora sp. NPDC005707, assembly GCF_040631005.1. Lineage (NCBI taxonomy): Bacteria > Bacillati > Actinomycetota > Actinomycetes > Micromonosporales > Micromonosporaceae > Micromonospora > Micromonospora sp. NPDC005707. Next base: position 4,541 of record NZ_JBEXYR010000010.1, read on the forward strand.
CGCATTGCGGCTGGCGAGGATGTCCCGCGCGGTCGGCTCGACATCGCCGACCCCCCAGGAACCGGCGACGACCGCCGCGAGTCGCTCGTCTGCCGGCAGCCCGAGCTGGCGGCGGGCTGCCGCTTTCTCGGCACGGCGGCGGATCGGCCGAAACGCCGGGTCGACGATCGGGGAGACCGCCACCGCCGCGAAGCCGAGCCGGCGTACCTGCGCGGCGATCGGGAGCCCCGGTGCCAGGTGCACGTCGATGCCCGGAGCTACGCACAGGGGGTGCACGGACGGGTCGGTCATTACCGCGGCCGTGGGTGCGGTGATCCGGCCGCAGCGGCGGAGTCGTCCGAGGACCTGAGTGGCCAGCGGGTAGGTGGAGACGACCGCAGCCGCGGCTGGGTCGATCGCAGCCAGCATCCGCGTTGCGGCGGCACCGGTCGCCAGCGCGGCGGCTTGCGCCGACATTCTGGGACCGGCCGTGGCACGCAACAGCCACCCCCAGGTCGCCGGTGCGGTGCGCAGCTGCCGGGCGTAGGTGCTGCGCAGCGCGCTGCCGAGGCCGGGCGGGAGCAGGTCGAGAAAGTCGTGCCGGAGCACCGGGAACCCCAGGCTGGTCAGCCGGCGGCAGATCTCTCTGGCTGAGCCGTCGTGCCCGGCGCCGATGCTGGCCGAGATGACCACGACCGGCCGGGTCACCACGACCGGGTCCGAACACGGATCGTCCGCGTGCCCAGTGCCGGCTGGTCGCGCTTGGAGACGCTGAGGTACACGACGACGGTGAGGATCGTGAGGAGGAAGACGAGGCTGGTCACGACGGTACCGAAGTTGAAGCCGCCCTCGTCGTGAGGTTGGGCGAGCAGGTCACCCAGCGAGGCGCCGAGCGGTCGGGTCAGGACGTAGGCGATCCAGAACGCGACGACGGCACCGAGCCCGATGAACCGGTGCGCGGTCCAGACGGCGGCGATCAGGGCGGCGAAGATGGCGGCGGCGACGGCGTATCCGAGCCCCAGCGCCTCGGCGGCGAGGTCTCCTGCGGCGGTGCCCAGGGCGAAGGTGAACAGAATGGCGAGCCAGTAGAACGCCTCTCGGCGTGGCGTGTCGATCGTGTGGATCGAGAGGGTCTTCTCGGCCGCGTACCAGACGGCGAAGGTGGCGCCCAGCAGCACGGCGAAGACGACGGTGGTGACCTCGAGCGGTACGCCGAGGTTGTCGACGAGGTTGTCGGTGATCAGGGTGCCCACGATGCTGATCAGCACCACGACGAGCCAGTACAACGCGGGAAGATAGCGGACGGCGCGGAATTGTAGGAGGAGGACGATCGTGAGCAGGACACTCATCACCGCGGTGGTCAGTGTCAGGCCGAGTCCGGCAGTGACGTTCAGGAAGTCGGCGAAGGTCTCGCCGACGGTGGTCGCCAGGATCTTGATGATCCAGAAGAAGACGGTGACTTCCGGGACCTTGCTCAGGAAGCGACGGGACGCCCGGTCGACATCAGGCTGCGCGATGTAGGTCATGGCGGCAGGCTGACAGCGGCGTGCTGAGAAAGCGCTGAACACCGTTCAGCAGGAAGTTCAGGAAAATCTCAGGCTCCGGCCGACTCCTCGCGCCATATTCGCCGCCTTCGCTCCACGTCGACGCCTGCTTGGACCGCGCACGACCGGCGGCCGCCGACGCGCCGCGGCCCTGACTGCCAGCTGCGACGGCCCCGCTGTCAGACCTGGCCGGTCACACGATGAGTGGACGGGGCAGGTGTCCTTCACGCCCCGCCCTCGGTGGCCAGGCGGTAACCCATCCCCCGGACGGTCTCGATCGCAACCCGGTCGAACGGATGGTCAATCTTCTTGCGCAGGTAGCCGATGTACACCTCGACGATGTTGGGGTCACCGTTGAAGTGGGCGTCCCAGACGTTCTCGATGATCTCGGTCTTGGTCACGACGTGGCCGCGGTGGCGCAGCAGGAACTCCAACAGCGCGAATTCGCGCGGGGTCAGCGCGATCGGGGTGTCCCCGCGGGCGACGCTGCGTTCGGCGGGGTCGAGGCTCAGGTCGCCCGCGGTCAGCACCGCGGGGCGTTCCGGAGCGCCGCGGCGGATCAGGGCGCGCAGGTGGGCGATCAGGACGACGAAGGAGAACGGCTTGGTCAGGTAGTCGTCCGCGCCGAGATCGAGGGCGTCAGCGTGGTCGTACTCGCCGTCCTTGGCGGTCAGCATCAGCACCGGGGTCCAGATGCCGCCTCCGCGCAATTGCCGGCACACCTCGTAGCCGCTGAGCCTGGGCAGCATGATGTCCATCACGATGGCGTCGTACGCGCCGTGTGGCGCCTCGGTGGCCGTCCACAGGCCCTCGACCCCGTCGTGGACGAGGTCGACGGTGAACCCCTCCGGGGCGAGCCCGTCACGAATCGTCTCTGCCAGCCTCACCTCGTCCTCGACGACGAGCACCCGCATTCGCAACCTCCCCGCTTGTTCGACCTAGATTGCCCTAGTCCGCTGAGAAAGCGCTGAACCGTAACCTTCAGCGTGTCCTCAGCGGGTCGCGGTTAGCGTGACGGCCATGCGAGCACTCCATCTCGTGCGGCGGCTGAGGCTGAGGTTGGCACGGCGCCTGGGTGTACGGCTGCGCTCCGCGCTCGCGGCGGGACTCGTCGTCGCCGCCGCGTCGGTGCTGGCAGGCGGCGTGCTGCTCGTCACCGCCCGCGGCATCCTGCTCGACAACCTGACCACATCTGCGAACGATCGGGTCACGCAGGTGACGGCAGCGCTGACCGGTGGCGACCCTGCCGCGCTCACCGCGGCGCTGCGGCCGTTGGCCCCGCAACGGTCCGTCGTCCAGGTGCTGGACCCGGCCGGTCGGGTCGTCGCGGCGTCGAACGCGGTCTCCACCGTGTCGCCGGTTTCCGCCCTGCGGCCGGCGGTCGGGCAGCGTGAGTGGGAGACCCGGCGGCTCGATGTTGAGCACGATGCGCCGTTTCGGATCGTGGCGACCGGGGTGAGCACCCCGGCGGGCCCCCGGACCGTGCTGGTGGCGGAGTCGATGGACACGGTCGACGACGGCACCGAGGCGATCATCGCGGCGCTGCTGGTCGGGCTGCCACTGCTCGCGGTCGTGGTGGGCGTCGCGACGTTCCTGTTCGTCGGCCGCACCCTGCACCCGGTCGAGGCGATGCGACTGCAGGCGGCCACGATCACCGCGCGTAACCTGCACACCCGGCTGCCCGTGCCGACGGCAGACGACGAGATCGCGGCGCTCGCGGCGACCATGAACACGATGCTCGACCGGATCGAGGCCGCCTCGGCGGCGCAGCGCCGGTTCGTCGCCGACGCCAGCCACGAGCTACGCAGCCCGCTGGCGACGATCCACGCCAACGCCGATCTGCTCGACGCGGCGGGGCTGGCCGAGATCCCAGCTCGCTCGGTGCGCCGCATCCACGCCGAGAGCGCTCGGATGGCGCGGCTCGTCGACGACCTGTTGCTGCTCGCCAGGGTCGGCGACCAGGCCGTGCGGCTGCGCCGCGACGAGGTCGACCTCGATGATCTGGTCTACGCCGAGCGGGAACGGGTCGTCACCGAGCATCCGAGTCTGCGCATCGAGGGCGGCGTCGAGCCGGTGCGGGTAATCGGGGATCCGGATCAGTTGCACCGGGCGCTACGCAACCTGGTCGACAACGCCGTGCGGCACGCCCGTCACGCCGTCGTCGTCAGCGTCACCGCCGTCGACACGCACGCCGAGGTGGTCGTCGGCAACGACGGGCCCGCCATCGCGGCCAGCGACCGGGAACGCGTCTTCGACCGTTTCGTGCGCCTCGACGACAGCCGGTCCCGGCAGGGCGGCGGAGCTGGGCTGGGGCTCCCGATCGCCCGCGACATCGTCGTCGCGCACGGCGGGACCGTGACCGTGGACACGCTGACCGACGGTGCTGCGCTGCGGGTCCGGCTGCCGATTCCCAACCCTGAAACCTACAGTGTGTAGGTTTAACGGCACGCCGTCGAGGAGAAGGTCGTGTAGATGCTGGCCGCACCGAACACCCTTGCGCTAGGCCCGTCGTTCCTGGACCCGGAGTGGCTCATCTCCACGTTCGGGCTGATCGGCATTCTGGCCATCGTCTTCGCCGAGTCCGGGTTGCTTATCGGCTTCTTCCTGCCCGGTGACTCGTTGCTGTTCACCGCCGGCCTGCTCGTGGCCGACGGCACCTACCTGCACCAGCCGCTGTGGCTGATGTGCCTGCTGGTGTCGATCGCGGCGGTCGCGGGTGATCAGTTCGGCTACCTCTTCGGCCGACGCCTCGGCCCCGCGCTGTTCCGGCGACCCGACTCTCGATTGTTCAAGCAGGAGAACCTGACCAAGGCCCAGGACTTCTTCGGCAAGTACGGCGCCCGCTCGATCGTGCTGGCCCGGTTCGTGCCGATCGTGCGGACGTTCACGCCGATCGTGGCCGGCGCTAGCCACATGCACTACCACACGTTCCTGATCTACAACGTTCTCGGCGGCACCCTGTGGGGATGCGGCGTCACCACTCTCGGTTATTTCCTGGGCCAGGTGACGTTCGTCAAGAACAACATCGAGTTCATCCTGATCGGCATCGTGGTTGTCTCGGTGGTTCCGATCGGCGTCGAGCTGCTGCGCGCACGCCTGCGTGGTCGTCGCTCCCAGGCAGGGTCGCGCTGACGCGCGATGGACGCGAGCCGTTCGGCGTGAGACTGAGATGTCCTGGCTCCCGACCGGTGCCGCCGACGTCTGACCGCAGTGCCCGCCGTACTCAGGTCAGAGCCAGGCGCGGGCCAGGGACACGAACTCGACGGTCGCCGCGGTGACTGTAGTCAGAAAGCCAGCGCCGAGCAGCGCCGGGCCGATCAGTCGCCGTCGCCGCGGTGTGGGAGCGGGCTCGGTGAGTGCCCGCACCCGGTGCAGCGCGGCGCCGCCGTTGATTGCGAGTGCGGCGGCCGGCCCAGACCCGACGGTGGCCAGGGAGGCACGGGCTACGGCTTGGGCTGTCAGGTCGCGGTCGTTGACGGCCGTGGCGGCGTCCTCGTCGGCCCACCGCTCGACCAGATACGCGACGGTGTCACGAACCGGCACGAGCAGCGGGTTCAGTGCGGCCGCGCCCGCGGTGACAGCCACGAGGCGGTGGTGACGGTGCACCAGGTGGGCCTGCTCGTGGGCGATGACCACCCGGCGTTCGTCGGCGTCGAGCAGCCGCAACATACCGGTGGTGACAAGCAGGTGACCGTCGCGACCGCGCCGGCCGGGGACGGCGACGGCCAGTGGCGCGGACCAGTCGGCGACGACCAAGCCGTGCTCGGTCGTGCCGGCCGCCCGCAACTGCCGGTGAGTGCCCAGTCGGCGGCGTAGATCGATCAGCAGTCGTACGCCGCCGAGGAGCAGGGCGAGTCCAGCGACGAGCGCGACCGGCCCCGGTACGGGCTCGGGCAGCTCCAGGGCCGGGTGCTCGTCCAGGGCGTCCAACGGCGGCAGGTCGTCCAACATGGTCAGCGCGAGCATCGTCAGCGACCAGGTGGACGAGGCGGCCGCAGCGGCCGCGATTGCGGTCAGCACGCGAGCGGCGGGACCGGGTCCACCGCGTTCGGCGATCCGGGGCGCCAGCCAGGCAAGCACCAGAGCCAGCAGGAGGGGCAGGTAGACCGTGACCGTCATGAACGTCGCCTGCGCCGGGCGGCGTCCAGGAGGTCTCGCAGGGCGACGGCGTCGGTCTCCTCGAGTGAGGCCGCGAACTGCTGGAGCACGGCCTGGCGGTCGGGGCGGCCGGCCAGCGCCGCGCGCATCTGCGAGGCGGCTGCTGTGGCGGCGTCCTCGACCGGCCAGTAGAGGTGCCCGCGGCCGGCTCGGCGTCGCGCGACGAGACCCTTGTCGCGCAGCCGAATCATGATCGTCTGAACGGTGTTGTACGCGAGGTCGCCACCGATCGCGGCCTGCACCTCGGTCGCCGTCATCGGCTCGGCGCGGGCCCACAACACACCCATGACCTCGGCTTCGAGGGTGCCCGGCGGCCGCCGCCCGCCCTTCATCGTCACAGTCACCGACCTCCGCCGCCAGGATAGCCCGACACCTCCTCAGCGACCGCCAGGGCGAGATCAGCGACCTACAGTTGTGAGAGCTAGTCTCGTCGTGACCCTGCCCCCGTGGCCTCGTCCTCCCGCCGGGAGCTGTGCCGCTGTTCTGCTCGTCCGTCCGTCCGACGGCGGCGTTCGTGCTGCTCCCTGTGCTGGTGGCCGGTCAGGCCGCACCGGTCTCGCGTCTCGACGCCTGGGTCAACAGGCAGCGTGTGCCGTGGCGGTGGCCCAGCCCTTTCTGGTGAGCCAGCATGGCTGCTGTCACGGTGACCGGCAGTACCGGGGTGCTGGGCCCCCTGACCGCCCTGGGCTGCGTGATCCTGCTGATGTTCGGCCGGTGGCGCCGGGCCGTCTTCGCCGCGGTCGCGATGACCGCCACGGTGTGCCTGGGGCTGGTCGTGCTCGCTGTCGTTGCCCGGGCCCGTCCCGTCGATCAACTCGCCTCGGCGTCGAAGTACTCGTTTCCGTCCGGGCACAGCACGGCCTGCGCGCTGCCGCGCTGGTCCTGGTCGTCGTGTGCTGGCCACTGCTGCGGCACCGGTGGGAGCCGGTTCCTACTGGCAGTCGCCGCTGACGGTGGGCGCTCAGCGGCGGGGTCAGCCGGGTCGCGCTCGTGGTGCACTGGCCCAGCGACATCATCGACGCCTGGTTGCTCTGCTCGTCACGGTCCCCGCCACGGCGGTGGTACTGCGGGCGGCGCTCGGTCGCAGCGAGCTAACGGTCACCGCTGGCTGACTGCGCGGCAAGCCGGCTGACCGGCTCGGCCAGACCGTTGATCGCGTCGGAGAGCTCATGCACCTGCGCCGGAGTCAATCGCTGGTGGTCCAGGTACCGGCCGGCGGGGCCACGATGATGCGCCACGGGGGCGTCGATGGCGGCGGCCATCAGCGCCGCGGCAGCCCGAGCGACCCTTACGCCCCCGCCTCGGCGCGCGCGGCTTGTTGCTCCTGCTCCGGCGGCGCTGCCGGGCGGGCCGGGCGGGCCGGGCGGGCCGGGCGGAAGAACGCCAGGAGGACGACGGCGGAGTACCCGATCCAGGTGAAAATCTCCAGTACGGTGGCGCTCGGCGTGAGGTTGACTGTGGCGGCGAGCAGAGTGGCGTACCAGGAAGCCGGTTCGACCGTGTGGGAGATGTCGTAGGCCAGGTTCCCGGCACCCGGCAGCGCGCCCGCAGCCTGGAATCCGTGCACCGCGTACTTGGCGATGCCTGCGGCGACCAGGATCAGCAGCACACCCGTCCAGGTGAACAGCCGACCGAGGTTGACCCGTGCGACGGCCCTGTTCATCAGCCAACCAAGCAGCACCGCGGACAGCACGCCGGCGATCATGCCGAGCAGAGGGGCGATGGTCTGCGCGGCGGCTTGGGCGGCGGAGAAGACCAGCAGCACCATCTCGACGCCCTCGCGGATGACCGCGACGAAGGCGAGCAGGGCTATCGCCGTCGGGCCCATGCCGAGCGCCGCGGTGAGCCTGCCGGTCAGCTCGGCCTTCAGGCTACGGGCGCTGCGCCGCATCCAGAAGATCATCCACGTGACCATCGCCACGGCGACCAGCGAGGTCACCGCCTCGAACAGCTCCAGCCGTACGCCGCCAAGCAGCGACGTGGCGACGTAGGTGAGCACCGCGCCGAGGATGCCGGCGACCAGCACGGCCAGCCCCACGCCCCACCACAGCGGCGTCCGGCCATCACGGCGTGAGGAGCGGGCCAGGACGGTGAGCAGGATCGCCACAACGAGCGCCGCTTCCAGGCCGTCGCGCAGCCCGATGAGATAGCTGGCGAAGAAGACCGTGGCCACTCGCACCCCTCAGATTGGTTAGCCTTACCTACCTGGGCCAACCTCCTACAGACTGTGGGAGTTGTCAAGTTGGCCTGCTTGAATGCTGAAGTGGATCAGGGTGCGGTGCTGGTCGGGCTGTTGTTCGCAGTCCTCGGACGCCGCCCTCGAGATCGGCCGGCCGGCGCGGGCAGACGCCGGCGCCCGCCGTGGATCAGACTCGCATGGTCGGCCTGGTCACGCTTCCCGGCGCCTTCGAGGGCATGCTGCGGGGCGGCTCACCCGTTCAAGCCGGAACTGGACGTGGTCCCGGTGGCGCTGCTGGCCGTCGAGGCGATCGCCGTCGCCGTGACCATTGTCTAACGGCTGCTACGCCACCGGACTCCGCAAGCACGACCCGTTTTCAGCGATTTCTTATCACCAGGTCGGCAGGATGAATGCGTGAACTATCGATTGTTTGAGCTGATCAACGGCCTGGCCGGACGGATCGACGGCGTCGATGACGTGATGGAGTTCGCCGCGACCTGGCTGGTGTACCTGCTATTCGCGGCCGCCGCTGTCCCGGTTGCGGTGGCGCTGCACCGCCGACGGATACGTCCGGTGCTCGAACTCGGTGTCGCCCTGGTCCTCGCGTTCGCTGCGGCTACCGTCCTGGCGCACCTGAACGGCCAGCTGCGCCCGTTCCAGAGCCATCAGGTCCACCAACTGATCCCCCACGAGCCGGGGGTGTCACTGCCCAGCGACCACGCCACCGCGGCGTTCACGTTGGCCTTCGGCGTCTACGCCTTCCTGAGCCACCGGTGGGGCGTCATCCTGGCCATCACAGCGCTGGCCGTCGGCATCGCACGGGTCTGGGTTGGCGTGCACTATCCAGGCGACATCCTTGCCGCGACAGCCATCGCCGGCCTCGCCGTCGCGGCAGTCGCAGTCGCACGCCACCAGCAACGCACCCGCACCCGCTCCGCTCGACCGCGCTGAGGCTCTGTGAATTGGGCGTCGGCGATGAGCTCACCGGGCTGGCCCGGCTGCTGAGCTGTTCCAACCGGCCGGTCCCGCGCGCCCGGCGGTCGCCGTAGGGTGACCGCCGGGTCGGCCCGTCCCGGGGAGGACCAGCCGAAGGGCGCGGGCACGCCGCTCAGCTCTTCTGCGTACCGTTCGCGCCAGGTGCACGTGTGCCCCGGCCCGGCTGCCGCCCGGCAAGATGAGACTGCTCAGCTCGGGCAACTCACGTCATGCTCGTCGATGCTCCGCTCGGCCCAATTGACAACCTCCCGCGACAGACGCGGAATGGCCGCCTCTGCCGCGCCGCGACAGGGCGCCATCAGATCAGGGCCCATGACGAACAGGTCGAACTGCACCTCGGCGATCGCGGCGGGTCGTCTGCGACGGGCTCAAGGGCCTCCCGAGCTAGCGGCGGACATGTGGCCGTAGACGATCATTCAGACCCGCATCATCGTTGGGCGGGGCGACACCGCCATCCGCCGGCAGACGTGACCGACCTTCCGCGCCGACGTCCGGACGATCGTGAGAACACTCGCTGGGAGCAGGCGCCTCAGCGCGGGTGTGACCTCGACGTCGGCGACGGCTCCGACCGCGACGCGGGGTGCATCGGAGGCCCTGCGGTGCGTACAGTTCCGGGTCGGACTTGGGGTGGGCCGGGCAGATCCGGCGCAGGAAACGGGATGAGACAGCGACGGCATGGCGGCGAACAATGTTACCGAAACCGGTCAATTCGGCATCGATCGGAGCCTGCTGGAGACCTGTCTCAGCGTCTTTGAGGCGTTGGAGGACCTGCCTCCCGATCACCCCGACGTGGTGCGGGTGCAGCGGGCCACCGCGAAGTTCTACAAGGTGATCAAGCAGCGGCGACGCGAGGAACGGCGGGACGCCATCGCGGCGGCGGACCGCGCGGTGACGGAGGCCACCGCCACCGGTGCCCCGGGCCGGATCGACGACGAGACCCAGGGCATCCCGCTCGCCTCCCCCACCGTCGGTGCCACGGCCGGCTTCCTGCACAACCCGCGCGGCTGCTACGTCTGCAAGCAGCGCTACCGCGAGGTGGACGCCTTCTACCATCAGCTCTGCCCGCCCTGCGCCGCGCTCAACCGGGAGCGCCGGAACGCCCGCACCGACCTGACCGGCCGGCGCGCGCTGCTCACCGGCGGCCGGGCGAAGATCGGCATGTACATCGCGCTGCGGCTGCTGCGCGACGGCGCGCACACCACGGTGACCACGCGGTTTCCCCACGACGCGGTCCGCCGATTCGCCGCGATGCCGGACAGCGGGGCCTGGCTGCACCGCCTGCGGATCGTCGGGATCGACCTACGCGACCCCGCCCAGGTGATCGCCCTCGCCGACTCGGTCAGCGCCCAGGGACCACTCGACATCCTGATCAACAACGCGGCGCAGACCGTCCGCCGCACGCCCGGGGCGTACGCGCAGCTCGTCGCCGCGGAGGCGGCGGCCCTGCCGGACGGCCCGCTGCCGGAGCTGATCACGTTCGCCAAGCCGGCCGGCCGGGGCGAGCCGACGGGCAGCCTGACTGCATCGCCGACGTCGGCCACGGTCACCCCGCAGGCGCTCACCGCGTTGGCGCTGACCAGCGGCTCCGCTTCGCCGGAACGGATCGCGGCAGCCACCGCCATCGACGCCGGCGGTCTGGTGCCAGACCTCGACCCGGTAAACAGCTGGGTGCAGCGGGTGCACGAGGTGGACCCGGTCGAGCTGCTCGAAGTGCAGCTGTGCAACGTGACCGCGCCGTTCGTGCTGGTCAGCCGGCTGCGACCGGCGATGGCCGCAGCGACCGCCCGCCGTAAGTACGTGGTGAACGTGTCGGCGATGGAGGGCCAGTTCGCCCGCGGCTACAAGGGGCCGGGGCACCCGCACACCAACATGGCCAAGGCCGCGCTGAACATGCTGACCCGGACCAGCGCCCAGGAGATGCTGGCCGACGGCATCCTCATGACCAGCGTCGACACCGGCTGGATCACCGACGAGCGGCCCCACCCGACGAAGATGCGGCTGGCGGACGAGGGCTTCCACGCCCCGCTGGACCTGGTCGACGGCGCGGCCCGGGTGTACGACCCGATCGTCCGCGGCGAACAGGGCGAAGACCTTCACGGCTGCTTCCTGAAGGACTACGCGCCCTGCGCTTGGTGATCAGCGCGCCCGCCACGCCGTCGGCCGCCCGGGCTCAGGCGGACACGGTCAGCACCGTCGCCCCGTCCACCGCAGGCCCAAGCTGCGGTGACTCGTACAGTTGGGCGTCCAACGCGTTCAACATCGGCGACGTGGCTCGGTGCGCCCCGCACCTCCAGTCGGGTATGGGCCCGGCCCGGCATCGGTCCGCCCGTCAGCCCTGGAAACGACGGAGGCGGTAGTACGTATAGCCGAAGAGGAGGGTCGCACCGAACCCGAACAGTGCCAATTCCCACCACTGGAGCGTCCAGTAGCGGTCGCCGGGTTGATAGGTGACGAACTCGTGGTAGTCCTGGCCGATCCGGACGATGCAGTCGTGCATCTGCTGCCGGGCGGCTTCCGGAGCTGGGCCGGCCGGACCACCGGGCCCTTGGCCGAGCGCCGGGCAGGTCGCTCGCAGCACCTGGTCGGTGAGCGGCTCTGCGGCGGCGTCAACGATGCGGACCGACTGGATCCAGGCGTTCGGGATGTCCGGCGTGGCCGGTTGCAGTGTGCTCGGTCCGATGCCAAGCAGGATGTTGCCGCCCGAGCCGTACCCGGTGGTGTCGGGGTCGAGCGGCATGGACACCACCCGCGGAGTGGCCGCGAGCGGCCGGATCCACTCGGTCACCAAAATCCGGACTGTCAGCAGGCCGGCCAGGGTCAGGGCCATGGCCGGCAGCGTCCGGCGAGTGAGCAGGCCCGTGGTCACGCCGAACGCCAAAGCGAACAGCGCGTACCCGATGGGCACGATGTCGCGCTGGTCGAAGGTGCCGTAGACGGCCGCCGCCGCGTGGTCCAGCGGTGCGGCCCACCACGTGATGAGTGCGCTGAGCAGCGCGGTCGTCACGACGGTCGCGGTGCCGGCGACCGTCAGCTTTACCGTCAGCCAGTGGCTGCGGCTGATGCTCTGCGCCCAGACCAGTCGATGGGTGCCGGCCTCGAGCTCCCGGGCGATCAGCGGTGCACCCCAGAACGCGCCGATCAGTCCGGGCGCCACGATCACGACGAGACCGAAGGCAGTTCGCGTGGCGGTGTTGTCGAGTGCGAACGTGGTGAGGGCGGGGCAGTGGGGGTCCGATCCGCAGGCGCGCTGCGCGGCTGCGGCGGCGTCGACCAGATGCGGCCGGGTCGCCAGCACCACCGCGGCGACCGCGACGAGGCCGACCGCGGCGGTCCAGGCCGAGGTCCGGAACTGACGGAGCGCGAGCCGGATCATGCGACCTCCCCGGTCGTCGTGGCGGTGGTGGTCGGCCGGCTCATCGGCCGTGCCTCTCGTCGGCGGCGCGGCCGAGTTCGTCCAGGACCGTGCGTTCCAGTTCGGCGGGGGTGCTGCCCAGGTCCGCGATCGGCGCGGCGAGCCGAATCCGGCCCCCGGCAACGAGCACCACGTGGGTACAGGTGTGGGCCAGATCGGCGACCAGGTGCGTGGAGAGCACCACTGCGGTGCCGGTGGCCGCCGCGGCCGTCACCGTCTCGTCCAGGAACGCGCGGCGCGCGAGCGGATCAAGGCTGGCCACCGGTTCATCGAGGACCAGCAGATCGGGGCGTTTCGAAAGGGCGAGCGTGAGCGCCAACTGGGCCCGCTGGCCGCCAGAGAGCCGGCCGGCCTTCTGCTGGGGCGACAGTGTCAGCCGTTCCATCCGCTCCTTCGCCGCGGCTGCGTCCCAGCGGTGCGGGTTGAGCCCCGCACCCAGGCTCAGGTGTTCTGCGACGGTCAGGCCGGCGTACGTCGGGGCGTCCTGCGCGACGAACCCGACCCGACCGGACCGCACCGCCGCGTCAGGGGTGCCGTCGAGCACCCGGACGGCACCCGCCGTCGGGGATAGCAGGCCCACGATCAGCTGCAGCAGGGTGGTTTTGCCGGCACCGTTCGGTCCGACCAAGCCGACGATCGCGCCCTCGGGCACGGTCAGTGTGCAGTCGCGTAGCGCCCACCGTCGCCGGTACCTCTTGGCGAGCGCCTCGGTCTCCAGGATCATGCGCCGATTTCACCCCGGCACCGGTGACAACCCAGTCACAAGCGGCCGTCACCGTACTGTCACCAGCGGGCTGGCATGCTGGGCCGATGCGGGTGCTAGTCGTCGAGGATCACGAGCTGCTCGCCCGGACGATCGGCGCCGGGCTGCGCCGCGAAGGAATGGCCGTGGACGTCGTCACCGACGGAGGCCAGGCACTGGAACGCATGGACCTCACGCCGTACGACGTGCTGGTGCTCGACCGCGACCTGCCGACCGTCTCCGGCGACGACGTGTGCCGGCGCGCCGGCGAGCTCGGCCTGCCCGCCAGAGTCCTCATGCTCACCGCCGCGGCCACGCTCGCCGAGCGGGTACACGGTCTCGATCTCGGTGCCGACGACTACCTGACCAAGCCGTTCGACTTCCCCGAACTGGTCGCCCGGGTCCGGGCGCTCGGCCGCCGATCCGGCCCGCCCGTGCCACCGGTGCTGCGCTCCGCCGACGTGGAACTGGACCCGGCCCGCCGGACCGTCACCCGCGCGGGGCGGCCGGTGGCCCTCAGCCCGAAGGAGTTCGCGGTGCTGGCGCACCTGCTGGCCCGCCCCGGCCAGGTGGTGTCCGCGGAGGATCTGCTCGACCACGTCTGGGACGAGGCCACCAACCCGTTCACCACCACGGTCAAGACCACGCTCGGCCGGCTCCGGGCCAAGCTCGGCGATCCGCCGATCATCGCGACGGTTCGCGAGGGCGGGTACCGTGCCGGCGGCTGAACGGCCGCGCCTGCGTACCCGGCTCGCGGTTCTGTACGCCGCGGCGGCGGTCGTGCTGGGCGCCGTACCGGTGGCTGCCGTCGGCCTCGGCGCGTGGACCGGTGGGTCCACCCAGACGGTCGGTGCCGTAGCCGGCGGAGGCACTGTGAGCAACACCGGGCCGGTGCTGGCGGCTGTCGTCGTGGGATTGATCGTGGTAGCGCTCGTGGCAGCTCCGATCGGGTGGGTGCTGGCCGGGCGGGCGGTGCGACCGCTGCGGGAGCTCAGGTCCGCAGCCGAGGGCGCCACCGCCGACCGGCTGCCCGAACACGGCGAACTTGGCCGGTACGAGGAGTTCGCCGACCTGTCAGCCACGCTGGCCGGGCTCTACACCCGGCTCGACGCCGCTTACGCCGCACAACGCCGCTTCATCGCCGACGCCTCGCACGAACTCCGGACCCCGCTGACCGTTCACCGGACGCTGATCCAGGTCGCACTCGCCGATCCGGACGCCGACACGACGTCGTTGCGCGTCTTGTGCGAGGAACTACTGCGCATCGGGGAGCAACAGGAACAGCTGGTCGCTGCCTTGCTGGCGCTTGCGCAGGGCCAGCAGGGACCCGAGGCCACCCAACCGGTCGACCTGGCCACACTCGCCGCCGAGGCGGTGACGGCACGCGGGTCCGCGGCCGCGAGCGTCACTATTCGCGCCGACATTCAGCCGGCCGTCGTGGCACGCTCCGATCCGACGCTACTCGCGAGCCTGGTCGGCAACCTGCTGGACAACGCGATCCACCACAACCTCGACGGCGGGCGGGTCGACATCGAGACGCACCGTCATGGGACGAGGGCGGTACTCGCCATCAGCAACACGGGTCCCATTGTGCCGGAGGACGCTGTCGACCGGATCATGCAGCCGTTCCAGCGCCTCACCGCGCCCCGTACGCACAGCGGGAGTAGCGGGCTGGGGTTGGCGATCGTGCATGCGATCGCCGACAGCCACGGGGCGGACCTGCGGGTGGTGTCGAACCCGGACGGCGGACTTACCGTCACGGTCGCCTTTGCCGCCCGATGACAGCGCTCTCGGAACCGGACCGCCAGGCCTGCACTCCCCGAGGACCATCCGGTTCGACCCCAAAGGAAAGTTGGACATATCGGTGGGCGGAGGTGCCACCAGGTGAACCAACCGGCGACCATCGCCGGTGACCCGTTGTCGCTGTGTTTGAGCAGGTCAGCCCAAGGACGCGGGACCGCAGCAGCCATTCCGGCGGCTGAGGCCGGGATGTAGACGACGCACAAGCAGGTCGTCCGACGAGTACCGGTATTCCGCAGGCGTCGGCGGTGGGCTCGCTTACTCCCCGGCAAGAGAGCCGACGCTGCACCGCCAGCCCCCGGGGCCGACCGTTTCGGTCACCCGCCGGCCGTCGACCACCACAGCGCAGGTAATCGTCCGTTCGCCCTCATCGAAGGCCTTGGCGGCCTGCATGTACATCAGACCAGGCTGGTCGGTGTGGATGGTACGGCGCCAGGGCAGAGGCACTGCCTCGAGCTGGATCAGGTAGCCGTCTGCGTCGCGGTACTGGATGTCGGCCGGCCCCTGCCCGGTCACGGCATAGGCGATGGCGAACCGGCCAGGCCCGTTGGAGGGAGTCGACGCAGGCTTCCGGGTCGGGCTGCGATCCGGTGTCGGTTCCGCCACCGGCGTCTCATCGGTGTGAGACTCGGCCGGCCCGTCCGGGGCCTGCGGCTGGCTCGCCGCGTCGTGGCGGTACGGCTGGTCGGGCAGGCTGAGCGTGAGGCTCGTGACGGCGAGTCCGCCGCAGACCAGCAGCACGACCGCCGCGAAGGCGGCGAGAAGCACGGTGGTGCGCCGGTCGTCGCCGAAGCGTGGCGGCCGGGTGGGCGCTTCGACCGGCAGCAGGGCCGGCAGGTCACCGGCCGGAGCGGGTGGCGTCGGCCCGTCCGCGGTGGCCTGGGGCGGGTCCGGGGGTACCCAGGGCGCGTCCGGGTCGATCTGGCTCATGCATGTCTCCTCGTTGAAGTGGCGCCAATGGGAGTTGCTCCCCAACACGTCTCGGGGCGCCGACATGCTCGCGACCCTGTCGGCAACATCGCCGAGTTCGGCCGCCAAGTCGCACTGACCCTCAAGCAGCCCCGTGTGACGAGCCGTGAGACTGAGGTGTGTACAGGCCTACGCCCCTCCATTCTTTGCCAGTCGGGCAGTCGAGCACTGAAACCCAACCACCGTCAGGCGGCGGTCGTCCAAGACCGAACCGACGCGTTGCCGATATGCGCTTGGATATCAGCCCTGCTTGGAGTGACTGGGCCGCTGCACAAGTAGCCTCCTTTTCCATGAAGCGGATCAGGTCTCGGCCTCCGAGCAACTCCCGGTCCTCGCTGAGCTGCCCTGGCTGATCGGCAGCGCGCTCGCCATCGTGGCCTCAGCTGTCGCGTTCACCTACCTCGGTGCCACACAGACCAACCGCCACAAGCCGTGGTGCTCTGCTGGTGCGCATGCTGTTCGCGCCCCGGAACTGACAGCATCGGCGACGCGCGTCCGCTGTCCGACAAGGACCGGGGCGAGATCGAGAACAATGGCCGGCGGACGCTGGACGTCGCTAGCCGCCCGACGGCCACGTTCGGGTCCACCCGCGTCGTCACGCGCGAGGACCATGCCACGATCAGCGGGATGCTCACTACGGCCAGGACGACGTGGAGGCTAGGAAATCGAGGTCGACCTTCAAGGTTGACCTCCACGCCAGCCGGTCCACGAGCCGCTGGCCACGCTATTCCGCGATGCGCGCCGACGCGACGATGACGAGCAGGAGAGGCGCGATCAACAGCACCGGCGACCAAGCGGGCAGGTGCCCGGCCATCAACGCACCGACAACGGCACCGGTGACCAGGGCCGACAGGACGTGGGCCTTGGGCCGCAGGCTGTGCCAGGGGCTTCGGGCAGCGACCCCCGCGATCAGACTCGTGAGCGTGCCGGTCAGGTACGTGGAGGAGAGACCCGGTACGCCGAACCGCTGAATGGCACTGCTCTGGACGCCCAGCGCCGCTGCCGACAGCATCAGGAGCCCGAGATCGACCTGCTCCGAACGACTGGGCAGGTTGACCACCCAGACGACGAGAAAGACGACGAACACCAGGAGTTCCAGGACGAGCGTGTGGGTGACCCGGCGTGGCCAGACAGGGTCGTCCGGCTGCGCCGAGCCGGCGAGGCGGGCGCCGGCGAGGACGCCAGTGATGAAACTGACGATGGCGCAGCCGGAGGTCAGGGCAAGGTCGGCGTCGCCGCTGCCCGCCGAGAGCCCGAGGAGGACCATGTTGCCCGTCATGACGCTCGAGAAGGCTCCGCCGAGGGCCAGGAAGCCGATGGCGTCGGCGCTACCGGTCAGGAAGGTGAGCACGACAACGAGGGCCTGCCGCCGCCGCGCGAGGTTCCGGTTGCCCTTCACTCCGGCGCGAAAGCGCATGACGGTTGGCACTGTTTTCAGCACAGTCGGCTATCCTCCCCAGATTGTTCTTCGTATACGCTTTGCCTGGACGATTCACGGAGAGGGGGTCAGGTTGGCTGATGACCTGCGAGGCAAGCTCGGCGCTCAACACCTGCCGCTACGCGACCAGGTCCTCGCCGCATTGCGGACCGCCATCATCAACGGCGACTACCTTCCCGGCGAGCGGCTGACCGAGGATCGGCTGGCCGAGGACTTCGCCGTCTCTCGCAACCCGGTCCGGGAGGCACTGCGTGTCGCGGAGGCGGAGGGTTTCGTCGTGATCCTGCCCCGCCGCGGGGCGGTGGTCGCCTCCCCGAGCAGTGCGACCATCGCGGACATGTTCGCCGTCCGCCAACGCCTGGAGTCGCTGGCCGCCCGGCTGGCGGCCGAGCGGGCGACAGCGGCGGACGTGGCCGCCCTGCGGAGCCTGCTGGAGCAGGGCCGCGAGGCGACGCAGCAGCAGGACCTCGGCCGGGTCGCCGAGCTGAACAGCGCCCTGCACCTGCGGATCCTCGAGATCAGCGGCAACCCGTGGCTGTTGTCGATCACCAAGGCGCTCTACCTCCATGTGCAGTGGGTCTTCCGGCTGGGCGCCGCGGAACGGGCACCACACTCGTGGGCCGAGCACATCCAACTGGTCGACGCCATCGAGTCGGGTGACGGTGACCGGGCCGAGCAGGCCGCACTGACCCATCTCGATGCCGCTTCCGCTGCCGCGTACGAGAACGCCGAGGCCGGATACGGAGCCCGCTGAGGCGTCACCGGCCGCAGGCGTAGCCCTGCATGCCACGCGGGTTCGCTCCGGCCGCCAGCACGCCGGTGTCCGGATCGCGGGTCACGGCGCAGAGGCGGCCCAGGCTCCACGCGCCGGACAGCCGCACCTCGTGCCCGTACGCGCGCAGTGCCGCCAAGACATCCTCGTCCAGCCGGTCCTCCACCACGAGAACGCCGGGCTCGATGTCGCGCGGGTAGAACGACGCCGGCAGGCTGATGGTGTGCCACATCGGCGCGTCGATGGCTTCCTGCAGGGACCGACCTCCGACGAGATGGCGCAACAGGAACAGCAGCTGCCACTGGTCCTGCTGGTCGCCACCGGGAGTGCCGAACGCCAGGACGGGTTTCCCGTCGCGGTGCACCATCGTCGGGCTCAGTGTCGTGCGCGGCCGGCGTCCCGGTGCCAGCGACGACGCGAGACCTTCCTCCAGCCAGAACATCTGAAGCCGGCTGCCGAGGGGGAAGCCGAGGTCCGGAATGGTGGGAGAGCTCTGCAGCCAGCCGCCGCTCGGCGTGGCGGAGATCATGTTGCCCCAGCGGTCAACCACGTCGACGTGACAGGTGTCGCCCCGGGTCACGCCGTCCGACTGCACCGTCGGCTCCCCCGTTGTGGGGTCCGCCAGGTCGACCCGGCGTCCGGCACTGCGTCGCACGTGAGCCGGGAGGCGTGGCTCGGCGCCTTCGGGGCGGCCCGGTCGCAGCTCCGCTGACGCGCGTTCCCAGATGAGGCCGGCCCTCTCCCGCGCGTACTCGCGGGACAGGAGCGCCTTTGCGGGCACGTGACCGTCGCCGTACCAGGCCTCACGGTCGGCGAAGGCGAGTTTGAGGGCTTCAGCCTGGGCGTGGATTCCGGCCGCGGTCGACGAGTCGTACACCTGAGGATCGTCGAGCGCGTCGAGGACCGCCAGGGTCTGCAACAGCACCGGGCCTTGGCCCCAGAAACCGGTCTTGGCCACGGAATAGCCGTGCCAGTCGAGGGTGACTGGTTCCTCCCAGGTGGCCGAGTAGGCGGCCACGTCTGCGCCGGTGACAAGGCCGGCGTGCGCGCTTCCGCTCGAGTCCTGGAAGGGTTCCCGGCTGAAGCGGTCGATCGCCTCGGCAACGAAACCTTCACCCCAGGCGCGACGTGCGGCCTCGATCTGCGCCTCCCGGTCCGAGCCCGCTGCCCGGCCGGCGTCGACCAGTCGTTGCAGGGTCTGCGCGTACGCCCGGTTGGTGAACAGCTCCCCCGCCGCCGGCGGTCTGCCGTCGCGCAGCCAGAGCTGGGCGGAGGTGGGCCAGTGTTCCTCGAACAGCGACTGCACGGCGGCCACAGTGTCGCCGACCCGACCGACCAGCGGGTGGCCCGCGCCGGCGTAGCCGATCGCCGGCTCCAGCACCTCCTCGAGGGAAAGCGTGCCGTGGTCGCGCAGCAGCAGGAGCCAGGCGTCCACGGCGCCGGGGACGGCCGCGGCGAGCGGGCCGGACCCGGGGATGAGGTCCATCCCGAGGGAGCGGAAGTGCGCGATGGTGGCGCCGGCCGGCGCCGGCCCCTGCCCGCAGAGCACCCTGGGGGTCGGGTCCTGCGCGGTGGCCACGATGGCGGGCACCTCACCGCCGGGCCCGTTCAGGTGTGGTTCGACGACGTGCAGGACGAACCCGGCGGTGACCGCGGCGTCGAAGGCGTTCCCACCGCGCTCGAGGATCCCCATGGCGGACTGGCTCGCGAGCCAGTGCGTCGAGGACACCATCCCGAAGGTTCCCTGCAGGGTCGGCCTGGTGGTAAAGGTCATGACAACACCTCACTCGGGTCGGCGGCCCGGACGTCGGGCCGGGTGCCGTCGGGCTGGACCAGGTGGCAGGCCGCCATGCCGCCGCCGAACTCCACCTGTGCGGGTACCTCCGTGGCGCACAGGTCGAACGCGAGCGGGCATCGGGTGCGGAAGCGGCAGCCGGACGGCGGGTCCAGCGCGGACGGCAGGTCGTCGCCGAGCAGCACCGGTTGACGCTGCCGTTGGCGGACCGGGTCGGCCACCGGCGCGGCCGCCAGCAGCGCCTGCGTGTAGGGGTGGGCCGGGCGCGTGAAGATCCGCTCGCGCGGGCCCTTCTCCACGAGTTGACCGAGGTACATGACGGCGATGTCGTCGGCCAGGTACTCGACCGCGGACAGGTCGTGGGTGATGAAGAGGCAGGCGAACCCGATGTCCCGTTGCAGGTCGGCGAGGAGGTTGAGCACCGATGCCTGCACCGACACGTCGAGTGCGCTCGTGGGCTCGTCGGCGATGAGCAGCTTGGGCTCGGAGATCAGAGCCCGGGCGATGCTGACCCGCTGACGTTGGCCTCCGGAGAGCTCGTGCGGATACCGGCGCGCGACTTCCGTCCGCAGGCCCACCCTGCCGAGCTCCTCGGCGACGCGGGCCTCCCGGTCGCGGCGGGTGATCCGCTCACCGGACAGCCGCAACGGCTCGGCCACGATCTCGCCGACCAGCATGCGCGGGTCCAGCGAGCCGGCGGGGTCCTGGAAGACGATCGACACGTCACTGCGGTGCCGGCGTAGCTGTCGCCGGGTCAGTTGGGTGACATCGGTCCCGGCGATTCGGACCACGCCCGCGGTGGGCTTCTCGAGCCGCACCACGCACCGGCCCACGGTCGATTTTCCCGAGCCGCTCTCCCCCACCAGCGCCGTGACCCGGCCCTTGGGAATCGTGAGGGACACCCCGTCCACGGCCCGTACCGGCCCGAAGTGCATCACCAGGTCCTCGAGTTCGAGGGCGTTTGGTTGCGGCGTCATGCGGTTGTCTCCTGAGGCTGCGTCCGCGGCGCCGGGCAGGGATGCCAACAGGCCGCGAGGTGGTCCGTCACCGGGACCGCGGACCCGGTCCTGACCACCTGCAGGGGCGGGGCGGAGTCGAGGCACTGTTCATCGGCGGCCGGGCAACGGTCGGCGAAGGTGCAGGCGTCGGGCTGGGCGGACAGGACCGGCACGAGACCGGGAATCTCCTGCAGCCGCTCGGTACCGGCATGCTTGCCCGGCGTCGGTGAAGCCGCCAGGAGCCCGGCCGTGTACCGGTGGTACGGATGCGCGAACAGGTCGGTGACCGGTGCCCGCTCCACCACCCGCCCGGCGTACATGACGACGACGCGGTCCGCGATGTCGGCGATCACGCCGAGATCGTGCGTAATGATGAGGATGGTCGTGCCGAGCCGGTCCCGCAGATCCCGGAGCACCTGCAGGATGCCGGCCTGCACCGTGACGTCCAGGGCGGTGGTGGGTTCGTCGGCCACCAGCACCTTCGGGCCGCAGGCCACCGCCATCGCGATCATCACGCGCTGGCGCATACCCCCGGAGAGCTGGTGCGGGTAGTTGTCGATGCGCTTCCCGGCGGACGGGATTCCGACGAGCGTGAGCAGCTCGACGGCGCGGGCCTGGGCGGCCCGCCGGGACATCCGCTCGTGTACCTGCAGGACCTCCCCGATCTGCCGCCCCACGGTGAGCACCGGGTTCAGCGAGGTCATCGGCTCCTGGAAGATGTAGGCGATCTCCTTGCCACGCACGCGGCGCAGCACCGACTCCCGGGCGCCGACCAGCTCGGCGCCCTCCAGCCGGACGGAGCCGGAGACCCGGGCGCTGTCGGGCAGCAGGCCGGCGATGCTCATCGCCGTGACACTCTTACCGCAGCCCGACTCGCCCACCATCCCGACGATCTCTCCGGACGCGAGATCCAGGTTCACCCGGTCCACCGCCGAGACGGTCCCGCCCTCCGTGGTGAACGAGACCGAGAGATCGCGTACTTCCAGGACGGGCGTCCCCACCGCGGCGGAGGATGCGGCCGCCCGTTCGACCGTGGTCATCGCCGGTCTCCCTTCGGGTCGAGGGCGTCCCGAAGGGCGTCGCCGAAGACGTTGAACGCGAGCGCCAGGCCCATGATCACAACACCGGGCAGGACGGCTGCCCAGGGGGCGCGGGCGGCGAACTGCTGGGCGGTGGCCAGCATGGTGCCCAGGCTGGGGGACGGGGGCTGGATGCCGAGGCCCAGGAACGAGAGCACCGCCTCGCCCAGGATCGCGGCCGGGATCGCGACAGTGGCCTGCACCAGGATCACCGACGTCGCGTTGGGCAGGATGTGCCGGGCCAGCACCCACAGGTCGCTCGCCCCGTCCACCACGGCCGCCGCGACGAAGTCCAGGGACTTGAGCCGCAGGGCGTCCGAGCGGACCACCCGGATGACGCCTGGGATCTGGGCGATTCCGATGGCCACGGCCGCGTTGGTGAGGCTCGCGCCCCGGATGGCCGCCAGCCCCACTGCCATGATCAGGAACGGGAACGCGAGCAGCAGGTCGGTGAAGCGCGAGATCACCGCGTCCCAGGACCGGAAGTAGCCCGCGGCCAGTCCGAGCGGCACCCCGATGATCAACGAGGTGGCCACCGCCAGGAGCGCCACCTGCAGGGAGGCCCGCGCCCCCAGCATGATGCGGGACAGGACGTCCCGGCCCAGGTCGTCGGTCCCCAAGAGGTGACCGGGGGTGCCTGGCGGCGAGAACGTGTGGGCGAAATCGGTCTGCTGGACCTCGTGCGGAGCGATCCAGGGCGAGAGCAGGGCGACGACGGCCGCGAGCGCGAGCACGACGAAGCTCACGATGGCGAGCGGGTTCCGGCGCAGTCGCCTGAGGACCCGGGTGCGCCGGCTGATGCCGGCGGGGCCGGCCTCCGCCATCGGTACGGTGAGGACGGTCATGCCGGCTCCCCCGTCACCCGGATACGTGGGTCGATGACCGAGTAGAGCAGGTCCACCAGGAAATTGATCACGATGTACGCCGTCGCGGTGAGCAGGACGACCGCCTGGATCACCGGATAGTCCCGCTGGAACACCGCGTCGATGGTCATCTTGCCGAAGCCCGGCAGCCCGAAGATCTGCTCGGTGACGACCGCTCCGGAGATCAGGCCGCCGAGCTGCAGGCCCACGATCGTCACCACCACGATGAGGCTGTTCCGGAGGGCATGCCGGGTGATCACGGCCCGGGGCCGGAGACCCTTCGCCTTCGCCGTACGGACGTGGTCCGAGGAGAGCGCCTCCAGCATCGCCGAACGCGTCTGCCGCATGATGATGGCGGCGAGGCCGGTGCCGAGAATGACGGCCGGCAGGATGATGTGGTGCAGGTTGCCCGCCGGGTCCTGCAGCAGTGGCACGAATCCGGAGGCCGGGAAGAGCCCCGCTGCCACGGAGAGGTAAAGGATCGCCAGCAGTCCGAGCCAGAAGTGCGGCACCGACAGTCCCACCAGGGCCAGTCCGTTGGCCAGCCACTCGGCGGGACGCCCGCGGCGGACAGCCGCGAGCACCCCGGCCCCGACACCCAGCGCGGTGGCGAGGAGGATCGCCAGGAGGGACAGCTCGACCGTGACGGGCAGCGCGGTCGTGAGCATCGACGAGACCGGTATCCCGGTTCGGATCGAGACCCCGAAGTCGCCCTGCACGACGCGCTCCACGTACTGCGCGAACTGGATGGGAAGCGGCTGGTCGAGCCCGTAGTGGTGCCGGATGGCCTCCAGTGCCTCCGGGGACCGGTCCTCGCCCGCGAGGGCGAGGGCCGGGTCCCCGGGCAGTGCCCGCACTCCGAGGAACACCACGACCGTCGACAACAGCAGCGTCAGCGCTGAGTGCCAGGCGCGTGTGAGTAGATACCGAGCCACGGGGCGACCTACTTGGTGAATCCGGCGAAGGCCGCGCGGATCACGCCGTCGGGGAAGACCTGCAGGCCCTGGATCTTCTTGGAGACGGCGGTCAGGTTGCGCTGCCGGTAGAGGTAGATGAGCGCGTCGTCCTGCTGGAGGATCGTCACCGCCTGCCCGTACAGCTTCTTGCGCTCGTCGAGGTCGTTGGACTGCCGAGCCTGGGTCAGCGCAGCGTCGAGCTGCGGGTTGCTGTAGCCGGAAACGTTCTGGCTGCCGCCGGTGCCGACGAAGTTGGTGATGTTGGCGTCCGGGTCGATCCGCCCGCTCCAGCCCAGCTGCAGCAGCTCGAAGTTGCCGCGGTCCTGCTCGTCGAGGAGAGAGGAGTACTCCACCGGGTTGATCTTGAGGTCGAATCCGCCGTCCTTGACCATGGCCTGCAGCGCCTGCGCGAGGCGCAGCGAGTCGGGCGTGTTCGAGATGAGCATCGCCACCGGGTAGGGCGTCTTAACGCCGGCTTCGGACAGCAACTGCTTGGCCTTGGCGGGATCGTGCTGGGGGCACGCCTGCGCTTCCTCGGACGAGAACGGGCTCGCGGGCGAGATCGGCGAGCAGGCGGGGGCGAAGAGTCCGTTGAAGACGGCCTGGACCAGTGCCTTCCGGTCGAGGGCGTACTCGAAGGCTTGCCGGACCTTGGCGTTCTGCGCGATCGGGCGGTTGATCGGCTTCGGTGTGGTGCCGACGCCGTCGACATTGCCGATGTTGAAGGTCAGACCCTGGTACCCGAGTGACTGGGACTGCAGGACGCTGAGCGAGGAGTCTCCGCGCAACGCGCCGTAGTCCTGCGTGGAGATGCTGTCGGCGACCTGAGCGTCGCCGGAACGCAGGTTGGCGGCCCGAATGCTCGCGTCGCTGAGGATGTGCCACGAGATGGCGTCGAGGTTGACCTTGGTGGCGTCGTAGAAGTTCGGGTCGCGCTCCACGTCGATGGAGTTCTGCGGCACCCGCTTGGCGAACTTGAAGGGCCCGACGCAGACGGGCGCGCTGGCGAAGTTGTCGCCCAGGCTCTGCAGCGCCTTCGGGCTCATGATCATGCCGGCCCGGTCCGCCAATGCCCCGACCAGGGGTGCGAACGGCTGCTTCAGATGGATCACGACCGTGTTGGCATCGGGCGTGTCGACGGTGTCGATCGGACCGAGCTCGCTCTTTCGCGCGGACCGGGCGTTGGTCAGGTGCCGTTGCAGGGTGGCCTTGACCGCTGCGGAGTCGAACTGCGTTCCGTCCGCGAAGCGCGCGCCCTGGCGCAGCGGAATGGTGACCGTCTTGCCGTCACTGCTGGTGGTGGGGAGTTCGGTGGCCAGCTGCGGCACGACCTGCGCCTGCTCGTTCACGTCGTAGAGCTTCTGGCAGATCGCCTGGAAGACGTAGCGCGAGTAGAGGCTGCGCGACAGCGTCGGGTCCAGCGCGTCGGGCTCCGCGGAGAGGGCGATGACGAGCTTGCCGCCCTTCTTCACCGCAGAAGGGTCTGCCGGCGTACCGAAGTTGTCCTGTCCTGCCGCCTGGTCCTCGCCGGACTTGGCGCCGCCCTCGTCGTTCGACACCGGCGAGCACGCTACGACGGTGCAGGCGACGGCGACCGCCGCCACAGCTGCCCGGAACGGACGGAGCCGTTGCCGGCTCGGTTCACTGAGGTTCGTCATTGGGGGCTCCTCGAGTGGGCGATTCGGGGAGCGTATGTTGTATACGAAGGGCTCCGCAAGACCTCAGTGAGCGGCCATCTCCGTCGCACGTTGCGAGCCGATTGGCCGGCCGATCAGGAGCGGAGCCGGCGGCCGGCGCACCGCGAGTGCAGGGCCCACAACTCGAGACGCGAGACGCGAGTCAGCGGCGCAGGGGGTCGTGGTCGGTGCCCAGCCGGTCGAGGGCTTGAAGCCGCCGCGGCAGCACAGCGACGCCGGCGGCTTCGCTGTGCAGTGGGGCGGAAGCGGAACTTAGAGCCGGTGTCCCGCGATCAGCGGGACCAGTGCCGGCACTTGCTGGCACGGCTTTTTAGGCCGCCATGGTGGATCGTTGCTTGACGGCGTTTGACGTGTCTTGTGCCCCTGTGTCCCACAAGACCCCGGCCCGCTCCGGCCACAGCCTGAGGCAGAGGCGGCCCGGCTACCGGCGCTCGCCGGCGTCCGTCTCCTTCCATAGCGCCTCAAGGTCAATCGGCTGGTCGCTGTCCTGCGCGGGTATTGGGGCGGACTCAACAGGAGGGCCAGCAAACCACCGCCGTGACGATCGTGGGACCAGCAGCAACGCGACGATGAGCAGGGCTGTCATCATGTTGGCTGTCCGCAACCACCCGATCTCCGAGTGGTGGACAAGGCCGAGTGCCAGGTTGCCAGCCATCGCCAGGGCGACGACGCCCTGTGCCAACGGGTTACCCCGCCACAGGCCATACAGTAGAGCGGCGGCAACGGCTGCGGCGATCAAGCTAGCCATGACACTGCCGGCGTTGGTCCAAGGACCATAAGCGATGACGGTGACGTAGCCCGCGATCATGAACGCCAGCACCGCCAACACCGGGCGCGGCGGGCGGCGCGTTGTCTGCGGGATCACCGGCGCATCGTACGGTCGCAACCTGACCTCCGCTGTACCCACCCGCAGCCCTGACGGCCATCGCAGCCGGCCGCCGACCAGCCCTCCCGGCCTGCGGATACGGGCTCGTGCCCGCGCTCGCCGGGCTGCTTGTGCTGGTTGCGGCCGCCGGGCTCGCGGGGTTCACAACTGCTATGAGCGTCGGCTCAGCGACACGGCGGTCGCGCGTCAGCCGGTGGAAATCCGGCTGCGGGTCAGTCGATTCTTCTACGACACCGCATGCTCTCCGGTTCGCACGTTCGCTGAGCAGGTCGCGGGGCTCTATGAGCCCGGGGCTTGGTTTCGTTGATCAGATTGCCGCGACCACCGGGTGAGCCTGGCGGATCTGCTCGTCGGGACGTCGTAGACCGGCCAGCCTCCCGGACGGGGACAAGGTGGAGCGCCCTACCGGACGAACGACCTGATCCCCGTCCGCGGAGGGTGGTAGCCCTCGTGGTGCTCGGCGAGGTAATCCGCGAAGTGTGGAAGGTCGAAGATCACGGCCGATAAGGAGCCTGGTGGGGCGGGTCAGCCGCAGGACGTGAGGACCGTTTGTGCCCGCCGGTGACCGCCCGAGGCACGGGCTACCGCCACTTCGGCTACCGCTCACAGGAACCGCTGTCGAGGTGGAAGTACCTCATGTTGGCCCAGCGGCAGAGCCGGATGCCGACGACTATGCCGGCGATCGTGACCAAGGCAGGCAGGTACCCGCTGGCGACTTGCACGATAGGGATCGCCGGGCAGCCACCCGAGATCGCCCAGCCCCCGCCGAACAAGATTGCGCCGGGGATTACGCCGGCGTGGATGCGACCCGGGGTGCGGCGGACGCGCAATACGGCGAATACCAGGACGATGATCGCTACGGCGCCGGCGAAGGCCAGGAACATGCGCAGATCCTGGAAGGTGAACATATGGTTCAGTTCGCCGTAGTCACCGAACCCGATGTTCGCGACGGTATAGCCGAGAGCCAGCCCAGCGATGATGTTGGCGACGACTATTCCGCCCCGGGTACGCATCAGATCACCTTCCACAGCAGGAACGACACCAGGACGCCGGTGGCGAAGAAGACGGCAGTCGCGACGATGCTGACGGGCTGTAGCCGGCCACAGCCATTGAGCCCGTGACCGCTGCTGCACCCTCCGGCGAGACGGGTACCGAAGCCGACGAGTACGCCGCCGACGAACAACGCGCCAATCATTTCGATCGGTTTGTCGGTCACGATCTGGCCGAAGGCGTCGCCCATGTCGAGCCGGAGTTGGAAGCGGCCGGCGGTAACCGCCGCTACCCACCCGCCGACGAAGATTGACAGGAGCAGGGCGACCTGGCTGACCAAGGGGGCCGGGAGCAGGCTCGCCAGTGAGGGGCTCGGCGACGCGGGTGGTCGCACGTCCTGTCGTGGTGCTCGCGCATCGCCGTGCGGGGCGGGATGCGCAGCAGGTGCCGCCGACCCGGCTCCGAACTGGTCGGCGGCGGCCACGGCGAGAGCCTCGGCGAGAACACGTTCGTCGGCGAACTGCTCGTTCACCCGTTCGACCCGGCGTTCGGCGCGCCAGTGCAGCACGCGGTCCCAGGCACCGGACACCCCGAAGGACCGATCGGTTGTGACGGCGTAGGTGATGGTGGTGAGGGCGAGCCCGGCAGCCCCCGCCCACCAGGGCCAGTATCCAGTCATGCGGGACCTGCAATCCAATCTACGACTCGGGTCCTCCACGGGACCTGCCGAGGCGCCGGTGGGGTTCTGGAGGGTGCGGACCCGGCGCGGACGAGCCTGGGTTGAACCCGTGCGCGGGTGCCGGTACCGGGTTGAGCGCCCTGGCCGGCACCGGCGTTCGGCAAGAGCCTGATCGGAACGAGCTGGCCTGTCCTGAACAGCTGGTACCGAGCGCACGCCCGCCCGCACTGGGCACTGTCGCAGTGGTGGTTACGCCAGGCGTTCAAGCTTGCGTTGAGCAGCGGGAAGTGGGGGCAGGCCTGAGCGGGTGAGCAGCCCATGTCACTCCGATCTGGCCAGCGTCACCCGGCGAACGGGTGAGATGGCATGAGTTGGAGGGCAGGTCTCGGTCAGGAAGCATACCTATCGCATGGACAACTGGCGATGAGGTAGCGATTATGTCGCGTTCCAGTTCCTGATCCGCGATCGGGGACATCGACGTTCCGGCGATGCTTCGACCGGGGGTTCGCCGGCGACGGCGTCGACTGGTGAAATCCCTCCCCGAGGCCTCGGGGAAACTGCAACACAGAAGGATCATCCGTGAGATTCAGCACGGGCGCACCCACAGACTCCTGATCGACAACGAGCGTCGCGCCCCGCGCAGTGCTCGACGGATACCCAACGGCGTCGTCAACGAGTACGAGCGGTCGGCATTGTCGGATCGCCGGAACCCGAGTTCACACACCCTGCACGGGGTTCGGCACCGTATGGCCTCACCACGTGAATAAGTCTTCAGCACCCGCATACCGCGGACGAGGACCGCGGGATCCGGCACGCTTACCGGGTAAAGGGTGAGGCCTCGGCCTGTCACTTGAGCAGTGGTACCCATGCGGCGGCGACGGTTCCGTCGCGTCGCGCCTCGGTGAGCCGTTGAGCCGGAAGCGGCTCGGGGTGCTCTGCCTGTTGCGGGGGACCAACTCCGTAGATGACGGCGACGGCACCGAGCGCCCGTGCGGCGGTCGTCCACCTGGACGGTATGTCGGCGATGCCGTAGGCGAATACATGGCCGGTCGGGTCATGCAACGCGAGACCTGTGGCCCCCAGAGCCACGCCCCAGGTGGTGACCCTCGCCGGATGTGTCGCCGAGGGCCAGCGCGGCAGGCCCAACAGGACCGCCGCCTCCACCTGCGCCTCGCACCGCGAGCCAGCGAGGGTTTCGGTCCACGCGGCGCTGGTTGGCTCGAACCAGGCGACGGCGACCACCACCGGTCCGTCGGCGTGAGAAGGTTCCCCTGGCTGCGACACGCGAGCAGGAGCAGACCACGGCTGTTCCTGGCTCGTCACCCAGACGTGCAGCCGTTCACCGCCGCGTCGTTTCGCATCATCGGCGACGGCAAGCACCCATGAATCGCTGACCTTGTCTCGCCCGCCTGAGTGATCCGGATGGTCTACCGGTGGAGTCGGCTCTGTAGCACCTGCGCTTTCCGCAGCCGGCAACCTGTCCGACACCTCTCGCGCTGTTGCTGACGTCCACGGGCGCCGTGCATTCACTGGTTGAGTGGACCTGGGTAATGCCGCAGGTACGGGCCTGAACGCGTCGACTCCATTCGGCAGGAGCGTGATCGGTACGAGCTGGCCCGTCCTGTACAGCTGGTACCGAGCACATGTCCCCCAGCCCTGGGCACTGTCGCAGTAGTGGTTACGCCAGGCGTTCAAGCTTGCGTTGAGCAGCGGGAAGAGGGGGCAGGTCTGAGCGTGTGAGCAGCCCAAGTCACTCCGATCTGGCCAGCGCCACCCGGCGGATGGGTGAGATGGCATGGGTTGGAGGCCAGGCCTGGAAGCATACCTATCGTATGGACGACCAGCGATGAGGAGGCGGTTATGTCGAAGGCCGCCTTCATCAACGGCCTGACCACGCCCTACGGCCTGGTCGCGGTCGGACGGCCGATACCGCGTCCGCGTCGGCCGTCTGGTTCGCCCGCCTGGCGCGGTGGCCGATCCCGCGCCCCGGTCGGCGGTACGCACGAGCGTTCGCGCCGCGCGGCAAGCCAACCCAACGCCGGCGTGCCCTATGCCCCCGGCCACCGGAAGTGATCTTCGGGTACATCAGCAACGCCCCGGCTGCTGTGAGCCCTACAGCCGAGGCGCGGAGGACCGCTGCGAGTAACCCTTGCTACAGGGGCGCGAAACCCCTCGCCATCCGAGGCGCCACCTTATCGAACGTATGCACGATCGCGAGATGCAGGACGTGGCACGGCGGTGTCTGGGGGCGGCGGGCCCGGCGCGACGTGCGGCTGGTTTGCCACCTAGCGGCACTCGAGGCCGGCGCCGACCCGGGACGCCTGTCAGGGCTGGTACTGGCTGCGAGTGCGCGGCAGCCATTGGGGTGCTGGTCGCGCAGGTAGCTGATCAGTCCCTCTCGCAGGTCGCACCGTAGGTCCCAGGCGCTGGCGCCGTCCGCGGCCGAGGCCTGCACCTGGATGACCACGGTCTGCGGGGTGGCGTCGACCATCTGGAGCACCCACCGGTCTCGATCCCACAGGGGTGAGGCCTCGATCAGTCGGCGTGCCTCCCGGCGCATCTCGTTCAGGTCGGCGGTGTGGTCGACATGGATCTGGATCTTGCCGATCACCCGAGACTGGTCCCGGGTCCAGTTCTGGAACGGCCGCTCGGTGAAGTACGTGGTCGGCAGGATGAGTATCCGCTCGTCCCAGAGCCGGATCACCACGTTGGTCAGCTTCACCTCCTCGACCCGGCCCCACTCGCCGTCCACCACCAGCACATCGCCGACGTGCAGCCCGTCGGCGAAGGCGACCTGGATGCCGGCGAACGCGTTGCCGAGCGCGGTGCGCGCGGACAGGCCGAGCACCGCGCCGATCACCCCGGCCGAGGTCAGAATGGTGACGCCGAAGAGGCATACCGGCCGGAAGGTGGTCAGGATCAGGCCTACTGCGAGGATCGTGACAACGGCCACCGTGAGCCGCCGCACCGGACGGGTCTGGGTCCGGGCCCGCCGGACCGACCCTCCGGCTCGTGACCATATCGCCCGGCAGCCGGCTGAACGCGACAGCTTCGGCGACGTGCAATGCCCTGACCACCAGCCACGCACCGACGGCGATCAGGAGCAGCAGGATGGCGTGCCGCAGATGATGCTCCCACCTGGCCGGTCCGGGCGGCAGCGCGTAGTACAGCGCCCCGACCAGCAGGACCGTGGCTGCCGGGCGGCGGCAGGCGTGTCGCAGAGGTTCCAACAACCACTTGTAGCGGCCACGGGCAACCCGGCGTACCAGCACGCCGGAGACCAGGTCCACGACTACGGCGGCCGCCAGCGCCGCCAGCACGATCAACGCGGTACGCATCAGAAGCCGTTCACCGTGATCCCGATGCCGCCTTCCCGGGCTCGCGACCGCGCACCCGCGTTCAGGGTGCCATCAGATCCGGTGGCAAGCGGCGGAATCGAAGATGCCAGACGAGACGGTTGCGGGCGGGTGCCGCCTCCCGAGGCTTCTCGGCCACCCAGCGCTGGCTGGCCGAGAATGCGACGCGGAGCTGGCGGCGTACTTCGCGGGCGAGCCCGCGCCCGCCCAGGCACCGCAGGACGAGCGTTGGCTATTCGCTGACTCGCACTACTGGGGCCGGGCGCTGTCCGGCCTGTGCAGGATGCGGGCAAGGTGAACGGGATCCAGACGCTCGATGGACATCGGCGGTTGGGTCCCGTCCGCCTCGGTAGCAGTCACCGTCGTCCCTTGGTTCGGTCTGGGGCGCCTCGCATGCGGCCGGTGGAGTCGACTTCCAGGCCCGTTCACGTGAACTTCGGTGAGCGTCCGGTACGGGACGGGCCGCGGTCGGAATGATCAGCGGCAGGAACCGTCTTCGCGAGCCGTCCGAGGTGCTGCCATGTCCGACACAGTGACTCCTCCACGGTCTCCCGTCCGGGCCTGGTACCGGCCCATGGTCGCCCGCCCCACCGACGAGCCGTACCGAACCGTGACTCCGCTGGAACTGCTCTTCGACCTGTGCTTCGTGGCCGCGGTGAGGCAGGCCGCCGACCGGCTGCACCACAACCTGGGCGAGGCTGACATCGGTCACGGCATCGGTCTCTACCCGGCGGTGTTCTTCGCGATCTGGTGGGCGTGGATGAACTTCACCACATTCGCCTCCGCGTACGACCCCGAGGACGACGTCTACCGCCTCACCACCCTGGTCCAGATCGCCGGAGCGCTGGTGATCGCCGGTGGCGTACCCCGTGCCTTCGATCACGGCGACTTCTCCGTCATCACATACGGGTACGTGATCATGCGGCTGGCGATGGTCGCGCAATGGTTGCGCGCCGCCCGCAGCGACCCGGAGCGGCGGGCCACCGCACTGCGCTACGCCGCGGGGATCGTGTTGCTGCAAGTGGCCTGGATCGCCCGGCTGGCACTGCCCGACCGGTGGCTCCTGCCCGGCTTCCTGGTAATCGTCCTCGCCGAACTGCTCCTGCCGTTCTGGGCCCGGCGCCCCGCTCCGATCATCTGGCACCCACGGCACATAACCGAGCGGTACGGGCTATTCACCATCATCGTGCTCGGCGAGTCGGTACTCGCGGCCAGCCTCGCCGTCCAAACCGCGTTCGACAGAGGGATCAAGACAAGCACTCTGCTGTCGATCGCCGGTGCCGGCGTCGTGATCGTCTTCGCGATGTGGTGGCTGTACTTCGACCGCCCAGTCCTCCACCTGGCGGCCTCGCCACAGGTCGCGCTGCTCTGGGGGTACGGCCAATACCTAATCTTCGCCTCCGCCGCCGCGCTCGGTGCGGGCATCGCCGTCGACGTGGACTACCAGACCGGCGCTGTGCACCTCGGGCGTGTCGCTGCCGGATACGCGGTGGCCGCGCCGGTCGCCGTCTACCTGCTCGCAGTCTGGACGCTGCACGTCCGCCCCTATCAACAGCTCAAGATGACCGTGCCGTACTTGGCCACGACGGCGCTCCTCCTGCTGACACCGTTCACGCCGGCGCCGTCCCGCCTGACCGCCCTGCTCCTCGCTATCCTCGTCGCCACCACCGTGATCGCGACCCGGCGCGGGCAGGGCACCGGCGGGACCGTGACGGATCACTAGTGTCCCCCGCCTCATTTCGTTTCCTAGATGTAGGCCGCGGTGATGGCGGGTCTTGGACGGCCGAGGGCCGAGTTGGTAATCAGTGATGCGGAGCGGGAGAGACGTTGCAGAGCTGGTCGCGCCGGGCGAAGTTGGCGCAGGCGTGGCCTTGCGGTGTCGGATCGTGAACGCATGCGCCGGCGGTCTGTCGAGTCAGGATGTCGCTGCTCGGTCGGGGGTCAGTCGGCCGACCGTGGGCAAGCGGCGTTCTCGGTTCGTGGCATGCCGCCTTCGCCGCGAACAACAGCCCGCCCAGGAGATCCGGCCCCGAGGAAACAGCGACGAGCACCCTGGACCGACGAACGTGCTTCCGCACAGCGTCGCAAAAGCCGAGATCCTCGACCATCGGGCCGAACCAGCACTCAACCTGGGCCGCCAGGCAAAGAAAGCCATGGAAGTCTTGCTCTCCCGCAAGTCTGACGATCACCCGAGCAGTCTCACGGAAACGGGGCAAACGTTGCCTGACGCGGCACTAGGTGCCGACCCGGCGAGGCTGGAGCCGTCCCGTCCCCGGCCCGGTCAGCTGCCAGAACTCCTGCGGCAACTGGTCGACAAGGTCTCCGTACTCCTTCGCGCTGGCTGACTCACGAAGCGTATCCAGCACAGCCCGCGCTCCGTCGGTGGCCGCCTGGTGATCCACCCTGGCCCGTGACTGCACCCGTTCGAAGAATTCGGCGAGCCCGAACCGTTCCAGATCTTCGGTGGGCCTACGCACCAGGCCTTGTAGCTCCTCAGGGAGCTGGGAGGCGAGGTCCCGCGCCTGACCGCCTGTGATTCGTTCTGCCAACGTCTCGAGCGTAGCGCGGGTGATAGGTTCCGCCTGCCCCGGCGGGACCTTCGGTTTCGCTGCCACGGACTGGATGAACTCGGTGTAGTTCGCCTCGGAACCCCTCTCGAACCGGATTGCGGCGGTACCCGCGCCCGCCGGGGTGAAACGGCGCTGTGCCCGCCCTCAGCCGGGTGGTAGCGGAGAGCGGTGGGTGATCCGGCGGGCCGCCCGCAACTGGTGCAGGCGGTCACCGGCGAGCAGACGTTCGCGCGGCCTCAGCGCGCGGTGCCCGGAGCCCTGGATGCATGAGGCTGCGCGCCGATCCGCCGCGCCGTGGCGCCTCGAAGACGCTCACACTGGGCGGTCCGGCCCGCCTCTCGCCCTTGCCCTCGTCCACACCGCGATCCTCCGCCGGTGATCGTTCCTCCGCCGCGACATCGGGCCTGGGACCGCGAGCGGACCTCACCGAGGCCGCCCGGCTGGTGCCGTTGATCGCGGATGCGTACGACTTGCCGGCTCGGCATGAATTGATCCGGACGATCCTGTGGTGGCAGGCAGATGTTGGGAGGGAATCGCGGCCGCTGCGGACGCCGGCCAGCCGGCAACGGTGCGGCTGAGTGCGCTCGGCGCGTGGACGATGTTCGGGCGGCCCATCGGTGGACAGCCGAGCATCGTCTCTTGCTGGGACAGGCGACGTTGTAGGTCTGGCGCTGACGAGCGGCACAGCAGCGATGCCACTCACCTAAGCGGATGAGGATGTCTCGCCAGCCTCTGACGGGCGAGTGGGTAGCCCGTCGCGCCGTTTTCACCCGAGTCGGCTGTGACGCCGGCTGCTAGCGTGTGCGGGTGATCATGGGGCAGACGGTTCTGGGTGCCTACTTCCCCGGAGTGGACGCACACGAGTACCCGATCGAGCATCTTCCCGCCGACCTGTTGACCCACCTGTTCTACGCATTTGCCACGATCGAGCACGGCCGCCTGACGCTTCCGTCCGCGGCGCCGGCGCAGCTCGCCGTGATCAAGCAGGCGTATCCGCACCTGCGCATTGTGATCTCGATCGGCGGCTGGGGTGCCGGTGGGTTCTCCGATGCCGCGCTGACCCCGCGTACACGCGCCGACCTGGTCGCCGAATGCGTGGAACTCGCCGCCGGCTTCGACGGCGTGGATCTGGATTGGGAGTTTCCCGTATCCGGCGGCCCTGCCGAGATCACCCGACGGCCCGAGGACCGGCGCAACTGCACGCTGCTCGCCCAGGAGCTGCGTGACCGTCTCGGCCCGGACCGCCTGCTGACCGCCGCCCTACCGGCCGGGCGGCTGCAGTCGGCCGGCCCGTACGACCCGGCGGACAGCTTCGAACTCGCGGAACTCGCCGAACTCCTCGACTTCGTCAACCTCATGACCTACGACTTCGGTACGGGCTTCTCCCCGATCGCTACGTTCAACGCGCCGCTGGCGCAAGTCGCCGACGACCCGCTCGAACCCGGCCTGCGGCAGTGGAACAACGTCACCGGCGCGGTCGACTACTACGAGCGCCACGGCGTACCACGCGACAAGCTCGTGCTCGGCGTGCCGTTCTACGGCCGCGGATTCCGTGTCACCTCACCCGGCGAGCAAGCCGGCCTGTTCCAGCCCCAGATCGGTACCGTCGATGTCGGCAACTGGCGCGACATCAGCCGGGACCTGCTGCCCGACCCGGCATGGCAGCGCCACCGCCATCCGGTCGCCCGCACACCCTGGCTCTACCACCCCGCTAGGCAGACGTTCGTGAGCTACGAGGACGCCGACTCCATCCAGGAGCGAGCAGCGTTCGCGGCGAGGCACGGGCTGCGGGGCGCGTTCACATGGCAGATCGCCGGTGACGACAGCGAGCATTCCCTCCTCGCGGCCATGACCCGCCCGTTCCGCCAGTAGCGCTCTGGCCGACATTGAGCAAGGACACCGCGGAGGCCGCAGCAGGCCCGGCATATCGGCGGAGCCAGGATGGCGCGGAACAGGCGGCGGTGGCGGGGTTCGCGGGAGATCAGCTCGATGGTGAGCAGCAGCGCCAAGGGCGGCCACGCGGCGATGATTTGGCTTATCGGGTTCGGCGGGCGTGCAGCACGTTCGCGGCCACTGACGCGACGACGCCGAGGGCGAGGCTGGCCCGTGCCACCCACCGCAGTCGCGGGCTGCGCGGCTGACCGGGACACCGTCGGCGATGGCGATGGCCACCCTTAGCCACAGCACGGGTCCCGACGACCTGTGGGTGGGGACCGAATTTCTCCGGGATCGAGGCGCTGCTCATGCGGGCCGAGCTGGCTCCCGGGCATGTAGTTCCTCTCTCCCCCGAAGAACGACCAGGGATGAACTACATCGTTTCCAGTTCTCGTCCCTTCGTTTCGGGGAGAAAGCGCTGGACGAAGACGAGGGCGAGGGCCGCGAATCCGGTGAATATGCCGTACGTGAGGGGGAGGCTGACGTCGGCGAGGCTCGGGAACGAGATAGTGACTAGCCAGTTGGCGATCCACTGTGTTGTTCCGGCGACCGCGACCGCGGTCACGCGGATCTGGTTGTTGAACATCTCGCCGAGCAGCACCCAGAGCGTCGGCCCCCAGCTTGCCGCGAAAGACAGGACGTAGAGGTTGGCCGCGAGGAGCGCGACGATATCCACGCCGGGCGCAAGTGTGACGTTTTCCCCCGTCCCGGTGGCGCGGCTGAAGCACCAGACGAGGGTAGCCAGAGTCAGCACCATGCCGGCAGAGCCGGCGATCAGCAACGGCTTGCGGCCGACCCGGTCGATGAGGGCGATCGCCACAAAGGTGCCGGTGAGGTTGACCAGGCTGGTGATGACGCTCGTCAGGAGGGCATCGTTCTCGGCGAAGCCGACGGCCCGCCAGAGTGTGGTGGAGTAGTAGAAGATTACATTGATGCCGACCAGTTGTTGCAGGGCTGCGAGAATGATGCCGATCCAGACGATCGGCAGCAGCCCGAAACGTCGGTCCCGAGGAGAGCGGCCACGGAGGTCAGCGAGATCAATGGTCTGCTTGGTGCCGGCGAGCGAACCTTTGATTTCCCCGAGGCGCTCGCCGTCGCCGACATACCGCTGCAGCACCTCACGTGCTTGCTCGTCGCGGTGGCGTCGGACCAGGTAGCGCGGGGACTCGGGGATCCGCAGCGCGAGTAGGCCGTAGAGCGCCGCGGGAAGCGCGGCCGAGGCCAACATCCACCGCCACGCCGTTCCGCCCCACGGCACGTCGTTGCCGGCACCGCCGGCCAAGGTGGCCAAGGCGTAGTCGATCAGCAGGGCGACACAGATCCCAATCACAATGGCCAGTTGTTGCAGGGAGCCCAATCGCCCTCTCTTGCCTGCGGGAGAGATCTCGGCAATGTAGGCGGGGACGACGACGCTGGCAGCGCCGACGGCCACTCCGGCGACGGCCCGCCAGGCGGTCAGGCTGATGGGACCTACGGCGAGTGCCGCGCCGACGGCGCTGACCGCGAACATGAGCGCCGTGATCAGCATGACCCGTACCCGGCCGATCCGATCAGCCAGCGGACCGGCGAACCACGCGCCGATCGCACCGCCGAGCAGCGCTGCAGATACCGCGGTGCCCAGGACCAACGCCGAGAGGTGAAACTCGGCCCGAATCGCATCAACGGCACCATTGATCACCGCGGTGTCGTAGCCGAAGAGGAAACCGCCGATGGCTGCGGCCGCAGCGATCAGAACAACGCCTCCTGGCCTTCTGGCTGGCGGCTGGGAGGCGTCCTTGTCGGGGGTGACACCCGGTGGATCCATGCTGTTCATCGTGCCGCAGCAGGCTGACGTTTGTCCTAATTTCCGGGGCTGTCCGAAAATACCGGCTGCCCCGCCGTCGGGTGCATCGGGACACCCCTCCCGCACCGCCGCCGGTCACCGCTGCCGGGCCCGGCCAGCCATCGCGCCTGGGCGTCGGGTGCTGTTCGCGGCCCATGACCGGCGAGGTCTGTCGTCTGTTCGAGCGATGGACCGGTGGAGTTTCGCGACGCCCCGGGGCGGGTGTCGTGGTCAGCTGGATCGATCTGCAGTCGAGGCTGGCAGCTTCCGACTCGTACTACGCCTTCCGACGACGGCCTGGGGCGTCGCGTCCACCATCTGGAGCACCCACTGGCGCCTGTCCCACAGCGGTGAGGATTCGACGAGCCGCCTCGTCTCGGCACGGAGGTCGTCCAGGTCGGCGGTGTGATCGACGTGGATCCGGATCTGGCCGATCACTCGCGTCTCGTGTCGGGTTTTGGAAGGGGTGTTCGGTGAACCAGGTGCTGGGCAGGATGAGTACCCGGTCGTCCCAGAGCCGGATGACCACGTTGGTCAGCTTCACCTCCTCGACGCGACCCCACTGCCCGTCAATCACGGTGAGGTCCCCACGTGGAGGCCATCGGCGAAGGCGACCTGGATGCCGGCGACCCGCCACGACCAGTCCATGTCCGACGGCTCCTCCCCCGACTGCTGAAGCAGTTGCTCGGGCAGACCTGGAATCGCATCGAGTGGAACGGCGAGGACGCCCTGTGCCCCGCACGGGTGGAGTTCTGCGAGCACTGCCGCGACGACCACGACATCGGCGAACACCTTCGTGCCGTTGCCATGAGGGCCAAGCCTGAGTGCTAGTGCTGTGGCCACGAACGTTCACGGTCTTGGGTGACACGCCGCCCAACTAGGCTGCACTCATGACTCATGCGGCGGAACCGATCGAGCCGTCCGGGGTGTGGGCCACAGCCGTGGGCGTGGCCCGGGTGAGGGCAATGGAGACGGCACGCGAGCAGCCGCTGTTCCGGGACCCGCTGGCGCTGGCCTTCGCCACGGCCGGCGGGAGAGGCCCCGGGACGCCGTCGCCCCCGCGCGCGGACGAGGCGGCGCGGCGCCGCTGGCTCGGTGTGGCCTTCTCGATCGTCATCCGGACGAAGTTTCTGGACGACCTGCTGGATCGGGCGGTCGCGTCCGGCGTCCGGCAGGTCGTGCTGCTCGGAGCCGGGATGGACAGCAGGGCCTTCCGGATGGACTGGCCTGCGGGTACCCGGTTGTTCGAAGTCGACACGGCCGAACCGCTTGGCTTCAAGGCCTCGGTGCTGCGTCAGGAGCGTGCCGTTCCGCGCTGCGAGCGGATCACCGTCCCGGTCGACCTACGCGAGGACTGGCCCGGCGCCCTGGCCGCGGCCGGGCACGATCCGGCTCAGCCGACGGTGTGGATCGCCGAGGGACTGCTGATCTATCTAACCGAGGACGCAGTGGAGTCGCTGCTCGAACGGGTCGGCGTGCTGTCCGCTGCAGGCAGCAGGATGGGCCTCACACTGGGCTCGCGGGGTGTGGTCGAACGCTTCCGTGGGGATGCCGCTTCGGGATCGGCGGCGTCGATGTGGGTCTGGGAGATGCCGGAGGACCCGGTCGGCTGGCTAGACGGCCTCGGCTGGGAGGCGGAGACCTTCACCCTGCGTGAGCGCGCCGAGGCCTACGGGCGTCCTGTGCTCACCCCGCCGCAGCAGGACGAGGGCGCGGGCGGGCTCGTCTCGGCGGTTCGCGCCACGCCCTGATCACTGAGCCGCCGTACCCCAACAAGATCTGCCACCGACACAGCCTGATCGCCACGACACCGTCCGACCAACGGGCCAGACGGCGATCCGCCTGATTCGCCATTCACCGAGGCCGGGTTCCCGGGTGGCGTCCGGCGGCGCGACGCTCGAACCAGCGCGAAGGAGGCGGCAAGGTTGAGCCCGACGACCCGGTCGAACTCCTCCTGCGTGTAGTCCAGCAGACGCTTACGGACGTTTGTGGCGGCGGTGAAGACCAAAACATCCACATCGCCCAGTTCAGCCGCGGCCAGGGACACCGCCGAAGGATCCAGAACATCCAGAACGTACGGGGAGCCGTCGGCCAACTGGGCGGTGAGTGCAGCGGATTCGGCGTCGCGGTCGGCGCAGATGACCTCGACGCCGTGCGCCGCCAGCGCCCGGGCGCACTCGCGGCCGATGCCGCTGCCGGCGCCAACCACCACAGCCCTTCGACCGTCGAGCCGAAACAGCTTTTCGTACGCGGGCATGGCTCAACCTCCTCATCCTCTGTAGCAGTTGCTCATGGATAGTCCTCGTGATGCGCGCCCATGGCGTCGACGGGCGCTTCACGCCGGCCGGATGATCGCCATCCGGGTCACGGTCAGTTCCTCCACCGCAAAGCGGGGTCCTTCCCGGCCGATGCCGGAGTCCTTACCCCGCCGTAGGGCATGTTGTCGGCGCGGAATCCCGGCACCTCGTTCACCACGACCCCGCCCACCTGCAGCCGCTCGACCGCGGCGAATGCGGTCGCCAGCGACCGGGTGTAGACGCTCGCTTGCAGGCCGTACCTCGATCGGTTGACCGCGTCGAAGGCGCTGTCGGTGTCGGGGACGGCGCGTACGGACACCACCGGGCCGAGGATCTCCTCGTCCCAGGCGGTAAGGCCGTCCGGCACGCCGTCCCCGCCCGCCACGACCTTCGCGCCCGCCGCGACGGCCTCGCCGATCCAGTCGCGGACCCGCCGGGTCGACCCTGCGTCGATCAGCGCCGCGACGCGGGTCGCCTCGTCACGGGGGTCGCCCACGGTCACGGCGGCGACCCGATTGGTCAGCAGTCCGAGGAACTCCTCGGCGACCGGCGCCTCCACCAGCACCCGCTGCACGTAGATGCACGCCTGACCGGAGGCGTAGTAGCCACCGCGTGCCACGGCGTCGGCGGCGGCCAGGTCCGCGTCGGCAGCCACCACCAGGGCGGCGTTGGACCCGAGTTCGAGCAGGACCTTGGTCGGTGCGGCCGCCCGGGCGATGGTGTGTCCCACGGCGGCCGACCCGGTGAACGACACCGCTCCCACCCGCCGATCCGTCACCAGCGTCTCCCCCATGTCCACGCCACCGGTGACGAGCTGCACCGCCTCCGGCGGCAGCCCCCCTGCCCGCCCGCCTCGCGCAGCAGGTGCATCAGCCACAGCGTGGCAAGCGGCGGCTGCGGCGCGGGCTTGCACACCACCGGGCAGCCGGCCGCGAGCGCCGGCGCGATCTTGTGGGCGGCAAGCAGCAGGGGATAGTTGAACCCGGCGATGCCGACCACCACGCCGATCGGCCGGCGCGTCCAAAACCCGATCAGTCCCTCGCCGGACGGCAGCAGGTCCAGCGGCACCGTCTCACCGTGCAGCCGGACCACCTCTTCGGCCGCGGTCTCCAGCGTCACGAGGGTACGGGCCACCTCCGTCCGGCAGTCGACCAGCGGCTTTCCGGTCTCCAGCACGAGCAGTCGCTGGAACTCATCGCGCCGGGGCGGCGAGCGCGTCGCGGGTGTGCAGCAGCGCCGCCCGACGGACGTGCGAGGGAAGTCGCGCCACCGTGTAAGCACTGGCCTCCGCGGCGTCCAGCGCGGTGCGCGCCAGCTCGGCGTCGCCGAGCGGTGCCTCGGCGACAGCCGAGCCGTCATACGGGAAGCGCACGGGCGCGGTCGGCGCCGGGACCCAACCACCGCCGACCGGCAGGCCGGCCGGGAACGGTGCCTCGAACAGGCTCATCATCGCCTCCATTCCTGAACGGCGCTGGGAAAGACGTCGGCGTACGTGCGGTATCCCCCGGCGCCGCCTGCCGCGAGGATGCCGTGGACCACCGCCCGGGCGAACGCGTCCGCGGCAGCGGCGAGCACCGCGTTGAACGCCACTGGATCAAGGCCCGGACCGGTGCAGGTCGCCAGGGCGAAGACGGTGCCGCCGTCGAACATCTGCCGTTCGGTGGCCGACGAGGGTGACCGCCGTGCGGCGGGACAACGCCGGGCGGATCAACCTGATCGGTGTCGCCGGACTCGGTAGCGGCAACGAGGCGATTCGGCGGCTCGCCCGGGAGACCGGCATCGATGGCTTCCCAGCCTGACCGACGACGGCCGGGTGTGGCGCCGGTTCAAGGTCACCAGTCAGGAGCACTACGTGCTGCTGGACTCCGCAGGGACGGTCGTCCACTCCGGGCCGCTATCCCAGGCAGAGCTGCGCAAGCGGGTCGCCGGGCTGAGTTCGTCCGGTCATCGGTACCGGCCGTCGTAGCGGACTCCGCTCCGGGTGTCCGTGAAGCTGACGCCCGCCCGCACTCCGTCCTCGACGATCCACCGAACCGTGTACGCCGCCCGGTACGTCGGCGGCCAGATTGAAGCGAAGGTCCCATCACCCGTGACAGACCACTCGCCAGCTGACGGTGTGCCCCTGTCGACGTAGGTCGTTCGACCGTCCGCCGTGAACGACTGAGTTGCGCCGTCCTGGAACACAAACTGTGCAGCGGTCAGGGCAGCGATCATGTCCACCGCATCGACCGGCTGGCCATCGACAACGTCGCCCCTGGAAGGAATAGGGCCCATGGCGCTCTCCTGACATCGGGCAAGACATTGGCCGCCGCCATCTCGCAGCGGCGACGACATGTCGAACGACTAACTCGTAACACTCTCTGGCGGAGCCGCATGGACGATGTGGTCCGTCATATGCTCGCTGCGGAGTCATTCGCCGATGGGGACGTGCCGCCATGACCGCCGGGGGCGCTGCTGCTGCCCGCTGTTGGTCAGCGGGGTTTGCAGGCCGATGTGACGCCAGCCTATGCTGGACTCGATGGTCCAGTTCAAATGCCGTGGATTGCGGGCGACCACGTCCCTACCGCGAAGAATTTCATCACCGGAGCACTGGCTGACGATGTCCTGGGCGGGTATCCCACCGGCATCCGCCGGCCGGGTGCGAGCGCGGGCGGCAGTGGGATCGTGGCCGCCCGGCCACGTGGGGAGAGGCACATGGCATTGATCACACGGGGCTTCGGCGGCCGCAGACGCGACGACACCGACCTGCCGCCCGGCCAGTACCGCACGGACGACTTCCCGGTGCTGTCGGCGGGACCGACACCGCGCATCGACCTCGACAGGTGGGAACTCGCCGTGATCACCGAGGCCGGCGAGCGGAGCACGTGGTCGTGGGCGGAGTTCACCGCCCTTCCTGCCGACGAGCCGACCGTGGACATCCATTGCGTCACGCACTGGTCGAAGTTCGGCACGAGCTGGCGAGGCGTCTCGGTAGACACGTTGCTGGCCGACGTCGAGACCGCGGCCGAGTATGTCATCGCCCACTCCTACGGCGGATACACCACGAACATCCCACTCGAGGACCTTCTCGACGGCCAGGCCTGGGTGGCGTACGAGTTCGACGGTGAGCCGCTGGTCCCGGTGCACGGCGGGCCAGCGCGTCTCCTCGTTCCTCACCTGTACTTCTGGAAGAGCGCGAAATGGCTGCGCGCTCTGGAACTGCGGCTCGACGACGAGCCCGGGTTCTGGGAGACGGCCGGCTACCACAACTACGGGGACCCATGGAACGAGCAGCGTTATCTCGGAGACTGACCTGGCAGCCGGCGACCATCGTCGCCACCCGCGCGGAGACTGCGACGGCGCGGACCCTGGTCCTCGACGTTGACGGCTGGGCAGGTCACATGCCGGGCCAGCACGTCGACCTCCGGTTGACGGCTCCCGGCGGTTACACGGCGTACCGCAGCTACTCGATCTCGTCCGCCC
The DNA here is from genome assembly GCF_040631005.1 of Micromonospora sp. NPDC005707. Taxonomy (NCBI): domain Bacteria; kingdom Bacillati; phylum Actinomycetota; class Actinomycetes; order Micromonosporales; family Micromonosporaceae; genus Micromonospora; species Micromonospora sp. NPDC005707. Next base: position 47,915 of record NZ_JBEXYR010000010.1, read on the forward strand.
CGGGGCCCGGCCGGCTCGAGGTGACCGTCCAGGCGGTGACCGACGGTGAGGTCTCGCCGTACCTCGTCGACGTTGCCGAGCCGGGTGACCAGCTGGAGGTTCGCGGGCCGCTCGGCGGGTGGTTCGTACGCCGACCCGCGGATCCGCGCCCGGCGTTGCTGATCGGCGGCGGGTCCGGCGTGGCGCCGCTGATGTCGATGGTGCGTGCGGCGACGAATCCCACCAGGCTGCTCTACTCGACCCGGTCCCCGTCCGATGCCCTGTTCTCTGCGGATCTGGCAGCCGCGGAAGCCGCAGGCAATGGTCGCGTCGCCGTCACGCACGTCTATACCAGGGCCGTGCCCCCCGGCTGGCCGGCCCCACCCGGAAGACTGGACGCGGACGCCCTCGCCCGCGTCGCCTGGCCCCGCGTTACCGACGCTCTGACGTTCGTCTGCGGGCCCACCGGGTTCGTCGAGACCGTTGCCGACCTCCTCGTTGACATCGGACACGATCCCGCGAACATCCGCACTGAACGTTTCGGACCCACCGGAGGATGACCATGTCGACCACCAACGCCGGAACCGACGACGCATCCTGGGTGGACGGTAACGCGCTCGCCGGACCGCTCGGCGAGATCATGGGGACCGACCTCACCGTCGCCGAGCTCACCTGCGCCGGGTGCCGGACGCCCCGTCCGCTGGCCGCGATGCGGGTGTTCGACCGAGCGCCCGGCCTCGTCGCCCGATGTCCCGGCTGCGAGGACGTCGTTATGCGCGTGGTGCGCACGGCCGACCGGGTCCTGGTCGACCTGCGGGGGTCGCTCGTCCTCAGCCTCCCGGTGCCGACTGCCTGAGCGCAAGAATCCGGTCAATCGTGGCGCACGTGGACGACGCCAGCGTCTCCGACGTCGGTTACGCAATAGGGCGACCCGGCTGGACGTAGGCGTCGCGGCGTAGGTAGGTCTCAGCCAGCTGGACGTCACCGGCCACGTCGGCCCGCGCAGATCAGATGACCATGTCCACAGCGATCTGCTCGCTCGTACCGGACTGCACCTCCGAACGCAGGCAGGTGCGTCAGACATGGTGTGCGCTCCCCCTGTGGAGGGAGCGGGTCCCGCTACAGCGGGAGGACAGCCCCGCCGGTCGGCACGGAGCATGGCCTCATGACCAGCAAGCCTTGTCTTATCCATCCGGGGCCGCTGACCCCGGCCGTGGCCGAGGGCGTAACGCGATGACGGGGCGGCAACGGCCCGCGCGGGTGCGAGTCCCGGATGGCATGACAACCGGTCCGGCACGTCGTCGCGACGCTCCGCAGGGAGTCGGCATGCCCGGTCTTTCGACTCGTTCCCCCCGACCGGCTGCCGCTGTTCAGGTCCGGAGGTGGGCGGTGGCCTGCGCCGTGTTTGTCGTCGCCGAGGTGACCGTGCGGACGTACTGGATCTGGGGTGGCCGGTGGGGTTACACGGCTTGCGACCGCACCCATCTGGTCGACCCGACCGGCGGATGCGGCGCGGACCGGGTCGAGACAGTGCCGTTCTGGGCGGGGTGGGGAGCGGTCGGAGTCGGTGCCGCCCTCGCGGTGCTGGTCGTGTGCCTGCTCCGGTTCCCCGGCCGCTGCTCGGTCGCCGGCGGCGGGGCGGCGGCCGCGCTGCTCCTGGTCCTGTCCTTCCCACTGCATCTGCTCTTCGAGATCCCTGCAGCGTTGGTGGGACGCCCCTCGGACTGGCGCGATCTCGGCGCACGGCTCGTGCTGGCGACCGGCGGCCTGCTGTTCGCCGGGCTCACGAACGCCTGCGCTCCGCAGCGCGGCGCGCGGGCGGCCGGCTACCAGCCGGTGCCGCCGTGGACCCGTTGCTGGGCCTACGTGACGGCGGCCCTGCCGGTGGCCGGCTGGGCGGTGCCGCACGGGCTGTGGGTGCTCGGCGTCCCGTTCGGGATCCCGCAACGGGAACTCGACGACATCCACGGCAGCCTTTCGACGTGGACGGGCGTGGCGATCACCCTCGTCCCGCCGCTGGCCGGCCTGCTCGTACTCGGGTTGGTACAACGCTGGGGGCAGCGGTTCCCGCACTGGCTGCCAGGACTGCGCGATAGGCCGGTTCCCCCGCTCCTGGCGGTGGTCCCCGCCGGGGTGGTGGCACTCGCACTGGTCACCTACGGCATCCTGAGCGTCGCGGTGCTCGTGCGGCAGGTTCTCCGCGGCGAGACGCACTGGTCGGACGTGCGTGAGGGGTGGGTGGTGACCGGCACCCTGCTGGTGTTCCTCTGCTGGGGAGTGGCACTGGGCGTCACCACCACGGGCTACGCCATCGCCACCCGGCCCCGCCCGGAGCCGGCCCCCAAGTCAGGCATCGCGGGGCCGACCCAAGGAAACCGGCGGACCGACGAGGACGCCGTGTGAGGTCACGCCGGTCCCGCTCCGCCGCTCGCCTGGTAGACGGGCTTCGCGTGGTGCTGGCCGTCAGGGCTCGTGGTAGCCGGCCCAGGAGCCGCGGACGTGGCCGATGTGGCGTCGCATCAGCTCCGCCACCTTCGGCGCGTCGCCGGCCACGACCAGATCGACGATCTGCTCGTGCTCGGCGGCCGAACGCCCCAGCTCGCCGCGCTCGGCGAGCCCTTGCAGGCCGTACAGGCGGCTGCGGGCCCGTAGGTTCCCCACCACGTCGATGAGATGGCGGTTGCCGGCGAGAGCGAGCAACGAGAGATGGAAACGCCGGTCGACCTCGACATAGCCGATGAGGTCGCCGGTTTCGGCGAGCCGCTCCACCTCCCTCGCGAGCGGGCGCAGCTCCTCGACCGCCGCCCGGGTGGGCTCGTTGATGGCCCGGGCGATCTCGGCCACGGTGGGCACCTCGATCAGTGCGCGCAGCGAAGTGATCTCGTCCAGGTCCCGGTCACTGAGTTCCTTGACCCGGAAGCCCTTGTTTCGAACAATCGTGACCAGTTCCTCGTTGGCGAGGTCGAGCATCGCTTCGCGCACCGGCGTGGCGGAGACACCGAACTGCTCCGCGAGGGTCGGCGCGGAGTACAGCACGCCGGGTCGCATCTGTCCGGTGATGACCGCGCCCCGCAGGATGTGGGCGATCTCCTGCCGAAGGTTGGGCCGGCCGCCGAACTGCGGCAGAGAGAGGGCGTCCGGGGCCAGGCGCCCGGTCGCGGTGTCACCCCTTGTCTCCTTCATCGCAGCGCAAACCCCAGTCCGACGGGGTCGTTGGCCTCAAGAACAAAATGATGTTCACCAGTTCGGTAGGCCATGCCTCGAACCTCCGAAACGTAGGCCGGGCGGCCTTCTGCTTCCAACTCTTGCACGACGCGGCCCAGGAACCGTGTTCCGACCACCGAGTCGTGCGTTAGCACCTGGTCAGGGGCGAGTTGCCCCGATGATGCTAGCAGCGCGACCCGCGCGGAGGTGCCTGACCCGCACGGCGACCGGTCGACCTCACCGTCGGCGAAGACGGTGATGTTGCGCTGGTGTGGGCCGTCGGACCGCCAGCCGAGATCCTCGAACAGAATTGTGCCGTAGATACCGTCAAGCCGCGGTTCGCTCGGATGCCGGGCCCATTCGGTCCCGTTGAGTTTCCATTTGATTTCGCGGCCGAGCGCCAGCAGTTCACCGTAATGCGCGGGGTCGACCGGCAGCCCGAGGACCGAGGCATCGACGGAGGCGTAAATCGCTCCTCCGTAGCTGATGTCCGCGCGCACCGGGCCCCGGCTGGTGTTCACGCCGATGCCTTGACCCAGGACGTACGCGGGCACGTTGCGGAAGCTGACGCCGCGGACCTCGCCGGCCACGCATGAGACGGTGGCCGTGACGCGACCTGACGGTACGTCGATCACCACGTCGGTCTCCCCGTCCGGCGCGGCGTGCACGAGCCCGCTCCGGACTGCCCACGCACCCAGCGCGATGGTGCCGTGTCCGCACGCAGTCGAGTAAGCGTCCTTGTGCCAGAACAGCACCCCGAAGTGTGCGCCCTCGTCGTCAGGTGGCACGACGAAGCAGCCGTACATGTCGGCGTGGCCGCGAGGTTCGTTGACCAGGAGCCGGCGCACCGCGTCGACCTGTTCATCGCGCTGGGCGCGTTCGCGCCGTTCCAGCACCGTGGCGCCGGGGATTTCCGGGACGCCTTCGGTGACGATGCGGAACGGCTCTCCCGCCGTGTGGTAGTCGGTGGCACGAATGTCCTGCATCGCCTCAGGCCCCCAGGTACGCCTCGACCACGCGGGAGTCGCGCGCGAGCTCGCGGGCGGCTCCCTGCAGGGTGATCACACCGTTTTCCACCACGTACGCGCGGTGAGCGATCTTGAGTGCGGCCCGGGCGTTCTGCTCGACGAGCAGCACCGAGGTGCCGTCGGCGTTGATCCGGCGGATCAGGGCCATGATCTGGGCCACCACGAGTGGTGCGAGCCCCATCGAGGGCTCGTCCAGCATCAGCAGTTTGGGCCCGGCGACCAGCGCGCGACCGACGGCGAGCATCTGCTGCTCGCCGCCGGACAGGTTCCCGCCCTGCTGGCTGCGCCGCTCGGCGAGCCGGGGCAGCAGGGCGTAGACCTCGTCGATCCGGCGGCGGACCGCGGCCTTGTCGTTCACCAGGTAGCCGCCGAGTTGGAGGTTCTCGTGAACGGTCAGCCGGGAGAAGATGCGGCGCCCCTCCGGCACGTGCACCACCCCGGCGCCGACGATCTCCCAGGGCTTGGCCTTGGTGATGTCCGTGCCGAACGCGCGCACGGTGCCGCCGGTGGACCGCACCACGCCGGAAACCGTGGCGAGCGTGCTGGTCTTGCCCGCGCCGTTGTTGCCGAGCAGAGTGACGATCTCGCCCTCGCCGACGGTCAGGGTCAGGCCCCGGAGGGCGTGGACGCGGCCATAGTGGACGTCGAGAGCGTCGATGTCGAGTGCACAGCGGCCGGCGGCGTCACTCACGGTTCATCATCTCCTCGCTCGTGGCTTCCTCGTCGTCGTCCTTGCCGAGGTAGGCCTCGATCACGTCCGGGTTGCGGCGTACCTCCTCGGGAGTGCCGTCGGCGATCTCCCGGCCGAAGTTCAGCACGACGATTCGGCGCGACACCTGCATGACGAGATCCATGTCGTGCTCGATGAGGACGATGGCGGTGCCGAGCCCACTGATGCGGTGCAGCAGATCGAGCAGTTCGGTCTTCTCGCCGTAGTTGAGGCCCGCCGCGGGCTCGTCCAGTAGGAGCACCGTGGGCCGGCGGGCCAGGGCGCGGGCGATCTCGACGCGCCGCTGCTCGCCGTACGGGAGGTTGCGCGCCAGGCCACCGCGGTCACCGCGCAGGCCCACGAAGTCGAGCCAATGGTTCGCCTCGTCGGTCGCCTCCCGTTCCGAGCGCCGGAACCGCGGCGTGTGCAGGAGCGCGTCGAGGGCGTTCTGCCGCAGCCGCAGGTGCGTCCCGGCGCGGACGTTGTCGAGCACCGTCAGCTCACCGAACAGGCGCAGGTTCTGAAACGTGCGCGACGTCCCGCGGGCCGCGATCGCGGACGGACGCAGGCCGGTGATGTCCGCGCCGTGCAGTGTGATCGAGCCGCCGGTGGGCTTGTAGAAGCCCGTGATGCAGTTGAACGCGCTGGTCTTGCCGGCGCCGTTGGGTCCGACGAGCGACAGGAGGTCGCCTTCGTTGACCTCGAAGCTCAGCCCGTCAACGGCCTTCACGCCGCCGAAGTCCAGGTGCAGATCCTGTACCCGCAGGAGCGGTGCGGTTGCTGGCGTGCTCACGGCACTACCTCCTTCGCCTTGCCCGCGTCATGCTTCTCGGCCTTGCGCAGGTCACGGCGGGACTGCCGTTCCACGGCGCGTGCCGGCCACAGTCCCTGCCGGCGGAAGATCATCACTACGATGAGCAGGATCCCGAAGACGAAGTACCGGTAGTCCGCGGCCTCGCGGAGAAGCTCGGGCAGCACGCTGATGAAGATGGCGCCGAGCACGACGCCGGGCGTCGAGCCCATGCCACCGAGCACGACGGCCATCAGGATGAGGGCCGACCACAGGAAGGTGAAGCTCGGTGGGGAGATGGCGGACAACTGGGCGCCAAAGAGGATGCCGGCGAGGCCACCCCAGATGGCGCCGCCGATGTAGGCCGCGAGCTTCACCCGGTACGTGTTGATGCCCATCGCCTCGGCGGCGTCCTCGTCCTCGCGGATGAACCGCCAGGCGCGTCCGAGGCGGCTGCGTCCGAGCCGCGCCGCGCCGAGGACGGCCAGGGCGACGACGACCACACAGGTGTAGTAGAGGCCGACCGGTCCGCTCAGGTCGATCCCGAGCAGGGTGATCCCCGGGATCCCGTAGATGCCGGACGGCCCACCGGTGATGGTGAGGTTGTTGGCCGTGATCCGGATGATCTCCCCGAAGCCGAGGGTCACGATCGCCAGGTAGTCGCTGCGCAGCCGTAGGGTGGGCCCACCGATCACGATGCCGGCGACCACCGCCGCGACGATGACGACGGGCACCGTGGCCAGCAGCGGCCAGCCGTACCGGGTGGCGAGGACTCCGCTGACGTAGGCGCCGATGGCGAAGAACGCGGCGTACCCGAGGTCGAGCAGGCCGCAATAGCCGACGACGATGTTGAGTCCGACCGCGAGCATCACGAAGAGCAGCGCGGAGGTCATGACCGACAGGGCGTAGTTGGTCGCGGTGATGAACGGCGCCAACGCCGCGACGGCCAGTCCGATCAGGCCGAGGTAGCGGTTCTGCTGGATTCGGTCGAACAGGGCGCTGGCGGTGCGTGACGAGGCGAAGTTGGTGGTCATCAGACACGCTCCGTAACGCGCTCGCCGAGGATGCCGGTCGGGCGGAGCGTGAGGAAGATGATGAGGAAGCTGAAGGCGAAGACGTCGCGCCACTGGCCGCCGATCCAGGCGGTGCCGATCGACTCGAGCAGGCCGAGCGCGAGGCCGCCGAGCATCGCGCCCTTGATGTTGCCGATGCCGCCGATGACGGCCGCGGTGAACGCCTTGAGCCCGATGATGAACCCCATCAGGAAGTCGATCTTCCCGTAGTAGCCGCCGGCCATCACGCCGGCGGCGCCGGCGAGGGCGGAGCCGATGAAGAAGGTGCGCGCGATGACGGCGTCGACGTTGATGCCCATGTACAGGGCTGCCGTGGGGTCCTGGGAGATGGCGCGCATGGCCCGCCCGGTCCCGGTCCCCATGACGAGCCACTGGAGGCCGGCCATCAGCAGGATCGCGATCAGGATGAGGCTGGCCTGTTGGATGGTGATGCGGGCGCCGAGCAGGTTGATCGAGTCGCCCGCCAGCCGGACCGGGTAGACCTCCGGGTTGGGCCCGGCCGCCAGGCGCATCCCGTACTCGATCGCGAACGACGCGCCGACCGCGGTGATCAGTACGGAGAGCCGGGGCGCGCCGCGCAGGGGACGGTAGGCGATCCGCTCAAGCAGCAGGCCGGCCGTTCCGGTCACCAGCATCGCGATGATCAGGACGATGAGCAGCGCCACGAAGCCGAGGCCGGTCGCCAGTCCGCCGGCGACGCTCAGGACGCCGAAACCGACGAACGCACCGAGCATGTACAGGTCGCCGTGGGCGAAGTTGAGGAGCCTGATGATGCCGTACACCATGGTGTAGCCCAGGGCGACCAGGGCGTAGAACGATCCGACGAAGAGACCGTTCCAGAGGAGTTGGGTCATGGGAGCCCTCCGGGGGACGCCCCGGCGGCGCGCTCCTGGGAGGGCGCCGCCGGGAGCAGGTGGTCTACTGCAGGGTGTCCTTGAGGACGATCTTGCCCTTCTCCACCGTGAGGATCTGGAAGCCACCGCTGGACAGCGTGTGGTCGGGGGTGAACTTCAGCGGCCCGGAGAACAGCTGGAAACCGTCGATCCCCTCGAGTGCCTTGATGACGGCGCTGCCGTCGGTCGAGCCGGCCTGCTTGACCGCCTCGGCGGCCACCCGCACCGCGTCGTAGGCCTGGGTGGAGTACGGACCGGGGGCGGCGCCGAACTTGCTCTTGTAGTCCGCGATCCACTTGTCGGCGCCCTGGATCGTCTCCGGGGTCTGCGTCATGGTGGCGAAGACGCCTTCGGCGGCCTCGGAGCCGGCGATGTCCACCAGCTTCTGGTCGACCGACCCGTCGGCGACCATGACCTTGCCGGTGTAGCCGGCCTGCCGCAGCTGACGGATGATGAGGCCACCCTCCTGGTAGTAGCCGGTCCAGTAGATGAAGTCCGGCTGTCCCTTCAGGATGGCGGTGACGTTGGCGCTGTAGTCGCTCTCACCGGCGGTGACCGACTCGCGTCCGGCGAGCGCCGGCGAGCCGGTCAGCAGCTTGGCGGTGGTGTCGGCGATGTCCTTGGAGTAGCTGGTGTTGTCGTCCATGAGGGCGACCTTGGTGGCGCCCACCTTCTTCATGAACGTGAACGCCGCATCGGACTGCTGCGCGCCGGTGCCGTTGATCAGGAAGACGTTCTTCTTGTGCTGCTTGACCAGTTCGTTGGAGTTGGCGGCCGGGATGAGCATGGGCACGTCGGCCTTCTCGAAGATCGGCAACGTTGGCAGCGTCGCACCCGAGCAGTAGCCGCCGACCGAGATCTTCACGCCCGCGGTGACCAGCTTGTTGGCGCCCGCCGTGGCGCTCTTCGCGTCGCAGGCCTCGTCCTCGACCTTGAGTTCGAGCTTGCGCCCGTCGACGCCGCCCTTGCCGTTGATCTCGTCGACGGCGAGTTGCGCCCCGTTCTTCATGTACGGGCCGATGGCCGAGCTGCTGCCGGACAGCGGAGTCAGCATGCCGAGGACGATCGGCCCCTTGTCCGACGACTGCTCGCCCCCTCCTGAGGCGAGCCCGTTGCCGCAGGCGGAGAGCATCATGGCCGCAACCGCCGCGCCGCCCACGAGGGCGACTCGCGACAGCCGGCGGGTCAGGTATGCCGTCATTGCCAAACCCACTTCCCTCAAGGGCCGACACGTGGACGGCCCAGGTAGCTGGTAGCACTGCTGTGTGACGTAGCACTGCACTATGGCACAGGACACATCGCCGCTCTAGAGGTGCTCGTCGGGGTGTTATCGACGCGTGACTTGAGCCTGGCGGACTGCTGTGTAATATTTTACTGACCGTCACGAAAGGGGCTTTCCGAGATGACTGCTTCCCCCGCTGCCCGTACCCGCCCCTGGCGCGGCGTGCTCGTCGCGACCGCCCTGCCCTACCGCGACGACCTGTCCGTGGACTTCGACGCCTACGCCGAGCACGTGCGGTGGTTGGCCGAGAACGGCGCCCACGGCGTGACTCCGAACGGATCCCTGGGCGAGTACCAGGTGCTGACCAGTGAGGAGCGTGCGAAGGTCGTCGAGGTGGCGGTCCAGGCCGCACCCGAGGGCTTCGTCGTCATGCCGGGCGTGGGCGCCTACGGCGCGCTGGAGTCGCGGCGTTGGGCCGAGCAGGCCGCCGAGGCCGGCGCGCAGGCCGTCATGGCGCTCCCCCCGAACGCGTACCGCACGGACGAGCGGGCCGTCCTGGAGCACTACCGCGAGATCGCCAAGGCCGGGCTGCCGGTGACGGCGTACAACAACCCGATCGACACCAAGACGGACCTGACGCCGCGGATCCTCGCCACGCTCTACAACGAGGGCCTCATCGTGGGAGTCAAGGAGTTCAGCGGGGACGTGCGCCGGGCCTACGAGATCTCGGAGCTCGCGCCGGGGCTGGACCTGATGATCGGCACCGACGACGTCGTGCTCGAGGTCGGCATCGCGGGCGCCAAGGGGTGGGTCGCCGGATACACGAACGCCTTTCCCCGCTCGACCGTGGCGCTGTACGAGGCCTCGGTGGCAGGGGACCTGCAGACCGCGCTGCCGCTGTACCGGCTGCTGCACCCCCTGCTGCGCTGGGACTCCAAGACCGAGTTCGTACAGGCGATCAAGCTCTCCATGGAGATCGTCGGCCGTAAAGGCGGCATCTGCCGGCCGCCGCGGCAGCCGCTGACCGCCGAGCAGGAGCAGTCGGTGCGCGCCGCGACCGAGGCAGCCCTCGAAGCCGGACTGGCCTGAGGCATGCGGGCCCGCCGACTACTGCACGCCGTCGACTCGCACACCGAGGGCATGCCGACCAGGGTCATCACGGGCGGTGTGGCGCCACTGCCCGGCGCCACCATGATGGAGCGCCGGCGCTGGTTCCTCGACAACAGCGATGACCTGCGCACCTTGCTGATGTACGAGCCGCGCGGGCACTCCGCCATGTCCGGAGCGATCCTGCAGCCGCCGACGCGGCCCGACGCCGACTGGGGCGTGCTCTACATCGAGGTGTCCGGCTGCCTGCCGATGTGCGGACACGGCACCATCGGGGTCGCCACCGTGCTGGTGGAGACGGGCATGGTGGAGGTGACCGAGCCGGTCACGACGATCCGCCTGGACACGCCCGCCGGCCTCGTGATCGCGGAGGTCGCCGTCTCCGACGGCGCGGCAAAGGCGGTCACAATTCGCAACGTGCCGTCGTACTCTCAGCAGTTGGACGCGACGGCCGAGGTGCCCGGTTTCGGGCCGGTCCGCTACGACCTCGCCTACGGCGGCAACTTCTACGCCATGGTCCACCTCGATGACCTCGGCCTGCCGTTCGACCGGGGACACAAGCAGGCACTGCTGGACGCCGGGCTGGCGATCATGGAAGCGATCAACGAACAGGACCGTCCGGCCCACATCGACGACCCCGACATCAGCGGATGTCACCACGTACAGCTCATCGCTCCCGGCTCGGATGCCCGACATTCGCGCCACGCGATGGCCATCCATCCGGGTTGGTTCGACCGGAGCCCGTGCGGTACCGGCACGAGCGCCCGCATGGCGCAGCTGCACGCGCGTGGCGAGCTGGCTCTGGACGTCGACTTCGTCAACGAGTCCTTCATCGGGACGCGCTTCGTCGGCCGGCTCGTCGAGGAGACCCGGCTCGCCGGCGGTGTCACCGCAGTGGTGCCGACCATCACCGGGCGTGCCTGGCTGACCGGCACGGCACAGTACTTCCTCGATCCGGACGACCCGTTCCCGGCGGGTTTCCTGCTTTGACTTCCTCCCCCTCCTGAAGGAGGGGGATTCCCACCGGCCATACGGCCGATCCGGCTTACGCCGGGCGCCTCGCGGCGTGGGATTCCTGTTTCACGGCCAACTGCGGAAGGGAGGGCCCTTGCCGTCTCACGTCAGCTCCACAGGCATCACCGAGGTTGCCCTCGGCTACGGCTCGACCAGCCGCAAGGATGTTCTTCGCCGCGTTCACGTCCCGATCATGGCGGGTGCGGCAGGTGGGGCACGTCCAGTGCCGGGTGGAAAGACTCAGAACGGCGAGCAGATGCCCGCACGCCGAGCAGGTTTTGGAGCTGGGGTACCAGCGGCCGATCACCACGAGGGTGCGGCCAGCACGCTCGGCCTTGTACTCCAGCTGGCGGCGGAACTCGCCCCAACCGCAGTCGGAGATCGCTTTCGCGAGGCTGCGGTTGCGGAGCATGTTCTTGACCGCGAGGTCTTCGATCACGATCGTGTCGGCGGCCCGGACCAGGTTGGTGCTGGTGCGGTGCAGGAAGTCCACGCGAGCGTTACGGACCTTGCGGTGCGCACGGGCGACCTTCGCCTTGGCCTTGCGCCGGTTCGCGCTGCCGCGCTGACACCGGGCCATGCGCCGCTGGTAGCGAGCAAGGTTACGGGCCCGACGGTCCAGGTGCCGGGGGTTGGCGATGCGCTGCCCATCGCTGGTCACCGCGAAGTCCTTGACGCCAAGGTCGATGCCGATCTCGTGTCCGGTCACCTCAAGCGGCTCGGGCGTGTCGGTGTCAACCGCGAACGTCACGTACCAGCGGCCGTCCGGGTCGCGGGAGATCACGACCATGGTCGGGTTGAGGGTGGCGATGTCGACGCCGTCGAACGACCACGTGTACGGCAGCGCCCCATTCGTCTTCGCTACGTGCAGCGCGGCGTCCTTCATCCGGAACGCCGAGCGGGTGTAGTGCGCCGACTGGCGAGCGTTGCGGCTCTTGAAGCGCGGGTACCGGGCGCGATCGGCGAAGAAGCTCGCGAACGCGGTGTGTTGGTGCCGCAGGGTCTGTTGCAGCGGCACCGACGACACCTCGGAAAGGAACGCCAACTCCGCGGTCTTCTTCCATCCGGTGAGGGCGGCGTCGGTCTGCCTGTACGAGGTCCGCTCGCCCCGCTGGTGGTAGGCGGCGTGGCGTTCGGCGAGGGTCCGGTTCCAGACAAGGCGCACACACCCGAACGTACGGCTGAAAACGGCCGCCTGCTCGGGTGTCGGGTAGGCCCGACACTTGTACGCCGTCCTCATAGGACGGAAGTTACCCGATCTGCCCCACGGTGTAAGAAGGCGGGTTGCGCGTCAGAGGACATCGTTCTCGAACCGCCCCGGCTCCGCTGGGCCGCTCCTGACGGAGTCCGAATTCCTTCCCGGCCTGAAGGCCGGGGCATCCTTCGGAGGTACAGGTGACGTGACCTCGTCCCACCCGGCCCACGTACCGACACTGAGGGGAGCCTTCGTGATCAAGAGCTACTCACCGCACGCGCCCGAGGACCTCGTCGCCGAGGCGCCCGTGACCACTGCCGACGAGGTGGCGAAGGCGTTCGCCCGCGCTCGCGCGGCGCAGGCCCAGTGGGGGCGCGGCCCCGCGGCCGCCCGGGCGCAGGCACTGTCCGACGCCGCCGACGCGGTGGCGGCAGCATCCGACGAACTGACCCGACTGGCGGTTCGCGAGGTCGGCAAGCCCCTCGGCGAAGCGCGCGGTGAGGTGGCTCGGGCGGTGGCCATCCTTCGCTACTACGCCCAGCAGGTGTACGACCCGGTGGGCTCGATGCACGAGCCGTCGACCCTCGGTCTGCTCTTCACCCGGCGCCGACCGCTCGGCGTCGCCGGGCTCGTCACCCCGTGGAACTTCCCCATCGCCATCCCGCTGTGGAAGGCCGCACCGGCACTGGCGTTCGGCAACGCTGTGGCGCTGAAGCCGGCGCCGGACGCCACGGCGACAGCGCTGCGGCTGGCCGCACTGCTCGACGAGGTGCTGCCTGAGGGGCTGTTCACGGTTCTTCCCGGTGACGGCGACACTGGCCGGGCGATCGTGGCCGAGGCCGACGTGGTGTCGTTCACCGGATCCACGGCGGTCGGCGCTGACGTGGTGCGCTCGGCCGCGGCCCGCAGGGTGCGGGTGCAGGCGGAGATGGGCGGCCAGAACCCGGCGATCGTCCTGCCCGACGCCGACGTGGAGTCCACCGCCAGGCAGATCGCCGCGGCCGCGATGGGGTTCGCGGGCCAGAAGTGCACGGCGACAAAGCGGGTCATCGTCGTCGGGGACGTCGCGCCGATGCGTGACGCCCTCGTCGCGGCGATCGAGGCGCTGGGGTTCGGCGACCCGGCGCGGGCGACGACCGCGGTGGGGCCGGTCATCAGTGAAGCCGCCCGGGACCGGGTGCTGGCCGCCGCCGGCAGCGCGACCGCGGCCGGGGCCCGTCTCCTGACCGGCGGCGTGGCGACCGACGACCCCGGCTGGTTCGTGCGTCCGACCCTGCTCGAGGACGTCCCCGCCGACCACCCGCTCTCGTGCGACGAGGTGTTCGGGCCGATCGCCACGCTGCGCGCGGTGCCTACGCTCCAGGAAGCGGTGGCGGTGGCCAACAACGTTCCGCAGGGACTCGCCGCCGGCGTGTACACGCGCGATCTCACCGCCGCGCTCACGACGGCGGACGCGTTGGCGGCCGGTCTGGTGAAGGTCAACGCACCGACCACCGGGGTCGACTTCTACCTGCCGTTCGGCGGTGAGAAGGCATCCAGTGTCGGCGGCCGCGAGCAGGGAAAGGCCGCGCAGGACTTCTTCACCTCGCTGCACACCGTGACGCTGGCCCCCGGCGAAGGAGCCTGATGCCCGGCGACGACGGCCTGGCGCTCACGGCCGAGGAACAGTCGATGCTGGCCGGAGAGCAGGGCCCGGCCATCGCGATGTGCATGCGTCTGATCGTCGGGGTCGCGCGCGCGAACGGGGCCGAACGACTAGTGCCGATCGAGTCGGCGCACGCCGATGGCTGCCTGTACCACGGCGTGGCCGGGCTGGAGTTCACCGAGCGGCTGGTCTCCCTCGGCGCCCGAGTGCGGGTGCGCACGACGCTCAACGTCGGCTCGCTCGATCTGCTGCATCCCGGATTGGTACGCGCCGACCCCGAGGTGGCCGAGAACGCCCGGCGCCTCATGGATGCGCACGTGGCCCTCGGCTGCGAGCCGATCTGGTCGTGCGCGCCGTACCAGTCCGGCCACCGCCCGGCGGAAGGCAGCCACGTGGCGTGGGCGGAGTCGAACGCCATCGCCTTCGTCAACTCGGTACTCGGGGCGCGCACGGACCGGTACGGCGACTTCATCGACCTCGCCGCCGACGTTGCCGGCCGGGTCCCCTACTCGGGCCTGCACCTGACGCGAAACCGCGCGGCCGCGCTGGTGCTCGACTTCTCAGCGGTCCCCGCTGCGCTGCTCGACGACGACGTCGCCTGGCCCGCGATCGGGGCGCTGCTCGGCGAACTCGCCGGAACCCGGGTCGCGGCGCTCACCGGCCTGCCGGGCGACCTGAACGACGGCGGGGTCACCGAGGACCGGGTCAAGGCGCTCGGCGCGACCGCCGCGTCCGCCGGCGGCGTCGCACTGTTCCACATCGTGGGAGTGACCCCGGAGGCGCCGACGCTGGACGCGGTGCTCGGGCCTGAGGCCACCACCGTGCCGGTGACGGCACACGACCTCAGGCGAGCGCGCGAGCGGCTGAGCACCGCCGCTACGACATCACTCGACGCCGTCAGCCTCGGCACCCCGCACTTCTCGCTGCCCGAGTTCGCGGCCCTGGCACGCGAGTTGCGGGCCGGCCGGTCGTTCAGCTCATCGGTTGACGTGTTCGTCTCGACCAGCCGGGCTGTGCTGGCCGAGGCGGAGGCACGCGGGTACGCCGGCACCGTGCGCGACGCGGGCGGCCGCATCCTCACCGACACGTGCACGTACGTGACGCCCGTGCTGCGCGACGGGATCCGCACCGTGATGACGAACTCGGGAAAGTGGGCCTGGTACGCGCCGGCCAACCTCGGAATCGAGACTGTACTGGGAAGCCTGGCCGAGTGTGTGGCCTCGGCGCGAGCCGGGACGGTGGTACGCGATGAGCGGCTGTGGGGATGACCCGGGGACCCTGCCCGGCCGCTCCCTTCATCCGGGACAGGCGGACGGCGTCGTACTCGCGCTCGACGAACCGCTCTCGTTCTGGGGCGGGGTCGACCCTTGCGGAGTGATCGTCGACGCTCACCATCCGCAGCGCGGCTCCACGGTCGCCGGGCAGGTCCTCGCGATGCGGGCCGGGCGCGGCTCCAGCTCCTCGACGGCCGTGCTCGCGGAGCTGATCCGGTCGGGGCATGCGCCGGCGGCCCTTCTCCTGGCCGAGTGCGACGCGATCCTGGTGATCGGGGCCCTTGTCGCCGCCGAGATCTACGGCACCACGCTGCCGATCGTGCAGCTCGCCCACGACGATCTGGCACGACTGCACACCGGCACCCGAGCCGCCGTCCTCGCCCACACCGCACCCCTCGCGGCGACCGTGATTGCGAAAAGCCGATGACCGCGGCACTGCCCTACCTCGACGAGGCTGACATCTTCGGCCTGGTGCCGTTCGCCGATGCCGTCACCGCACTGGCGAAGGCCCTGTCCGGCGGACTCGATCCGCAGGCGTCCCTGCAGCGCACCATTCATGACGTGGAGCACGGACAGCTGCTACTGATGCCCGCCGAGACCGCGGCCGTCGTGGGAGTGAAGCTGAGCACGGTGGCTCCGGGCAACGTCGATCGTGGGCTCCCCCGCGTCCAGGCGCTGTACGTGCTCTACGACCGGGTCGCGCTGACGCCGGTGGCGCTGCTGGACGGCACGGCCCTGACGACGTTGCGAACCCCTGCTGTCTCCGCGGTCGCGATGGACCACCTCGCCGCGCGCGGGGCGCGCCACCTGGTCGTGTTCGGCTCCGGCCCACAAGCGTGGGGGCATGTGGAGGCGCTGCGAGCCATTCGCCCCCTCGACCGGGTCACCGTGGTCGGCCGGGACCCCGACCGCGCGGCGGACCTGGTGGCCAGGGTCCGGGACAGCGGTCTGGACGCACGCGTGGGCAGCCACGACGACGTCGCGGACACGGACGTGGTGGTATGCGCGACAACAGCCCGCCAGCCGCTCTTCGACGGCCGTCGGTTGCGTCCGGGGACCTGTGTCGTCGCGGTGGGCTCCCACGAGCCGGGCGCCCGTGAACTCGACGACGCGACGATCAGCTCTGCCGAACGGGTCGTCGTCGAGTCCCACGGCGTCGCCCTGCGCGAAGCTGGTGACATCATCCAGGCCGTACGCGCCGGCGTGGTCCGCGAGGACAGCCTCATCGAGCTTCGCGACGCGGTACACCTGACACCCACCACCGGTTCATCGGTCTTCAAGAGCGTCGGCATGGGCTGGCAGGACCTTGTGGTGGCCGATCTGGCCTACCAGCGCTGGACGGAGAGACGGCATGCCTGACGTGGTCATCGTCGGCGCGGGCATCGTGGGGGCCGCCTGCGCCTACTACGCCGCGCGCGAGGGGCTGTCGGTGACCGTCCTCGAACGAGGAAACCTGGCCGGCGGCACCACCAGCCGCGGTGAGGGCAACATCCTCGTCTCGGACAAGGAGCCCGGCCCCGAACTGAACCTGGCTCTCGCATCGCGTACGCGCTGGCTGGAACTGGCCGCCGAGTTCGGCGCCGACCCGTTCGAACTCGAAGAGAAGGGTGGCCTGGTCGTGGCCACCTCTGATCCGGGTGCCGCAGCGCTGACCCGGTTCGCCGAGGGGCAACGGGCCACCGGCGTGGAGGCGGTCCCGGTGAGCGCGCACCAGCTCCACGACCACGAGCCGAACCTCGCCCCGGGCCTGCCCGCAGGAGTCCTCTACCCCCAGGACATGCAGGTACAACCGGTACGTGCGGCGGTGTCACTCCTCGCGGCGGCCCGGTCCCTCGGCGCCACGGTGGCCTGCGGCGAGGAGGTCGTGGCGGCCGAACGGGGTCCGGACGGGCGTGTCACGGCGGTCCGGACGCGCACCGGCAGCTATCCCACCAACGCGGTCGTCAACGCCGCCGGAACCTGGGGTGGTCAGGTCGGCGAGCGGCTCGGCGCGCCGATTCCGATCCTCCCCCGCCGCGGGTTCATCCTGGTAACCGAGCCGCTGCCCCGGGTGGTCCGGCACAAGGTGTACTCCGCTGACTACGTCGAGAACGTCGCGTCCGACGTCGCCGGGCTGGAGACGTCCACCGTCGTGGAAGGCACCCAGGGCGGAACGGTCCTCATCGGCGCGAGCCGGGAGCGGGTGGGGTTCGACGACACCATGTCCGTGGAGGCGCTACGGCGGCTGGCCGCGCTGGCGGTACGCATCTTCCCCTTCCTCGCCGACGTGAGGCTGATGCGCACCTACCACGGGTTCCGCCCGTACTGCCCGGACCACCTGCCGGTCATCGGTGCGGACCCCCGGGTTCCCGGCGTGTTCCACGCCTGCGGGCACGAGGGCGCCGGCATCGGTCTCGCCCCGGCGACCGGCAAGCTGATCAGCCAGATGCTGACCAACGATCAGCCGGACATCGACCCCTCGGCGTTCGCGCCATCGAGGTTCGCGCAGGTGACGGCAGGATGAGCCAGCCACACTTCTCCTTCGACGGCCGCCAGATCCCCTTCCGGCCGGGGCAGAGCGTGGGCGCCGCGTTGACCGCGGTCGGGGTGCGGTCGTGGCGCAGCACCCGACGCGCCGGCCGGCCGCGGGGGTTGTTCTGCGGTATCGGCGTGTGCTTCGACTGTCTCATCGTCGTCGACGGGCGCCCGAACGAACGGGCCTGCCTCCGGCTCGCCGAGCCGGGCATGGAGGTCAGCACGCAGGAAGGAACCGGCCACGGTGACCTCGAAGTCTGAGCGGAGGTTCGACGTGCTCGTGGTCGGCGCCGGGCCGGGCGGGCTGGCCGCCGCGACCAGCGCCGCCCGCGCCGGCGCGCGTACGGCCATCGTTGACGGCGGTGTGGCGCCCGGTGGCCAGTACTGGCGCCACCCGGCACCCAGCGAGGATGGTGTGTCCGCCGCCGAGGTGGCCCACCTTCATCACGACCTGGCGACCTATCACCGTCTCGTGGCCGGACTCCCGGCCGTTGCCCGCTTCTCCCAGCACCACGTGTGGACCGTCACCCGCGACCGGGGCGGCTTCGTCGTGCACGCGGTCGACCGGACCGGTGGAGGCGAACAAGCCGTCGAGCTCCGCAGCCGTCGGCTCATCCTGGCACCGGGGGCGTACGACCGTCAGATCCCGTTCCCCGGATGGGATCTTCCGGGCGTGATGACGGCGGGGGGTGTGCAGGCTCTACTCAAGGGTCACGGCGTCGTTGCCGGACAGCAGGTGCTGGTGGCCGGAACCGGCCCCTTCCTGCTTCCGGTCGCGGCCGGCCTGGCCGAGTCGGGGGCGAGCGTCGTGGGCGTTCACGAGGCCGCCTCCCCGTTGGCGTGGCTGCGCGAGCTCGGCGCCGTGATCCGTAATGTCGGCAAGCTCGGTGAGGGCGCCGGCTACGCCCGGGTGCTGGCGCGGCACCGCATTCCGGTCCGCGCCCGGTCCGTCGTGGTCTCCGCCCACGGCACGGACGCCGTGGAACGGGTCACCACCATGCGGTTGGACCGCAAGGGCCGGGTGGTACCCGGAAGCGAGCGCACCATCGCAGTCGACGTGCTTGCCGTGGGGTGGGGTTTCACCCCACAACTGGAGCTGCCGCTGGCGCTCGGCTGCGCGACGCGCGTGGATGTCGACGGGTCGCTGGTGTGCGAGGTCGACGACGAGCAGCGCTCATCGGTCGAGGGCGTCTTCGTCGCCGGCGAAGCCTGCGGCGTGGGCGGCGCCGCGCTTGCGACGGTGGAAGGCGAGATCGCCGGTAGCGTCGCGGCGGGCACCTCGTCGGTCGCACCACGGCTGCGCCGCTCGCGGGCGGCGCTGCGCCGCTTCGCGCAGGCGATGCACCGGTCCCACCCGGTGCCCACTGGATGGGTGGATCGGTTGTCCGACGACACGACCGTCTGCCGCTGCGAGGAGGTTCCTTTCGGGGCACTGCGGTCGATGCGGCAGGACCTCGTCGGGCACGACGGCCGGTCGGCGAAGATGCTCACCCGAGTCGGCATGGGCTACTGCCAGGCACGCACCTGCGGCTACGCCGTCGGCTGCATCCTCGGTCAAGAGGCCTCCGGCACCTCCGGCTTCGCCGAACGCCCCGTCTCGTCTCCGCTCACCCTCGGCGCGTTGGCAACGTCTTCGCCGACGGAGAACGATCCCCCGCCAGCTGAGTGAGGAGGATGGGGGGCACCACACCGATGACCTGCGGAAAGTGAAGACAGCAGGTGTGGCCGCAGGGCCTGTTCATCGCCGTTTAGTGCTCGCGGCTGCTCCCAACGTGCGCGACCGCCGACGGCCTGGCCGCGGGGCGGCGGGCGTCGCCCGGCGCGCGCTGGGCGTAGGGTGGCGGGCTGCCAGGGTGCTTCACAGCGTGGCCGGAGATCGCTTATGAGTCGCGGTAAGGGTGGGTGGCCGCCGTCCGCCGTAACGGGTGTCCTTGTGGCGGCCGCCGTCGGCCTGGTCGGCAACCTTGCCACCAACACCGTGGAGCTGTCGTGGCGGTGGTGGCCGGCGGTGGCGTGGACGGCAACCGAGGTGCTTCTGGCGGTCTCGGCAATCGTTGAGTAGGTGCGCCACAGATCCGGCGCGGACCCGGTCAGGATGGGCGCCTCCGGGTCGGAGGTCCCGGTGTTCGGGGCGATCCCACAGCAGGCGTGGCAATGGCAGGAGCGGCCGGATGAGGCGACTGCGCTGCGTGAGGCGCTAGGAGGCACGGGCAGGACGACGTTGGTGGCGTTGCCTGGTGAGCGGGGCGCGGGCAAGTCGCAGTTGGCGGCGGCGTACGCCCGCCGGTGCGTGGCTGACGGCTATGACCTGGTGGCGTGGATCAACACCGAGTCGGGGCCGGTCACCGGACTGGCGCTGCTGGCCGATGAGCTGGGTCTCAGTAAGGCGGACCAGACCTCCGAGGCGGCGGCGACCGCAGTGCGACGATGGTTGGAACGCGACGACCGGGCCCGGCGGCTGGTGGTGTTCGACAACGTGGACGACCCGGACGTGCTTCGCGGGTTCCTGCCAGCCACAGGCACCTCGAAGGTGATCATCACCAGTAACCGCAGGGAGTTCACCAGCATGCCCGGTGTCACGGCGGTGCCGGTCGGCATGTTCACGCCAGCCCAGGGGCTGGCGTTCCTCGGTAAGGCGACCGGCCTGCCCACCACGGATGACGCTCGTGAGGTAGGTGAGCAGCTGGGATGGCTCCCACTGGGGCTGGCGCAGGCTGCCGCGTGCATGGTTCACGACAAGCTCTCGTACCGGCAGTACCTCGCCGCCTTGGAGGAACAGGACCTAGACGAAACGCTGCGCCGCCAGGCCGGCACAGACCACCCAGGGGTGCTCAAGGCCACGCAACTCAGCCTCGCCGGATTGCGCCGTACCGCCGTCAGCGGCGATGCGGCTCGGCTGGTGACGGTGTTGTCGGTGCTGTCTCCGAACGGGATCAGCCGCACCCTGCTGATTCAGGCGGAGCCGGCCTTGAGTCTGAAGGTCGGGCTGAGGCATGCGTTGCAGGTGCTCGCGGCCCGGTCCCTGATCACGCTCGGCGGTACCACGCAGGACCAGCACGGCGGCGACGGGGTCGTGGTGTCGATGCACCGTCTGACCGCTCGGGTGATTCGCCACCAGGTCGGTAAGCAGCGTGGCCAGCAGGTTCTCGGTCACACCGGCGTCTTCCCAGCGCACGAAGTACCAGTACACCGTAGCCTGCTGATCACGCTGGGCCGTTCCCGCGGAGCGTGCCTACGCGATCGCGTGCGTGCAGCGCATCGACTCGTCGGGTGTGGCCTGGCCGTGGGTGCGCTGAAGGTGCGCCTCGCCCCAGACCCGGACGCCTTCCACGACGGGCAGAACCGTGGTGCCGTAGGAGGTGAGCCGGTAGATGATCGGCGCCGGGACGGGTCCGGTCACGACGCGCTCGACGAGCCCGTCGGCCTCGAGTTCGCGCAGCTGCTCGGCCAGCACCTTGGGCGTGATCGGTGCGCCCAGACGGCGGAGGCCGGCGAAGTGGCACTCGCCATGGGCCAGCCAGTACAGAAGTGTCAGCTTCCACTTTCCACCGATCGCGGCGAACGCCGCGGCCATGGGGCAGCCGGGTAGCGGATTGGGGCGCGACGGTGAGGGGTTACCTGCAGGTGCCTTCTTGTTCATGGGCGTGGTCCGCTCAGATAGTCGGATCATGAACCTTCACACCAAGATCACAATGCCATACAAGCAGATCCTGGTCCCGTGCCTGTCGCTTCTCATGCTGACCGTGATGGCGGCGTCGGGCGACGCGGCGGCGGCTCCCCTCAGGGCTTCGGCGGCTGTCGAGGACGGCCAACGTGATTTCGACTGGGAGATCGGTGCCTGGCACACCAAGGTGCGGGTGCTCGCCGATCCGCTCTCGGGATCGGAGGATGAATGGCTCCACTTCGAGGGTACGAGCGTCGTGCGCCCGCTGCTGGACCGGCGTGCGAATGTCGTCGAACTCAAGGTCTCGGGGCCGAACGGACGGATCGAGGGCCTCAATCTGCGGCTCTATGAGCCCCAGGCGGGGCGGTGGAGCCTGACCTTCGTGAACCTCCGCGACGGACTGCTCACCCCGTCCGTGTACGGCGGGTTCCACGACGGTGTGGGCGAGTTCTACGGCGACGACCAGCTCGGGGGACGCCCGATCAAGGTGCGCTTTCTCATCTTTCGGCAGGGCCCGGACAGGGCGAGGTTCGAACAGGCCTTCTCAGACGACGGCGGGAAGACGTGGGAGACGAACTGGATCGCCGTGGACAATCGGCTTGCCAACGCCAGCTGAGGATTTTCTACGACCTCGACGCTGGTCCTCGCCGAAGTCCGCGACGACATGCGCGACTGAAAGCTCGGCGGGGTCTCCACCATGGCGTGCCCTTCTTCAGATCGCCGGTTTCATCGACCACCAGCACCGCGTTCGGGCCACCGAACGGGTCAGCGATCAGCTGCCGCAGGTCGTCGCGGACGCGGGTAGCAGGATCGCACGAGGGACGGTAACCGGTTACATTCGTCGAACCGGTTCAATCAAGACCGCCAGGAGGTACCCGGTGACGAACGCCAGCGGACCCCAGCCGTCCGACGTCCGGACCGATTGGGAAGCCCGCATCGCCCGCCGCAGCGACGAGGACGACAGGGCCGCGCTACCCGACCTACCGCCACCGGCCCGCCTCACCGCCACCCCCGGCCGCGGACACGTCCGCCTCTCCTGGCAGCCCGTCGACGGCGCGGTCGGCTACCTGGTGCATCGTGCGACGCTGGATGGCGATCGGGTGTCCGGCCCGTTCACCCCGCTGGACCACCTCGGCGGCGACGTGCTCTCCATTCCCGACACCTGGTACGTCGACACGACCGGCACGCCGGGCGAGCGGCATGCGTATGCGGTGGCTGCCGTCCCCGAGGTGACCGTGACCAGCGCGCTGAGCGACCCGGTGACGGCGGCCGCCCTGCCCGGCACCGGCGAACCGAGCACCGTCACCCTGCGCCTCGACGCCGACGCCCCGGGCACCACCCTGCATCGTCCCTGGCAGCCGATGATCGGCAGCGAGCGGCTGTCCCAACTGCTCTGCCGGGACCACTCAGGCGGCCGGGAGATCGGCATCGAACTACTGGCCGCGCTACGCAGGGTACGCGAGGAGATCGGTGTGACCGCCGTGCGGGCGCACGCGATCCTGCACGACGACCTCGGCGTCTACCGCGAGGTCGACGGCGAGCCGGTGTACGACTTC
Source organism: Micromonospora sp. NPDC005707 (assembly GCF_040631005.1). Taxonomy (NCBI): domain Bacteria; kingdom Bacillati; phylum Actinomycetota; class Actinomycetes; order Micromonosporales; family Micromonosporaceae; genus Micromonospora; species Micromonospora sp. NPDC005707. Next base: position 70,782 of record NZ_JBEXYR010000010.1, read on the forward strand.
GGCCGCGTGGACCAGATCTACGACCTACTCCTGGGCGTCGGAATGACGCCGGTGGTGGAGATCGGGTTCATGCCCCGCGATCTGGCCAGCGACCCGGACCGCACCGTCTTCACCTATCGCGGCATCATTTCCCCGCCGCGCGACTGGGACCGGTGGTCCGGGCTCGTTCGGGCGCTGGTGACCCACCTGCTGGACCGGTACGGCGAGCAGGTGCTCGGTTGGGACTTCGAGGTGTGGAACGAGGCCAACCTAGAGGTCTTCTGGAGCGGCAGCCGCGAGGAATGGATGCGGCTGTACGACGTGACCGCCCGCGCGGTCAAGGACGTCGACCCGCGGATCCCGGTCGGTGGGCCCTCGTCGGCGGCCGCTGGCTGGGTGGACGCGCTGCTGGAGCATGCCGTCCGCTCCGGCGCACCGGTGGACTTCGTCTCCACCCACACGTACGGCAGCCCGCCGCTGGACCTGCGGCCCACTCTGGCCCGCCTCGGCTTCCCCGAGGCGCGGATCCTGTGGACCGAGTGGGGCGTCACCCCCACCCACTTCCACCCCGTCAACGACGGCACCTCGGCCGCCACGTTCTTGCTCACCGGCATGCGGTCGGCCGCCGGCAGGGTCGAGGCGCTGTCCTACTGGGTGGCCAGCGACCACTTCGAGGAACTCGGCCGGCCGCCGAGGCTGTTGCACGGCGGGTTCGGCCTGCTCACCGTCGGCGGCATCGCCAAGCCGCGCTACCACGCGCTGCGGATGCTCGCCCAGCTCGGCGAGACCGAACTGCCGGTGCGGGCCACCGGCGACGGCGCGGACGGCCTGGTGCAGACCTGGGCCAGCCGGCGCGGCGACGGCAGCCTGGCGATCCTGGTCTGGGTGTCCACCCTCGACCAGGGCAAGCGGGACGGAGACCCGGCGCTGGCCCGGCGGATCCGGTTGGTCATCGCCGGCGCGGCCGGCCGGCCCGCCCTGGTCTCCCGGCTCGACCGGGAGCACAGTGACATCACCACCCTCGCCGACCGGCTGGGCGTCGCCGAGTGGCCGACCGATGAGCAGTGGGCCGCCCTGCGCGCCGCCGACCAGGTCGCGGCGGAGAAGGTGCAGCCCTCCACCGACGCTGGAGCGGCGGTGATCGAGCTGGACCTGCCGCAGCCCGGCGCGGTGCTGGTGGAGGTCCCCGGGGCCTGATCCCTGCCCACTCCGGTGGCGTCGCCGGCCGGGGTGTCGGGCAGCCAGATCCGCGGACCGGCCGGCCTCGGCTCGGCTCCCGCGGCGCCGACCACTCAAAGGATCGTGCTCGATTGCGGAGGTAGGGCCCTACGGCGCGTGGCCGAGGGCCCTACCTCGCTGCACCGGCGCGACCGACGGGTCGGGCAGGTCGGCCGTCACCTTTTTCCAGCGCCGTCAGGCGGCCCCACGCAGCTGTGGAAGGCTCTGGTTGGCCGGCACGTTGAACGTCTCCTGTGCGATCAGTGGACGGATCCGGCGTTCGAACTGTGGCGAGACGAACGCGCGGCGCAGGAGGTCGTTGGCGAGCTCGTTGCCGAGCGCACCCATGATCATGGCTTGATCGAGCGAGAGGTAGCGCTTGGCCACGGTGCCGCTGCCGACCGCGATCGCGTCGTAGAAGCCGCCGGGGCCGTACGAGTCGAAGTTGGCCTTGAGGCGGGCGAGGTTGTCGACAACCGCCGCCTTGGCGTACGGCAGGGCGAGGAACGCCGCGTGCGGGGTCACCACGCCGTCGCCGTAGTCGGGGTCGGGGCCTGCTGGGCGGCAGTCGCCGAACCCGGCGTCGTACTTCGAGTGCTCCATGTCGGACGGGTAGCCGTCGGTGTCCATTCCCATCGCGTCGACGCCCCAGGCCAGATAGCCGCCGGCCGGGTCACTCGCCGGGGAGAAGCCCCAGTAGCCGTACCCGGCGTCGTTCATCCCGTGCTCGATCTGGCCGGCGACCGTCGCGGGATGGTTGCGGCCCCAGCTGTTGGGGGCCCACTGCGCTTCGGGCACGAACAGGTCGGGCATCAGAGCCTCGAACATGTCGCCGCCCCAGCTGGGTACGAACTGGATGCCGCGGTAACGGTAGGCGCCCTCGTACACCGGAACGCCCTCGTAGGTGGTGTCGAAACCGACCGGCTGCATCTCGTGCCAGCTCCAGTCGCAGGTGGCCGGCAGGGTGCGCATCGTGTTGTAGTAGGCCTTCGATGGGATCTGGCCCATCGCGATGCCGAGGTACGTCGCGATGCGCGGCTCGGTGACGGTGATGTCGTAGTGGTTGCAGGTGAACCAGACGCCGTCGCGCTGCTGCGAGCACCCCGGGGGTGGTGCGTCCCAGAAGCCGCCGGCGATCAGGCCGCTGGCCCCGAACGGGGTCGACGCCGCCGGGTTGTAGTAGAAGCCGAAGTTCATCTTTCGCAGGATCGCGTCGGCCTTGCCGCGCAGCTCCGGCACGGCGCCCTTGACCACGTTGAGCGCGGCCGCGAGCCAGCCGTTGTCCACGCTGGACATGAACGGGTAGACCGGGCTGCCGTTGTCGGGCCAGACCGTGACGACCGAGCCGTCTCGCGGGTCGTACCAGTTGTAGTACATGCCCGAGGCGGTGTGGTGCTTGAGCCGGGCGAGCGTGTCGAGGGTCCTGGCGATCCGTTGGCGGGCTTCGGCCCGCGAGATGATGCCGAGCTTGCTGGCGGCCACCGCGGACCACAGGTAGCCGCCGATGTTGGTGGGGGACGTGTAGGTGGCGCGGCCGCCGGCGGCGAGGTCGCCGGTGATGTTGTCGGCGACCAGGCCGGTGCCGGGGTCGGTCATGGCGGCCATCGACCGCCACGTGTCCGAGGCGTAGCGGAGCAGGGCCCGGTCGGGGCCGCGCTCGTCGGGTGCCGCTACGGCGGCCGGGCCGCCTGCCAGCACGAGTGCCAGCGCGAGGAGCGGTGCGAGAAGGCGTCGCATGGGTCTCCTTGTCTGGTGCGGGGATGGGTCACTTGATTCCGGTGGTCGCGATGCCGCGCAGGAAGTGCCGCTGGAGGAACAGGAACACGATGAGCACCGGGAGCACGACGACGACCGCGCCGGCGAGGAGCAGCCCGTAGTTGCGCTCGTTCTCGCCGACGCTGTAGAGCGCGAGGGCGACCGGCAACGTGTACTTGTCCTCCGTGGTGGCGACCACGAGGGGCCACAGGAAGTTGTTCCAGGACGCGAGGAACGTGAGGATCCCGAGGGTGGCCAGTGCCGGCCGGCACAGCGGAAGCACCACCCGCCAGAAGATCCGGAACTCGCCGGCGCCGTCGACCCGGGCGGCCTCGATGAGCTCGTCGGGGATCGACTGGAGGAACTGCCGCATGAGGAACACGCCGAACGGTCCGACGACGAACGGCAGGATCAGGCCGGCGTACGTGTTGGTCAGGCCCATGTTGCTGACCAGCACGAACTGCGGGACGAAGGTCACCATGCCGGGCACCATGAGCATGCCGAGCACGGCCAGGAAGAGCGCCCGCTTGCCGGGGTAGCGCAGCTTTGCCAACGCGTACCCGACGAGCGAGCAGAACAGCAGGTTGCCGACCATGACCAGCGTCGCGACCAGTGCGGAGTTGAAGAAGTAGAGCGGAAAGTCGAGCCGTGAGAACAGCCCACGGAAGTTGTCGAGCGTGACCGTCTCGGGCCACCAGGTCGGCGGCACGTCGCGGATCTCCCGCTCCGGCTTGAGCGATGACAATGCCATCCAGAGGAACGGCCCGGCCACGGCGAGTAGCCCGAGGAGCAGGACGGCGTAGAGGATGGCCTTCGCAACCCGATCGCGGGTACGCAGGGTGGTGTCCTTCGTGGCCATCGTCAGTTCCTCTCCCCCAGCAGGCGGAACTGCACGACCGACAGCGCCACGATCGCCAGGAAGAGCACGTAGCTGGCGGCGGCCGCGTAGCCGTAGTTGCCGAAGCCGAACTGGTTGTAGATGTGGAACGACACCGACAGCGTCGAAGAGAGCGGGCCGCCCTGCGTCATGACGAGCGGCTCCTCGAAGAACTGGAGATAGCCGATGCCGGTGATCACCCCGCCGAAGAGCAGCGTCGGCCGGAGCATCGGCACGGTGACGTTGCGGAACTGCTGCCACCGCGTCGCGCCGTCGAGCGTCGCCGCCTCGTAGAGGTCGGCCGGAACCGCCTGGAGTCCGGCCAGAAAGATCACCATCAGGAAGCCGAAGTTGCGCCACGCCGCCATGACGATCAGCGACGGCAGCGCGAGCCTGGTGTCGTACAGCCAGTTCGGCCCGTCGATCCCGACCAGGCGCAACAGGTTGTTGACCAGTCCGACCTCCGGGTCGAGCAGGAAACGCCAGACCACCGCGAGCGCCACGATGCTGGCCACGACCGGCAGGTAGAAACCGACCCGGAACAGCGCGCGGAAGCGTACGAGCCCGGAGTTGAGCGCGGTTGCGGCGGCCAGGGCCAGCACCATCGTCAGCGGCACGCCGATGACGACGAAGACCAGGGTGTTGACCGACGAGCGCAGGAACAGTTGATCGGAGAACAAGCGGGTGTAGTTGTCGATGCCGACGACGTTGACGGCCAACGGGTTGCGCAGGTCGGTGGAGCGCAGGTCGGTGAAGCTCATGAGCAGCGAGACCACCACCGGCAGCGCCATGAACACGAGGAACAACACGGTGAAGGGCGCGGAGAAGGCCCAGCCGGTCAGCGCCCGCCGCAGGCGCTGCCGCCGCCGGACCGACCCGGCGGGCCGGTCGGGGCTGGTCGCCCCGGCCGGTCGCGCCGGTGCCGTCGCCGCGGGGGCGCCGGCCATGTCAGCTCCCGGTCCCGATGGCGCTTGCCTTCTCCTGGATCGCCTTGGCGGTCGCGGCCGGGTCCGCGTTCTGCTTGCACAGCTTTTCGGCCTCGAGGTCGAAAGCGGCCGCGATCTGCTCCCAGGTCGTGATCGCCGGCGGCGCCTTCGCGCTCTTGAGCTGCTGACCGAACGTGGTCAGGAACGTGTCGCCGGACAGCGTCGGGTCGTTCCAGGCCGACTGCACCGCGGGCAGGTCCTTGACCGCCTGGTACCACTTGACCTGCACGTCGGGCCTGCTCAGCCACTGCACGAACTTCCAGCCACCGTCACGGTTCTTGGCGTCCTTGAAGACCGCGAGATTGCTGCCGCCGATGAACGAGGTCGACGACTTCTTCGTCGGCATCTGCGCGACCGCGTACTTGTCCTTGAAGCCGGCGCCACCCTGCTCCTCGACGATACCCATGTGCCATGGGCCGGAGATGAAGGCGCCGATCTCACCCTTGACGAAGCCGGGCTCGAGCGAGCCCTCCGGCAGCGCGGTCGGGGACAGGCCCTCCTTGAAGAAGGACTGGTAGTAGCCGAGCGCCTCGGTCATCTCCGGGGTGTCGAAGCTCAGTTTGTCGGCGCTGGCCACGTCCGCGCCGTTGGACCAGGCGAACGGCAGGACCGACTGCCAGCTGCCGGTCTTGCCGGGCTGGAGGTTGAGGCCCCACTTGGCGCCGGCCTTCTCCTTCATGCCCTTGGCCATGGCCTTGAGGTCGTCCCACGACTTCGGCCCGTCCGGGAATCCGGCCTTGGTGGCCAGGTCCTTGCGGTAGTAGATCAGCCGGGTCTCGACGTACCACGGGACGCCGTACGAGGTGTTGTCGACGATCGTGGTGTCCCAGGCGCCGGGGAAGAAGTCGTCTTTCTTGATGAGGTCCGGCGGGGTCGGGTCGAGCGCACCGGTCTTGGCGAACTCGCCCTGCCAGGTGGTACCGATCATCGACACGTCCGGCGTCTGCTTCGCGGCGATGGCGCTCGCGATCTTCTGGTGCGCCGCGTCCCAGGGCACCGCCGTCACGGAGACCTTGGCGTCGGGGTTCTCGGTGGAGAACTCCTTCGCGAACTCGGCGAGCTTCTCGCCTTCGGTGCCCATCGCCCAGACGGTGATGTCCCCGCTCGCCTTTCCCGCGCCGACGGACTTCGCCTCGTCCTGGCCGCCGCCCGAGTCACGGCCACAACCGGCCAGCGCGACCGACGCGGCCAGGACGACCGCGGCCGCGGCGGTTAACCGCCTACTTCTCATCTCGTACCTCCGGAGGTTGGTGGTTTCGATGGTTGTGAGCTACTTACCTGCCGGTACCTCCGGTCGGAGGCGCCGGGCAGCCGCAACTGCGCCGCAGGACGAGTTCGGTGGGCAGCACGAGACTGCCCGCGGGAGTGTCGCCGGGCTGGTCGGCGGCCCGCAGGATCAGCCGGGCTGCCTCGGCGGTGAGCTCGCGTACGGGTTGCCGGACGGTGGTCAGGGACGGGGTGACGAGGGCGGCGGCCGGCACGTCGTCGAAGCCGGTGATGACCAGGTCCTGCGGCACGCGCAGGCCCCGGCCGAGCGCGCCGACCAGCACGCCGAGGGCGATCTCGTCGTTGGCGCAGACCACCCCGGCGGGCCTGGGTGCGTCGCCGCCCAGCAACTGCTCGGCCGCGAGCAACCCGTCGGCCTGCTGCATGCTGACCGCGACCGGCTCGTTGGGCGGCTCGATGCCGAGGTCGTGGTGCGCCCCCCGGAAGGCGGCCCAGCGTTCGCTGACGTCGGGCGAGCCCGCGGGGTTGCCGACGAAGGCCAGATCGCGCAGGTCGTGGTCGGCGAGCAGGTGACGGGTGAGCGCCAGCATGCTGCCGGCATTGTCGGCGCGAACCGAGGGGATGTCGCCGGGCCCCTCGCCGGCGACCACCACCACGGGGACCATCCCGGCGAGACGGAGCAGCGCCTCGTCAGCGATGGTGCCGCCCATGACGGCGACGCCGTCCACCCGGCGGCCCATCTCCAGCACCTGGTCATCGGAGTCGGAGCGCAGGTGTGTGCAGAGGATGTGCACGCTGGCGCGGGACCCCACCGCCTCGGACTCGAAGCCCTGGATCAGCTCGGTGAAGTAGGGGCCGGACAGGCCGGGGAAGACCAGACCGAGGGCGCCGTGCCGGCCGGCGGCCAGGGCCCGGCCGAGGTGGTCGGGACGGTATCCGTGCTTCTCGATAGCCTCCAGCACCCGTCGCCGCATCTCCTCCGAGACCTGACCTGTGCCGTTGGAGACCCGCGAGACGGTGGCCACGGAGACGCCGGCGAGTCTGGCGATCTCCCGAACCGTCATACGGCTGTTGCCCATCGCTCCCTCGATCCGTAACGTGCCTCACAGAAACCGGTTTCAGGCGACCATAGGCAGCCGCGACGAAGTTCACAACCCTCGGGTCCACAATCTCCCGTGCGAGGAGGCCTGCCCCACATGCCAGAGGTACTGCTCCGGAATCGCCGGATCCTCGTTGACGGTCGGCCCGAGCTGCTGCTCGCCGGTGAGGTGCACTACTTCCGCCTCCCCCGGGCCGACTGGGCGGACCGACTCGACCAACTCCGCGACTGCGGCGGTGACACCGTCGCCACCTACGTGCCGTGGCTGTGGCACGAACTGCCGGACGGCTCGGTCGACCTGACCGGGCGTACCCACGAGCAGCGCGACCTGGCCGGCTTCCTCGACCTTGCACACCAGCGCGGACTGCGGGCCGTGGTCCGTCCCGGCCCGTTCGTGATGGCCGAACTGAAGAACGAGGGCATCCCCTACCGGGTGTACGACGAGCACCCGCACCTGCTCCCCACCACCTGGGACGGCGCGCCGATCAGCACCCGCACCATCGACTACCTGGCACCCGAGTTCCTCGCCGCGGCCGACGGCTGGTACGCCCAGGTGATGCCGCTGGTGGCGGCACGGCTCGCGCCGCGTGGCGGACCGGTGGTCGCGGTTCAACTCGACAACGAGATCGGGATGCTGTCCTGGGTGACCAACTCCCCCGACCTCACCGACGGCCTCTGCGCCGACCTGGCCCGCTGGGCCGTCGAGCGGTACGGCAAGGACACCGCCGCGGCACGGGTCGGCGCCGACCCGTCCGATCCGGTGGCGTGGTCCACCGCCCTGCGTACCCCGGCCGAGGACCGGTCGCTGGCGCTGCACGACGACCTGGGCCGCTACATGCGGGACCGCTACCGCCGGTACGTGACGGCGCTGCGGCAAAGCGCCGAGCGGCACGGGGTGACCGGGGTTCCGTTCCTGGTCAACGTGCACGGCACCGCCGACCGGCGGGGCCGCACCTTCCCGATCGGCATCAGCCAGCTGGCGGATACGTACCGGGGGCAGCCGCAGCTCACCTCCGGCTCGGACTACTACCTCGGCGACCTGACCGTCGGCAACGTCGCAGACCTCTACGTATCCAACGCCTTCCTGGCCGCCACGCACGACCGCGCCCAACCGCTGACCTGCCTGGAGTTCGAGGTCGGCAACGGCGACTACGGCGAGGACCTGTCCACGCTCTACCCGCCCGAGGCGATCGACCTGAAGACCCGGCTCTGCGTGGCGCAGGGCAACCGGCTGCTCAACCTCTACCTGTTCGCCGGCGGCCACAACCCGCCGCTGGCCGAGCCGATCGGTGACGGCAACGACCGGATCGCGTTCACCGGTGAGCGGCACGGCTTCGCCGCCCCGGTCGACCCGGAGGGGCGGCTCAACCCGACGTACGCCGCGGCGAGGCGGGCACTGCACGCCGTACGTGCGGTAGGCGACCTGCTCGCCGACGGCGACGAGGAACACGACGGGTTCGCCCTCGGATTCGTTCGCGACCACTACCTCACCGAGTACCGCCACCCGGCGTCCACGAAGAGGGCGGCGCAGGTCACCGAACTGGAACGGTTCCGCGGCATGGGCGCGCGGGACGTGCTGGCGCGGGCACTGCTGCTCGCCGGCTACTCGTTCCCGGCAGCGGACCTGCAGGCCCCGGGCGGCGCAGCACGCGTGCCGGATGGCACGCCGCCGGTGCTGGTGCTGGCCACCGCCCCCACCCTCGGCTCAGACGTCCAGCAGCGGCTGGTCGACCATCTGCGGGCCGGTGGCCGGTTGCTGCTGCACGGACCGCTGCCCACCCGCGACCACGACGGGACGCCGTGCACCCTGCTGGCCGACGCTCTCGGGCTGCGGCCGGACGGCTGGCTGGAGGCCGGGCCACACTACTTCCCGTCGGTGGTGGGTCACGACTGGGCGGCCGGCCCCGCCGAGGTCCGGGTCGGCTACGCCCAACTCCTCGCCGGGCCTGGAGAACGGCTGCTCACCGAGGTCGGCTCCGGCCGGCCCTGCGGAGCCGAGGTAACCGTGGGCGCGGGCCGGGCCGTCGTGATTGCCACCGACTACCCGTGTCACCTGGACTTCTGGCGAGCAGCGCTGGACCGGCTCGGGGTGCGGCCTCGGCTCCGGCACGACGCGGGCGACCCAGGGCTGCTGCTCACCTCGACCGTGGACCAGTCCGGCCAGCGGCTGCTTCACCTGGTCAACGTCGCGCCGTCGGGGATTGAGTTCGGCCTGTGGCACCGGGACGAGCCGGTATTGTCCGGCCGGCGGCTGCGCATCGGCGCCCGCGCTGGACTGATGCTGCCCGCCGGAATCCGCGTCGGACCGGCCACCCTGGTGGAGAGTAGTTGCGAACTGGTAGCCCGGAGGGGCTCGGAGGTGCTGCTCCGGCCGACCCAGACCGAGGATGTCGCGGTCTTCGCCACCGATCGGCCGCTACGCGCCGATCGGGGTGAGGTGACCGTGGCCGGCGGTCGGACCACGCTGACCGTCCGGGCCCCAGATGGCGAACCGGTCCGGGTCAGCGTCGACTGACCGCCGTACCGGATGACCGCCCATTCACAGACCGGGAGGCGACCGGCGCGCCGAGGCTCACGGCACCGGCATCGATCTCCCCCACCATGACCAACGACAACGCGACCGGCCACGCTGCGCGCGACCGGCCTCGTCGATCTTCTTCAGGTGAAATGGCTATCGCCGCATGGCGGGCCGCTTCCGATGGGTCCAGGCGCGCAACGCCCATTCGACGGGGCCGTATCGGAACTGCCGCATCCACCACGAGCTGGCCGCCACCTGCACCGCAAAGATCGTCAGTGCGATGAGCATTGTCTGCGCCGGCGAGGTGTGGCCGGCCAGGCCCAGCCCGACGCCGGTGAAGACGAGCACGCAGATGAGCGACTGGCCCAGATAGTTTGTCAGCGCCATGCGTCCCGCCGGCGCCAACGCGTCCGCCACGCGTGGTCGCCGTGTGAACAGACGCAGCAGGGTCGCGGCGTAGGCCGCCGCGAGGAACGGCGCGGTGACGATGCTGACCATCAGTCCGGTCATGTCCGCTGTGCCGCCGCCGATCGCGAACACGGCGGCGCCCGCCAGACCAACCGGATAGCCGACCCGTTCGCAGCGGCGCAGCAGGTTCTCGTGGGTGTGCACGTCGGCGAGCATCCGGTGCTTGCCGGCTGCGAGGCCGACGAGGAACGCGGCGAAGGCCAACGGCCCTTGCACGGCAAGTGCGCCGAGCATTGCCGGCAACGAGCGCAGGTGCTCCAGGACGACATCACCGAGCCCGCCGCGTAGGGCCTCCGTCGAACGGGCACCCGCGGTCAGTGCGGCGGCCTCGTCCGGGACCACCGCGGCACCAAGAACCGCGGCCAGACCGACCACGAACGCGATCACGCCCACGATGATCGCCGCGGTGAACAGGGCAGTGCGCGGCTCGATCCGCCGAACGGCGAGCAGTACGAGACCGAGCAACGCGTACGTGGTGAGGATGTCGCCGTGGAACAGCAGCACCGCGTGCAGCGCGCCGAGCACGAACAGGCCGGACAGCCGGCGCAGGAACGACCGGCCGAAGGGCGCCCCACGCCGGGCCGCCGAGTCGAGTTGCAGGGTGAAGCTGTAGCCGAACAGGAAGGAGAACAGCAGGTACGCCTTCATCGCGAACAGCAGTTCCACCGCGCCTGCGATCAGCCGGTCGAGCGCCCCGTACGCCGGATCGTCGACCAGGTGGAACTCGTATCCGGAGCTGAAGTACCACACGTTGACCAGCAGGATGAGCAGCAGCGCAGTCCCGCGCAGCGCGTCCACGAGGTTGATTCGGGCGTCGTCATTGTTCTCAGCGGAGACCTCCACGACACGGCCCTGCCGGTCAGGTCGGAGCACACTCATGGCAGCGACCCTCCCGAGACCACGGTGTCGGCGTACGGGGCAGCGAGCGAATCGTGGGTCACCATGACCACGGTGCGGCCGTACTGATCGACGACCGAGCGGAGGAGGGCGAGCGCGTCACGGGCGCTGCGCAGGTCGAGCGCGCCGGTCGGCTCGTCGCCGAAGATGACTGCCGGCTCGGTGACGAAGGTCCGGGCCATGGTGACGCGCTGGCGTTGGCCACCGGGGAGCGCCTCCGACCGGTCGTGTGAACGGTCGGCGAGGCCGAACTGGGCTGGTAGCACCGCCTGGGCCCGCTTGCCGTCGGCGTGGTGCCCGGCTAGCCGCGGTGGCAGCACGAGGTTCTGCTCCACGGTCAGCGCCGGGAGCATGTCCTGGAAGACGAAGCTGGCCCGCCGGCGGAACGTCGTCATCGCGGCTTCCCCGTGACGGTGAGCTCAGTGCCTCCGGTGAACACCAGCGCGGCGGTGGGCCGGTCCAGGCCGGCCGCGCACTGCAGCAGGGTGCTCGTGCCCGAGCCCGGGAGGCCCGTGAGCGCCGTGAAACTAGCCGCGGCGCAGCCGATGGCGACGCCGTCGAGCGCGGTCACCGGGCCGTCGTAGGTCTTGCGAAGCAACTCCAGACGAACGAAATCAGTCATGCCGTACAGCGTATTGGTGCACTAGTATCGGTGACAGTGGTGCTATCCCCCGTATTCATCCTCCGGGTACCGTGACTGCACTAGTGCACGGGAGGCCGCTGTGGAGGAACCGCCCTACCGCCGGATCGCCGCCGATCTCGCGGACCGGATCGCCTCTGGCGAGCTCGTGCCCGGGGCGAGGATCCCGTCGACCCGGCAGCTCATGGCCGAGCACGGGGTCGCGATGGCGACCGCGACGAAGGTCCTGGCAACCCTGCGCGAGCGGGGTCTCGTCGAGCCCGTGCGGGGCGTCGGCACCGTGGTCGCCGCCGCCGGTGCGGGTAGAGCACCCAACCCCGACCGCGAGCAGGTGGTCGCCACCGCCGTGGCCATCGCCGACGCCGAAGGGCTGCACGGCCTGTCGATGCGCCGGCTCGCCGGTCAGCTCGGCGTTCCGACGATGGCCATCTACCGGTACGTGGCCGACCGGGAAGAGCTGGTCCTGTTCATGATCGACAAGGTCATGGCCGACAACCCACCCCCGGCCCTCACCCCGGACGGCGACGGCTGGCGGGCCTGCCTCGAAGCCGTCGCCCAGCAACATTGGGCGATGTACCGTCGGCACACCTGGCTGGCCCAGGCGGTCTCCTTCACCCGGCCGCTGCCGGCCCCGCACGCCATGGCCCACACGGAGTGGATGATGCGGGCCCTGAACGGGCGCGGGCTCGACCTGAACGCACAGTTCACAGCGGCGGTGACGGTGGCCAACTACGTGCGCGGCACGGCGGTGAACCGGGTCGAGGAGGCACAGGCCGAGCAGGACAGCGGCCTGACCGACACGCAGTGGATGGACGCCCAGGAGGAACGGATCGGCACGGTCCTGGCCGACGGGCGGCTCCCGTTGATGGCTCGCTTCATCACCGCTGACGAAGGGGTCTGGAACCTGGACATGCTCTTCGAGTTCGGCCTCCAGCGCCTCCTCGACGGCCTTGCCCCGCTCCTGAGATGAACGGAAGACGGGGGCGCCGGCGGCGATGCAGGTGGCGGGGCGGACTCGTTTGAGCGGCCCCGCAAAGGCAGATCGTCAGTTTGGAAGAGCGTGATCCGCCGCCCGTGATGCCCAGAACACCTGCTTCACCGCGACCACGTGGCTCACCGCAGGTGCCCGCTCGTGACCACGTGCGCAGGGGCTGGCACTGCACGCTTGCTCGCTTCCGCGCCGTGTTAGCCGTCACCGAAGGTGACGGCTAACACGGCTGGTGCATTACCGGCGCTGGAGTGTCGACGAGCTGACGGGTCAGGTGACCCCGACGTTCAGGTAGAAGTGGCCGAGCTTGAGTGATAGCGAGGCACCTCCGAAGTGGTGAATGAGCAGGGCCAACAGGATGACGATCAAGATGCAGACGACGAGCCAGATCAGGAACCACACAAACCCTGGGATCCCGTAGCGACCGACGCGAGCCATTAGGCTCGACCCCTCGCGGTTGGCGCTGCAACACGCGCCGCCGCGCATGGACATGTCGGCTGTCGGCAACTGCGCCCGGCACTAGCGGACGTCTCCATACAGCCTCCTTCATTGAGGTGTCCGCGAAATTCCCTACCGAGGCGCGCGTCAAACCGGGCCGAGGAGCGCGCTCCAGGATCCCGCCGGCGCCGGGGCGCGTCTGTACTGTCGGGACATCCGGGGTCGGTCAACGGGATGGGTTTCTTGCCTGCACGAACTCCACATCTGCACTGGAGTTCACCCCTGCTCCGGCTTGCTCTCGGAGGCGATCGGGATCGGTCTACGACCAGGGAGCAGCGCCTCGGCGTTGCCGATCGCCTGCTCCTCAGGGACCGCCTGCAACGCACCACCCAGGTGCGAGCGGCGTAGCCCACTCAGTGTCAACTCTCGACAGACGACCCTCGCTTGTAAGGCGTTTCCGGCGAGAGCCGTGGCCTCCGCCGATGTCTACCGGGTCCACTCCGGAGGGCGTCATCCGTCCGCGCTGGTCCGACCTCGGCCGCCACCGATGATGTCAAGGGCTGATGTCAGGTCGCCACTGCTGCCGGCTCTCGACCCGATGAGGGTGACTCCCCTTGCGGAATGTGGTCTCACGCTTTCGGTCGCTGCCGACTGGGTCACGTCCCGTGGCGTGGTGTAGTGCGTGGGTCTCTGCTCGTTGTTCAGTGTTCGGGTCGGGCTGGCGTTTGGCTAGTCATGAGTTGGTGAGCGTGGGTTGCAGTGTGGATGACCTCGTGCCACCGAGGGTGGGTGAGGTACTCGTCGTCGGCTGCGGTTGGTCCGAGTTCGTCGAGGATGGCTGTCAGGGGGTGGAGGGTGGCGGTGATCGCGTCGGCCTCCTCGGCGCTGCCGAGGATGGTGCCGATGTCGCTGCCTGGTTGGCGCTGGTCCCAGAACGTGTCGTCGATGAGCCAGTGCACGGCGTCGGTCAGGCCGGGCCACGATGTCGGGGCGGGCGGTCGCAGGGTCGCGAGGACCGCCAGGGCGTCGATGATGTCGGCCCTGCGGCCGGGCCAGGCGATGGTGGTCATGCGGCTGCCAGTTCAGTTGTCGCAACGACGGGGGCGGGTGTGGTGATCAGTGCCATGGCGCCTTCGGCGAGGTAGCGGCTGTCGCCGGTCTGCCATTCGTCGTGGGCCTCGACCAGCACGGCGCCGGCGAGGCGGAGCAAAGCTTCGGGGTTGGGAAACCACCGACGACATCGGTGCGACGTTTGATCTCCTTGTTCGACACCGCTGCCAGGCTGCCCCGATGAGTACTGCGGCGGTGGCTTGCTTGAAGCCGATGTGGGCATCGGAGATGACCAGCTGCACTCCGCCGAGACCACGTGCCTTCAGTGAGCGGAGGAAGGCGGTCCAGAACGCGCCGTCCTCGCTGTCACCGACGGCGAAGCCGAGCACCTCCCGCCAGCCGTCGGCGCGGCACCGGTGGCGACCACGATCGCCTGGGACAACACTCGGCGATTGACCCTCGCCTTGCAGTAGGTGGCGTCGAGGAACACATACGGGAACGCCGCCGTCGCCAGGGACCAGTCACGGAAAGGGCCCACCTCTTCGTCGAGGTCAGCGCAAATCTTCATGCATCTCCGAGGGAGGACGGGATCTGGGGCGATGCCCCAGGGTCTGTGATCGGCGAACCGCCGTCAGTCGGGTCCTGGACTATGTCGCCGGATGACTCAACCAGGTCGATGAAGCGGCGCAGGATGGGCCAGGGGACATCACCGCTACCGGCGCTGAACATCACCCCGCTCGCCGGGCGCGGTGTGAACGGCCCATCGTCCGGCGTTGCGTCTGGAATCGTGACGCTGAGGTACGGCCCGGTTCCCGGTGCTCCGGTCAGTCCCACCAGCTCGTACTGCCACGCGTCGTCGGGCAGGCTGTAGTACGAGTTGACCTCGTAGAGCTTGCCTTCATGATCCCAGACTTCCACGGTGGCAGGATCACACACATGATCCGCTCGTCGCCGGCCTCGCGAGGTGCCGGACTGGCTGACGGCCGGACTTCCCGGTAAGCGGGTGTGACAAGTTTCGGGCTTCGGCACGGCATGTCCGGTGGCCGATCAGCGGCAAGCTTCAGGCCGTGCACGTAGGGGTGCTGCGAGCATGGCGAAGCGGCCTGCCGTGTCCCCTTCGTTCGGCAGATCGAGGATTGGGCCGAGTGCGGCGGCCCAACCGTGGCAGAACAGTTGCCAACCGTCGTGTACGACCACCCCGTCATGAGTGCGGGCTTGCCGCAGCATGGCCAGGTCACCCCGGTAGTTCAGGTCCCACACCAGGGCAGCGGGTGGGAACTCGGCGACTGGCGACAGGGGGTTACCAGGACGGTCCTTGCCGAGTCCGGTGGCGTTGACGACGAGCGTTCCGGGCGGACCGGACGCGACGAGGTGATCCCACGGAACTGCACCGAGATGTACCTCGAGGCGCACTCGCCGGGACTCAGCCCACGGACCGAGCACGGCCTGCAGATGGCGGCCGGCCGCACCGCTGCGGTCGCTGAACACCAAGCGGGCCGGCGGCACGGGACGGGCAAGCAGATGACGGCCGAGCGCGATCGCGCTACCGCCGGCTCCCATGCATACGACGTGTTCTCCGTCGGGCCAGATGTCATCGACGACTCGCCCGATCGAGATCGGGTCGCGGGCGAAGCCGGCCAGCCCGCCCGTCTCACGGCGTAACGCGTTGATCTCTCCGCACTCGGCCGCCAACGGGTCGAGCCAGTCGACCAGGTCGCCCGCCTCGCGCAGTACGGCCACCTTGTGCGTCGTGATGACGGCGCCGAGCACGTCATCGCTGCCGGCCAGCTCGGTCATCAAGGCGCGGTACGCCTCAGCAGGGGCGGCCAAGGGCACGTCGCGACCGACCAGACGTACATCAAGACCAAGGTCGCCCATCCAGATCGGGAACGCCTCATGGATCAACGACTTGCCTGTCGACACCCCAACGAACCAAACCGTGGCGGCCACCGGCCAAGGGTAATCGTCGACCCGCAGCTGAAGGGCCCGGAGGGTGGCCTCGGGTGGCTGGTCCGCACTCCCTGCGGACCTGCGCGGCCGCACCTTCCGGGCCCTCGTGGTGTCCCGGCCGCTGGAGGTAGGGCGGCCGGGCTTCACCGGAGGAACGTTCAGCTGGAGCCGCTGATCCGGGTCGGGCGGCCAGCGCGGGTCAGTGGCCAGAGCCTCGGCCCGTTGGGCAGGTGCAGCGGCAGATCCGCCCGGTAGCCGTGCTGGCAGAGCAGATCTCGGGCGCCCTCGGTGGTGACGACGGCGTACACCGGGTGGCCGGTCCGGTCGACCACCTGGTGGTGCTGGTGCAGCAGCTCGTCGGCGACCGGCCAGCCGTAGCCGGGCTGCACGGCCAGCCAGGACAGCCAGTGGTGCGGCGCGTCTGACCGGTAGGTGCGCAGCGCGGCGTTCAGCTCGCCGAAGCGGGGAGCCGCCCGGCCCGCGAACGTGGTCAGGTGGTAGTCGCCGAGCGCCCACCGTTGTGCGTTCAGGTCGTGGCGGCGCCACATCGCGACCGCCGACCAGTCCCCCGCCACGTCGACGTGGCCGGTCTCAATGGCGTGGTCGACGTCGACGGCGAGGAGTCGGTGCAGGACGTCCGGTCGGTTGTCGGCGTCCGGCACCAGCCATTCGGCGACTGGGTCCCGGGACAGGGCGTCGACCAGTAGTGCGGTGACGGCGGGAACGTCGGCCGGGCGCGCCCGGCGTACGCAGGTGGTCATGGCGGCGTTCACCGCGGCCGCCGGTAGTACGGGTTGGGCGGTGGGAACGACGAGCGGACACCGCCGTTGAGCTGGCCGCGCCACATCGGCCAGAAGGGTGGCCCGGCCGATGTCGGCTGCATCGGCGGCCCGGCTTCGTAGCCGTGATGGGCGTACAGGTCGCGGTTACGGGGGTCGCTGGCCTCCAGGTACGCCGGCAGGTTCTCGGCGTCCAGCGCCTCGTGGGCGTGGGCGAGCAGCGCCGACCCGACGCCCCGGCCCTGCACGGCCGGGTCGACGCCGATGTAGGCGAGGTAGGCATGCGGTAGACGGGGGTGGCGGGCTTCGAACATCGCGTCGAGCAGGAGGAACTTCGGCGCGTACTGGCCGGTGGCTTCCTCCAGCCCGTATAGGTGGTCGGGGTGAGGCGGGGGCGTCTCGTCGCGCCGGTACCAGATCGCCGCCCCGGACAGGTCGTGGGTGGTGTCGACCCTGCCGTGGCGCAGGCCGAGGGCGAGCATGAACTGGAAGTAGCCGGTGAAGACCTCGAACCGGTCGGCGGGTTCCGGGACCGCCCACTCGGCGACTGTTCCGGTCGAGAAGGCGTTCGCGAGCATGGGCAGCAGCGCCGGTACGTCGTCGGGGGTGGCTTGCCGCACGGTGAGGTCTGCGCGGGTTGTGAACATACTGTGGCTCCTCAGGCGGGCTGGCGGACGGGATCGGGTGTGCGAAGGGGCGCTGTCGCGCTGTCGGCGCCGAGGCCGATCGTCTGGTAGACGTCGGGTCGGGCGGCGCGCAGCGTGAACGCCCACGCCAGCCCGGTCGCCGCGGCGACCGCGTAGCTGGCGGGGAACATCCATCGCAGCGGGGAGGTCGGCTCGACCCCGAGGAGGGCGTCGAACTGGTCGACGGTGACGACGAGGATCGCGCCGAGGGCCAGGGCGGACAGGAACGGCGCGACGGTGGTGCGCCACCTGCCGTCGCGGTGGTCGGTCCGGGTGAAGTAGCTGAGCACGGCGATCGAGGTGGCCGTCATGAGGATCAGCACGCCGAGCGCGCCGAGGGAGGTGAGCCAGAAGAACAGGTGGACGATCGGGTCGGCGTCGGCCAGCACGTATCCGGTGAGCACGGCCACGGCGATGACGCTCTGGAGGATCGAGCCGGCTTTCGGCGCGCCGGTGCGCCGGCTAGTTCGGCCGAGGACGCTCGGGAGGACTCGTTCGCGGCCGAGCGCGAACGCGTATCGGGCGACGGTGTGGTGGAAGGACAGCAGGGCGGCGAACAGGGAGGTGATGAACAGCCACCGGCCGAGGGTCACCAGCGACGAGGTGAGGTGCGGGGACACGAGGTTGAAGATGAGGTCGGTGCCCTCGGTCTGGGCGGCTGCGACGATCTGGTCGGGTCCGGTGGCGACCGACATCGCCCACGCCGACACCCCGTACAGCAGGCCGGTGACCGCCACGGCGATGTAGGTGGCGCGGGGCACCGTCCGTTTGGGGTCCTTGGTCTCCTCGGCGAATACCGTGGTGCCTTCGAAGCCGACGAAACCGGCGATGCCCGTGACGAGGGCGGCGCCGATACCTGGCCCGATCAGGTTGCCCGGGGCGAGGGTGTCGAAGCTGACGCCGAGATCGTTGACGGGTCGGGCGACCATCACCGCGTCATAGACCAGCGCGATCGTGCACTCGGCGACCAGTAGGACGGCGAGGACTTTGCCGTTGAGGTCGATGCGTAGCAGGCCGAGCACGGCGATCACCGCGCAGGCGATGAACGCGCACAGCCACCAGGTGGTGGCCATCCTGAACCGGTCGTTGAGGAACCCGGACAGGACCGCGCCGAAGACGCCGTACAGGCCGATCTGCATGGTGTTGTAGGCGAGCAGGGCAACCATGGCGGCGGCGACGCCGGCGGGCCTGCCGAGGCCTCGGGTGACGTAGGTGTAGAACGCTCCGGCGTTGACGATTCGGCGGGACATGGCCACGTAGCCGACGGCGAACAGGGCGAGCACCGCGGCGACCACCAGATAGGCCAGGGGGATGCCGAGTACGCCGGTGACGGCGTAGCCGGTGGTCGCGCCGCCGGCGACGGCGGTCAGCGGCGCGGCGGCCGCCACGACGAAGAACACCACGGCGGGGATGCCGAGCCGGCCGCGTGCCAGCACAGCGGACACGGTGTCAGGGTGATTTCTGGGCATGGGGAAGCTGCCCCCTTTCAAGGGGTTGAAGGGTGAACGGGGGTGGTGTGGCGCAGCTGCGCTCAGGTGCGGTGGCTCAGAACGGTGTTACCGATCGCCGTGTCCAGGTCGGCGAGGAGTTCACGCATCGGCTGCGGGGCGGCTGCCAGCAGGCGCCGCAGGTGCGCGCCGGCCGCATAGGGGGCGCCGTCGAGGATGAACTCATCCAGGCGGCAGGACGCGGCGATGCCGGCCAAGGCGAGGTCGAATGCGTCCAGTTCCTCGTACTGGCGCAGCTTCGTTGACAGACGGGCCCACGACCAGGCGGCGACGTTCATGTCCGTCGGAACGTACACCGTGACCGTGCGGAGGAACTTGCGCTGCTGCTGCGGTTCGACCTTGCTGGCCTGCCACAACCGCCGGGCGACCCCCTCGTGGGCGGTCGCGGCGAGGTACGACAGCCACGTGCGGGTGGCGGTGTGCTGAGGTTCGCCGACGAGCCGGTCCAGGATGAGGTGCTGCAGCGCGTCGGCGGGCGGCCGGTGGTCCAGCACGTAGACGTGCCCCCGGTCGAACGAAATCCGACCAGCGGCAGCCAACTCGCCGAGCAGCGCAGCCGCCAACCCGTGAGTGACCGCGCTCTGATGCAGACGCGGCCGACCGGTCTGGTCGTCATGAGCGATCAGGAAGAACTCATCAGCCAGCAGCACCGGCCGATCCGGCCCACTCCCCCGCGCCTCCCGGTGTCTCGCGGGTGTGGGCTCCAGGTGCAGGTGCACTACCGGTCGGTGATCTTCTGCGCCAGGGGGTGTGGGGATCACCGCTGCTGGCCTTCCTCGCTCGAGGCTTCTACGGGGACGGGGATGTTGAGTTCCTTCAGGACGTCGCGCCCGCCGGGGTGCCGGGGCAGTTCGTCAAGGGCCCACGCGTATTGGATGCAGGTCCTGTTGTCGGTGCAGTTGAAGCAGGTGCGGCCGTTGGCGTGCTGTTGCGCTGTGCGGCGGGCCGAGTCGAAGCGGTCGACGGCGCGGTCGCTCTCTTCCATGACCGTCACGAGGTAGTGCGGGGACGACGTCGCCCTCGCAGGCGCCGGCGCAGCGACCGCCGGGTGGACTCGGGAGTTCGATCGAGGCCCGCCCAGAAGGCGCGGTTCGCCTCGGCCAACTCCTCGGCGGCCGACTCGCTCCGGCTGTTCGCGCCGACGAGGTGCGCGCCGCTCCGGTTGCCGTAGAGCGTGGCCGCGCCCCCGCAGTCGATGCCGAACGGCGCGAATTGCCCGTCGTCGGCCAGCGTGAACCACTTGATACGTCGCACTGCCACCACCTCCTATTGCGGGGAGTGCGCGGCCTGGTCCTCCCCGGCTCCGACCGCACACCCCGGTCCGGTGGGTGCAGGACCTCCCTCGGGGGACCGGGTCGGCCCTGCACCCGGCTCATGCGCGGGACTGCTCCCGCAGAAACTCATCCGGGCGGCCGAGGGCCCGGCCTGCTGGACGAGCATCAGCAGCGACGAGTTGATCTGGTTGGCGCGAAGCTCGCGTACGTAGGCAGCTTGGTCGAGAGCGGCGAGGTGGTCCCGGACCCGGCACACAAGCTGCCGGCGATTCCTCGGCGCGATGGGGACCATTTCGCCAAGCCGTCGGCCAGCAGCTCTCGGAACCGGAGCGGGCGCGCCAACTCCTGTCGGTCGCCGCAAGGCGCCAGGTAGCCTGCAAATGCATCTTGCCCATCCGAGGAGTTAGCAGTTCTCTTGCGGTAATGGCAGTTGTCGCTTCCTTACTGGTGAATTGCGCTCCGCATAAGCGTCGCGTGGATAGGCGACCTGGTCGACACCGGAAATGCGGACAAGATTGCTGTCCGCATAGGCATTCGCCGACAACATGACGCAGCGGGGCGCGGGTGGGGATGTCCAGCGGCCGGGGCGAGCTTCGGGCGTAGAGTCGGACGGTGCCTAAGGAGCGTGGATGCCTGCACGTGACACGCAACGTGCGCGGCTCGTATCGACGCCTCAGACCCATGGGCTGCCCCTTGTACCGCAGTCTGACGTTGATGGAGAGGAGCCCGTGAGCTTGGCCGAAGACTTCGCCGCCTTGTCGGTGGAAGACGCCGTCCGTGCCTCTACGAGCTTCGATCAGCTTCGTGCTGGCGACCGCGCTCTGTATTGGCTGGAGACTCGGCCCGAAGCTGGCGGGCGCGGAACCGTGACGAGGTGGCGGCCCGGCGAGGGCACCCGGAGCATCAGTCCTGAGGGTTTCGACGTCACCAGTAGCGTCCACGCGTACGGGGGCGGCACTTTTGCTGTCGTCGAAGACACTCTGTGGTGTATCGGCGAAGCGGGCCTGCACCGGAGCCGTCGCAGCAGCGATCAGCTCGAGCTGATTACCCAGGGGCGCTTCGGGGACCTTACCGTCGGTGATGGCGAGTTGTTGGCGGTGCGCGAATCAGAGCAGGGCGACGAGATCGTCGGGATCTTGCTGGCGGCCCGTGCAGAGGTTCGGGCGCTCGTCGCATCAACCAGCTTTCTTGGTGCACCTAGACAGGGCCCCGGGCTGTTGGCCTGGGTTGCATGGAGCGAGCGCGACATGCCCTGGGACGCCTGCGAGGTGTGGGTGGCTCCGTACTTGCCCGGCGGGGACATCGGAAGTCCGAGGAAGGTCGCCGGTGGCTCTAATGAGTCGGCGCTGGAGCCGCGTTGGGGGCCGGACAGGGCGCTGTACTTCATGTCTGACCGCAGCGGCTGGTGGAACCTGTATCGGTGGAACGGCGACGCGATCGAGGCGGTGGCGCCAATCGCGGGTGAGTGTGCCGCGGAGCCGTGGGAGTTGGGCTACGCCTCGTACGACTTCCTTGCCGATGGCCGGATCGCCATCGTGGTGCAGGAGGGGCCGCGGCACCGCCTCGTCGTCATCGAGCCTGACGGTGCCGTTCGCCCCGTCAACATTCCCTACACCTCGATCAAGCCCTACCTGGCGGCGCAGGGCATGACAGTGTCGCTGATCGGGTCGTCACCAACTGCGGCCCCGCAAGTTGCGGTGGTGCACCTTGCCGATGGCCATCCCCGGTTGGAGGTGGTCGCCAGGTCGGAGCATGCAGAGCTTTCTGAGGCGCAGGCGTCCACGCCGACGGAACTGCGGATCCGTGTACCCGGTGGCCGTGAGGTGGTTGCCCTGGTGTACCCCCCGACGGGTTCGGCGGCGGACTGGTGTGCCCCGCTAATCGTTCGGGCGCATCCTGGGCCCACCGCCTCCTGCCTGCTGCGTCTGGACTGGCAGGCGCAGTTCTTTACCAGCCGCGGCTTCGCCGTGGTCGACGTCGATTATCTGGGCAGCACGGGGTATGGCCGCAGCTTCCGGGAGTCGCTGTACGGCAGGTGGGGCTTGGATGACGTGGATGACTGTGCGGCTGTAGCAGACCACCTGGTGGAGACGGGGCGAGCGGTCCCGGGCCAGGTCTTTATCCGTGGTGCCAGTGCGGGGGGATACACGGCGCTGCATGCCGTGTCCAAGGATGGGCCGTTCGCTGCCGCCACCGCGGTGTCTGCGATCGTTGATCCGGGCCAGTGGGCGGAAACGGTGCCTCGGTTCCAGCGGGCACACGCTACGCGGCTGCGTGGTGGCGCGGGGCGGGTCCGTGCCGCCACTGTTCGGCGCCCTGTTCTATTCATTCACGGCACGGCGGACGAGGTGGCCGTGGTCGAGGATGTGCGGGAGCTTGCCGACGACTTGGCGGCTCTCGGTGTAAGGCACGAGTTGTTGCTACTTCCCGATGTTGGCCATTACGTGGCGACGTCCAGCCGGGCGGGTGCGGCGTTGGAGGCAGAGCTGGCTCACTACCGTTCGGTGACGGCGGCTGCCGTGGTCGGCAGCGGGGATCACAGGGCTGCCAGCGGTAGCTGCTCGCGGACGTAATCGCCGAATTCGCGAACCTCCGGCTCGCACCGGTAGGGCTCGAGGTCGGCTTGTACCTCAACGATGCGCTGCAAGCAGCGGTGCGAGGTGATCCGGGCGGCGTGGTCCACCGCCGCCCGGGCGGCGGCGCACGCTTCGTCGAGCTTGCCGTCGGCGGTTAGCGACGAGGCCAGGAGCGCGGTGTCGATGGAGAGCCGGCGGACGTGTGTGGGGCTCAGCTCGGTGAGGGCATCGACCAGGTGCCGTTGGGTTTGCTGCGGTTGGCCCAGGTCGTGGAAGCAGTGGGCGATTTCGTCCGCGAGGTACGCAGGGGTGAAGTACCGGATCCAGGCTGGCTCGTCCTCGGGCTTGCTGCGTGCCAGTTGCCTCTCCGCGATATCGACGTGGGCCAGGCAGTCGCCCTCGCGTCCAAGGCGAGCGTGTGTTCGCGCGACGACAGCGTGCAGGGCGGCTGTGACGGCTGGCGTCGCCTGGGCCTCACTTCCCCGGACCGCCGCGAGGGCCACCCGCAGCGCGGGCTCAGGGTGACCACAGTGCAACGCCAGGTCGCCAATGTTCACGGCAAGCAGATAGCCGCCGAAGAGGCGGTCACCGCCGGCCTGCGTCAGCCGTAACGCGCGTAGGTAGCGGCGCTGCGCGAGACCGTGAACGCCCGTGTCGACCGCCTGGTATCCGCACAGTTCGAAGAATCCCGCCGCCAGGGTGTAGAGGTGCCGACCGATCGCCGCCGAGGCGGGAGGGCTGACCAGTAGCCGATTCAGTTTGCGTTCGACGTACCGCTGCACCTGGGTATGGACTTGTCCGGCACCGTGGGTGTGATCCAACTCCCGGAACATCGCCAGAGCGGCCTCAGCGGAGTGAAGATCCTCTTCACAGACCTGATCAGCCGAACCAGCTCGTCCGGCCGCGGACGGACAGGGTCCCGCTGAGGCGTTCAGCCAATCCAGCGCTACGCGATCGAGAACGCCTGGCTGGAAGGGAACACGAGCCACCATGTCTGCTACCCCGGGCGTGTTCGCCAAATGGGCAGGCAGCGCTGCCACGGCGTTGGTAGGACCGCTCGTGGAAGACGTCCGCTTACCCTCGTCGGCGCGACTTGCCTCGAGAAGCGGCCACAGACGGGTCAAGGCCCCGCCGGCCGCCAAGGCGCTGTCGCAGGCTTCGACGAATTCCCGAGATGGAAAGCGATCCGCTGTCTCGACGCGACGCACCAGGTCGGCGCTGAACCGGATCGCCACGCCGAGTCGCGCCTGCGAGAGGTTGGCCCGCTCACGCAGCCGACGCAACTCGGCGCCGAAGAAGTGGCGCTCGGACAGGTACGGCTGAAGCGTCCGTGGGGCCTGACCCATAGCACCCGCCTTCTCGGCCTGTCGCGCCACTATGGCGATTAGCAGCATGGATATCGCCCACAAAGGGTCACTCAGTATTCAGTGCAACGCAAGCAAGAACACTGAGATCCGCAGCTATGGGAGAAGCTCATCGGCGGCGCATATGCGGACAACAACTTCGTCCGCATGCTCGGCATTCACTCCACGAGGTCGACGGGTCAGTGTGGGGACGGGGCGCTACGGCATGACATGCACGGACGCAACTCAGGCTGGAAGGTGCTCCGATGACCGGCCGGCCTCGCAGACCCGCACAGGATGAAGGAGGAGCATTGACTATCACCGCAGACAGACCACTCTCGGCGCTTGCCGCGGACCCCCGCGCCCTCGTCTCGGCTGAGGTGTTCGAGAAGATTGCCCGCTACTTCGCTGTCAGGCACGAGGTGACCCAGACCTACGCTGAGCGTGCGGTCGGGCAGTTCCTCGTCTTCTTGAGGGCGTACGCCGACCGCGTGGACAAGCGCGACTTCGGGATGCTCCTGCCGACCGGCGAGTCCTACCGGGTCGTGCCGACCCGGCCGGTCGACGCCGTATGGCACGCCGCCCTCCAGATCAGTGAGCCCTACACCGCCGCCTGCGACCAGATTGCGGGCGGTTACGTGCACCACCGGCCGATCCTGACCGAGGCCATGCAGGACGGCACCGCCATCGCCTACACGCTCGCGGCGCTGCACGACACCGGCTACCGGGTCGACATGGAATTCTGGGGCGGCGAGGCAGAATCCTGCTGCCCGCCGAACCCACCTCAGCCCGGCAGGTAGTAGAGAGGAGGACGATGCGTAGCGACTGGACCGCTCTGCCAGAGAGCGTCGCGGCCGGGATCGCCGAACGGGTCGGCGGAGCCTTCGACGTAACCCCGGCTTCCAGCGGCAACCACGCGGAGATCGCCTCCACGGTCACTGGGCCAGCCGGACAGGTCTTCGTCAAGGCCGCCCTTGGCGAGCTGAGCGTTCGGTCACTGCGCTACGAGCTGGCGGCAACCCAGGCCATCGACCGGCACCCGCCCGCAGTCCTGTGGCACTTCGAGTCCGATGGCTGGCTGGTGGTGGGGACCGAGCATCTTGCCGGTCCCCACCCCAACCTGTCACTCGACAGCGGGGACCTCGATCTACTCGCCGTCACACTGACGGAACTCCAGGGGACCCCCGCGCCAGGCGAGCCATGGTTCACGCCGGCAGCCCGGCTCGGATTCACCCACCCCGCGATGGACGGCGAGGCGCTCATCCACTCCGACCTCAATCCCGCCAACCTGATCGTGACCGCGCATGGCCTACGGATCGTCGACTGGGCGTGGGCGACCAAGGCCGCGCCGTGGGTAGAACTCGCGTTGCTCGCCCAGTGGCTGATCGGCAGCGGCCACAGCGCCGAACAGGCGGAAAACTGGCTGGCGCAGTTTCCCGCATGGACGGCGGCTGACCGCAAGGTCTTGGATGACTTCGCGTCAAGAAACGCGTCGAAGTGGTCTGCCAGGTCCCGGCAGAGCACCGAGAGCTGGGTACACGACCTCGCGATATGGACCGGCGAGTGGGGGGCCTTCCGGAGCCAACGGTAAGCCCGGTCAGGCCGGCGAGCCGTAACTACGAGCCAGACTGCCGCAGCGCGGGCACCGGTCGCGGTACAGACGGCTGTTACTCAACAACGTGCTGCTGCCCACGCTGCAGCAGCCGACGGGCCGGGATGCTTCGGACGGGAGTGCCTCCCGGTCCGGCGGCTGCTGCAGTGACCGTCACGGGCAGGATTGGCGGGGCGCGGTGCGATAGGCACCGCCGAGGAAGCCGATGAAGTTGGTCCGGCTCATGGCCTGTCCGGAGCCCCAACCGTTGTTGAAGCAGGAGTAGTTGGTCTCGTTGGTCATCTCGACGTGCAGATGGACGCCGGTCCAACAACTGTTCGGCGTGTAGGCCCCGACCGTGCCGATGCGTGTGCCCCATCGGTCGACCCACTGCCCAGCGCCGACGGCCGGGTTGACGTGGGTGTAGGTGACCCAGCCGATGCGGGTGCCGCCTTCGTAGAGGCCGACGACGACGGCGTTGCCGCCGCGGGCGCGAGTCTGCTCGTAGGTTTCGCCACTGCGGACGGCGCAGGCAAGCACGATCGTCTCGACCTTTGCGCTGATCGTCCGCCAGGTGTCGTTGGGCGCCGCGTACAGCAGCACGTCCTGGCCGGCGCCAACGCCGAGGTCGACACTCCAGTCGCCGACGTAGGGCATGCCGTTGCGGAAGGTGTGGTGCACAGTTGGCCAGCTGCAGGCACTGGAGGGGTACACCGCGCCCGGGCATGCCCCGTCCCACATCGCCCAACTGCCGTTGATCGGCGATCCGACCCAGACCGCACTGCGGGCGGCTGCCGCGGAAGCGGGCGTTGTGGCCGCCGACAGGGTCAGACCGATGGCGGTGAGGACGGCTGCGCTGGCGGCGAGCATTGTCCGCCATGCTCTTTTGCTCGACATCGTTGCTCCTTGGGATTCGGGCCCCGCACTGAGGGCCGGCCGGGCCCCGGGGCGTTCGCACCGGTGTGTCGCCGGGGCAGGCGTCGCCCGCGCCGTCGTGCTGCCGGGGCGAGAGGCACGGCCGGTAGCCGGTCTGCCCGGGAGACGCGGATCGAACGTCATGCCTTCGGTTCTACGGGCCTTCCTGGTTGTCCGCCCCTGGCAGCGGACAACCCGGCTGACCGAACGGGCGACGGACACCTCACCACCGTCGCGGTGAGCGTTACCGCGGCGGCGCCTCAGCCAGCGGGATCGGCTTCCTCCCTGGCCCGAAGGAGCGCCGTTTCGGTCTTGCGGGTGTCCGGATGATCCAGGCCCAGCAGCCGCCGTCGGCTGCGCAGCGTCGCCTCGTACAACGTGGCGGCGTCCGCGCTGCGCCCGACCTGCTGGTACGCAGCTGCCAGGAGATGCTGGGTGTGCAGCGTGTCGGGATGCTCGGGACCCAGGACAGCGCGCCGGCTGGCCAGCGTCACCTCGTAGCAGGCGATGGCCTCGTCGCTGCGATCGACGGCCAGATACCCGCCGGCGAGGTTGTGCCGGGACTGCAACGTATCCGGATGTGCGGCTCCCAGCACCCGGAGCCGGTCCGCCAACGTCGACTCGTACAGCGCAAGCGCCTCGTCGTGCTCGCCCAGCGCTCGGTGGCATCCCGCCAGGATGTTGCGGGACTGCAGCGTCTCGGGGTGGTCTGCGCCGAGGACCTTCTCGCGGGTGGCGAGCGTTGACGCGCTCAGCGTGAGCGCCTCCTCGTGACGGCCGAGTTCCCGGTACCCGAGTGCCACATGGCTGGCGTTGGCGAGGGTGTCGGGATGCTCCGGGCCGAGCAGCCGGCGACGGGCGTGCCAGGTCGATTCTCCTAGCCGCATCGCCTCGGCGAACCGCCCGGCTGACCAGAGCCCGCCGGCGAGCAGGTAGGTGGCGGTCACGGTGGCGGGTTCGGCCGGACCGAGGATCTCCAGCAGCAGGTCCCTGGACTGCTGCAACAGCGCGAGCGCCGAGAGGTACCGGCCCTGTCCCCGCTGATAGAGAGCGCAGGGACCGAACAAGCCAGTGGCACGCACGATCAGGTCATCATTCGGGTGGGGTGCCCGGCGCAGCAGACCGGCCAGCGCTTCGATGTGCGGCACCAGCCGGGCCCACCGTGGCCATGCCTGCACCGAAGCCTCCGGATCGCCCTCTGGCAGGGCGGTCAGCAGCAGGTCAACCGCTCGGGCGCAGTGTGCGCTGCTCTGGTGGTGCGCCCGGATCACTGTCTGCACGAGCCGGTGCACGCTGACCTCTGACTCGGACCGGGTGACGAGGCTATACGAGGCAGCCACAGCGAGGGCATCGTCGACCGCGACGGGGTCCCGCGCGATGCCGGCGATCAGCTCGACCGGCACGGCGACGGGAGCCAGATACGCCAGGACGTCCAGCAGGGTGACTGACAACGGGGCGTCGGCCCGCATTGCCTCGATCGTCACTTGCCAGGTGCGGGCGACCGGGTCGTCGGCCGGGTGGGCCAGGATGCGCGCGCCGAGCACTGCGGCGGGCTGCTGGGCCAGGCGCCGCCGGTACTCTGCCGCCGTGACGTGGCGGCGTTCCACCAGGTACGCCCCGGCGTGCGTCAACGCCAGCGGCAGATCGGCCAGGTCGCCAGCCAACTCTGCGACCTCGGCTCGTTCCGCGTGGCGCTTCGACCGCTGGAGCAGCATCTCGATGCTGGCCGGCCGGGAGAGCACGTCGAGCCGCAGCGGAGCCAGGCTCAGGGCTGCCCAGTCCAACTCGCGGCGGCTGGTGACGATCACCCGGCCGCGCACGGCAGCCGCGAGCGTACCGGCGATGGTGGACGGCTCGGTGACGTTGTCCAGTACCAGAAGCCAGTCGTCATGGGAGGTGAACCAGCGCAGCGCCCATGCCGCCGCGTCGGCGGCGCTGCCCCAGACTGGCCAGTCCGGCTGAACGGTACGGGCGAATTCCGCGAGTTCCTTGGTCAGGTTTTCCTCGGTGTCGGCGCTTACCCACCACACACAGCTGTACCGGGATCGTTGCCCTTCGACGTACTGCAGGGCGAGTTCGGTCTTGCCCACCCCGCCGAGTCCGAAGATCGCCACACCCACGCGCTGTGCGTCAGGTTCGAGATGACGGTGCAGCTCGTCGAGAACGTGGTGGCGGCCGAGGAAGAGTCCGGTCGGTCGTCGGGGCAGGTTCGACACCCGGGAAAGGTCTACCGGTTGCAGCAGGGGGCGCGCTGTCTCGCGGAGATCCCGAACCCGCTCCCATTCCACACGGTAGGCGTTGGGGTCCTGTCCGCAGTACGACAGGTAGGCGACCACCGTCTCCCAGGTGGGGAGGTGGTCGCCTCCAGCCGCCTCCGACAGTGCGGTGCTCGACCGGCGGGTCTGGCGGGCCATCGCCTCATACTTCGGGCTGCCGGCTGCCTGCCGCGCGTCTCGCAGCCGCTGCGCGAACGCGTGAAGCGGATCCAGTTCCGGGTGGAGGGGACGTTCCGGACGAGGCATCACCGGCTCCCTGCTGCGCGGGTGAGTGGGTAGGGCTGCTGACATCAGCCGCCCTACTACGTCACCACACAACCACTGTGCGTGATGCCACCGTACAGCGTGGAGTCCAGCGCTGGCTCCTGGCCGGCGCCGCGGTTCAGACTCGGATCGCGATGCAGGCGATCCGCCGGGGCCACCCGCCGAAGTCGTCGAACGCGCCGCAGACGTAGTTGCCGTTCTCCACCCAGCGATTGATCGTCCAGTACGCGGCCTCACAACGTTCGGCCTGCGCGTAGAACCCTTGGGTCCACGCCTCGAAAGTGCCGCACCCGTAGGAGTTGTCGGCGGCGGTGCCGGTCTGGATGTAGATGGAACTGACCCACTGGGTGTGGTTGCTGGTGTCCTTGGCGCCGGTCTGGACGTTGATGATGACGGACCCGCCCATGGCCCACACGCTGTCCGCATGCGCTGGCCGCTGTCCTGAAAGGATCCCGGCCGCCGCCACGACGAGGGTGATCAGGGCCGCCCCCGCGCGACGCGTGCGCTCCCGCGCGATCATGTTCATACTCGTCCTCCTGCTTCCGTCGCGGCCGGCGACTCGTACGACGCCGGCTCACGCGATTCGTTGTACCGACCCGGCGGGTTGTCCGGCCCTCGCGGCGGTTTACCGCCGCGCTCCGGGCGCGGCACGAGGTAGCTGGCGCTGCCGGGTGCGGCGGGTAGGGTGCGTCGATGGCATCGATGCACGAATGCCCGCTCGCGTGCCAGCCGTTGCCCGGCCGCACTGTCGACCGCTCGGCCGGGTACGAAGCGCTGCTGCGGCAACTTCTGCCCCTGATCGGCGCTGAGCCTCCGGTGTCGGAGCACCACGATCTCTGCAACAGCCGGGCTCGGCGTCAGCGCGCTCACCGTGCCGCCGGAGCGCCATCGCCGATCGCGGCGGGCGGGTCGGTGATGCCAGCCCCGTCCGGAGGAGTGGTTCGCACCGCTCATCCGTGCCGCTGTCCACGAACCTGACCCCAGCTTCGTGCGGGATCTTGTCGGCCCTGCGGTCACCACCTTCGGCCGTCGCCGCGTCCGACTCGCGCTGCTCGACCACCTCGAGACTGGTAGCGCCGCCGAGGCCGCGGGCGCCGCCGGCGCCTGGGCGCCGCTGTCTGCTTCCCGGCCTGCGGCTGTGTGGTCGCGCATACCCTCGGGCCTGCATACACTGGTCGGGTCAAGCGATCGCGATCGCCCGCTCGTCGCAGGACGAATACCTGCGACACCGGGTGGAGATCCAGCTCCGCTGCCGGCGAGGAGAGTCGCCGGAGCACGGCCGGTGTCGCTGAAGCCAGCACTGGTCCAGCGGTATCAGATCATTAGCCTCGACGGTGCCGGCCGGTTGACGCAGTACGACGGGGATGTCGGCGCGTCTGCTCTGTGGCTTGGCGACGTGCCGGTCCTGCCGCTATCGACCGGGACCGCCCCCTTTCGGGAGTGGTCCCATTCGCGATATCTGTCGTGATGGGCTATTGGGTCCAGCATCCAGCGAAGTACCACCCGATCCATGGACCGTTGCGGACGTAGACCTGCGCTCCGATGCAGGTCTCCTGCCCGCGCGACGTGCCGAGCATCCGGGTGTCGTACCAGACAGGGCTCAACTCGGTCCACTCTTCTTGCGATGGCTGGCCGGGATGCCAGACCGACGCGTTGATCGTCCACTTGTTCGTGTCGGCCGAGGCGAAGTGCCCCCAGGTCGTCTGACAGCCGCTCGAGTAGTGAATTTTGAGCCATCCGAGCGTCGGGCCAGTGCCAAAGTGGATGGCGTAGGTGGACGTAGGCGGGCCGACGTAGTACCCGCTGCAGTTGTACTGCCAGGGGTACGACCCGACCCCCGTGGACGCAACTGCCGGGGCGCCGCCGACGAACAGCAGTGCCGTCGCGGCCCAGACCGTCACGACGACGCGCGGCCAGAGCCAGCCTCTGCGAAGAGCCTTCATAGCAACCTCCCTGCGGGAAACGTTGCTTCGTTTCTACGGGCGGCGAGGGTTGTCCGGCGGGCGCGGCGGACAACGGGGCAACGATGGCCCGCTGGGGAGAGCGCCCTGCTGCGCCGGTCGCTGGGTCAGACGGCTTCGGCCGACTGCCTTGACCCTCCGTTCTGTGGCGATGACATCAAGCAGAGGAAAGGTCGTCATTCACGATTTACGGATCCTTCGACGCGGTCCTCGACGAGCCGCGGATCGAGGTGCTCCCGTAGCTCTCGACGTACGTGGGGCAGGGGTTTCCGCCCTGCCCCACGTGATCATCGGTGTCTACTCCTAGTCGTCCGGCTTGGTTCTATGGCTGCTGAGCATGCGTACGGTTGTACTGAGCTTGATCGGCGCATCGTCGGGGCCTCTGAGGAAGGGGTTGATGTAGACGGGGCGGCGTAGTGCTCTGCCTGGGCCGTATGGCTGGTTGCGCCAGTGGCCGGACACCCAGAAGCGCCTGGCTTGGGGACTTCCCAGGTCGCCCGGCGCCGATCGGATACCGGTCGGCGTGGTGCTGCGGTTGGCGCGGAGGCGGACGATCCGCACCTCGGGTGAAGGTCGTTTGGTGCGGGCGTAGGTCTTCCGAGTCGCCTTGTCGGCCTCGGCTGTCGTGACCTCTGCGGCCTGCTGCACGATCAGCAGCCATGTCGCGAGCAGGGCTGCCGCTGGCTGCGTGCCGGGCAGCACGTGTTGCTCGTGCACTTGAGCGGTGTTCATCGGGGCGAGCCAGCCTACGTGTTCGCGGAGTCGCTGTAGCGGTTTGCCGTCCAAGCCTCCGCCGATGGCTCGGTAGTTGATCAGGAGCCAGCCGTCGCTGGTGGTGGTCCAGGAGGCGGCGGTGATCTGCCGGGGCGTCACCGGGCGCGACCATACGAGCAGTCCGTCGGTGGAGGGCATGAGGTCGCGGTTGATGGTGACGTCAGGGAGTTTCTCTGCGGCGTACTCGGCGAGGTCGGTGAAGTCGTCGTCGATCCAGAACAGGCCTGCTCGGTCCAGGCCGGCGGCGATGTCGTGGCGCGTTTCGGCGATAGCGAGCGCGGTTGGGAGGCTGTCCTCGCTTCGGTAGAAGCGGGTGAGCCGGTCGCGTACCTTGGGCAGCTCGCGTGCGGTGATGACGGTGGCGGGCCAGGCGGTGGTCGTGATGAGCGTCCGTCCAGGTTGCCGGGCGTTCAGGAACGCCTGGTGCAGTTCCTCGATGCGCTCTCGTATCTGCGGGTGGTCGCCGAGGCCGAACGCTTGCATCGCCCGGTCGACGACCTTTTCGGTTCTGTCGTCGTCGATGTAGGTCTGGCACGTCGCGCAGGCCGCCCACGCGTGGCCGAGGTTCTGCACCAGTCCTGCAGCGGCGCCGATGGCTACGGCGGTGACTTCGCCGCCGACGAGCGTCCATGCGGGGTACGGGTCGCCGCAGAAGTCGCAGTGACGGTTGACGGTGTCGAGTTGGCTGACTGGGACGGGTACTGGTTGGTGGCCGTCGGTGGCGAGTTGGATTGGGTGTACGTAGGTGGGCGGTGTGCCGAGGGTGTTCAGTGGGAAGAGGCAGATGTGGCAGGCCATCTCCTCGCGCGCCGCGGTCATGCCGTCGCCTCGTTGCTCAGCCGGCGGTCGCGCAGGCGCGGTCCTCGGCGGCGCCCGACGTCGGGCATCGCCATCCCCGGCTCGTAGATGACGTGGCGGTTCCGGCCGTCGTGTTTGGCGTGGTACATGGCGATGTCGGCGCGGCGGAGGGCCACCTCTTCGAACGGGTCGGTGCTCTCGGCTAGGGCGATGCCGACGCTGGCGGTGACGGTGACCATGCCGGGTGCGCCGTGGGTAGTGAGGCCGACGGGCTGGGCGATGAGTGCGACGAAGGTGTCGGCGATGCGGGTCAGATCGGCGGTGCGGACGGGCAGCAGTGCGGCGAACTCGTCGCCGGAGAGCCGGGCGGCGGTGCCGCCGTGGAGTGCGGCGATGTCGGCGATGCGGCGACCGATGGCCGCCAGGATGTCGTCGCCTCGGTCGTGGCCGTGGGTGTCGTTGACTGGTTTGAAGTCGTCGAGGTCGATCAGGACGACGATGATCGGCTGAGAGGAGGCGGCCTCGGCGAGGGCGGCGTTTGCGGCGAGCAGGCCGGCGCGGTTGAGCATGCCGGTGACCGGGTCATGTTCGAGCTGCCAGGTGGCGTCGGTGAGCCGGTTGCGGAGTCGGCGGATGGATGGCCACATGGTGAGGCCGCCGAGGGTGAATGCCACCAACGCGGTGGCGATCATGATCAGTGGTAGGGACACTGGAGTCCTCCATCTCTATGGAGAACCCGGGACGCGTTCGTTTCCTAGGCGGTGCGTCCCGGGTCCTGATACGACGACGGCCCGCCTTGTGGCGGGCCGTTTTGCTTCTTGTGCCGATCGTTAGGGGCACGGCTGTGGGGACATCGGTGGAGTTGCGCCGGTGTGCCGGCTGGGGCGAGATGGCCGGCGGCACCGAGCCTTGACGAGACGACCTGGCCACGACCGGCGGATCAGAGGGTGCTGTGGCGAACGCGATGTTGGCCGGATGGTGTCGAGGTGCGCCGGCCGGCCGCGGGTGTTCGTGCTAGTGGCGCACGGGGTGCGCGGCCTGGTCGGCGCGTAGTGTGGCGGCCAGGTCTGCGGGGATGTCGGCGTAGGGTGCGACGGCCAGGAGCACTTCGGTCGGGTCGAGAATCGTCTCGAGCAGACCGAGCCGGACGGTGTCGGGTTCGTTTTCGGGATCGGTGACCGGGTCCCAGGCGAAGTCGACGACGGTTGCGAAGTAGGTGCGGTGTGGGTTCCAGCCGACCTGGATGGTGTAGCGGTCGAAGCCGGGTTTGGGTGCGAGGGTGTAGAGACTCATCGGTTCCTTCCACAGAGCTGCTCGGCCGAAAGGGGTCCGGCAGGAGTTGCGCGGGTGGTGCCGCGCAGAGCGGCAGATGGGGCCCGGTGGGGTCGCCGGACGCTCGGGCTCATGCCTCGGGCTGACGGGCGCGTTGCTCGGCGAGGTCGACGATCTTGTCGCGGCGGGCGGCGGGAAGGCCGGTGAGCAGGTCGATGTACTGCTGTTCCTGTGCGGTCACGGATTCGGCGAAGGCCGCCTTGTAGGCCAGCCGCGCCGGTTCGTGTGCGGCCTCGATCGGGCCGCTGTGGTCGTAGCCGTTGGCGACCTGACGCAGCTGCTCAGCCGCGGCAAGGGGGTCGCGGGACAGGGTGATGTCGTAGATGCGGAAGTTCTTCGGCAGGTCGGCGGCGCCGATGGCGGTGATCAGGCACAGGTTGGCTTGGACGTGGTAGGCGTGGGCCTCGCTGCGGGCCGGGGTTTCGCCGCGGGCTCGCACTGCGGCGCGTTCGGCGTGCCAGCGTAGTCGGGCTTCTTCGGCATGTCTGGCGAGGGCGAGCAGGATGCTGCGGGTGGGATCCATCGGAGTCCTCCTGTTGTTGGGGGGCGCCCGGCTACTGGGCCGAGGGGTTGGTTCGGGCGTTGGCGATGGCCTGCTCGAGCACCGTTGGTGGGAGTCCGGCGTGCAGGGTCTGCAGCAGCAGGTGGGCGAGCCGGTATTCGGGGTCGACCTGCAGGGCGCGGTCTGCTGCCATGCCAGCGAGGGCTCCGTCTCCGCAGCGCCATGCGGTGATGGCGAGGAGGGTGGCCGATGCTGGCACGAGCGTCTCCTCGGCGCGGCGGGTGATGTCGGCCCAGAACGTGACGTGCGGGTCGTGCGGCTGGGTGAGGTCTACGGCAAGGTCCCGCACCGATGGGCGTTTCAGGAGCAGGGTGAGCCAGGCGACTTCGTCGTCGGTGAGGCGCTTGCCGTCGTCGTGCTTGCGCAGCGCGTTGCGGACCGCACGGGCGCCGGCCTCGTCCGCGGCGGCCTCGCCGGCGGCGCTCAGCGTTGTCAGGCGGGTGACCGCCTCGGTGGTGGCGCGGCGCATGCTGTCGCGGGCGGCGCCGTCGACGGGTGCGAACCGGGCGGCTACGGCTGCCCGGTTTGGTAGTGCGACCTGCCCGGCGGCGGTTGCCTGCACGGCGATGAGCGAGGCGGTGGGGTCGAATGGGGTGCCCTGCGGTGGGCAGCAGTCGGGGTTGTCGCAGGTGAGGTTGAAGATCCGCGCACCGGTGACCCGCAGCAGTTCAAGTAGCGGCATGCCGCTGGCGGTGAGCGCCTCGCTGACCTTCAGGAGTGCCGGGTCGATGTGCTCGGCTCCGTATCCGACGATCATGAGGTCGGTGATCGGCTGCTGCCGCCGCAGGACCGGTATCAGGTTGGCGGCGACGTCGAGGATCTGGTTTGCGGGGGCGTCGGGGGCGGGCAGGTCACCGCGGGCGGCGAAGATGATCCGCCGGTCCCTGGTCGCGATGACGACGATGCTGCCGTCGCTGGGACGGAAGCCGAGGAGGTAGGGCACGGCGGCCACCAGGTCGGCCGGTGATCGCACGGTCAACTTGTTGTCGGGGAACGACATGATGATCTCCAGTACGGGTTTCGTGTCGGCGATATCCGGAAGTTCGGCAAGCCGGGACGAGCCGCTCATGCGCGTCGGCTGGGCTCGACGCACTGCTGGCTTTCCGAGGTAGGCGCACGAGCAGCCGCTCGGGGCGCTCGACGGTTCAGTCGCGGTCGGGGTCCAGGTACAGGTCGACACCGGCGCCCTCGACGTTGGCGGTCAGGGTGATCGGGGTGTGCTCGACGTCGGCCAGCGCGCGGGTCAGGTCGTTGCGGACGAGGACCTCGGCGGCTGCGGTCGCATCGGCGGAGGTGGCGTGGCCGCGGAGCCACATGTCGTACTCGTGCCGCCACGGCACACGCCATCCGTCCTGGTCGACCGTGGCGTGCTCCGGGACGGCCCAGCCGTACGCGGTCCACGGCCGTGCCTCGTCCGGACTGTCGGTCGTGATCGTCCGCATCACGTCCCGGGCCGCGTCGCAGGCCTCAGGGACGGTGCCGGCGGCGAGCCGCAGCGTCACATCGGCGACGACCGTGACGTGGTGTGCCCGAGGTAGGCCGGCGAGCCCGAGATCGACCAGGAACTCGCTGACCCGCTCAGCGGTCCGTTGATAGCAGCCACCGATTTCGTCGTCGACCAGTGCGCGGATGGCGCGGGCGCGGATGCTGCGCCGCAGCGCGCCGAGGTCTTGCATCGCCGCGTCCCGTGCCGCCGTCGCGGCGGGGAGGTCATCAACGCCGGTCAGCTGCACCGCGCCGGACACAGGCGGCGCCTCGGTGGCGATGTCGTCCACCGGGAGGTCGTCCGGGCCGTCGGTGCCCTGCCACCTGAGCCCGGTCAGGGAGATGCCGGCGTCAGCCAGCGCAGGCAGGTGGCTCTCCACGATCGTGGCAGCGGCGCCGAGCGCCTGCGCTTCGCGGGTTGTGGTGACCCATGTCTGGACGGTGACCTGCACGGTGATGCGGTACCGCCGCGGATCGGGCTGGCCATTCTCTGGCGGGGCGGGTGTCACGTCGATGACGTGTCTCGGGTAGACCGCCATCGCCGGCTCCAGGAGGCGCAGTTCGTCTGGCACGCCGAAGCGTGCCTGCTCGCGGGCCTCACCCAGGCCGGCGTGGGTTCGTGTGTGCGACAGCTGGGCGCCAGCGGAGACGGTCCATCGGTGCGGCAGTGGTGCCAAGCCCCAGGTGGCGAGGGCGTCCTCGCAGCCGGGCCGGCAGATCAGCCGGTTCCGCAGGGCGGCGATGATAGCGGAGCGGGCCTCGGCAGCGAGGGCCTGCCGCTGTTCGATGGCGGCGATCGTTTCGGTGTGCAGAGTGCGGATCTGCTCCGCCAAGTGGGCGTTGGTCATGGCTGCGCCGCCCGAGTGTCGGCGGCGGTCGAACGGATCCTGGTGATCCGCGCGGCGCAGGAGGCCAACCGGACGGTGGCCCTGTCGTTTGCTCGGCTGGATCCTTGGTCTACGCCGACGGGTGCGGTGACATCGGTAAGGAGATCGGGCAGGGCTGCGCTGTGCGGCTCAGCGCGGAGATGGCCGTCTGTTCGGTACTGGGTGGGACGAAGCATGTGCCCTCCTTGGATCACGAAGGAAGGCGGCCACCGGGTGGTGGCCGCCTTCAGGGACAGGGGTGCCAGGCCCGTTCGCAGCTGAGGCGAGGGGCGGGTCATGACTGCTGGGATCTGAGCCTGTGGACGGCGGCCGACCGGGAAGGGTGGGCGCGATGCCGTCGTGGAAAGCAGCAGATCAGCAGCAGGAATAAGGAGAAGAGGCTTCAAGCTAACCGCCGGCAATGCTGGTGTGGCTTGGGCTGTCAGGTGTTGCCGTCTGGCAGGACCTGACAGCCTCGGCTCACCTGATGTCAGGCTGTAGCGGGCGTGATGTGGGAACTTGGGTCGCCTCGCCGCAGGACGAGCACGTCCTCATGGGCGACAAGGTGCACCGGCACGCCCTCGGCCCTGGACTTGCGTACCGCCATCAGCCCGAACATCGAGGCGCGGTGCACGATCTGCCCGTCGCGGACGGCGGCGAGCATCGCCGCGCACCGCTGCACCGGAATCAGCCCCACCGACTGAGCCACGGCCAGGAACTCGCCAGGCAGGTCGATGAAGTCGTCCGGGCGGCGCCGTACCGGTCGGCAGGTGATGACCACCGTGCCGCCGGGGCGCAGCAGCTGATAGCTGGCGGCCAGGATCGCGGCGAACCCGTCGAGCAGGCCCGACCATCCGACGTAGGCAAGGTTGCCCCGCTGGCGGTCGCCGTACAGGTGCGCCCGCTTCCTGACCCCGGCGCCAGTAACTCGAACAAGCCCGTGGGTGGACCGCCCGTACGGCGGAGAGGTGAGCACCAGCCCGACCTCACCGACCGCCGACGCCGGAGCGAGCTCCAGCAGGCCGGTCGCATCCCCGGTGATCACCTTCGCCATGCCGCCAGCGCCCTGGGACGCAGCGAGGGCAACGTTGGCCGCCGCCAAGGCGGCGAATCGCGGTTCGATGTCCACACCGAGCGCGTACCGCCCGAGGTGCATGGCCTCCACGAGCGTGGTGCCCGACCCGCACATCGGGTCCAGCACCAGGTCCCCCGGGGCGGTGTAGGCGGCGATGGCGTGTGCGGCGAGGTGGGGCAGCATCTTCCCCGGGTGCGTAGACGACTCCGGCACGTACCGGCCCCGCCGCTGGTCGCGCGACGGCTGCTGGCAGGTCAGCCACACCGAGGTGATCGGCAGAGGCTCAGGCATCGCCGCCGCCTCCCGCCTGCGCGTGGTGTGAGCGGGTCAGGATCAGCACGTCGGTGTGGATGTCCAGCTGCGCGTGCGGGCCACGCCGGGGCGGCCGGTCGGCCGCCACGACGTGCTGCAGGTACGCCAGCCCGACCCGCTTGGCGGCGAGGACGACATCGACGGGCAGGACGACGTCGCCGTGCGGCAGCAGCACCGCCACGCAGCCGCCCGGCACGAGGCTGGCGTGGCAGCGGCCGAAGAACTCGACCGGTGACGCGGTGTTGTCGACTGGCCATCCGGTGACGATCAGCGTCGCCGCCTCGGGCCCCCATTCACCTTGGCGGGCTGCTTGCAGGTGGCTGCGGCGGTGTGCGGCGATGATGGCGCAGGCCAGCTGCGGCCCGTCGGCCAGGTCGATGATCAGGTCGGACGGGTGGGTGAGGTTGTGGACCAGCCGGACCCCCATCGCGTTGGACATGGTCTCGCCCGGCTGCGGGGCGGGAACCGGCCAGACGGTGATCGGCACGGGCGGGTCGCCGGGCACCACGTCCCCCACCGGGAGCGGCGCGCTGTAACGGTTGGTATCGGTCATCGGCACGGTGGCCCCCGGACCGGCGGGCGTACTGACGATCCCCAGTGCGCCGCTGACAGGCCGACCGAACCGCCCCCGACCTGACAGCACCAGTCACCGCGGCGCCTGACAGCTTGTGGCAGCGGACGTGCGGGCGGTCGGGTACACCGCGAACCTGACACCAGCGGACACAACCTGTCCCGGTCGGACAATCGCTCGTGCTGTCAGGTCAGGCTGTCCCAATCGACGCCTCGGCCTTCGCGCATGGCGAAGCGCTCCGTCGAGAGGACATCACCATGGCAACCACCACCCAAACGAGGACGGCCGACACGGCACTGACCATCGCCGAGAAGGCCTTCGAACTGCTGACCTGCGAACCCGCGCCGCTAGTGTTCGACGCCAGCCCGGTGCCAGGTCTGCCGGACAGGACGATGCCGCTGGACGAGCTACGCGAGCTGCTGGTGGACGAGCGCTACGACAGCGACACCACTGACGAGCTGTGGCGGCAGCTGGCCCACCACGCCCGCGAATGGGGACCAGCCTGGGTCGTCGGCGCGATCGGCGTGGCTCTACCCGGGTTGACGCACCTGGCCGCGAAGATTAGCCGCGGACACGCCGGACACGCCGACGACGTGGACTCCGAAGTCCTAGCCGCATTTCTGCAGGCACTGCGCACGGCGGACCTCGCTCCGCCCCGGCTATGGCTGCGACTGTGCTGGGCAGCATGGCGCGCCGGCGCCGCAGTCGTCAAACCCGACAACGGCGAGGAACTGCCGCTAGACCTGCCCAGTGGCTCACGGTCGCCGAGGATGCCCTACGGGCACCCGGACCTGCTGCTCGGCCGAGCAGCCGCCGCCGGTCTGATCTCGGCCGAAGCCGCCGAGCTGATCAGCGCAACCCGCTTCGGCGACGCGCTGATCGAGCAACTGGCCGCGGAGAGGGGCGTGACCGCACCGGTCCTGCGCATGCGCAGACGCCGCGCCGAACGCATCGTGGCCGCCGCCGTCACGCGCGGCGACCTCTCTGACCCGACCCGCTCCTCCGACTGCCGCGAACCCGCCAGAGCGGCCTGACAACACCCGCGCAGGTCGGCACACCGGCCGGAGCGCCCGGATCGCGGCATGAGAGTAATCCTGATCTTGGCTGGGTTGATGTCGACCGGAGTTGTCGTATCCAGGCCGCGTTGTTCGTAGCTACGGTAAGAGGCGGTCCACGAAGGCGCTGTCACGATCACAGGAGCTGCCACCGATGACGCACCCGCAGACCAAGGTCCACCGCATGTTCGAGCTCGTCGAGCCGATCGCCACCGTCACCTTCTCCGAGGTGCCGAACGAGGCGTTCCTGGCCATCGGCATGCGCAACTACTGGGACGGATACTTCGCGGGCCGGGCCGCGCCGCTGGGGCTCGCACCGGCCGCGGTGGTGCACGCGGTCTTTTACAACTTCGCCGACGGCGAGGTGGCGCGCCACATCCCGTGGGTCTGGGGGAAGACCACCCCGCAGGAGGCGATCGCGGTGCGCGAGCGGGGCAGCGCCGCCGCGCTGCGGCAGATGATCGGGCAGCTCGCCGACTCCCCCGATCTGGTGCGGGTCGCCGACCTCGCCACCCGAGCAGCGGTCAGCGCGCCGACCGAGGGCCGAGCGCTGTACGCAGGACTCCGCGCGCTCGACGTGCCCGCGGAGCCGGTGGCCAGGCTCTGGCACGCGGCGACCCTGCTGCGGGAGCACCGCGGGGACGGCCACAACGCCGCCCTCCTCGCCCACGGTATCAGCGGCACCGAGGCCCACATCCTCCTCGCTCTCTCCCTCGGCATGAGGGCCGAGGAGTTCGGCCGGACCCACCACCTGCCCAAGGCGCAGCTCGCCGCTGTCGTCGACAGGCTGCGCGGCCGCGGCCTCGTGAGCGCCGCCGGCGGGTTCACCGACGCCGGCCGGGAGACCATGGAGCGGATTGAGGCCCTCACCGACGAGCTGGCGGCGCCGGCGTACGACGTACTCACCGCCGACAAAATCGACGAGCTGGTCGCGGGGCTCGAGCCGATCGCCGCCGCGGTCCAGGCCGTCGACGATTGAGCGGGTGCATCAGGCGACGGACACGACCCCAGCTCACCCGGCACCTGCGGCAGCGCATGGACGGCGACGATCCCCTCCGGGGTCAGCATGCCCGTCGAGCTCATCATCCGTGGCTCCGCCTGATCGGAACCATACGAAGCAGCCAGCAGACGACACCGACAGGCAACGGCATACAGAAGGGCTCTCGACCTCGATGCCAGCGCCCTCGGCGCGGCATGACAGTGCATTCAATCTCGGGTGACGGCTGAGGTTGGCGAGCAATGAGGTGAGCCGAGGTCACTACCGTGGCATGCATGAAATCGCCCACTCGAGCACTGCCCATGTCGGATCTGCAGGCCCTGTTCGCCGTGTTGGTGACTGTCCACGGCCACCTCATGGCCGACGAGCTCCCGCCGGACTTGGTGCGCCGTCTGCTCAGCCGCCGCAGCGACCACGGAGCGTTGCCTGACGGCGCCTCGGCCGGCGAGATGAATGCCTTGCTGGCCGATCTATGCCAACGCATGCATTGGGCGATGTCGGAAGAGTACGGCGACTATCCCGAGCCGTCGCCGCGGCGAACCACCTACTACCTTGACCTCCCAAACGAGCCCGAAGCTGTGGCCGCATGCATCGCGAGCTTGGCCGACCTCGGCGGCCAGGCCAGCGAGCAATCGTTCGAGCGACCTGTCCCTCCGAGTCGGCGACACATCGCCGCAGCATTCCCCGACCTGCCGCCCGACCCGGCCCATCATGCCCGGGTGGCGCAGCTGGCAGCCCTCGCACATCGCTACGGGGGCCGCTACGCAGGCTTCGGCGCCTGACCCGCACCACCCGGCAGCGCGCCAACGGCGGCAGAAGAGTGAACATGGCCGTGTTCTCGGCCCCATCGTCCGTGCCTCCGTGATCTATCGTGCCCTTCGTCGCACAAGGACCCGGAGGGTGGCCCACGATGGCTCGTACGCAGCTGTACCTCGTCCGCCACGGCGAACAGGATCCAGCGTCCGATCACGCCCCGGATGGAGGCCTTTCGCAACTCGGTCGCGAGCAGGCGGACCGGCTGGGCCGGCGGCTGCGTACAGTGCCTTTTTCGGCGATCCACCACAGCCCGTTGGCGCGGGCAGCCCAGACCGCCGACATCATCGCCGGCCATCTCCCACAGGTGGCGCGACACGGCTGCGATTTTGTAGCAGACCGAACCCCGGTGCCCTCCGCCGCGCAACGCGGCCGATACCCGGACCGGTGGCATGCGTGGCTGGACGGCGTGCCCGACGACGAACGCGACGAAGACGCTGGGGCCCTGCAAGCTGCCGTCACACACTTCGGTGTCGCCGGCGACACCGACCGGCACGAACTGCTGATCACGCACAACTTCGTCATCGGGTGGTTCGTCCGCCACATGCTTGACGCCCCGGAGTGGCGGTGGATTGGCCTCAACCAGGCCAACTGCGCGATCACCATCGTGCAGTGGGATTCCGACCGGCCACCGACCTTGGTCAGCTTCAACGACACAGGGCACCTGTAACTGTGTGGCATCCGCTCATCGGCAGGTCCGGTTGTTCGCGGCGCGATCGCGGAAGAATCTGCGGTCGCCGGTCAGTTGACGCTCACGACGACCTTTCCAAGGGCGCGTCCCGTACCCACGTGGGCCAACGCTTCGGGCGTCTCGTCGAGCGTGAAGGCCCGGTCGATGTGGATGACGAGGTCACCCGCCACGCAGAGATCGGCCACCGGTTCGAAGTGGGTCGGCCCTTCCCGGACGGCGAGCACCCCCAGCCGGCGGTGGGTGAGCCGGCCGGCCACCGCGCCGATCGTCAGGACGCGCAGCAGCGCCGAGACCGATCCGCCGACGCACCGGTAGCGGCCGCCGGGGACCAGTGCCCGGCGGTAGGCGAACACCGATCGGTGCGCGACGAGATCGAGGATGAGATCGTACGGGCCGCTGCGGGTGAAGTCCCGGCTGCGGTAGTCGATCACCTCGTCCGCGCCGACGGACCGCATGAAGTCGAGCTTGCCCGCGTTGTCGACGCCGGTGACCTGGGCGCCGAGTCGTTTGGCTAGCTGGATCGCGAATGCGCCGGATCCTCCGCCGGCGCCGTTGATCAGGACCCGGCTGCCGGCTGCGGCGCCCGCGGTGCCCTGCTGTGCGATCACGCCCGCCTGTGGGATCGCCGACGCCTCGGCGAAGGTCACGGCGGCGGGCTTGCGGGCCAGGACCGATTCGGGCGCGATCGCGTACTCGGCGAAACCGCCCTTGAGCATGAGGTTGTCGCCGTACACCTCGTCACCGGGTCGGAACCGAGTGACGGCGGAGCCCACCGCGTCGACCCATCCGGCGATGTCCGAGCCGAGGGTCCGGCGTGCCGGGGAGCGCAGCCCACCGATGCGCGAATACAGTGGCGAACCCTGCAGAGTCTCCCAATCGCTCAAATTCACCGAGGTCGCCGCAATCTTGACGAGCACCTGTCGGGCAGCGGGTGAGGGCTTGGGGAGGTTCTCGATTCGCAACCCCTCCGGGGGCCCGTACCGGTCGTACACGACTGCTCTCACCTGGTACCACCAGCCCTTCGGGAAAGTAGGCCAGCCGCAGTACCCGAGGCGTTCCGGGCCAGCAGCCTCAGCCTCTTAGTTAGCACGGCGCGACAAGCGGCTGATCGGCAAGGAGCCTGCCGGCGACGACTCGCTGACCGGTCTTGTCAGGCTGTGACAGGCAGGCGGCGAGTT
Organism: Micromonospora sp. NPDC005707; assembly: GCF_040631005.1. Classification (NCBI taxonomy): domain Bacteria; kingdom Bacillati; phylum Actinomycetota; class Actinomycetes; order Micromonosporales; family Micromonosporaceae; genus Micromonospora; species Micromonospora sp. NPDC005707. Next base: position 114,554 of record NZ_JBEXYR010000010.1, read on the forward strand.
CATCCGAGCTGACAGCCGAGATCTGGGCGGTGCATGTCATCCACGGCATGCCCGCCGGGTGGGGACCTTGCATCCGGCGAGGCCATCGGTCCGGCATGGCTGGCGCGGCGTACTGACACCGCAACCCTCCGCTACGCGCAAGGGAGGAGCGCCCCCACCGGACCGCACGGTCCTTCGCCCGGTCCCCACCGCGGCGGCCCACACATCCCTGTGGAGCGCCGCAATGCACACGATCTCTGTACTCAACGACCTGGCGTTGGCCGCTGCCGCCCCTGCCGGCGGGGGCCCGAAGTCCATTGCCCAGGTCATCGCCAACATCACTGGCTGGGTCATGGGCATCATCGCGTTGGTCGCGACGATGTTCCTGGTCATCGGCGGTCTGCGCTACATGGCCGCCGGCGGTGACCCGGCGCAGGTCGAGCAGGCGAAGGGCAACGTCAAGTCCGCGCTGGTCGGCTATGCCCTGGCGGTGCTGGCCCCGGTGATCCTGCAGGTGCTGCAGGGCATCCTCGGCGGCTGAGGCGGCGACGATGGTCGACTGGATGATGAACGACCTGGTCAGCTGGCTCGCCGAGAAGGTCGTCGACCTGCTCGGCGGCCTGCTGGCCTTCCTGGCCTCCTCAATGTTCGTGTCGCCGGACGTCACCGTCCTGCCGCAGGTGCAGTCGATCGCCGGCAAGAGCGCGCTGGTCGTCGGCGCCTGCTTCGTCCTCGCGATCATCGCCGTGGGCGTCGTCGCGATGGTCGGCGACTCGGTCGAGGTGCGCTACGGCGTCAAGGAGCTACTCCCCCGGCTTGTCGTCGGGTTCGTCCTGTCCGCGTTCGCGGTCCCGCTGACCGGTGTGCTCATCGACGTCGCCAACGCCCTGACGGTGTCGATCGCCGGCACGTCCGCGCCGACCACTGAGGCGGTCACGTTCGTCCGGGCTCGCATCGCCTCGGCGATGACCGACGAGGGCTCCGCCCTGCTGATGGCGGTCATCGGGCTGCTCATCGTCGTGTTGATGTTCATGCTCGTCGGCACCTGGCTCGCCCGGATCGGGGTGCTGGTCGTCCTGGCCGGGATCGCGCCGGTAGCCCTCGCTTGCTACGCCACCCCGTGGACGCAGGGTGCCGCGCAGCTGTGGTGGCGCAGCCTGCTGGGCTGTCTCGCTACACCTGCACTGCAGGCGGTCGCATTCACAGCGGGCATCAACCTGCTGATCGACCCGGAGGCGAACCTGCCGATCCTGCTCGGCCTACCGGGCTCGGACGCGGTGAACCTCATGCTCGTCATCGTCGTTCTCTGGGTCACGATCAAGATCCCCGGGATGATGCGCCGGTACGCGACCCGCTCCGGGTCGTCGAATACGGGTGGGGTTCTGCTGCGTGCGGTGTTTATTCAGGGCGTCACCCGCCGCCTGCCGCTTCCGCTCGCTCGCGTAGGTGCTGCGGTGCGGGGTGGGCGATGACCGTCGAGGACACTCCCCCGCGCGCTGTCGTTCCGGCAAACGTCAACGAGCCTGATCGGATCGCGTTCGGGCTGACGTTTCGGCAGCTGGGCATCATCGGCGGCACAGGGCTGGCCGGGTTCGGTCTCTACCGCACGTTCGGGCACCTTCTCCCGCCGGCGGCGTGGATCGTCGCCGGGGTCATCGTGATCGCGGTCGCGGTCGTGGTGGCGCTCGGCCGCCGTGACGGCCTGCCCCTGGATGTGTGGCTGCGGCACGGGTTCACCCTCAGCCGAAGCCCGCGCACGCTCACGCCGGGTGAGGCTCGCGCCAGCTCGGTCACGGCCGTGGCGGGCAAGCCGAGCGTTCCGGCGCCGCTGCGCTCTCCGGTCACGTCGATCAGCCCGACGGGAGTCCTCACGAGCGAGGGCAGCGACAAGGTGCTGATTGCCTGCGGCACCACGAACATCCACCTGCGCACCGGCAGCGAGCAGGGCGCGCTGCTGGAGGGGTTCGGTCGGTTCCTTAACAGCCTGACCAGGCCGGCGCAGATCGTGGTGGCCGCGCAGCGACACGACCTGACCGTCTACGCGCAGGCGACCGTCGACCACGCGCCGCGGCTGCCGCATCCGGCGTTGCAGGCCGCCGCCGGCGACTACGCCGAGTTCCTCCTCGACCTCGACGCACAGCGGGATCCGTTGCGCCGGCAGGTCCTCGCCGTCGTCACCGGCGTGCACGCGGCCGACCCGGCCGTGCGCGCGCTGTCCGGGCTCGGTGTCGAAGCCGCCGCGCTAGACGGGCCCGCGGTCGCGGCAGCCCTCGCGGCCGCGGTCGATCCGTTCACTCCCCCGCCGCCTGGCCCCCGCGCGGTGCCCGGCGCCCCGATCACCCTCAGGAGCACGCCATGAACCTGCTGAAGCCCAAGAAGGAGAGTCCTGCGGCTGGGGAGGGGATGCCGTCCCCGGCGGCGCTGTCGGTCACGCCGTGGCATGTGCAGGTCGGCGACGGCTGCGCCGCCACGTACGTGGTGTGCGGTTACCCGGCCGAGGTCGGCCCGGCCTGGTTGGATCCGCTGCTGTCCTACCCCGGCCGGGTCGACGTCGCCGTGCACGTGGAGCCCGTTGCGGCGCAGCTGGCCGCGCCGATGCTCAAGCGCCAGCGCGCCCGCCTGGAATCCTCCCGCCGCCTCGACGCCGACCAGGGACGCCTGGGTGATCCGATGGTGGAGGCGGCAGCGGCCGACGCCGCCGACCTCGCCGACCGGGTCGCCCGCGGGGCGGCGAAGCTGTTCGAGGCCGGCATCTACGTCACCATCCACGCCCGCACCCTCGACGAACTGGCCACCGTCACCGCAGGCGTGAAGTCCGCCGCCGCCAGCGTGCTCCTCGACTTGCAGCCGGCGACGTTCCGGCACCAGCAGGGCTGGGTCTCCACGTTGCCGGTCGGTGTGGATCCGCTGCGGATGCGCCGCATCCTCGACACCACCGCCCTCGCCGCGGCGTTCCCCCTCGCCTCGGCGGATCTCGCCGCCCCCGCCCCGGGCGTCGTCGCCCCGCCGGAGGGCGTGCTGTACGGGGTCAACACCACCTCCAACGGGGTCGTCATCTGGAACCGCTGGGCGCAGGACAACCACAACAGCGTCGTCCTGGCCCGCTCCGGTGCTGGGAAGTCGTACTTCGTCAAGCTGGAGGTGCTGCGCGACCTGTACCAGGGCACGGCGGTCAGCGTGATCGACCCGGAGGACGAGTACACGCCATTGGCCGAGCATGTCGGTGGCAGCGTCGTGCAGCTCGGCCAGCCTGGCGTCCGCATCAATCCCCTCGATCTGCCCGCCGACGACCGGCCCGACACCCTCACCCGGCGCGGCCTGTATCTGCACACGCTGGTCTCGGTCATGCTCGGGGCGGCACCGCCGCCGGCCGAACGAGCCGCCCTCGATCGCGCCGTTACCGCCACCTACCACCGGGCGGGGATCAACGGCGACCCGGCCACCTGGACCAGACCGGCGCCGCTGCTACGAGACCTCGCGGAGGTACTTGCCGCCGACGACGATCCGGCCGCCGGGCACCTATCCGCGCGGCTCGCCCCCTGGACGGTCGGGAACTTCGCCAGCCTGTTCGACGGGCCGACCACCACCACCCCGAAGGGTCACCTGGTGGTGTGGTCATTGCGGCAGCTGCCCGACGAGCTACGCACCGTCGGCACGCTCCTCGCGTTGGACTCGATCTGGTCGAGCATCGACACACCAGCCGCAAGCGGGCGTCGGCGGCGGCAGCTCGTCGTGGTGGACGAGGCGTGGCTGCTGATGCGCGACGGCGAAGGCAGCCGGTTCCTGTTCCGGATGGCGAAGGCCGCCCGCAAGCGCGCGGCGGGCCTGTGTGTGATCACCCAGGACGCGGCCGACGTGCTGTCGACCGACCTCGGCCCCGCTGTCGTGTCCAACGCCGCGACCCAGGTGCTGATGCGCCAGAGCACCCAGTCCATCGACGCGGTGTCGGAGGCGTTCAACCTGACCGCCGGGGAATCGCGGCTGCTGCTGTCGGCGCCCCGCGGCGAGGGCCTTCTCGTCGCCGGCCGCAGCCGGATTCCGTTCCGCGCTGTCGGGTCGGCCGCCGAGCACACGATCGCCGTGACCGGGATCGGGGAGGCCGAGTGATGATCGACCCGACCTGGCCCGAAGAGGCCTGGCAGTGGATCGTTGGCCGGCCATGGCTCGGCGTCCTCGCCGCCACCGCGATCGTCGGCGCCGTGTTCGCCCACGACCAGCTACTCGCCTGGCGGCATCGGCGACTCGTGACCGGTGCGCGGTGGCTGACCATCGCCGCCCCACCCGAGGTCACCAAGGAGGCAGCCGCCGCGTTCTGGACCACACTCGTCGGCGTGCTCACTTCGCCGGGATGGCGGCGCAGGCTCTACGGCTGCCCGCACGTCGGGTGGGAGTACACCTGGACCGGCCGCGCCCTCACCATCCGGCTGTGGGTGCCCGGCACGGTGCCGGCCGGCGCGGTCGAAGCCGCCGTCCGCGCGGCCTGGCCCGCCGCCACCATGACAACCACCGACGCCGCCGCCCCAATCCCGGCCGGGGTGGGTGAGGAGGTGGGTGGGGCGCACTGGCCGCAGCACACCGACGGGCTGCCGCTACGCAGCGAGCACGACGCCGATCCCCTGCGGGCGCTGCTCGCCGCCGGCGCCGAGGTACGCCACCGCGAACACGCCTGCGTGCAGGTCCTCGCCCGCCCGGCATCGACCCGCCGCGTCCGGGCAACCAGACGGGCGGCAGCCACCACCGGCAACCATCCGCACGGGCGGCCCGACGTGGCCGCCCGCGCCGTCTCCGGCGCGGCGCGGCTGGCCATCGAACCCCTCCTGTGGCTCCTCGACGTGTTCACGCCCGGCCCGTCCCGGCCCCGCACCCCCGCATACCCCACGGTGCGGGCGGCCGAGCGGGACCCGGTGGCGAGCGCCGACGCGCGCACGGTCGTCGACAAGGCCGTGCGGGTGCCGCACTTCGAGATCGCGGTTCGGTTCGCGGTGGCCGCCGACGCGGACAAGACCCCACCGGACCCGCAGCGGGCCGGGCAGGTCCGTTCACGGCTGCTCGGGTTCCGGCACACGATCGCCTCGGCCGCCGCGACGTATACCGGCCCGAATCGGCTGCGGCGCATGAAGATGCCGCAACCGGTCGCCACCCTTGCCGGACGGCGGCTGCGGCGCGGGTTCCTAGCGACCGTGCCGGAACTCGCCGCCCTCGCGGCGCTGCCACAGGACCTCGCCGTGCCAGGCCTGGACCGAGCTCGGGCCAAGGCCGCGCCGGCGCCCGTGCAGGTGCCCTCCGGCGGGCGGGGCGTGAAGGTGCTGGGCCGGTCGCAGATCGGCCGCCACAGCGTCGGCCTGACCGTGACCGACGCCCGGCAGCACGTGCACGTGGTCGGCAAGACCGGCGTCGGCAAGAGCACGCTGCTGCTGAACATGATCCTCGGCGACATCAAAGCCGGCCGCGGGACGGTGGTCATCGACCCGCGCGGGGACCTGATCACCGACATCCTCGACCGGCTCCCCGCCTCCCACGCCAACAAGATTGTGATCATCGACCCGGACCAGGAGAACCCTGGCTGCTTCAACCCCCTCGACGACCAGGGCGACCCGCACCTGGCGGTCGACAACCTCGTCGGGATCTTCGCGAAGATCTTCCAAGGCCAGTGGGGGCCCCGCATGGACGACACCATGCGGGTGGCGTGTCTGACGCTGATGCGGCACGCCAAACCCACCCTGAGCCTTGTCCCGTCGCTGCTGCAGAGCCGAGAGTTCCGCGCCAGATTCACCCACGGCCTGGACGACCCGGACGGGCTCGGCGGGTTCTGGCTCTGGTACGACGGCATCAACGAGCAGTTCCGCGGCCAAGTCATCGCCCCGGTCCTCGCCAGGCTGCGCGCGTTCCTGCTGCGCGACTTCGTCAAGAGCGTGATCGGCAACGCCCACAGCTCGTTCGACATGGGCAAGGTACTCGACGGCGGAGTCCTGCTGTGCCGACTACCGAAGGGCATCCTCGGGGAGGAGACCAGCCGGATCCTCGGCTCGCTGATCGTCGCCCGGGTGTGGCAGGCCGCCATCGCCCGCGCCACCATCCCCGAACATCAACGAAAAGACGCCTGCCTGTACGTCGACGAGTGCCAGAACTTCCTGACACTGCCGGGCAGCGTCGGGGACATGCTGGCCGAGGCACGCGGGTTCCGGCTCGGGCTCGTCCTCGCCCACCAGGACCTCGCCCAACTACCCAAGGACGTCGCCGCGGCCGTGTCGGCCAACGCCCGGTCGAAGCTGTTCTTCACCGTCGACCCCGCCGACGCGCGGGAGCTGTCCAGGCACACCAAACCCGAGCTGGACGAGCACGACCTCGCCCACCTCGACGTCTACACCGCCGCCGCCCGACTGCTGGTCGGCAACCGGGAACTACCGAGCTTCACGTTCCTGACCAACCCGCCGGCGCCGGTGGCGGGTGAGGCGATCGCGATCCGGCAGGCGTGCGCCGCCGCCCACAGCCGCACGGACGGTGAGCCGCCGATGCAGCAGCTCGCCCGCACGGCGATGAAGCGGCGCATGACCGAACGCGACCGCTGAAACCGCGGGTCGCTCGTTCGAGGGCTCGGCTGGGTGCGGCAGCGGGGGCTCGTTTGGGGGTGTCCGCGACACGAGGCCCCACACGAGGCCCCTCCACCCGGCCTGTCAGGTACCTGAGCTGGCGAAACCCGCCGGCCGACAGAACCGAACTCAAGATCGACTTATCCAGACTCCCTACGGGACTTTCTCTCCACAAGGGTGAACCGCCTATGCCGCAATCACGCACTGCCGGCCTGCTGGCCATCTATCCCCACATCACCAGCCGCGACCGCCTGCTGCTCCAACTCCTCGACGACCACCAGGTCCTCACCACCGACCAGATCCACCGCATGCTGTTCCAGGCCCGCCGGACCTGCCAGATCCGCCTCGGCGAACTCGCCGCCCTGGGCCTGCTGGACCGGTTCCGGTTCGCCCGCGACGGCGGCGGCAGCCAACCGTGGCACTGGACGCTCGGCCACAACGGGCACCGCTTCCAAGCCGCCGCCCACAACCAGCCCGAACCCACCGCCCGAACAAGCCGCCAAACCGTCCAACGGCTCTCGGCCAACCCGCACCTGACCCACCTGCTCACCGCCAACGAGTTCTTCGTCCGCCTCACCGCCCACGCCCGCCACCACCCCGAGGCGCGGCTGGACCGGTGGTGGTCCGAAACGCTGACCACCAAGCAGTACCGGACCATCACCGCCGACGGACACGGCCTGTGGAGCGTCGCCGACACCACCGTCGGTTTCTTCCTCGAAGCCGACACCGGCACCGAACCCTTCACCCGGGTGGTGACCAAGCTCGACCGGTACACGCAGCTAATCCGCCGCGGCGGCCCCCGATACCCAGTGCTGTTCTGGCTTCACAGCGAGCAACGCGAAGAACACCTCCACAGGCTCCTACGCGGCCGGCCCGGCGACGTCCCGGCCGCGACCGCCACCCACCACAACGACCCCGCCGACGCAGTCTGGCTCCCCGTCGGCGCCACCAGCCGGGTCCGCCTCACGGCGCTGCCCAGCAACCACGGCCAGCCGGTAGCGGACAACCCCAACTACGACGACGGCGTCTTCGTCCTCTGACAGGCGCCGGATGTGACTACCAGCGGTTGTTGGCACTCTCTTTCCGGCGTTGGCGCCCCATGACACCGGCGAAGCCTTCCCATCAGCACGCCAATAGGCATGCCCAACTCCGCTTGACCACCTCTAACACTGACGGACGTCGTTGACACCTGAGGTCCGCGCCCAGCCCGGAGATCACCGATGTCTACCCCTCACGGGGCCCGCGCCGCGCGGGCGGCTGTGCTTGGATGCCGATCATGTCCGCACCGGTGCCCGCCCCCGACCACCAGCCCGAGCCGGCCCTCCCGCAGCCCGGCCGGAAAGCGCCGGGTCCTGTCCTGGCCACCGCCATCCTGCTCTATGTCGGGGGCGCGCTGACCCTCGTGTACAGCCTTGCGGGCGTCAGCACCGGCGGTCTGCTCGGGGCCTTGCTGCCGTCCTGGGCGCTGGCTGTTTACGGCCTGCTCTATTTCGGGCTCGGCTGGGGTGTCCAGCACGGTCTGCGTTGGGCCCGGCGGGCGGTGCTGGTGCTCTGCGCCGTCGGCGTGGCGTTCGCGACCCTCCGGCTGGTCGTCGGCGGGGTACCCCAGGCGCTCGGTGAGCTGCTCTGGCCCGTGGTGTACGCGGTGCTGCTCAACGCGGAGACCGCTCGGGCATGGTTCCGCCGTCCGCCGCAACCGGCCGCCTAATCTCTCCGGCTTGGGCGGCCAAACTTCTACGAACGCCTCATGTGGAATACCACGACCCAGGCGTAAACGATCACCGCCGGTTGCACAGCACGCCAATAGGCAACAGGTACCGCAACGACGATCGGCGCCAGGGCCTGGAGTGCGAGTTGGCGCAGCGCGGCCAGGCGGCCGGGGAGCGTCGGGACCCCCGAGGGTCCCGGATGAGCGGGCGATCGTGTCGAGGGTGAGGGGTCGGCCTGGTTGGCTGGAGCCGGGCTGTGTCTGGTGTCATCCCCTGTCGCGCTGACACAGCACGCGGTCGGGCGTGAGGATGTGGCCATGAGTTCATCGCAGCCCGTCGTCGACCCCGGGCCCGAGCCGGACACGACCGCGGGCGGGCCGGTGAATACTGCTGGCGCGGGATCCAGGCCCCCATCCCCGGACTCCCCCGGGTCTTCCCCGGATCACCGCTACCTGCTCGACAACGCCCGGGTGGAGGCGGGTGAGCGGTTCACCTGGCTGGCCGAGCTGTTCGACGGTGTCACGCGTGGGCACTTCGACCGGCTCGGGGTGAGGGCGGGCTGGCGCTGCTGGGAAGTTGGTGCCGGAGGCCCCAGCATTCCCTCACCCTCGCGCCGTTGATCTCGGCGTGGGGACGCCGCTCAGGCTAGGACCTGTCCTGCCGATCATGGTTGGTCGTCGAGTCGTCGACCGGCGCAGCTGTTGCGTGTGACTGACGGTTCCGAGCGTGAACCGACGCCTGTCCGTGGTGCGCTACGGGAAGCTGCACGCGGCGGGGTTGCGTCTTGGCGACGTCATCGTCTACGACTGGGGATTTCACCTCGACAACCGGCCGTATGAGCGGCGCAGCTTCGTGCTGCTCGATGATGGGTTCCAGATCCATGAGGTGATCTCAACAAGATCGGCTTGATGTAAGCGGCTCTGCCTGTGTGTGGGGATAGCTGGGTATGGCGGAGAGATGCTGAGTCCGTAGCCGGCCTACTCAGCGTTCTGTGCCTCGATCAGGTCGAGGTCGCGGACGCAGAAGCCGTGGTGCTCGAAGGTCTCGTTGAGCACCGTGCCGAGGCACTGCCGCACCGAGCGGCCCCGGGCGTACGGCGGCCAGACATCGTCGTCGGGCACCGGCGCCCGCGCTGCGAGCTGCACAGCGGTGACCTCATCGAGCCAGGCCTCGAGCTCGGCGGCCTGTGCGTCACGCACGCTCACGATCTCGTCGAGGGCTGGATCGAGCGAGAGGTCAAGCCCGTGCGCTCCACGGTAGGGCTCGACGGTCGGACCGATGCCCATCGGCGTGAACAGCTCCGTCGAGCCCAGGCAGCAGCGGCGGAACCACGAGTCGTGGACGAAGACCAGGTGGCGCATCGTCTGCACCGCCGACCACTCGTCGTTCACGCTGCGGCGCTCGATGCCGGGCGTACGGCGGATTCGCTCGATCGTGGCGGCCCAGCCGGCATGGAGCTGACGCGATGCCTCCCGCAGATCGGCAGGGTCCTCGGAGCGGATCAGCACCCGCACCGGATGACGCCGGTCGAGCTCTGCCTCGACGTACTCGGTGACCTCGACACCGTTCACCACAAGGTTGGTGATGAGCCCGTCGATCACGGCATCCTGCATGACGACGCCGATCAGGCGTGCCCCGGTCAGATCGCACTCGCGGAACTCCGCACCGCGCAGATCCTCGTCGACATACCGCCTCATGCTCCGCAGACTAGGTCCGACCACCGACAAGCCAGCCTTCCGGCTTGATTTGGCCTCTCCCAGGTCCTGACCGAGCGCGAAGAACGCAACAGGTCCGGCCTGACGGCGAGCATGCGGATCTCCAGCAGAGCCGCGCTGAGCAGCCCCGCGACAACCTGTTCCCGGTCCCGTCGCCTCCACCATTGCACCACTTGGGCATTGTCGCGCCGACCGTGCGCCTGGCGGACGCGCACTGTAGCTATCAATGGAGGCAACCTGACAGCCACGCAGCTGGTTCTGTCAGTGCAGCTCAGAGGCATAGTCGTGATTTCTGACAAGGGCTGTGCTGTCAGGTCACGAAGCTACGGTGCAGCTTCTTCTATCTGCTCGCACCGCCGCCGTCTGCCCCTTCCGCAGCCTGCCCGCGCCAGCGGGATCACCCACAGCCCACCTGAGGTCGGCTCGTGATCCCCACCCCGCGCCCTTCACGGCAGCTCGGCTCAGACGCCGCGGTCCCGGTGGCACCACCGCGCATTCACCCCTGCCCACCCATTCAGGAAGGGAGCACCCTGCCATGGTCAAGCCCAGGCAGCTCACCATCCGCGTTGTCACCGTCTGCTTCGCCCCCGGCGATGAGATGGACTGGTTCGCCGCCTCCGAGAAGGTCCACGACGTGCTGCACGCCAACGGCACCCCGACCCGCCGCTACCACGTCCGCCACCGCCCCCTGATCGGCTGGCTGACCCGCTTCTTCCGCTACTACCTGCTCCACACCGCCCGCCGGTTCGGCGCGATCACCATGGCAGCCGGCGGCCGCAAAGGTCGCCTCGACCTGACTGGCACCGCGGCCAAGGCTGCCGATCGTGCCGCACGGCGCTGGCACGCCTGGAACACCCACATCGCTGCGACAACCCGCCCCGCGCGAACCTGGGAGGACTACCTCGCCCAGCACCACGCTGACCCCAACAAGGTCCCCCTGGCCGAGGCCCGCCGCCGCTTCGAACAGCAGCCCCGCGTCCTGGCGATGCTCGCCCACTCCTTCGACCCCTACGAGCTGCCCGTCTATCAGGCCGGCGAAGCCACCTATGCCGGGCTCTACTGGCGCATCGCCCTGATCGGCGATGCGCTGATCACCACCGACGGCCGCCTCCTCCTCTCGGCCAGCGACTCCATGGCCGACCGGTTCCGCTTCCTCAACGAGGCATGCGCCTACCTGCGCAGCCTGCACCGCAGCGCACGACTGTGCGCCGTCGCCATCGCCTAAACCCCATCGCCTGAACACACCGAGGACCGGTCGCAGCCCCGCTGCGACCGGCCTTCGGCATGCCCACAACCCGCCCCGTCCGCAAAGGAGATCCCGGTGTTCTTGACAGATCCCGCCCTACGGCGCATCGCCGCCGACACCAACGACGTCCTGCCCGAGCACCTGTGGCGCCACGACACCGCCACCCTCGACACCCTCGGCGACCTCGGCCGCGTCCTGCACAAGACCGCCCTCGAGTTCAACGACAGCACCGCCACCCTCGACAAATCCCTCACGCGCCTGGGCGAGCTCGCCGAGGCAGCCCACCAGCAGTTGGCCGCCCGCGCAGACGTGCACCTGGCCGGCTACCACCAGGCCTTGACCGACGCCCTCGCCGCCCGCGAACGGCACCTCGTCCTCGGGATCATGCTCATCACCGCCTACCGCGGCTGGCGCAACCACCGACCGCTCGGCGACGGCGACGAGCGGCATCTGCTGCTGCAACCCGGCGACCCCTCGCGCGGCGTGGCCGTCCTACGCCAGCAGGAGCCGCACACCTGGCTGGTCTTCCCCGACACCGAAGCCGCCAGGGCCTTCGACATCCCCTACCCGGGCCGACTCGTCGGCGAGGTCACCCAAACTGGCGCCGGCTGGACTCCGATCGCCTACACCAACCTGCGGCATCGCCAGACCCAGCCCGGCCTGACCTACCCGCTGCCCGTCTGCCACGACCTCGCCTCGGCCTGCCGGTCACTGCTGCGCTGGTGGCACCTGCGCCACTCCGACGCCTGGCGCAGCCGCACCCCCGGCCAGCTCACCCCGGCCGAACTCGCCCACCTCTGCACCTAGGTTCCCGCAGTCGGTAGCCGACGGACCCACCGCCGCCGGCACCGGCCCGGCGGCGCCACGCCGCCCCAGGTCACCGGGCCGCTCAGCAGCACCCAGAACGGCAGCGCACTCGCGTCTGCCGTGCTGACCGCTCCCCGCGACCCGGCGCACCACCGCCCGACAGAGCACCGCATAGGGCGTTCCAACCCCATTCCCAAGGAGGGAATCGCACATGGAAAGTCTGTCCCTGACGCCTGCCACGCAGGCGGTCCTCGACGCCCTGACCGAACTCGGCCGGGGCAACGTCCACGAACTGGCCGCCAAGTCCGGCAAGGCCCGGTCGACCACCGACAAGGCGATCAAGACCCTGGCCGACGCCGGTGTGATCGTCGCAGTGGACACCGACGCCGACCCGGCCGACGGCACGCCCACCCAGTGGACCCTGGCGCCCCGGGCGGAGGACCCCGACACCGCCCCGGACGACGTCGACCTCGGTGACGAGCGCGCCGGGATCGTGGACGAGGCCGACTTCGGCGACCCGGACGAGGACGACGCGGCCGACGAGCCAGACACCGGCGACACCGGCGATACCGAGCGAACCGATCAGCCCGGAGACGGCGAGGGTGGGACTATCCCGGACGACGACGGCGCCGACACGGAGGACGAGGCCGGCCAGAGTGAAGACGGCGACGAGGACGACAGCACGGGGGGCGACGAGAGCCCCACCGTCACCGTTATGCAGGCGGCGCGTCCCGGGGACCGCAAGGTCATGGCCATCAAAGGCGTCCTGGCCGACTACGGCGACGCCGGCGCGACCCTCGATGTGATCGTGGCGGAAAGCGGCATCGGTCACCCGACCGCGACCCGCCTGCTCACCGCGATGGAGCAGGCCGACGCCGCCCGCCGCCTCCCCGGCGCACTGCAGCGGTGGATCCCGGGCCCCACCAAGGCCAGCGACGTCGATCCGAACCCCGAGCCGCCCCGCTGCCCCCTGTGCTACCAGGTCATCCGCGGGCTGGCCACCGCGCCGAGCGCCACCGCGGCGGTGCTGCCCCTCATCCGCCCGGACGGCACGCTGCACGTCGTCGGGCCGGACGGTGAGAGCCACGTCGTCACCTTCCCCACGCGAGCCCGCGGGACGGGCGTCGCCAGGAGCGTGGGCCGACGCGGCGACGGGACCGTCAACACCGACGGCAGCCAGCCGTTCGGCCGGGGCGAACTGGAAAGGCTCACCCTCGACGTCCTGGCCGCCAGCCAGGGCCGGGCGATGACCCCGCAGGACATCGCCACCGCGATCGGCGGTCGGCTCGGCCGCACGGTCAGCTCCGGGGCGGTGCGCAACAACTGCACCAAGGCCGCTGCCGCCGGCCGCATCCTCCTGGTCTCCGACGCGCCGCTGACCTTCGCCCACCCGACGCCGGCCGTCGACGGCACCGCCGTCGAGCAGTCCTGACCTCCACCATCCCATCCCCATCAGGGGGCCGAGCCCGTTGGGCTCGGCCCCTCAGCATCGAGAGGAGCAACCGTGCCGCACGAACTCGAAACGTTCGCGGACGGAACGACCGCCTTCGCCAGCGCCCGCCTGTCGGCCTGGCACCAGCTCGGCACCGTCACCCAGACCACGATGAAGGCCGAGGAGATCATGGCCGCCGCCCGACTCGGCGACTGGGGCGTGCGCACCATCCCCACCGTCGGCATCGACGTCGTGGACGGCGTCGAGGTGCAGATTCTCGCCGACGACAAGCGCATGACCGTGCGCCGCAACCCCGTCACCGGCGACACCGAGTACCTGGGCATCGTCGGCACCGACTACACCGTGGTCCAGAACGAGCAGTGCGCCGAGATGCTCGACCGCCTCGTCGATCAGGTGGGCGGCGCCCACTTCGAGACCGCTGGCAGCCTCCGCCGCGGCAAAAGCGTGTTCGTCACGATGAAGCTGCCCGACGCGATGGAGATCGCCGGAGTGGACCACCTGGACATCTACCTGATCGGCACCACCTCCCACGACGGCACCGCCGCCCTGCGCGTGGACGCCAGCCCGATCCGAGTCGTCTGCGCCAACACCCAACGCGCCGCCTTCCGCCATGCGGTCGGCCACTACACGTTCCGGCACACCTCCAACGTCAACTCCCAGATCAGCCAGGCCCGCGAGGCACTCGGCCTGATGTGGAAGTACGTGGAGACCTTCGAGAAGGCTGCCGAACGGATGCTCCAGACCGACCTCACCATGCGCGAGTTCGAGAAGGTCGTCGCGCAGGTGTGGCCAGTCAAGGACAACGCCTCCGAACAAACCAAGAACAACGCCAAACAACGGCTCGGCACGCTCAAGTACCTCATCCGCGAGGCCGACACCCAGAAAGCCATCACCGGTAGCCGCTGGGCCGGCTACCAGGCCATCACCGAATACCTCGACCACTACCAGCCCGCCAAGAACGACACCGTCCGCGCCAACCGGGTCGTCACCGGCAACGTCGGTGACCTGAAGGTGGCCGCCTTCGACCTGCTCAAGGTCTGACCTTCCTCATCCAACCCCGGTCGGGGGCGGCGGTCGCCCGTGCCGCCGCCCCCGGCCTACCGAAGGAACACACCCCGTGGCCCAACCGAGCCACGAAGCGGGGATCGGGCGGCCTGCCGATGAACCGTCACATCCGCGATCCGCGGCAGTCGTCTATCCACCGCCTGGTCCGCATTCTCGCGTCGCTGTTTCCGGCCGCGCGTAAGCGCGGAGACCGGCCTTTTTTGTGTTCAACAGAGAGGCAAACACATGATCAGGATCGTCATCGGAGCCGTCGCCGTCGTCATGGTGGCCTGTTTCGGGGTGCCCGTGCTGCTGTTGTCGGCCATCACAGGCGGCGGTTCCGGCGGATGCGGGGTCTTCGTCCCGTCCGCCGTGCGCCCCTCCGGGCACCCGCCTGGCTCCAGCAGCTGGGACACCGAGCAGGTGGAGAACGCCGCGACCATCATCGACGTCGGCGTCGCCAAAGGCGTACCTCGCTGGGGTTGGGTCATCGCCGTCGCCACCGCCATGCAGGAATCAGGCCTGCGCAACCTGCCCCACCTCGGCGACAACAACGACCACGACTCCATCGGACTGTTCCAGCAGCGCCCGAGCCAAGGCTGGGGCAGCCTCGCGCGACTGTCGAAGCCCGCCTACCAGGCGGGCAGATTCTTCGACAAGCTTCTGACCATTCCCGGCTGGGAGTCGATGCCCCTCACCCAGGCCGCCCAGGCAGTCCAGGCCTCGGCCTACCCCGACGCGTACGCCACGTGGACCGACGACGCGGTGCACCTGGTCGAGCAGCTGACCAACGCCCCGACGGACTGCGCCACCGATGCGCCCACCGCCCTGCCGGACGGGTTCGCGCTTCCCGCCAACACCCCGCCCGCCGTCGCAACCGCCATCTTCTGGGCCCTAGACCAACTCGGCACTCCGTACCACTTCGGCGGATCATGTACCGACCCGCACTCCGGCGACCCCGACAAGCAGTGCGACTGCTCATCGCTCATGCAGGCGGCGTACCGAGCGGCCGGCATCTCCATCCCCCGCGTCACCACCGACCAGGCCAACGCCGGACAGCCCGTAGGCGACTCAGCGCTCCTGCTCCCGGGCGACCTCATCCTCATCCCGGGCAGCCAAGGCACCATGGCCAACCCACGCCACGTCGGCATGTACCTCGGCGAAGGACTTGTCATCCAAGCTCGGAAGACCGGCGATGTCGTACGGATCACTCGGCTGAGCAGTTGGATCAATCAGATGGCAGCGCTTCGTCGCATCGTTGCCCCCGTCGGGTGAGGGCTTGCCGAGCGCAGCGCCAACTGAGCTGCTGACCTTCAGCAAGCACTTTGGCGTGTGGGATCACCCCACTCCGATCGGTGGTCGTCCTCGGCGAAGTAGCCCAGCACCGTCTATGCCCGACGGGGCGATGGGAGACGTCGGTACCGCATCGCGCTGAGGCAATGCCGGGCTCCACTTGATCCGTCGTACATCGACTCCACTTGAAGGGTGCAGGTTGGTCGACTCCCTCCGGGCTTGGCTGTCACGTTGCGTCACTCGAGTGTTATCTATCGCTGCGGCATACGATCCTCGACGCCAATCAAGACGCGCGATCAGCGGCAGATCCGTGCATGTGATCTTGCGTCAAATGAGTTGTGGGAGCGTCGGTTCTGTACGCTGGCCGCGGCTTTGGAGGTGGCTGGCGAATGGTGGTGTCCGGCTTGCCCGACGACAGCTGGTGGGTCGACGACCCGATCGACGAGCCGGGCGAGGACCTGTTCGGGCGCGGCCCGTTCGTGTCACGCGCGGTCGCCCTGCTTGACCAGATCGGCTCCCGGCCGAGCAGCACGGTGGTCGGGTTGGTCGGCCCGTGGGGCAGCGGTAAGACCAGCACGATCCGGATGATCGTGGCGGGTCTCAACCCTGACCGGTGGGGCGTCACCTGGATCAACCCGTGGGCGTTGTCCGGTCCTGACGCGGTCGTCACCGAGCTGCTCGGCGCGATGCGCGCCGCGGTGCCGGAGAAGACCAGCGCCGGCGCCCGGGTCCGGCAACAGCTTTCCCGGTACGGTGCCCTGGCCACGCCAGCGCTGTCGATGGTGCCGGTGGTCGGTAGCGCCGCGACCGCGATGGCCAACGAGGCCATACAGCGGCTTACCGACCAGGGAACGACCCTCGGGGAACAGGCAGAGCAGGTCCGCAACGCGCTGCACGCGCTGGCCCGTCCGACGCTGGTCGTCATCGACGACGTCGACCGGCTGCAGCCCGACCAACTGCTGGCGGTTTTCCGGGCGGTGCGGGTGCTGGGCCGGCTGCCGCACGTGCACTACGTCCTCGCCTACGACCAAGAAACCATCCTCGACGTGCTGTCCACGACCCCGATCGCCGACAAGCACGGCGCCCGGGCCGTCGCGTTCCTGGAGAAGATCGTCACGTTGCGCCTCGAGCAGCCGCCGGTCCGCCTAGAGCACGCTGAGTCGCTGTTCAACACCGGCTGCGCTGGCGCGCTCAGCCGGGCCTCCGCGTCGCTGAGCGAGGACGCCCAACGCCGCATGGTCGAAGAACGTGAGGCTGCTGCTGCGAGTCTTGACCGAGCCGCGCAGCGTGGCCCGGCTACTCACCCAGGTCGACATCTACCTGCCACTGGTCGGCGCTGCCGAGGTCGACGTCGTCGACTTCATCACCCTGACGTTTCTGCGAATCACCTATCCGCGCCTGTACCAGGCCATCGCCATGCACCGCAGCGCCCTCGTCGACACCACCGACCTCGCCGACCTCCGCGCCGAATTCGACGAGGCGGTGCTGGCCCGACTTGACGTCCCTGCGCCGCACACCCGTCGGGTTGCGGACGCCCTGCAACGGCTCTTCCCGCGTCTGACCACCGACCCGGTGAGATCGACAGTGGCCCAGCACCGGCGGCGCGGGCAGCGGCGGGTCAGCGACCCCGACTACACCGAGCGGTACTTCGCCCTGACGTCCATCACCGGCGAGATCAGCGACGATAGCCTCGCCCGGGCCATCCGAGAGTTGGCCGAGGGACGCCATGGCACGGCGGCCGAGGACCTCACCCTGGCGTTGCGACCCGACCTCACCGACGCCCAGGCGTGCGCCCGGGCGGCCCGGACGCTCCGCCGGGCCGCGTCGCTGTCCGCGGAGCTGTCCGGCAGCGAGGCCGCAGCGGTGATCCCATACGTGTTCGATCAGTTCGACCACCTTCGCGGTCCCGCGGCGGGAGGGTTCGGTCCCGACGAGGAAGCCACCGTTTGGCTCGCGGCGCTGCTGCAACGGGCCGACGGCGGGCCGGTGCTCGCCACCGCGCCAAGCGATCCTGGTCTGCTGCCGTACTTGTTGAATGCGATCCGGATGGCGGTCCCCGAGCCGGCCGACGCCACCATCGCGCGTCTTGCCGCCCAACCTCCCGGCTCGTCGTGGCTTGCGGACGTCGTTCAGGCCACGTACAGAGCGGCGTGGGCGCGGGTCCAGGAGCACACGCGTCTTGGGGATACCGCACCCATCGAGCCGGTGAGCCTGTACGTCTCCCGGCTGGAGTCGGCCTTCGGCGACGCGGACGTCGACCGGCGGATCACCGCCGCCGTCACCGGTGGTCTGCCAATGGCGGATCTCGCGGCCCGACTGGTCGACACTGAGGTCGTATTCGCGTCCGCCGGCCCTCACGCCCGTATCGGTGATTTCGACGCGGCGGCGTTCCTGCGGCGTATCGGGCGCCACCGTGTCTCCGCCGTGCGGACGCACTTGGACAGCGCTGCGGCAGGGTCTCGGCCCGGCGCTCTAGACCGCACCGACGTGTCGTGGGCGAACCGGCGCCGATTCGCCGCAGGCACCCTCATCGAGGCACTCGACGCCGCCACCGCAGAACCGGGAAGGCTGCTGCCAACCCCGCCCGAGGAGCAACGCCACCCCTTCACCAACCATCGTCCGTCATTGATGAACGATGGAGGCGAACCGCTCGACCTGACACTGCAGGTCGCCGTGCTGCTGCCCGCGGGCGACGAAACACCTACGGGCACTCACAACGGATGGGGTCCCCCAGTCAGCACACGTGAAGAAATCCTCCTCGCCGCGATGCGAAGCGCACCGATCAGCGGCTGGCTCCGGGCGCGCCACGCCGACTGGGGCATAGCCGCCGAACCCTGGGCCATCAGCGACGCTGGCGGTCGCCACTACACCACCGCTCAGTCCGGTGCCCGGGCCGCTACGCCCGGCGCGCTTGGGATGCGTCAGGCATACCCGGTCAGGGCCGGGGCCCAACTCATCACGGGCCACGCCGCGCAGAGCCCAAACCAGCAGTCGCTGCTGCTGACCGTCGGCATCGGATTCCACCTGGCCGAACTCGACAAACAGCACCGACCCGCGGAGGCGCGGGCCCGCAGCGTGCCCCTCCCTGCAGCGTTCACCCTGCATGGCCTGTTCGAGCTCACTGACGTGCTCGTCCGATGTGCGCAGACCGCCAACATGCTATGGACGAAGCTCGATGATCAGTCGCCCCCACCCGAAACCGCGCTCCTGCACCTGTCGCTGACAACCGCCGAAGGACTCGCCGCGGTCGTCGACCTCAACACCTACTCCCGGCGAGGCACTGCCGTCCGTAGTCAGTACTCCAAGGCCTACCAGTACCGGTCCAGGTCCCGCGATATCGCGGCTGCGGCGTTGCGGGACTGGCTGAGCGAGGCTGGGTACCGGCACCACGAGCAGGCGATCCTGGACCTGTGGGACCCTGCGCCCTAATAGTGCGTTGGCCCTTCATATGAGCGGGTCGGTCGAGGTCGTCCGCTGCCGTGGCATCGCCGTGTGGATCGCCTGCAAAGGCCTCGAGTCGTGTCTGTCCTGATCCACCGACTACGCCGCCTGGCCCGCCGGTACGAACGCAAGCCGATCATTCCAAGCCTTTATCGACCTCGCAGCAACCGTCATTTGCCACCGCCGACTCACAAAGATCACCAACTGAGACACCGTCTAACGGACGCGCTACTTTCGGCACGTCCGGATGCGTGCACCCGTGAGCTAGTTACCTTACGTGACGAGCGCTATGCGGCAGATGGGTGCAACCGCTCGCCGGCGCGGCTCGTTGAAGGGCGTGGAAGGATGCCGCCGTGACTGCTCCGATCGCGCCCTGGCCTCGTCCTGCGTTTCGCCCGACTGGTCGCCGCGCCGCCATCACGCTAATCGCCTTCGCCGACGAGGACGTGTTGAAAGCCCGGCCCGATCTCGGGCTTCACGACGCGGTCCCGAAGACCGCTCCCACCGCCGCGCTCGATCTGCGCATCCACCACTACGCGGACAGCCCCAGCTGGATCGACGGCTGGCGCACCGGGGCTCTGCGTAACATCGCCGCCCAGCAACTGGACAACCTTGATCTTCTCGACGCGGCATCCTGTTGCTACTCGGTCACCGTCGAGGTCGACGATCCGACCGACCTCACGCATCTGCAACTTGCCTGGGCGGTAGCCACCATGCTCGCCGACGCCGGCAGCTGCGCGACGTTGGATGCCTATGCCTGTAGTTGGTTGTCCGGGCCGACCCTGGCATCACTGTCACCCCACCGGCCGTTCACCATCCAGCAGGAGGTAAGTCTGATTGCGGAAACCGAACCCACACCTGGGTTCGGGCACCCGGTACACACCCGCGGCATGATGAAGTTTGGCCAGCCGGACCTGATCACCGGTGTACCCGCCGACCGTATCCAAGACACCGCACAGATCCTCAACCACCTCGCCCGAATGCTCGCCGAAGGCCACATCCTCGTCCCCGGCCAGCAGGTTCGCTTCGACGGCCGGAGGACCCTCGCGGTGACGCCCTACGCTCCAGACACCACCACGCCCGACGTGAACCTCAACAACGACGGGCTTCTGCTCGTCGAGCTGTGAGACACCTGTTCGGCGAGGCGGGAGGATGACTGTCCGTACTCGGAGACCAGGGATTCACGGAGGGCGACGACGCGCGGTCGGCGGCAGATCCGGGCACGTGATCTTGAGGTTGATCCCAGCAGTTGAACCGGCCGTCGACGGCATATTCGAACTCCCTCGATCCCAGGTCGGCACGGCCGGTAGCCCGCAGCTCCGTACCGGCGGGGCTAACGGCACCCTGCGAGTGGGTGAACTGTCGTTGCTTTAGTCGCGATGGGTCAGAATCACCCGCGAAGCCGTCGCCTTGTCGGACTCCGGCAACAAGGCGACGAAGGCCAGCATCATCGACATGGCAAAGGCATGTCCCTGCTTGGCGACCAGATTGCGGTAAACGCCGGCGGCCACGGCCTCGAACGGGTCAGTGACCGGCGGCCGTTCGCTGATTCCTGCCCGTACACCGCGCAGCACTGCCGGGAGCCGATCGGCGTTCATCCACGGCTGCGTCATGCACCGATTCAGGAGGGCTTGCAGGTTGGCGCTGGCGCCGCTGTCGTCTTCGGTGATGCGAACCAGCCCGATGGCGGTCGCGGACACCCAGCCTTCGATCTGCTCCGGTCCGGCGGTCGCGGCGTGCGCCAGCATGGCGAGCACGAACTCGATCACCGCGTTCGGGTCGGCCCAGGTCGCAGGCCGGGTCAGCGCGAACGCCACCCCACGCGGCACTTGGCCGTCGATCGCCGCGGCTAGGTCGAACGTGACCCGGTCGAATCCAAGGTCGGTGAAGTAGTTGGTGAGCAGGACCGCCTCGGCCGCTGCGCGAAGCTCACGCGGGATCTGTCCCCGGCTCTGCAGGTGCCGGATGAGGTCGACCGTGCCGAAGGCCGGGACGCCCATATCGGCAGCGACCGAACGCAGACGATGGTCGTCGCACCAGAATGTTGTGCTTTGAGCGGCCGCCATGTCGAGCGATGACAGCCACTCGAATCCCTGGTCGGTATCGCGAAATTTCGTAAACCGCGGCCACGGTCGGCGTGTTGCTTGACGCAGGATCGAGCAGACCAGCGTGGACTTCTCCGCAAGTGCGTCGGCAACGGACTCCTCAATTGTCGTGACGGTCGGGCGCTGCTCGACGGGATCCCAGCCGGTCGACATGGTCGAGCGCATGCCGAGCGACTCCTGTCCGCGGATCGCGTCGTGGTAGGCGTCGTCGGTGGCGCGGACCTGTCCGAAGCCAGAGAGCAACTGCGAGCGCAGCTGCGGTTCGAGCAGAGCCAGCGTGTGAGCTGCGGTGATGTCGATGACGACGGCGCTGTTCAGGGCAGCCTCGGCAGCGGCCCTGCCGTGTGCCTCTGCCGCCGGGGAATGAGCGTTGATGAAGCCGGCGCCGCGTTTGAGCGATGCCTCCGTGTAGGAGAAACCGTAGGTGGTGGCGAAGAAACCCAGGGGCAAGTTGGCAAGGTCGAGCTCCTTGACCGCTTCGCTCAGTGATTCGTAACGCGCGCGGCTGGTCGGCGCCAGCGAGCCGAGCGGATCCTCGTTCGAGATCGTCACCTTACGAAACACCGTGCTGTCGGGAAAGCGCTCGGCGTAGTCGGACATGGCGGTGTGCAGCGCCGCGAGGTCCTCGTCGGTCGTAGACATCCCTTGCCGCTGCAGACCGAAGAAGATCTGAGCGATGAAGACGCCCATCAGCTGCTCGTCGTCTGACCATCGGGCCATCGTGGACAGCGCGCGGGACACGAACTGGGTGCTGGTGTCGAACCGGGCGACCAGGCCGATCCAGGTGAGGGCGTCGTGCCGGTCGCGGGGGGCGAACGGATCGCCGTCAGGGGTAAGGGCGTTCCACGCACCGTCTCTGTCATTGCGGCGGACCAAGGCGTGCACGAGCGCCCAGCGGGCACTTGCAGCGTTGGGGTCGAGCGTCACCAGGTTGCGGGCCTGCTCGATCGCCAGGTCCCACTGCCCGTCGCCGACATGAATTTCGAAGATCAACGCGCGCGTGTCGAATTGGCCGGCCCACTCCGAGCCGCCCATGGTCAACGCGCGTTCGGCGGCCCGAATCGCTGCTTCCGGCTCTCCTGCGGCCCGCAGTTGGTTTGCTGACGCGAGCATCAAACCCGGATCGTTCCACCGGTGCGCGCTGTCGTTTAGCACGGCGGCGGCCAGCTGATGCTTCCCCTCGTGCCCGTATCGTTCCGCGAGCAGCACCGCGAGCGCCAGGTGTTCGGCGGCGCCGGCGCGCAGGGCTTCGGTCGTTCCGCCGCCGGCACCCATGGCGCGGTGAATGGCCCTGATCTCGTCGACCATCCGCGGGTGCTGCTGCTCCATCTCGGCGAGATCCGGCAGGTCACCTCCGGTGTGGGCCAGCCCTCGGACCGCAATGAGGAGGTCCGTCCCGGTCTCCGCGGCGTCCAGGGCTGCCTGCCACGCCGCAGCGGCGACCGAAGCTTCGGCGGTGCTGGTCAGCACCACAGCTTCGATCTCGGCCACGACGAAGGGGTTGCCGATTTCGGCGGCCAAGGTCCGAGCCTGGTCGTGCTGGCCGGTTGCGGCGAGCAGCTCTGCCTTCTCCCTTCGCAGCCTGGGGTCGGCGGCCTCGTGCGGCCAGGCATCACCCTCGGGCACCGGCTCGATGAGCGCCCGCGCTTGCCCCACTTTCCCGCCGAGCCGGCACGCCTTGACCGCAACGACGGTCGCTTCGACGCTATCGCCGTGCCACGATCGTCGGGTGTTGCGCGCCTTGATCGCCAGCGCGGCAGCCTGTTCGGTGTCGGCCAGCCGGTTGACGGTCTCCCCGTATTGCGCCCGATAAAGCAGCAGCTCAGCGGCGTAGAGCGCTGGCCCGCTCGCGCCCTCGATGTCGGCGGCCTCGAGCGCGTACTTGACCCCCAAGTTCAGGTTCTCTGCTCGGGCGTGCAGCCGTGCAAGCAGCTGCAGCCGCATCGCCTCGTCGGCGTTCGACGACGTCTGCCAACCTGCCAGGACGTCGATGGCCGGATCCCACTTCTGGCGGTGGACGAGCAGCAAGGCATGAGCAAGCACATGTTCTCCGGCCGCGCCAGCGAGGAGCTCGTCGACCTCCGCGACGGCCTTCTCGGGCAGAGCCGTTGCCTGCCGGGCCTTCCAATAGCCGACCGGATAGGCGCCGCGCTCCACGGCGACGGCGAACAGCCTCGCCGCCGTAGGCTTCTGGCCGTAATCCGAGGCCAGTTCGGCCAGCCAGCAGATCACCTCCACAGGCGCCTGGGAGAACCAGGCCGGCGGCTGCTCGCCCCACTGCCGAAGGACAGCGCCGCGGTCATCGGCCGTGACGATGCTCTGCACCAGCTGCTCCACGACCGGCCAAGAGTCGCGGATCTCAATGGCCCGATCGCGGCGCCACGGCTGGAGCATGCCCACCTGGTCGTTGAACGCCCGCGTGGTTGACATCCGGCTCAGGATGGAGCGCGTGCCGTCCTCCACCGCCGCGCGGGTGGACGACGCCGCGGCACTTGTGTGTTCGATCTGCCGGGCCTCTTGCTGCTCGCTGTCCAGCGAGTCAAGATGCCGGGAAATCAGCCGGGCGACGGTCAGACAGACGACGGCCACGAGGCCGAGCACGCCCAGCCTGAGGGTGACGTTGCTGGTGAACAGGTTGAGCACCACGGCGACGGCGGCCTCGCACCCCGTGGTGACCACGATCGCGACCGCCCACAGGGTCACCTTTGTGTCGCGGCCCCTGTTCTGGTGGGCAGGGCGCCCACCCGGCGGCGAGCCGGCCCCCGCATCCGGGACGGCGGGCCGACCAAATCTCCACAACATGCAGACCGCTCGCCTTCGATTCGACTCCCCGCCGCACAATCCGGCCCCGAAGCGTACAGCGGCACCGTACCGACGGTAGGCAACGGTGGAGTGGGCTCGGCGGCACCCAGGGCGGCGGGCGATTCGGGCGGCCCGATGGCCGGCTCGACGCCATAACCGGGTCAAACGTGGATCGACAAGCTCGTGCAAATACAAGTAGACGTGGGCGCCGACTGTCTTCGAAAGCGACCTGGCGTGTAACGCAATTGATGCATGCAGCGCAGCGACCGTTTCGCCACGCTCGATGTTCGTCTTCTCTTTTCGGAAGAACTGTGCACCATTGCTATGGTGTGATCGGGTGCACTCAACTCGGCAGAAGCGGATGCCTGACACAACAGCCGTCACGGACTGTTGGCATCACGCTCCGTGTCCGGGATGCTCAAGGCCCGTGTAACGCTTCAATTGAAGCCATCGTGTAAGGGATCAAGCAGGGCACGACATCCCGCTGCTGCAGCCGTGCAACGCCCCGGCCCCCCAGAACTGGTCGGCTCCGTGGGCGGGCCGGGCGCGATCCAAGCCCTCTGGCGACGGATTCACCGCCGAGGCGATGTCGGACAGGGGCAGCCGGACCAGGCCGCAGACCGCCTGCGGCTCGGCCGAGTTCGTGGCGCAGCCGCAGGCGCCCCCTTCTGTGACCTGCGGTGAAGTGCCGTTCGATGACTCCAGCACCAGGGCGACGGCCCAATCCGGCAATGCGCCCAGCCGCCGCGAACCCGCGTATCGCTCGGCGACGGACCAGCGGCGCCGATGACGTACGCCGGCGGTCCGGCTGACGTGGCTTGACCCCGGCGACGGATTGAGCGTGGATCAGGTCCCCGCCCCCGCAGCGGCCAAGAGCGGGCTCTCACGCCGACCGTCGACAGATCCCCGGGCCGCAATGAAAGACGCTCAGCAACCGGCCGCTCACCTACGTATCGCACCGCCGCACCGGTAGTGCCGGTGGTTTCAACCCAGAGATCGGCCCGGGGCGCCACGACAGGCGCCCCGGACCCTGACGGACGGAGATCCGTAAGCCATGAGTCAAGCCGTCAAGGCTGCCCTGCTCACCACGAAAGACCTAGGGAAGAACGAGCGAGCACTGGCCATCGCCATTGCCGCCCACGCCAACAATGAGGGCAACGCCTGGCCATCCGTGGCCACCCTCGCCGAGTACGTCGGCTGCTCCGAGCGCACGGTGCAACGATGCCTGGCCAAGCTCGTGCAACTGGGTCGTCTTGTCGTGTCGAAGGTCGCCGGCATCGCCACCCGCGTCTATCGGCTGGTGCACACGGATCGACGGACTACAGCCGCAGTGGGGGTGACAGAACAACCGGCGGGGGTGACAGATTCGCCTGCCGGGGGTGACAGCCAGAGTGTCACCCGAAGTACTGAAGACCAATTTAAGGGCGACGCGCCCGTGAGCGCTGCGGGGTGGCGGCGGTTCCTGCCGACAAGCCGGCGGGGTCCGGCGCTGGCCGGAACCGACCGGCGGGGGGCGGCCACGCCGAACGCCGGTGGCCGGTGCCAGCGGCCTGGGCATGTTGGTCAGCCCATTGGCCGCTGCGTCCCCTGCCGTTCCGAGGCGATCGAGCGCAGATGAACGGCCGGACCGACTGGTTAGGTGCTGTCGGCTCTGCGGTGGAACTTCGTCGCGCTGGTGCTGTGCGCCAAGCCGATGGGCGACAAGTACTTGCACCGGCGGACCGTCGCGGCAGCCCGGCCACGGTTCTGCACGAAGATTGCATTCACAGGCTGCCTGCTGTTACGCCCGGGGTCCGGCCCAACCTTCCGCCGCCGCTTCGGCTTCACGTCTGGCTGCGCCTTCTCGAGCCGCATGGCCCGCTTGCTGCCGTTCTTAAGGTCGACCACGAGCTGGTCCTGCTGGTCATAGATGTCCCCAACGGCCATCTGCACAGCAATCATGGGCCCAGACTGCCGCCAGGCTCGCAGCGGCCAGATGATCGTCCACGCCAAGCCGGCTACAGTCACGACGGCGGCGATGATCGCAAAGGTGACCTGCCCCTTCGACATCAACTCGATGTAGAGCCAGGGCACACCTTCCGCTACCGCCCTGACCACGATCGCGTAGCGGTCGACGCACGCAGCTCATCGGGACACACCAGAATCAACGGCTGGCGGCGGTGCGACGACCTTGTGGCCTGTCACCGCCTCGTGCGCCGTCCGCGGCTTCCCCGGCGTCGGAGCGCCGGTGGGGGCTGCTCGATGGCCGTCTCGTCCTCGCCTCCGGCGCAAAGCTTGCTCACTATCCCGATAACGTCCTTGCGGCGTTCCTGCCCGCCGGGCCCTGGACCTCGGGAGGCGCGCGCCCACCGGTTCGCCCTCCGCCTCTAGATGTGACCACACCCACGATTGCTTGCGACGGAAGCTGTCCACCTCCGACAGTTGACTCACCAACCACAAACCAACCACGGGTACCTTCCAACGGGTCTCACCAGCCCACCAAGAGGGACAGCTGTGTCCCGCGAAGGGTCCACTGATGGGCAACGGGTTTGTGGTTCGCCTGCTCTGGCTTGCCGTCGCTGTACTCGCAGCAAGCCTTGCAGGAACGATCGCCGGTTGGGTTTCCTGGGCCACAGAGCCGGGCGTCGGCAAGGCATTGGCCTCAGGCGGCACCACGTTCGCCGGCATGGTCACCGTGGTTCTCGCGGCAGTGACCTTCGTCACCGGGCGACACGACTAGCGCTAGATAATCTCTCCTTTCCGCGTCCGCCGCCTCCAGGCACGTGTCCATGTTTCTCTGTCACCGCCACGTCCTAGGCATTACACCTAGGCGCAGAGCGGATGCGTGAGGACACACTTGAGGTCGGCCGTGACGATGAAGTTGGTGAAGCCGGTGCCCGTTCCGAAGGGCACCGGCTTCACCGAAGGTGATCAACTGCGGCGCGACCTACCCGACCGCTTCCGCCTCAGAGCCAGTCCCCCAACTGCGGTACCGACGATCCCCGTGATGGCAGGGATCGCGATAGCAGCGGCGCTCTGTCCGCTGGCCAGGGCGATCCACAGGACCGCCCCAATCCCGGGCAGGGCCACCAACACAACGGCCCAATTCGGCCCCTCGCCAGGGTCGTCAGGGCCCCTGACCTGTTTCTTTCGCGCATCCGTCGTTACGCTGGTCACCGCGTCTCGTTGCTCCCTTCGTAGTGGTCCATGCCTCGGACACTTGGGCGGACGTGACCGTCTCGGCGGCCCCGGGGGATGCGACCCCCCGGGTGCCCGCCTTGACCCAGACTTACGGGCCATCGGTCACGTTCGCCGTACTGTAATGGCCCGGTCCTACGGATCCGCGCCTTTCAACGGTGTGGCCTGGCGTCGCACCTAGGCGCTCTGCCTCATCACTAATCCCAACGTCACAGCCGCACGAATGTTGTTCGCTGCGGCTGCACGCCCACGTCCCCGCCTGTAGACGGGCCCCGCGGCGGGCCAAGCTCTACGGAATCACATCGACCCGACAGAGCCGTGGCACCCGGTGTGGAACATCATGCGGCCCTCGTCAGATGGACCGACCAAATCACGGGCCGTATCCACGCGCCGCAGCGGAAAGGCTGTCTGACTGACCACATAAGGCCAGGTCACAGCCTCTTTGCCAGGTTGGCCCTGGACTTTTCGACCTTCTCTTGCGTGTTGCGGATAGACATCAACTCATTGTGGAAGCAGTCAAAGCTGCCGGTCCTCTGCTCGTCAGCAGCGACACGACGGGCCGTCTCCACAGAGTTGTCCACAGCTTTATACACAGGCCACCATCTCCGGCTCCGGATCGGGCGACTTGATCCCGATCAGCTTGATGTCCATCCGGGGCCAGCCGAAGTAGAACACCGCGCCCGCCCCCTGGCCGCCACGAGGTAGATGGAGTCGTAGACGCCCGCCTCGCGCTAGGCCAGGAAGGGGCAGCACCGCCCGCGCTCCGCTCACCTGGCCGCCCAGGATTCGAACTTGGCGGCACCACCGTCCACACCCCGTGGTCCGGAGTTCCCGGCGCGAACCTTTGCCCTTGGCCTCGGTGGCGTGCCCCAGCTTCTTCAAGAGCTACCCCCGGCTTCGCGCGGGCCGCTTGCGGAGCACGACAACGAACCCCGGTGACAGCGCTGCCGGCAACCGTAGCGATCGCAGAGATTACGGCTAGGGCAGTGCTGCCGCTCAACTCCGGGCCGGTGGCCAGCACAATCCAGAGCAGCGCGCCGATGGAGACGAGGGTGATCACGGTCAGCGCCGTGAGCAGGGCGTTCTCTCTGTTACCCGCCGCGTTGGACTGGCACTTAGCTCTTCGCCTCCAGTGCCCCCGTTTCGGCAGCTCAGTGCCCTCGACTTAGAGGCGCGCGCCTTGTCGGCCCTCTTCTGGGCGGTCCGGTTGTTGTGGAAGAGGTCGAAGTTGCACTTCTTCTGCTCGGTCAGCAGCGCTTCGAGCAGGAGGCGGAGGCTCACCTAGCGCGGTCATTTCCAGCGAGAAGATCCCTGCCCGGGCCCGGCCCGGCACAGCTCCTTCAACTCCATCTCGATGGAGCCGGGCCCCCGGAACCCAACGCGCCTTGTCTGTTCTCTCAGGAAGAGGCGGCAGGCGATCAGTACGAGCCCGAGCCGCCCTGCCACAAGCGCTGTCCACAGCGCCGGGTCAACAGGGAAAGGGATCTTGCTGGAGCCACGAACAGACATGTCTGGCCGGCTCCCGCGTGAGAGCCGGCCAGACATGGCCGTCACTGCTTGGCCGTGGGATCGTTGCGCAGGGCGCGTCCTACTGCCAAAAACCTGTATTTGACAGTAGTCCGAAGGCCAAGGCGAAAGTCAGGGCCAGGACGCAGAGTCGGGTGGTCCGGCCCCAGCTCGCCAGCGCGTGCCGGACCACCCGAGCCGTCTCGGTGACTGCGGCGGTCATCCAACCATCCATCGTTCACCTCCTCTCCGTGTAACAACGACTGCGGCGGCAGACGCACACGCACCTCGGAGGCGGCTAAGTGCCGACGGTCTCGGTAACGGCGGAGTGCAGCCCAGGCGTCGTCGAACCAGCCCCGGCGGCGGCGCTGAGGGCCACCGAGCTGCACAGCCGGGGATGCGTTCGCACGCGCTGGTAGCCTGACGCGCCGCGCGCGAGAGATGAAGTCTGCCCGGTGCTCAGGACGGTGCTGCCTAGGTCGATCGCGGTGGTGGCCGTCTGTATGGTGACCGCGTGCGGTTCTTAAACGGCATGTCGTGATAGGGGCCGACGGACATTCACGTCAAACGTCTGTCAACGACGGCTGAAAACGGGATCTGGATCTGGACCCATTTTCCGTGATCGGAATTGACCCTGTCAGGCGAGCAGGATCCGCTTGCGGAGCAGGTCGAGGTTCGCCCGGCCGTACATCTGTCGTTTGATCATCTTAATCCGGTTGACGTGGCCTTCGCGGCGTCTCCACGGCCCGTCTTAGGCCCCAAGATGGTCGCCATCTCGATGCTCACGTCCCGGCCAGACTGGCGTGGAGCTGGGTCGCCAGGGCAATGCTCTCTTCTCGGGGTTCGGCGTCGAGGTCAGTAAGGGCTTTGGTGAGGGCTCGCAGCAGGGTGCGGATGCCGTCTGCGTCGCCGAGGGCGTGGCGGGCGCGCATGGCACGGGCGTAGAGGGCTTCGTTGTAGCGATCCAGGCTGATGGCCTTGTCAAGCAGGTCGGACGCGGCTTGCGGGTCGCTGTCGATCAGATCGTCGGCGAGCAGGAGGTGGGCTTCGGTTCCCCAGCGCCGTACGGCTTCACGGTGCGGTTGGAGCCATTCGTAATCCCGGCCGTCAGCCAGCGGCGCGGTGTAGAGATCACAGGCGGCGGTCAGCAGCTCGCGGCGGCGCGCGCCGGTGGCGATCGCCGCCGTCCGCAGGAGGTCGCGAAGTTTCCAGACGTCGACGTCGACCGTGGCCGGGTCGAGTCGGTAGCGCCCAGCGGTCTTGATGACGTAGGCGTTCTTCGTGTCTGCGGTGGCGGCGCGGCCGAGGAAGTGTCGCAGGTTGCTGGCGTTGGTGTGGACGCGTTGGTCGGCTTGGCTGAGGCGGGCGTCGGGTTCGAGGTATTCGCCGATGTCGCGGGTGGTGACTCCGTCGGGGTGGCAGGCGAGGAACACGGCGAGTTCGAGGGCTTTGGCGCGCAGTGGCCGGCCGGGTTGGGTGATGTTGTCGATCCGCGGTTCGCCGAGCACCCGGAGTTGGGCTTTGCGGGTGGCCGTGTCGGGCTGCGCAGTGACCGCCGGTTGTTCGGCGGGCTTGCTGTTGGTTCGGTTGGCGTGCAGTGGGACGACCGCGACCGGTACAGCGGGTGACGCGAGGGCGGGGGGTTCACCGGTCTGGGCTTCCCGCAGGGTGGTGAGGATCTGAATGGCCGTGTCGTGATCGAGCACGGGCAGGCGCGGTGGCATCGGCTCTGCCGCTTGGCCGGGCGCGAGTGTGGTGTGGCCGTCGGGGTCTACATCGACGGTAGGGCCGTGGGTCCATTCGCCGAGCAGCAGGGCGGAGACGTGCAGGTCGGCGCCGAGGGCGAGTGCGGTCTTGGCGCGCATGCGGGCGCCGGCGGGCGGGGTGTGGGTGATGAGCATGATCGGCGGCAGCGGTTCCTCGTCGGGGGCCTGCTGACGCGGGGTATCCAGGTCGGTGAGGGCGTGTTCGTCGAGGATGCGGCTGCGGTGCAGGAGTTTGGCTTCCATCACGGCGAGCAGGTCAGTCGCGCTGTCGGCGATGTGCAGGCGGGGCCATGGGGTGAGTGCCGCCGTGTCGGGGCCGAGGAGTGTTTCCAGGGTGGCGGCGTCGATGAAGACTTCGCCGCGTGCGTCGGGGTGGTGCGGGCCGCCGGATGCCAGGACCGCGACCAGTGCGGCGCGGGCGGCGGCGTGGGCGCCGTCGCCGACGATGCCGGTTCCGCCGGGCGGCAGCGGTGCGAGGTCGGGCACGGGTGCGGGCGGCTCGGTGTGGTGGTCGTCCGGATTCGGCAGTTCGGGGTTGCGGGCCACGGCGCGGCGCAGCTGGAGCACTAGCGGTGGCAGTTGCGTGGGCGGGTCGGCGTCGGGCTCGCCGGTGTATCGGCGGCGGCGTTGCGCCCAGACCAGGGCGGCGGCGGCGCTGATCGCGGCGGCAAGTGACCAGGGCAGCCAATTGGATGGCGATAGCTGCACCCCGTGCTCGTCACTTGCCCCGGTCGAGCCTTGGTCGCCCGCAGCTGGCGAGGCGGACCGCGACGCCGACGCGGTGGCGGCGGAGGGCCCTGGCGGGGTGGGCGAGGTGGACTCGCGGGCGCTCGGGGTCGTCGATGCCGTGCTGCTGGGATTTGGTGCTGCTTCCTGATCGGGCGTGGCGGGCGGCACGGTAGGACTCGGCGATTCTGAGGCGGTACTTGGCGATGCCGAAGGGGTCGCGGTCGAGGGTGATGGCGCGGGCGGTGCTGCCGGTGTGGCGGTCTGCGGTGGGCGGGCGTCGGCGGGGAGTCGCAGCTCCCAGCCGGGGTAGATGAGGTTGCAGTCGCGCAGGGTGCCGCCGATTCGCGGGAAGTGGCGATGCTTGTTCAGGCGGCAGATCTCCGGCCACCTGTATGCGTCGCCGAGCCACTGCTTGGCGATTCTGGACAGGGTGTCGTGTCGCTCGACGGTGTAGACGTAGCGGGTGTCTGCGACCCGGATCAGCGCAGGCCCTCGCGCGACCGCTTGTCGAGGAATGACACCACCGCCTTCAGCGGAGACGAGGACGGCTGCGGACCTGTCAGCGCCCTGCCCTGTGTTGAGGGATCCGACGGAGGTGACGGCGATCGCGGCGGTGCCGGCCAGGCCGAACACGAGCCGGTGCAGCGGTGCCGGAAGCCGCAGCGCCGGGATCCGCCATCGGGTCAACACCGCGAACAGCTCGGCGACTAGGAGCAGCGCGAACACGGCCCACAGCAGCCACAACGCCCAGACGGCCGCGCCCGTAAGCACGTTCGGGGTGAACCGTCCGCTCGGCTCGTCGAACCAGGCGACGATCTGCGGCCACGTCGGCAGCCGCCGCACAGGGTCGCCACCGACGGCCCACAGCAGCGCAGGCACGCCGACCAGGAAGATCAGGGTCCCCACGCCGGCGCGGACGGCCCGGGCCAGGGCCGCTGATGGCCGTCCTGGCGGGCGACCCGGTGACGGCTCGTGCGGCACGTAGACCGTGGGGCGCGCATACTCGGCCAGCCGACTGGCTTTATCGCCCGACTCCTGCGCCACTTGCTCGCCTCCACCCGCGCCGATGCTGACCTTCCTCCGCATATATGAGGATGACTGTGGCTCGCCATCCCGTGGAGAAGGATTCTCACCATACGCGCACAAGAGATCACTGCGCGGGACTGGAGTTGACGTTCCACTCCCCCGCCGGGAGAGACTGCCGCACATGCCAAACGGGGGCAGCCGGCTATCCATCGACCTCAACTCGTCGGCCATTGCCGCCACACTCGACCGACACGGCACTCGGATCCCCGTCCTGCTCAACGGCGGCCTCACCATGCCGCACGGCGTCGCCCTCGACCCCACCGGCCACATCCAGGTCGGCGTGTCCGCAGCGTCCCAGCCGCCGGCGAAACATCAGTTCGTCAGCGACCCGCTGGAGCTGCTCGGCCGACCAGCAGCAGACCAGCCGATCGACGGCGTGCAACTGCTCGCCGCACAGCTGTGGCATGCCGCCGACCAGGCCGCCCGTCAGATCAGTGAGCCCATCACCGCCCTCACCGTGACCATTCCGCCGAATTGGGGACCCCGCCGCCGGGCACAACTCGCCGACGCGGCAGCCCGGGCCGGCCTGCCCGCCCCTGCCATGGTCACCGCACCAGCAGCCCTCGCCGCCTACACCACAATCCACGGGCTCACCGCACCTGACGGCTCCTGCCTGCTGATCTGCCAGGCCGACCGCCACCCGGTCACCCTGACCATCCTCCAGGCCAGCCCCGAGGGGTACCGCGAACTGGCAACACGAACGATCGACCTACCCCGCGACCTGAACCATGTCCTCGCCCAGCGAATCGTTGACGCGGCCACCAACGACGACGACCCCCTGCGAGGCGAGATAGCCCTGTCCCCGCATCACCAGGACAGCTCGGCGCTGCTGGAATCCGTCCGCCTGGCCAGGCAGCTACTGATGACGCAGGACCGCGCGCCGGTGCTACTTCCCGCATCCCGTAAGCCCACGGTCATCACCCACGACGACGTCGTCATCGCGGCGCAACCCCTCCTAGACGGGGTTCATCACGCGGTCCATGACACCCTTGAAGCGGCCGACCTCGACAGCCAACACCTCAGCGGCGTCATCCTCCGCCAAGCCGAAGCCATACCGGGCCTCCAAGACCGGCTCACCACAGCCGCCGGCCTCACCCCGGCAGTCCTCGCCGATCAGTCCCACGCCCTCGCCGACGGCGCCCTGGCGCTCACCGCACCACACCAGCAGACACCCACCGCCGCGGGCACCAGCCCGCCACGGGTCCGGCTCCGCATCCGGGACCTCACCAGCGCCCTCCTGCTCGGCGCGTGCTCCCTCACTCTGCTCCTTCAAGCCATCTTCACCGCGGACATCACCACCATGTTCCTGCGGGTCGTCGGTGTCCGCACCTCCCTGCCGCAACTGGGCGCCGCCGGCGCGCTCGCCATGCTCACCGCGCTCGCCGTGGCGCACCTCGCCCCCACTACCTGGCTCGCCGGAGCACACAGCACGTCTGCGCCCGATCCCACGACGGGTAGCCTCGTCCGACGCGGATACCTCGCCGCCGCCGTCGGCGGCGCAATCGCCGCCGTCCTCTACGGCCTCGCGACCGGCACCTCCGTCCGATACGACTACAGCCCTTTCCTGAAATGGACCCTCAGCTCGGCGCTGCCACTCGCGGTCTGTGCCGCCGTCATCGCCGCGACCGCACCCCGCATCCCCGCCAACACCCTTCCCGCCTGGCTCGCGCGCACCCGGCCGGCGATCCTGCACGCCGCCATCGCCACCACCGGCATCTACCTCATGCGGGCAGCACTCACCATCACCCCACCCGTCGACCTGACCGGCATGCCCGGCCTCATCGGCAGCGCCGGAGCCGCGCTCCTCGGCGTCGCCACCGCGCTGACCGTCAGCGGAAGTCGCACCATCCGCATGGTCACCGCACCCGGCCTTGGACTTGGCTACGCCATCGTCTTCACTAACGACACCAACGGGGCACTCATCGTCGGATACCTCGTCGCCCTCAGCTGGTGGGGCATAGGACTCAGCGCGCACACTCTGCGACTTGCCTTCCCCACCGCCGGTCCGGCGCTCCGCCGCCTCATCGACGGCCGAGAAGCCTGACAATCTGCCGCTCGGCCCGCCTCCAGCCTGCGCCGACCCCGCCGTGTTCGCCAACCCGATCGGCGAAACCCAAGCTGAACGCCAAGCGCGCCGAGAGGCACAGCACCCGCCGCCAGAGACATCCCCTCGCATCAGCATCGAGCAGATGGTCGCCGTCCTCGAGGAGCTCGGCAACCTCGTGAGCGTCCTTCCGGACCGGCCGGAACAGGCTGAAGGCCTACACTGGCCCTGGGCTGCGCCTGGCTGACCACCCCGAAGCACAACGGTGCGGGGCAAGTGTCGATCTTGCGTGGTGAAAAAGTCCGTCGAATGAGTACCGTCAAGAGCTTCGGGACGGCGCCTGGCAGACGCGCGGCCAAATGGGTGTCCTAAAGCGCCCCTGCAATTTCAGTGCAGTGAGCTGAAGCGCGAGGGGCTGACAACTGCTATGCCGTCGCCACGTAGTAGACGGTTTTGACCTTGCGCGTCGTAAGCCCGCCATTCTCTTTGCCAGTGCGGACCTTCCAAGTCTTGCCGGACTGGTCGATGCCGGTGCGGCTGTCTCTGCTCGCCCACACCACCTCGCCGTTGTTGCAGCCGTAGAAGCCTATGAGGTCCGGGTTGTTCTTCTGGATGCCCCAACTGCCGCCGTTCCGTAGGCGGCATCGTGCACCGTTGTCGAGATCCAGTCGAATCGGCGACGGGGTGCCGCTGTATTCGGCCGGGCCGGTCGGCAGGGCCGCACCGACCGAGCCCTCCGTCCACAGCCGTACCACTCTGCGGCTCATCGGGTTGCTGAGACATAGTACGGCGTTTCGCCCC
The DNA here is from genome assembly GCF_040631005.1 of Micromonospora sp. NPDC005707. NCBI lineage: Bacteria > Bacillati > Actinomycetota > Actinomycetes > Micromonosporales > Micromonosporaceae > Micromonospora > Micromonospora sp. NPDC005707. The sequence continues at coordinate 149,847 of NZ_JBEXYR010000010.1, forward strand.
GCCTCCACCCAGCAGGCGTCCGCCGTCGCCGCACTGGGACTGCAGTAGTAGATGTTGCCGCTCCTGGCCGCAGGGCTGGCGGTGTTGAAGCTGCAGTCCACCCCGCCTACATCCGTCCCATCCACCGTGCTCCAGCCTGGCGCTACCTTCCCGTCCGACTTAACGGGCATCAGGTCACGGACAGTCGTGCCCGGCTCGAGCTGATTGAGGTAGTCCTTGAGCGAGTCAACCGCGTGATCCAACGCGGGGCCGTGGTTGGTGACCTTGATGTGGCTGCAGTCGGCGGTCAGCGTGGCGATCCCCAGATAGACGGCCAGCGCCGGCGTAAGCCTGTCCTCTAGTAGCCCGTCGAGTGCATTTTCGTCGACCTTGAGCTCCGCAACGGCACTCAGCAGCGAGCTAATGAACCCGGCCGCCCCGCCTTGAGCGGCGACCTTGAGCGTCCGCATCATTGAGTCGCTGGTGATAGTGCAGCTGTCCCTCTTTAGACGAATCTTCTGCCCCATCGGCCACGCGGCCTTCTTCTGGATCTGCAGATAGCCGTGCTGGCTGTCGACAGGCACGATGCCATCGCTGCTAAGCGGAATGTCGTACAGATGGAAGGGGCCGAACGTGCGCCTGACGGTGATATCGCCCGCAATAGCGGTAACTCCCGCCGTGACCGGCATGTAGCTCGGAAGCTGCGCTTTACAGCCCTTTGCCAGCCCGGCCCCGTCTCTGTGCTGCCCCAAGCAGATCTGGGCGTCCGAGCCGATCGGCGGGATGAGCTTGCTGCCGACGCTCTGCTGCAACCCCTGCAGCATGCCCGCGATCCCGGTGTTGCCGAAAGGGCTGCCCAGATAGGGCGTATCGAAGGTTACTAGTCCGCCGATACGGCCCATGACCTTGTCATCCTGTGCTGCGTAGAGCGACGCCAGACCACCCATCGAGTGGCCGACCAGGATGATCTTGCGGTCACCGCCGCTCTTTTTGCCATACGCATCAGAAACGGCAGCGATGTAATCGGCAAGGCAGCCAGCCACCACCTTGTCGGCCGCCCACGTGGTGCTGTTGCTGCCGTAGTCAAAATAGAAGGGCTGGATGCGATTTCCGATCCGCTCCGCCAGCGCCCTGCCGGCGCCCTCCAGTCCCTTGCCGCTGGAGGTCCAGCCGTGGACGAAGATGACAGGCCGCCGGCTGGCGGACTGGTTGGCGGTTGCGGTGGTGGAACTGCTGCTGCACCCGGCTGCCTGGGCAGCGGTAGACGGAACGGTTAGCGTCCATACGGCCAGCAGCAGTGCGGTCAGGACGATTCGGACCTTCATCCCTTCGGCCTTCCATCTACCAACTTCCACTCCCTCCCGAGGTACAGCACAGTGAAAGTCCAGTTGGGGATCGTCCCGTCAGGCGGGTTGTCCACCACTCCCTGAACCTCTGCCGTCTGGCCGTCCAGGTATGTGAAGGTGTCAAGGTCGAAGCTGATTGAGCCCAATGAGGCCAATTGCTTAACGGCCGCCGGTTCCAGCGCTTGATCGGAGGGCAGTGCCAGCGCGGCTCTGAGCTCTGCCTCCTTGCCGGAGGTCAGCTGCTCGGACAGCCGGGCTGCGCGGGATCTGTTGAGGGGACTGGCGCTCGGTCCACCAGCGGCGCTACCCGAGGCCGTGCCTGGCGCGCCGGCCGTCAGCTCACCATCTCGCATGAAGCTCCATCCCACCACGGCCAGCCCCACCAGCAGCGCCGCTGCCGTCAGCAGGATCCATCCCGTTCGACCCTTGCGTCCGAGTGGCACCGTGCCTCCCAGTTGACCTGCTCATAAGACGACTGATCTTCAGTTACGTGAGCGAGAGCCGCGTTTGGCCTTGATGGATCAAAGGAAGGCTGAAGGGGCTAGATGCAGCCGTAAAGGGTAGGCCACGGCCTGCTGGTCGCCATGCACTGGATCTGGTTCATGCGTCGAGCTGGTGGAGCGTCGAAGCCGCCCACCGACGCGCGCGCCCCGAATCTCCTCCTGTGCCGACGGTAGCCTGCTGATTGCAGACAGGTATCGACCCAATGGCCTACGGCGCCGGCCCAGGCGCATCCCTCGCCTTAGTTGTCGGCGGTTGCCAGTGTCCGTTCGTATGAGTCGACGAGGCCCACGTCTTCGATTTCGCGAGAGTCACCAAACAGTCAATTCGGCGAGTCGCTCGTGATGTTGCCGAGACCATGCACTAGGCGAGGGCAGTTCAGTGCCGAGTGTGGTCGCCGGGTGCCGGGTGCATTCGTGGGATCCGGACCTCCAGTTTGCCCGACGATCGGCAAGGCTCGTCCACCGCCAATGCCTCAGGTGTCGCTCTTCTGACACGCTGGCCCCCATCCCTATCTACCTGCCTGGCATGACCTGCTCTTCTACAGCACGGTTAGGCGCTAACCGAAGGGCATCGAAGGGAGGACGGGCCATGTTCTGCCGCTGCTCGGGCGGCCAGCGGATACCCTGATCACTCCAACACAATGGCCGAGGTGATCTAGGGTGAGATCTCGCACGGTCGCAGTCGTGACAACATCGCTGCTGACGATCGCAGTTGGCGTTACAACAAAGTTCCTCGGCAACAACCCGAGCGCAACCGCCCTCGCCACGTTCGGCGTGTTCGCCGTCGCCGCCGCCGTGTCGGCAGTCATCCTCGACCGGCAACAGCAGCAAAGCCGGCCAGCACCAGGTGTCGGTGGCCGCAACACCTCATTGAAGGTTCCCGCCGGGTCTGGAAACATGGTTGGCAGTTCCGGAACGCAGAACGTCGCGCTAGGCGGGTCGAGCATCGGCGTCTCGAGCCGTCACATGACCGTAATCGTCGGCGCGTTCGTCACCGGCTGCATCGGTGTCGCTGCTGTCGTCGCCGCAGCCATTATCGTTGCTATCAATAATGACGGTGACAATAAGGCCGCCGCAACTTCGCCGCCCGCCGTCCGCGCACGGCCCCCGGTGCTCGCAGTGGTTCGCGCGGACGCTCGACCAGCGAATTTGATCGGCGGAGACTTTGATGACACGTTCCTGTACTTCATACCGCAGAAACCGATTCGGGTTGGGCCGCCTCCGGAGGCTCCGTGCAAAGAGCGCAAGGACTGGGCATGGGAAAAGAATGGTGCCGACTATGAGGCCACGTGGGCTGAGCTCACGCTTGAGAACACCCGGCCGTCACAGGTGATCGTTCGTGACTTTTACGTCGATATCGTGTCTCGGACCCCATTGCCGGACGGCATGGTGGCGATCTGCACTACTGGTGGCGGTGACACTCCCCGAGACCTCGGGCTAAACGTGAACCTCGACGAAGAAGAACCAACGGTCATGTATCGGGAGGTGTCCGAAGGGCCATACAAGCCATTGCCCGGCTGGGAGCTTAACCCTGGCGATCAGGACTCCTTCTTTCTGTACGCCACTCTCAAGGAATCCGTCCTAGTGCAGTGGCGCCTAGTCGCGACCGTGATCTCCGGCGGAGTGACTCAGGAACTTGTAGTGGACGATAACGGTCAGCCTTTCCGAACTGCGGGCCACGGCGCTCCGACATGCGTCCCGGGAGACGATGTCGGAGAGACGAAGGACTGGTCGTGTGAGCCCGGCACTGGCGGCTGACTTCCGCCGACCGTAGGCGTCAGACGCATATTAACGAGGCAAGCCACAGCCTCGAAAGTCATCCCTGGCCATGGTCGGACCGGCCACACGAGTTGTCAGAACAGCCTGGGGATTCGACTGTCGTCCGAAACGATGAGCTTCGTGGGCCCGCGCACCGGTAGGACGCCGCCCTCGGTCAGCTCCTCGACCGAGACCAACGGACCAGCGCAAATGCGGTCAAGCAGGGCTGACTGCCGGGGCTCGAGAGCCACGCACCCGCCGAGGACTGCCAGGATCTCGAGCAACTCGTCAGTGAAGTCGCTGCTCCATCGGAGCGGTTCCACGTCGTCAAGCGGCGAGGATCGACGCCGGTGGCGCTGGTTCGCGCAGCGATAGTTGAACCAATGGCGAATCACTTTCATCCCACCAACGTTGTACTCCCAGACCCGACGGTCGACAGGTCCAATTCGCCCCGTGCCGACCAGCAACGTTCGACTGTCCTCGTCCCAGCCGATGTCGTCCGGCAGTGCGTCCGGCTCGTCCGGGATTGTCGCGAGGACCTTCGGCACCGTCCGGTCGACGAAATCGCGGAAGCGCTGCTCACCAGCACCAACCTGGCCGAATGTGTGAAGCCACAGCACCTCCCGGCCAATCGACACGGCGGTCACCCATTGGTCGACGTCGGCGGTGAGCGGGACGCGGATGCCGGGGTGCTGGAGCTCCTCCCGGAACCGCTTGGTGTAGTCCGGATGAGCCACGACTCCGGCGACGTAGGCCATGAGGTCGGCAGCGGTCACATCTCGCCCAAGAATTTCCCCGAGCATGCTGCATAGCCGGGGCGTGACGTTAGGTCGGCCTGTCGAGCTGTCGCAATAGAGCGGGAACACCCGACCGCTTCGCCCGTTGTAGTGGTCAAGGTCAGGAATGAGGTGGGTAAAAGTGATCCCTGGCCCGCTGCCGATGGGATGGCTGTTCTGCTCCGTCAGGTAGATCTGGTGCGGCGAGCGAACCGCCCACAGCGGCGGCCGCGGCATCACCATTAGTCGACTGTCCGGCAGCACCCACTGCCGGTCGAAGGATCGATAGGCGATCCTCACTGGCGCTGGTGCGGAACCCGTTTCGGCGGCGAGTGGTCCATCTGGCGCCGCAAAGCCCGGCAATGGACGAACGATGCTGTCAACCGTCCGGTCCCGCGATTCCGGGAGTATCCGGCGGCGACCGGCCTTGTCGGCTTGCACGAACCTGCGCCAACGACGCTGAAGGGTGTCGACATCGGGGGCGTACACCCACGTACGCCCTGCCGTCACGCCCCGGGATGACTCCGGAAAGAGTTGTTTGAGGTCGGGGTAGCGTGACCAGTCGCTGTCGAAGTCGGGCAAGAATGGTGCCCGCCAATCTTCGCGGGAGCGCCTCCACGCTGGGTCGGTGTGGCGGAGATCCTGCAGCCGCCGAAGTTTCTCCTCGCGGGATCCGATCGCGGCGAGGGTCCAGACGGTAGCTGGAGTTGCTGCCTCGCCTTGGCCGTAGCGGGCGAAGATGGCGATGCAGAGCTGCCGGCCAACGTCGGGACCAAAAAGGCGGGTCTGCTGCTGTGGCCGATTCCCCTCAGGGGATAAGTCGATGATCCAGCCTTCGTCACAGGTACGCCGCAGATATTCCCGCATCCCCTCGAACGACTTGCCCTTGATGAAGCTGGCCGGCGTAACGAAGGCGACAATTCCTTGGGGTTCGTCCGGATGCGCTTCGAACGCCTTCCACAAGGCCCAGCGCCAGAAGCACCACGGTAGGCCGTACAGGTCCGACTCGTAGCGTCCTCCTCTGGGAGTGCGGAACTCGTCGAGGGACGGCCGGTCGGGGCGGCTGCCTGGCAACAAGGGCGTCTTGCGTCGCTCCTCGATCCAGGGCGCGCGGCCCATGGTGTTCTCGACGTGCGGCGGGTTGCCCAGCACAACCATGACGGGCACTTCCCGCTTGATGCGGTTCGCCTCGAGGCGTGAGCGTTCAATCACCCGGTAGGCCGCGCGAAGCCGCCCCTGCTGAATAACAGGGTCCTCCAATGCGTCGGTGAGGAATCGAACCTCTGAGGGCGGAAGCTCGGTATTGAACTGGGTCTTCATCGCCTGATGGAGCCGCAGCTCGGCTACGGCGTAGGGCGCAGCCTGGATTTCGAAGCCGACGAGGCGCTGCTGAAAGAACTGACGCAACCGTGGACCGCGTGCCCCGGCTCCCTGCTTGGCGTCGATGGTTGCCGACACCGCCCGCAGCACCTCGACGAGGAAGGTGCCAGTCCCCATGGCGGGATCAACGACCGTGACGTCATGGGCTGCCAGACCCCAGGACCGTTCGAAGCGGTCACAAAGTATGCCGTCCACGAAGTCAACTACGGCGCCTGCCAGTGGCTGGGGAGTGTAGAAGGAACCGCTGCGTCGACGGAGTGCAGCGTCATACGTGCTCAAGAAGCGTTCGTACAGATCAGCGTGGGGATCGCCGCTGCCGGTGTCGACGGCGCCCCAGTCGACGCACCCAATGACCCTTGAGAGGGTGTCGATCATCCGAAGCTCGTAGGCGGCGTCGTTGTCGGTGAGGACCGCCAAGGCCCGCCCCATGAGGGAGTGCTTCTTGCCTAGCAGTCGGGCTATTTCGTGCAGTGGCGTCTCCTCGAAGGAAATGCCGTCGACCCGCGCCAACAGCAGCGCGAAGGTGACCGTCTGCGCGTAGGCGTCCGCGAAGCCGGCATCGTCCAGACCGGGGAACAGCAGGTCCCGCCAGTCCGCAGCGAGCAGGGACAACTCCTCGTGGGCCACGTCACGCGCGGGATCCGCGAGAATCGCGGCTACCTCGTCACGCAGCAAGCGACAGAGCCCGGCGACGATCCGGATGAGCTGGGCAAGCGTCCGCGGCTGCTCGGGCTGCCAGAGCAGGAAGTCGTGGATCAGGGTCTCAAACTCCGGACCAGCGGGACGCGGTGCGCCCCGACGGCTGGAGAAGTCACCGGCCAGATGAACGACGGCGCCCGCGAGTTCCCCGTAGCTGTACCGCGCCCACGTGACGCCATCCGAGTAGAGCACATTGGGCAACGCCTTGAGCTTCTCCCACTGCAGGCGCTCTCGCTTGGTCGGTCGGCGCCAAGTCGAGGGAACGCCATGCCCTGGTGCTTTGAGCTCAACGTAACCGACACGAGCGCCCCCGACATCGACGGCGAAGTCAGGGCGCGCACGGACCGAACTCAGCCGGACTTCTCCGTATGGGATGGCGTCTACGCCAGCATGCTGTCCGAGCCTGCGAAGCAACTCCTCCAACGGGCCTCGTAGTTGGTCCTCCGGATCACCGCCCCGATCGATCTTCTCCCCGACTCGGGCGGTGAAGGCCGCGACCGCCTCCGCCACCGGGTCCGGAACTAGACGCAGATGCCGAGCGCTTGTGGACCGATTACGGCGAGGTTCGGGACTGCCCATGGATCCCCCTGCGGCCGCGGGCTGGTCCTTCAGGATTACGGAACGCCAACCGTCAACACATCCTGCATTCGATCGATAGCGATGTGTAGTACTGGCTCCTAGAATCGGGGCTTGCGTGCCCAAGCGCACGCTGCATGGAACCGCTCGCGACATAACAGGGATCCGACAGTCAGCGGCGCAGGCGGCGCGAGCACGGGCCGTCGTGGTCGGTGCGGAGCAGACAGCGCCGGCCGCCGCGCGTCAGCGCATCCCACAAGACTCAGTACGTTCTGGTCGTCCTCGGCAGAGACGGTGGTCCCGAGCCTGGTGTCGACCGTGGAACCGGCCGCGGCGGACCGGGCCATGCTCATCCGCATGCACATACCCCGGGCCTGAGTCCGCCGTGCAGCTGCCGGCGCTGAGCAGCGCGCACCGCTCATCTGTGCGGACTGACTGAAGCCGGCGGGGCTGCTCGGGGACGGAGTGCAGTTGGCTCGCGGCACCGTCGCCGTCGCCTCGGACGGCCACCTGTGCCGGTCTCTACTCGAACGGCACATAGACGATTTCCTGACCGCCGTTCAGCAGATCCGACGACCCGGTTCCAGCGCCCCAGGCAGCCCGGATCACCGGCAACACCCAACCCCAACCCCGAAACACGTGCCGCGCGACTTGAGCGCTGCCGCCGGGCGGTCGCCCTTCAGGGGCGAGAATCACCGCGATCGGGCGAAGAGCTGGGAATCGGCCCGGACTCGGTGAAGGCCCTTCTGCGGGGACGGGAAGTTCTACACACCCCCCGACTCCGATCCTGCACGTCGCTAACTGGTCAAATAGTATTTCCGCCTTGCACTCTTTCCGCCTCGTCGCTGTCGGCAAGGCTCGTCATCGATACAAGGCTCACCGGCACACGTCCGTCCGGCGCGGACTCAATCTTAGCTTTGGCATGCAGCCCGCCTGCCCATAGCGACTCGAGGTTCGGTCGCCCCGCCGGCCAGCGGCACATCCGGTGAGGCGACCAGCGCGGCCGTTCTTCGGACGCCGACCTTGCGCGCGTACAACGCGACGCCATGGTGGCACCCATCGAACGGAATACCTGCCCGGTCCATGATCACCGTCAAATCAGCACAGCGATCATGAAATCCTCGTTGAGGGCTGGGCGCGACGGCGGTTTGCGAGCGGGAGCAACGGTGATGGTTCCCTGGTCTCGTCAGACAACAGTAGTCAGCAGGTCAGGCAGCTCTGCAGCGCCCGGGGACGACGCCCAAGGCTGTAGCTGGCCGAGCATCGCTGCGGGTTACAGCAGGAGGTGGTGTGTGCCGGAGGTGCTGCTGACGCAGCGGCCGTGGTTGTGGTGCGTGCTGCGGTGCCGTGACCAGAGGTGGACGCGTCTATTGCCGTTCTGCCCGACGCATAGGTCAGCTGTCACCTGCAGCGCTAGCGGCAGGGGATGGGTGCCGTGATGAGGCGCAAGCATCAGCGCGTAGTGGGCTGGGTGAAGATCGGTGTTCGTCAGCCAACGCAGCACTGGTGGACCGGCATCGCCGAACACGATGAGCCGGCCCGGTTCGGCGTCTTCGAAGACCAGCGACATGTTGTTGTTGGCGCGGCGCATCGCATTCCACACGCCGCGGAAGGCATCATGCAACTCTCCCGGCACGTTCAGCCGGGTTATGTCCAGGGCTCCACCGTCGTCATGGTCGTTCTCGTACATGTCCTCGCCAAGATCTTCGCCGTCTATGAGCTGAGCGTTGTTCAGCGTCCACGTCTCCGGATCACCGTGTCGAGGCTTTAGCCAGCCACCGTTGCGGGCTGCCTCGAAGTTGTCCCGCAGAGAGTTGTTGCCCCGGGCGGTGAGCTGTTCAGCGAGTTGCTCGAACCGGGACACAGCGCTGCGCACCCCGCGGGCGAGGTGGCTTGGCAGCGTGGCCGGGGGCCACAACACGTCGTAGGCACGTTCCCCGGCAAGGAAGCCGTTGCCTCGAGCCAGCGGCGTGTACTGAAACTCGCCCTTCTCGGTCACTCGCTCAAGGTCGAGCGAGAGGTCGAGACTGCGGAACCCGGTGACGGTGAGTTCCATCGCCAGGTAGGCGGCGGTGAACGGCGGTGCTACGACCGGCGGCCGTGGTGAGATCAGGCGTAGGGACTCGAAGCGCTGCCCGCGGGCCCGCATGCGTTCGGCCAAGCGGACAAAGCCGCGGTAATGGTCGGCGTCGAAGTGAGTGACAACGATTGTGTCGATGACCTCCGGTCGGCCGTCGAGGGCGTCCACCAGGCGGTCGCACGCCTCGTCGGGCGAGATGCTGTCACTGCCGCAGTCGACCACTAGCACGGACTCACGGCCGCGGTATTGGGTTCTGATGATCGAGCAGGCTCCATCACCGACGTCCACCACGCTTACCCGATCGCGGCTGAGCGGTGATTTCGAGAGTCTCTTCCTCAGTGGTCTCGGTCCAGGGTCTGACCTTCTATGCGCCAACTCCGCGAGGCGGTGCCCATCCGGGTCGGCGTGCAGTTGGGAGATCTTCATGGTCGGCGGCACGTGGCGGTTACACAGGTCAGCTCCCGCGGCGGCACGTGGCACGGACCTGTTGATCCACTCCACCGCCCTTGTGTGACGCCAGCCCGGCGGCGCCTCTGGACGGTATCGGTAGCGACCTGCGATGCGGCCAACAGCCATGTACTTGGGAAGTCTCCGCATGGGCATGGCGACGTAGTCACCCGGCTTCATCTCCGCCAGAAAACGCCACAATTGCCCTGCGTAGTTGCCGAGCCCCTTTATCGACTTTGTGGGATAGGCTGCGGCGAGGCCACGTCTTACCTCGATCCGACTGCGAAACCGCGAGATGTCCCCTAGCTCGGGCCACTGGGCGACGATGATTCCTTGGCGCAGTGCCTCCTCGTCTGCTCCGAGGGGATCGGGAATGCGCACCATCCAGGTGCCGGCCATCATTCGCCTCCAAGTCGCCAGCATTGTTGCGCTGGTGAAGCGGGGACTCGCGGTTCATCGCCCCGAAAACCGGTTGTCGATGGCTACATCAGGGCAAGGGGTCGACTGCATGCAGCATGGCGAGCAGGCCGTCGATCACTCCCCACTCGGACGGGATCGGATCTGGGGAGAAGTGCATCATCCTGTTTCGGACCTCTGCGACCGCGTCGACCTGCTGGAGGAACTGGGTGTGGTCGAGGGGCCACTCCAGCAGGCAAAAGCGGGCTTCCTCGGCCAGGACATGCTTGTAGGAGCCGAAAGTCAAGGTCTCGGCGCTTTTGTGCCGGTTGTTGGTAGCAGCCCTGATCTCCTGAGCGGGAATGCGGGCCTTGACCCGCCGCTTCAGGCGCCGTTCACACTCTTCGATCATGGTGAAGGGTCGAGCGACTTCGCCGAAACGGTTGGTAAGGTCGGCGGCGGTGACGATACCGGCGATCGTCTTGCTGTCGGCGGAGAGCACGAAGATGAAGCCCTGACCGGAGATCTCGTCGATGCGCGGCAGCACGAGGTCGTCGTAGGCAGCCAAGGGGGCTTGCCGCTTGGCCTGCGCCACGGTCGACACCGTCTGGTAGGTCATCTGGGCTTTGGCGATAGATTCCCAGCTCACCGCGCCGTGGAACGTGCCGTGATCGTCGATGATCGCGAGTTGGGAGTAGTTGCTTCCGAGCATGACTGTCTGGGCCAGCGCGATCGAGTCGTCGGGTTTGACCGACGCGACGGCGGCGTCAGAACGGAGCAGGTTGCCAAACCGGAGGGTGAAGGGCTTGTCAGGGACGTCATCGTCGTCCGTTGCTTCCGCTACGGCGGCGTCGAGTCCTTCCTCCTCCTCGTCGAGGAGTTTCTCGGCGGCGGTTTCGTCGGTGGAGTCGTCGGCCTCAGCCCCCGTCTTGACGACAGTTACCCTGCTACCGATCCAGCCCTCGGTGAATGAGGGCACGGTGGTGAGGCCGTTCTCCGCGAGGTCGCGGTGGATCACCGTTACGGCCGAACTAGTCCGCCGGCTTGCTCCCCATTCCGCGAGGAGCTCCCGGATGGTGATCTTAATGCCGTCGTCGGTTCCAGCGGCCCGGGCGATGAAGTCGTCCGGGGTAGTCCATTCATTGGTAACAACCTCGTCGGGGGTGGGACCAGGGTCGACGCCGGTGTCCGCGAGGGCAGCGATCCGCCGCGCTGCGCCGTTGCGCCGCAGCTGACAGATGGTGAGCAGCGAACCGAGGCTGTACAACAGATCCTGGTTGATCGACGAGCGCGGGAGCGCTCGTTGGATCCACTCGACAGGCCGCACATGGCGGCGGTCAGCCTCAGCATCCCTCCGGTACCGGTATCCCCCGGTGATGCGACCGATGGCGACGTGATCGGGGACGGTCTTCAGGGGGATTGCGACATAGTCGTCGACCTCCATGACCCGCACGAGACGCCATAGCTGGCCAGTCCAGTTGGCGACGACCGTGCGAGACCGGTTTGGATAGGCCGCACGCACCATTGCGTGCAACTCCCTGCGCGTCGCCACGTGGGACAGGTCGCCCACTTCGGGCCAGCCGGCGATTACAAGGGACTGTTCCAGAGCGTCCGCCTCGCGCTCGCCGTAGCGACCGGCTCGGACCAACCATGCAGCCGTCATAAGGTGTACAGGCATACGCAGCCGCACACTTCGAAGCAAGATTCATGTCCGAATGTCGACAGATCCCGGCCAGTGTGGGACTGACAGGGCGGTGGCAGGTCCGGAGCAGACGGCCGACCGTTCGCTGATCGGCTCACCTGTACTGGCGCCGCTGGGCCGCCCGGATCTCCGACCTGGTCTCGGGCGGCAGCTCCACCAGTTCTACCTCCACTCCAAACGCACGCAGCGCCGCAGCAGCCCAGGAGCGCGCGGTTGTGAAATGGTGGGCGGCCTCGACGTCGGAGAGGCAGAGCACAAGGCGTGGCGGCGTGGTCAGAGACGAGGCCACGAACATCAGGCGGAACGCGTCGGCAAGAACCTTGTGTTTCTGCGCGGACTTCGGCGGGCCCTGGTGCGCCCACACCTCGACGAGAACGGCAAGTCTCTCGTCCGCCCCATCGACCTCAACTCTGGACCCGTCCTCGAGAACAAATCGCCGTGGGCTCAGCCCGACCCCCAGCCGGTCGGCGAGGAGACTGAGCATGACGGCCTCGGCGTGCCGTTGCACCGCGCTGTCGCCCGCGGCCGGCGCCGGAACCGTCTCCTGCCTCACGATGAGTGCCGCCGTCTCGTCGTCTCCGGGGATCTCGTTTACGATCTTGCCGGCAGGCCCGACGTAGCGGCGAAGCCGGCGGCTCTGCTCCAAGCGGCGGCACACCTGGTTGACCGTCTGCCGGGGTTGCACATCGAGCCGTCGGGCAAGTTCGTCGTCATCGAGTGGCGTTCTGGCGCGCACCAACTCGTGCATCACACGCTCGGCGATGGTGAGTTCTCTCAGCGACATCTGACTCCCTTTCGATCGATCGGATCAGGCGCCGCTAGTAAGGCTTCGGAGGGCTTCTTCCGGCGCGGATGCGGTCCAGCGCCGGTCCGGTGGACGCAATGGTGTGCCGCGCGAGTAGATCGCGATGCCGGTCATGAGGTTGCACCAGATCTCCGCCCGCCAGGTCGCACCGAGCCGGGTCACCAGCAGCAGGCGCCGCCCGTTCCACCAGCCGTGTACCGTTGGCTCGCCGTCCGACGTCACATGCACGTCGGTGAAGTCACGGAGGGCGTCCAGGCCGGCGATGACGGTCTGGCGGGTATTGCGGCCACCCGTGACACGGACCACGGAGCTGCTGTCGAGCCGGGCGTTGGTGAGCCGATCCACCGCATCGTGCAGCGCTGTACGCCCGAGGATCCAGCCGAGCTCGGCCACGAAGTTGGTTTGCTCAAACAAGACGCCGAACACGTGTCCGTTCAGGCCGGCGGCGTACCGCCGGACCGCGTCCGCCGGCACGGCGGCGAGCCAGTCGGCCCGCACCGCGTACGCCGTTCGCAGATCCTCGAACTGTCCGACGAGGTTGCCGGCTGGCTCGAGCTGGCGGTCGAGACCGTTGCGCAGCGCCACGAGCCCGATGGTGGCGAGGGCGGCGTGTTCCGCGTCCAGGCTCTCCTCGTTCTCGGCGATCCAGAGGTGCACCATCACCCAGTACAGGATCTCCGACCAGCCGGTTGCCTCGGCCCACAGTCCGCCGGCCACGAGTGTAAGGACCAGGCGGCCGACGGCGAGCTTCGCGGGTAGTGGCCACTCCTCGGCGGCCTCCACCAGTGCTCCGACCTCGCGTCGCAGTACGGCCCGCTGGCCGGGCGTGAGCGCGTCGAGAACGGTCGCAACAGTTTCCGTGCGAGTCGTCGGAGCGTTCCGGGCTGTCCTCTCCTCCGGCCGCTCCGGCGGCGCACCACCGGGCTCGTCCGGGCCGTCGAAGATCTCCTCGTCGTGCGGTGCCGCCCGGTCCGCGACGTCCACGCCGAGCGCGAAACGAAGCAACGCCGGCCCGACGGCCGCGGTGATCCGACCTTCCACCTGGCGCCGGCGGTTCGTGCCGGGCAGTGTGACCACGCGGTCCGGGCGGACAGAGGCGAGGTGGGCGAGCGCTTCGAAGAGCGCGGCCAGGTGCGCCTGGTCGGCGATGACGAGCGCCAGAGAGGTGTGCTCCAACGGAGACGGATGGTCGATGCGCGACAGCGCCGCTGGCACATCGGTGACCACCACGTCCCGAATCTCGGCTCCTGTGTCGGTCCCCACGTGCACGGTGGCCGATCCACGGGACACGAGGGTCCAGTCGGGAGCCGGGACGCCGGCGTACACGTGCAGTCGGCCGTCACTACGGTCGTGGTCGAGCCGGAGCCCGTCGACCATGAGCCACGCGGGGGCCGGGTTCCCGTCGGCGAGAAGAGTGGCCTCAACCCGCTCGGCGCCCACTCGGACACCGAGGACGCGCAGGATCGGATCGGAGACGCCTCGCTCCCCCGGCTCGCGCACCTGGAGACCGGCTGGATGCGCCAGATCGACCTCCTCGGAGTCCACGGCGTCGATCAGCGAACCCGGGATTTCGGTCAGCAGACCAAGTTCGCAGTTGCCGCCGGTTGCCATGGTTCTGACCAGGGCGGCAGTGCTGCAGTTGGCACTGCCGGTGAGTGCCCACGACTGGTCGGCCGTCCGCCACTCGACAACCTTTGCGTGGTGGTAGCGGCTGCTCTTCGCGGCGGCGACCACGCCGGTCGGGGCACGCTTCAGCACGCCGGCGAGGGCGTCGGGGTCGCACTGGACGTCGCGGGTGAGCAGGAGGCGCAGCTCGGCGGGGCCGAATCGCTCGGTCAGCCGGCGCAGCGCCTCGGCCCCTGCGTCGAAGAAAGGGGCGGCGACGGCGAGCGTGGTGACCGGCGCCTTGGGCACCGGAAGCTGCTCGATGATCGGACGCGCGGCCGTCGTCACCAGTACCGGATCCCCGGGCCCCGATTCCGCCGGACGGGCGGTGAGCAGCTCCGCGACCCGGTCGAGGCGTTCTCGACCAAGGCTGTCCATCCACACCGCGGCTGGAAGTCGGCCCAGCCAGGCCGCGAGATCATGGAACAGCTGCGGCACTGTCGGGCCCGCGCCGCGCAGCAGTGTCCAGACCTCAGCGTTGTGGTGCCACCCTGAAGGGGTGCTGTTCCCGGATCCGATGGCCACGACGGCATCCGCCTCGGAGGCGATCACCACAAGCTTTGGGTGAAACGCGCCGCGTGCTTTACAGACGACCGGCACGGCCAGGTAGTCGGTCCGGCGGGGGCCTTGGGTGAGCTGGTCGGCGTCGTAGAGGACGGTGGTGCGGGCCCGGACGGCCTGCGCCTCACGCAGGCAGACGTCCTCGAAGAAGGACAGGTCACAGGTGTACGTGAGGACGAGGACCTCCTCGGCGTCCGTCAGCGGCCGGCCCCGCAGCAGGGCCGGTGGTGCTGCTCCGCGGAGTTCCTCCCACGGCGTCACGACGTCACCTCCACGGCGTGAGGGCCCGGGCGCCAGGTGTTGCCGTCGTGTGCCACTACACCAAGCTGCCGCATGACATTGGTAAAGGTCGGGAGCCGGAGAGAAACCGCTCCCCTGCCCTCCCGGCCCTCCAGCCGCCACCGGTCACCGACGCGGCGCAGCCGGGTGGGCATTCGCAGACCGTGGCGGGTCCACTGCATCTTCTGCCGGCTCACCGACTCGGCACGATGGAACAGCCCGGTCGCGAGGTCGGACACCGCATCGGCGAGGGGGCGCTCGGCGTCGCGGGCCAGCCACGCGGCGACATGGCCGGGTCCCAGGTCGTCGGAGAACCTGCCGACGAACGCCTCCCGGGTGATCGGGTCGAGATGTTCCAGACGTCGGGCGCCGACGGCGAGCAGCCGCAGCATCCCGAGCACCGTCCAATCCCCTGCGGCGAGCCGTTCGTCGTTCAGGCCATGCTCGACCGGCAGCAGGGTGCCGACGTCATCGACCAGTGGGGGAAGGTCGTTGACGAGCGCCTGCCGGACCGTCGCGTCCGGCAGGTCGCGGACGAACTGGGCGGTCGCCTGCTCGAGCGTGCCCGTGTCGGACAGCGGCGACACAAGGCGTGCCCAGATCAGCCGCCATGCGTAGACCGACCAGTTGCGCAGTAACGCACCGCGCCAGACCAGGGCGTGGCTGTGCAGTTCCGCACCGACCGACTCGCGCAGCCCGGGGCGGAAACAGCACCACCGGTCCATGGACATGTCGATCGATCCAGCAACCTGCTCGCCTGTCAGCGCCCGGACGAGCAACGCCGCGCTGCGTCGATGTGTCTCAGCCTGACCCAGGTGGTCGAGGTCGCCGAAGTAGGCGCGCCGCACGCACGCACCGTCGGGAGCGTCCGCGATGGCGCACACGCACAGGTGGCGGAGTGCGTTGAGGTCCGCTCGGGAGATTGTCTTCTCCCGCGCCGCCACGGTCAGCACCTCGTCGAGGGCAGACAGGTGGTGTACGTCGGCCGCCGGCCCCGGGCGGGGAAGCCGGCGTCCGTCGGTGAGGCCGAGAACCTCCTCGATCCCCGCGTACGTCTGCAGATAGCCGCCCGGCACTCGGCTGTATGTGTCGGCCACCCGGCCGATGTCGAGGGCGGCATGTCGGTCCAGCTCGGGACCGATCGTGTTCACGCCATGCACCCCGAAGTGGCCCGTTCGCAGATGGTGGTCCTCGTCCGCCTCGCCGTGCGCCACGGACACCGCCCCCAGCACGGCCTCGGCACGGCGGACCAATTCGCGGAACCGCCCAAGGCCCATCTCGTTGGTCCAGCCGCGCCGCTGCGCTTCGATGGCGAGGCGGGCGTGCAGGGAGAGGTAGCGGGCATGAGGAGTGGTGGTGATGACGCCGGGGACGAGCTTGGCAGCATGTGTCCCGATCACCGCCTCCACGGCGAGGGGCTGACGGCCGGTGTCCTCAGGAGTGTCGGGCTTCACCGTCCAGGCAGGGCCCAGCATCGCGGTCACCAGCACTCCCCCACGTTCTTCCGCCGGTCGTCCACGGCGCTACCGAAACAGACCGGTCGGGTGCAGCCAGCAAAGTGACGGATAGCCGACAGCGCGGAGTCAGCGGCGTAGGCGGCGGGAGCACTGGCCGTCGTGGTCGGCGCGGAGCAGGCAGCGCCGACCTCCGGGCATCGGCGCATCGCAGAAGACCCAGTGGCGCAGGTTCTGGTCGTCCTCCGTGGAGACGGTGGTCCCGCCTGGCTCGACCTGCGGTAGGACCCCGGTCCAGCGGGCCACCACCCTGGCCAGGCGCTGCGCGGCGGGCAGGTCGGCGGCGGTCACCGGCAGGTGGATGACCCAGCGCTCGGTCATTGGCGCTCCCCGTTCGCCAGGCGGGCCTGCTCGGGCTGCCAGCGGCGCAGCGCCGTCTTGATGCGCAAGGTCTCCTGGCGATGCTTCGTGATCTCGGCGTGGAGCGCCATCATGTCGCCGGCGACCCGGTCGAGGTAGGTGTACACCTCGTCCGCATCCAGGCCGCGTCGCCCGAGCCGAGCCGGCGGGAAGCGGTGCTCGCGCACTTGCCATGGCAGCAGTGAGGAGAACGTGGACGAGCCGTCGGAGGTCGCCCCGCTCCCCTGCTCCGGTCGCTGGTCTCGGATGCTCATCAGCCTGCCTCTCCTGCTCGCCGAGAGGGTGGGCCCGCCTGCCCGTCCCGCACCGACGGACCCACCCCGCCCTGACACCGCAGCTTTGTTCAGCGGTACGGCACCAGGGCTGCTCACCGGCTCACCTGTCTGGGGTAGATCTCATGCTTTGCGGCCCAGGCGGTCTCACTTCCGCCACTATACGTACAGGGGCATAGGGGCACAACCAGCGGGCGCTACAGGGGGACAACGCTTGTGCGGCATGACCATCGATCCCCGCTCGCATACGCCGGTCTACGTGCAGGTCGCCGATCTGCTGCGGGAACGGATCGAGTCGGGTGAGCTGCGTCCCGGGGCAGCACTGCCGAGTGAGGCGCGGCTGACGCAGGAGTACGGCATTGGCCGCGAAGCGGTCCGGATGGCGATGTCGATCCTCCGGTCGGAGGGACTGGTCAGCACCGTCCGCGGCCACGGCACGCGGGTGCGAGAGACGCCGCAGCGGGAACGGATGGAGCTGCCGGCCGGCGCGACAGTCATTGCACGTATGCCGACCGGCCACGAGCGCAGAGAGCTACACCTAGATGAAGGAGTCCCTGTCCTCGAGATCCGATGGGGCAAGGGCGAAGTAGAGGTCAAGCCCGGCGACCAGGTGGAGCTGATCCTTCCAGCGCCCTGAGAAACCCGATCTGCATTTGCCAGCGGGCGGCCGAGTGTCCCAATCTGTCAGCTCGAAGGCGTATCAGTCTCGGAGAAGAAGTTCTCGTCGATCTGCTTCAGCGTCTACGTCTCCTCCGTAACCACGCCGCAGCCGTGTTCGGCCATGAGGGCTGCGAGTTTCTGGGCCGTCGATCAGACTGGGTCGGGCATCTGCTTGCGATTAAAGTCAAAATTCACAACCGCGACGGCGGGCGGCTCCCATGACTTCGCCAAGCTCTCCGTTCTCACCGGGCACGTTGCCGAGGCGATCGCCTACGGCAAGCGCCTGCGCTCGCGAGCGACCCAGTACTGAGTGACCATAACTTCCGGGGCCACCTCAGCCTGTCTTACCCACAGGACCTAGCTACAGCCTGCGTCGGCGCTGACCCACGTTCGCCCAAACCTCCACTTTGCCTGTCACCGGCACGGAACAAGCTAGGCCGCAAAATCTGGGGAAGAGGTGAGTACGCAGTACGCCTGAACCAGCCTACCTCCGTGGCCTACCTATCGTTGTGTGGAGACATGGGGCGTCTCGGGTGGGTCCCAGACGTCGGCGTATTCGTCGGCAACAAGGGGCCAGACCAGTCGAAGAGCGTCCTCAACGGAGTGGATCTGATCGGCCTCGGGCGGGGAGACGACGAACTCGTGCGGGATCACTCTGCCGGCAGCGTCTTTCCGGCCGTTCGGGTCAGGGAACCGCAGTGCTACTTTGTCGCCTACGCGGAAGCAGAGCTTCGGCGCATCCCCAGCGCCTGAAAAGACCTCATCATATGCCGGGAGCGGATCCCTGAGCCCTCCGTAGCGGAGAAACCGGAAGCCCCAGTTCCGCCCACGAGTTGCCCAGATGAGATTCACCGACGGCTCCTGAGAAAGACCCGCTCCTCCTCGCCCTGGTCCAGGTCTATCTTGAAGCCCGTCAGTATGGCTTTCATATCCTCATGCTTAGCTCGCGCTTTATCGTTGACCTCTTTAAGCTTTTCCCCGACGAGCTCGGCCGCATCAATCAGGCCGGGACCGAACGAATTCAAGAGGCTGCCAATACGGCCCTTCAGGTTAAGCCCTACCAGCACGCCGGCGAGAGTCCCGGCGCCACTAAGCAAGTACTCGGCTACTTTCCCGCGGTCGTGCATTGCCTCGACCCACCGGGCGTATCGCTCGAGCGGAAGCATGGTGGCGAGGGGCAGGATGAGGTCTAGGCCGACGCGGTTGGTTACCTCGATCTTGTCCGTGCCGAATCTCGCAGATGACAGCAGCATATAGTCATCGCCCACTGACAACGCGTCGCTGTTCTCCACGAACCCGGCAATCGCCCGGCGCAGTTCCTCGATGTCCTCCCCGACCTTCTCAATAAGAAGATCCCTGAATTCGAACACATTCATATTCGGCAGCAGATCGGCCTTCGACAGCGCGAGGACCCAGATACGCGGAAACTTGACGAGCGGCTTGCCGTCCGGCAACAGCTCATCCTTGAGTGGCAGCAGCCCATTACGAAGATTGCTCAGCAATGACTTCAGGTACCGCTCTTCCTCCCCGGCGTTGTCCAGCAGCCTCTGGCCGTCTACTAGCAAGAGGGCGACATCAGAGCCCAACAAGTCCCTGAACGTGCGCACCCTGCGCTGGGCTTCTTCCGGCCCGCTCACACCGTCCTCAAACCACTCGCCCGGGTAGTCGTGCCAGACGAGGCGCAACTTGTCGAACGGCTGGTTCTTCTTCGCCTTGGCGTTCCCGTTCCTAGGGAGGAGGGAGAAGGAGTAAGTCGTGGCAGAGAAGCGGGTAGCAGCAGGCCGACGCGCCGAATTTCTCATGCCCAAGTAGTTTTGATGCAACCGACGGCCCTGGCCTTGATCATCTGCCACGATATTGAACAGGCTCTCCCGCAAATAATCGGGCTCCTGCGTGGCTCCGTAGAACGAGGAGAGCAGAACGGTCTTGCCGCTTCCACTCTCACCGAACACTGCGATGCGCTGGTCTTGCGACGCCTTGCTCTGCTGCATATGAGCAACGTACACCAGGGCTTCTCGGGATCCAATGCCCGGCCGCAGTTGAACCTACACTGTCGACCTGAATAGGCTTTTGGTTGACTTATAGTTGTCGCTCCCGATCCCCGGAAAGGAGTGACAGTGAACGTCACCTCTGCGATAGGTAGGCTACTTCGACCGGTCGCTGAACGGGTACGTCTGGGCGGGGGATGCCGCGCGGCGTTCTCCGCCGCGCGGCGTTCATGAACCGGTGGTCCTATAGTTGCCCGCGCTGCCGCCTCCTCTCGAAAGGGGCGTTGCCGGGATGCCGTGCGATCGGGACACTACGCGTACGGGGTCGCGATCGCTAAACCCGGGTCATCGATCCTTCTGCGGCTCTGCGCAGCGTGACACTATCTACTCACGATTTGTCCGACCGGTGAAGATCAAGCGACAAGCTGTGACCGTTGGTGATGAGTACGCCGTCGGCGACCAAGCGGTCGATGAGTAGTTCAAGGCGCCGGGAGATGTCCGGTCCACGTCGGGTCCAGCCGTACAGCTTGGCCACGTGTGTGCTCAGCTCGTCGCGGGTCACGCCACCGGTGTCCCGGACCAGATTCGTCAAGGCGAGCGCCAGCTCGTCGTCGTGGACCTGCTCGACGCCGCGGCTACAGGCGTCCACCGGGCTACGGACTTCACTGACGACGGCGCCAGGCACCCGCACGAAATCCCCGTCACGGTCGAGACCAACCTGACGGATCGCGGCATCGATGTTGTCCCGGATCCTCGACCCGACGCGACCGATGCCCCAGCACTCCCGCAACCTCTGGTGCATGACCGTGATGTGCACCGGCCCTTCGACGGCGGCGACCTCGGCGACGCCGACCCGCATGGCGTGGGCGCTCCCCCGTTCGCCCGGATCCGCCCAGTACGGAAGGCGATCGACCATCGCCGTCCGATACGGCGTCACCCAGGTCGGGTGCAGGTCGAGGGTCGCCGCCTCGGTGGTGACGGCGGGGCGCTCGATCGCCTCTTCCAGGCTGGACAGCAGCCCACGCACCGGGGCGGCGACGGCCTGCTCGATCGCGGCACGCAGACGCTCTTCCTCGCCGAACCGGTTGCGATACCACGCGGTGCCCCAGATCCGGTGCAACCGCCAGCCGAGGCCGCGCAGCACCTGGTCACGCAGCCGGTCCCGGTCCCGGGCGACCCTGGAGGAGTGGTACTGGAACCCGTCGCACTCGACGCCCAACACGTAGACGCCGGGCCGCTCCGGATGACGCACCCCCATGTCGATCCGGTAGCCGGCCGCCCCCACCTGCGGGGTCACCTCGTAGCCCCAGGAGCGGATCACGGAGATGACCGATTCCTCGAACGGTGACTCGGCATCACCGCCGGTGCTGGTGTCCAACGCCAGTGCCGCAAGGCCACGCTCGGCATAGTCGAGATAGCGGCGCAGATGCCGCACCCCCTCGCTGCCGGCAGCGGCAACGATGTCGGATGCCCGCACGCTGGTGACGACTTCGTTGCGGAAGCGCGCCCGGGTGATGGCGACGTTCAGTCGCCGCCACCCGCCGGCCCGGTTCAACGGGCCGAAGTTCATGGTCGTCTTGCCGGCCTCGTCGGGGCCGTAGCCGATCGAGAAGATCATCACGTCACGCTCGTCGCCCTGCACGGACTCCAGGTTCTTGACGAAGAAGCCGTCGAGCCGGTCGTCGGTGAAGAACTTGTCCAGTTCCGGGTGGTCCTGGCGTGCCTGTTCCACGGCATGTTCGATGGCGGCGGCCTGCGCCTCGGAGAAGCTGACCACGCCGAGCGTGAGGTGGGGGCGGGTGGTGAAGTGGTGGATGACCCGCTCGGCGACCTTGGCTGCCTCGACCGGATTGTCGCGCGACGAGCCACGCCGGTAGGTGCCGGCGACATGGAACAGCTCCACGCCCACGTCGGGCCCGACGTCCTCGGCGCCGGGGAATGTGGTGAGGCGGCCCTTGTAGAACGACGAGTTCGAGAAGGCGATGAGCGCCTCGTGCCGGGACCGGTAATGCCAGCGCAGCGTGAGCGCGCGGAACTCCGCAGAACCCTTCATGAGGTCAAGAACGGACTCGAAGTCGACACCGTCCTCGGCCTCCTCATCCCATTCGTCGCTGTCGTCGGCGACGCCGGCAGTGAAGAAGCTGGTCGGTGGTAGCTGTTTCTGGTCACCAGCTGTGATCAGGGCGTCGCCACGGTAGATGCAGTTGACAGCGTCGGCGGGGGCGACCTGACTCGCCTCGTCGAAGATGACGACGTCGAATCGCATGTCGGAGGGGAGATACTGACTGACCGCCAGCGGCGACATCATGAAACATGGCTTGATCGCCTGAGTGACATGACGCGTACGTTCCAACAGCAGCCGCACCGGCATGTGCTTCTTCTTCTTACCGGCTTCGCGGCGAATGACACCCGACTCGCCGAGGTTGTTGCGAGGCCGACGAGCATTGCACGCGGTGATGATCCGGGAGGTCGCCGCCCCGATGAGCGCCCGGTCCAGGGCGCGGTACTCGGCGACCAGTGAGTCGCGATCCTCGGCCCGCACGACACGTAGGGCCACATCCTGATGCAGGTGATGATCGGCCCACTCCTGCAGGAGGGCTCGCTCCAGGACCAGCGGCACCTGCTCCGCGCTGATGCCCTCGGTGATGCAGAAGTCGATGGCGGTCTCGAGTCCCACGGCGACGAGTTCAGCGCGGGCGCCTTGATACGCGAACCACTCGTCCTGTCCGGCGCTGTCCTCGCGCAGGGCCGCGATGAGGTCGCCCGCCTCCTCGTAGTCGTCGAGTTCGGTGCCGAGTTCCGCGTGTCTGCCCGGCTCGAAGGCCGCCAGGAGGTCGGCGCGCGCCCCGGCCCACCGCCGTTCGATGTCGCCCAGCTGCGGCGTGGGGACGATATGCTCCAGCGCCTTCGCCTGAGCCACGGTCAGTGGCTCGTCGAAGCCCTTCGTGCTGGCGCGCATCTGAGCGGCCCAGTCCAGTGCCGTGTGCAGCGACGGCAGATCGGTCCGTTCACCGGAATACAGCGGGCCGAGGATCGACGAGTAGTGGTGGGCGTTCGCAGCGAGCGCGGTGTGGGCGGCGTCGACGGACGCGCGCAGCTCGATCAGGTGGCCGGACTCGGTGACGGTCAGCTGTCGGTCCACCGCCTGGCTGACCGCCTCGGCCAGCGCAGCCGCCGACCGCAGCGGGGTCAGGTGGGTGCGCAGCCATTCGACTGCCTCCGTGATGGAAAGCAACGCGAGCTCCGGCCGTGCGGCGGGCAGCGGTTCCGGTGCCAAGCGCGACCGCCAGTCCTGCAGCCCCGCGCGCGTCTTGTCGGCGACGGTGAGGATGCTGGTGTTGGGGGTGGCGTCGACAGCGATGTGATCGGCTAGCTTCCGCAAGTCGGTGGTGCGCGCCTGGCGGATCGCGGTGTCCGCGACCGCCAACGCCCGGTCGATCCGGTCGAAGTCGGTCGAACGGCCGTCGTAGTAGGCGCCGAGAGTCTTCGCATACCGAGTTTCCGCCTCGGTGAGGGCGCTCGCGGCCTGCTTCCAGGCGATCGCCAACGACAGTTGGTCGCGCGCTGACTGCCAGTTGACGCCCGTGCAGGTGAACGTCGCCAGAGCGCGCTTGTCGGCGCGGTAGGCGCTGCCGAGCTTCTTCATGCCCCGGTGATCGTGCGTGAAGCGGTGGGCCAGTCCCTCGACGTCCGCCACGAGTGCGGCCTCGGTGTACTGTGCTGCCGCTGCCTTCTCCGCCTCTACCAGGGCGGCGATGGCCTGCTGGAGCGTCTGCGCGGCGCGGGTGGCTGCGGCATGACCCTCGGCGGACAGCCATCCACGCTCGGGACGGATGTCGCTGCCGCCGAGACCCGCCACCATCAGAGTCGCCTCGGCATCGTTGAACGACACGACGGGCGGCAGGCCGAGCATGACGGCCAGCCCGGCGAGCGAGCGGCCAGCGGCCTGCAGTGTCTCGGCGTCCCGGGTGAACGTGTCGGCAATCGCGGTGGCCTGCTCCGAAGTCAGTCCTGCGAGGTGCAGTGGCGCGACCGTGAGGTCTGCCAGCGGGGAGGCGTCGAGGTCCGGTGTGCTCTCCATGGTGGGGATGTCGGACCAGGAAACCCCGGCGGCACGACTGGCTGCGTCCTGCCGTTCGGCGAGCTGCCGCAGTTCCGTGGCAAGACGATCCGCGGATTCCCTGGCCGAGTCGAGCGTCTCAGCGGTCAGCCACTGCTGCGGCACGCCGGTCGGCTGTACCGCGCAGTGAGCGACGATGCGCGCGAGGTCGGACGCCTGGCACAACCGGCTGACGTCGAACGCGGCGGCCAGCGGCGCATGGGCCGCGGTGACGCCGGCCAACGCGTCGAGCGCTGAAGCGGCTGCGTAGAGACGCGCGTCCAGGGAGCCGCGATGCGTGACACCACGCCAGGCGAACGAGCGTCCCTGCGAAGCGGGTCGCCAAGCCCTGGCCAGCGCTGCTGCGGTGGCCCGCACGGTGCCGAACATCTCGACGGTCAGATCGACCGGCGCGATGCCGCTCATCGGAGCCGCGGGCACGTCGTGCAGGTTGGCGATCATGCCAAGGACGTCGTGCAACGAGTAGTTGAGCGGCGCCCGCGGTACGTTCATGGCGTCGGCGTACGCGTTCAGCTCCTCGCGGCGGCGCCGGGCGTTGTCCAGATCGATGTCGTTCATCCCGCTTGGGGCGACCGGAACGGTCTCCAGCGCCTGCCCCAGGGCCGACGCGACCTCCTTCCGCGTCGCCTTGTGCGAGTGCAGCTCCAGCAGGTAGGCGCTGAGCCCCACGTCGTGGAGCCGGTTCCGGACCACCTCGAGCGCCGCGGCCTTCTCGGAGACGAACAGCACCCGCTTACCGGCGTGCAGCAGTGCGCCGATCATGTTCGCGATGGTCTGCGACTTCCCGGTTCCGGGCGGTCCGTCCATGACGAAGGAGTGGCCGGCCAGGGCGGCGGCGACGCTGGCGCGCTGCGAGGAGTCGGCGTCGAGCACCAGCGGGATCCGCTCCGCCGGCATGTCCTGGTCGATCCGATCGTCGGCCAACTCTTCGAAGAGGAAGCCGGCACCTCCCGAGCCACGCCCACCTGTCGCCAGCGCCTGGATCACCGGATGCCCGGCGACGGACGCCTCGTTGTCGAGCAGGTCGCGGTACATCGCCTCCTTCGCGAACGAGAAGTAGGAGAGCGTTACCTCGTCGTTGACCCGCCAGCCGGATTGCTCGGCAACGGCGGCCCGTACGCCGGCCAGGAAGTCGGCATAGGCGACGTCTTCGAGTTCTTCGACGGAGGGCAACGTGACCATGAGCTGGTTGAGCTTGAGAGTCAGTGCCGGGTTGACGACCGGATCTTCGTCCGCGCGCTGCAGCAAGGGCAGCTGCCGCGCCCCGGTCGGAACGAGCCGGACCGGGACGAGCAGCAGCGGACTGGTGTATCGCGCCTTGTCATCGTCGGTCCAGGTAAGCGAGCCGAAAGCGAGATAGAGGATCCACAGGCCTCGGTCCAGGAACTCCTGGTTCGACCGGCGCATGAGGTTGCGAAGTGCCGAGCTCAGGTCAACGACCGATTTGTCCGTGCCGAGGACGTCGACCCGGAAAGCCTTGCCCGAGGTGCCGGGATCAGCTGCGAGGAGGGCGCCGCCCGGTTCGATCGGCGCCCCCTCGAACGCCTCGCCGCCCTCCTGCGCGGGACGGAACCGGAAGTAGCGCCCCGCGTTCAAACCGGCCAGGACCTCCGGGGCGGCCGGGTCGAGCACCCGTACCGCACCCGACTTGCTCACTCGGAAGTTGAGGAGCCGGTTCGTGCCGGTGAGGTTGATGAGGCTGTCGCGCCATTGACGGATGGTCGCCTGGAGCAGCCGATCCTGCGCCGGAAGGTTCTCGGTCATGCCGGCTCGCTCCCCATTTCAAGTATCTCGATCCGTACGTTGGTCTTGAAGCGCTGCTGGTCCACGGCCAGTCCTCATGGCGGTCCGGCCGTGGGCTTCCCGGCCGCCTTCGGCTAGTAGTGCATTGGTACTGCGCGTAGACCGGCCGATGGGGCTGTGGGCCCGTACCCTATTCGGTCTCGGGTACGTACCGTTCCCCAGCCAAGCTTGCGGCCGCCCGGCCCAGCATCTCCGACATGAGCCGCTGGTGGTCCGCCTGGGAAAGTAGCTCCATGCAGGGCTCGCGAAGCTGGTCGTGCAGGCGATCGCGAGCACGGGTGGCCTGCTGAAGATCCGCAACGGCGTGTTCGACCTCCAGCCACATGAGGTCGAAATCGGGGTCCAGCTCCACGAGGCCATCGTCGACCGCCAAAATGTGATCACCCACGTCCTGGCAGCGCTTTTTGAGCTCCTCGCCCGCGTCCAGCACCGCGGTGACGAGCGGGTGTCGGTGCGAGAGCGACGTGCCGTACCGGACATCAACGAAGTCAGGATTTCGAGGGGCGGTCCATCTCTCGATGGCCTTCATCACCCCCAATACCTCCTCGATGATCTTCAGCCGGCCCGCGTGCGACGCCGCCCAGTCCCCCCGCAGCAGAGCCTGGCGGATCCTCCTGTCCCGGGCTTCCTGCTCGTCATCGTCCATCCCTGGTCCTCCTGCGAAATATCCACGGTCTGGCCGGCAGACCAGTCCTCGGCAAACGTCTCTGTCCGCACCGCCACGCGCTGACTCGCGTCAGTGACTGCGTACGGCGGACAGCGATGCGCGGCCAGCGAACGCTTGATGGTCGAGCGGAGCTTGGCGCCTACGTCGTCGCAGGAGGTCCAGTCGACGGTGATGAACCGGCGGAGGGACTTCGCCAGGTTGCAGGCGATATTCGCCAGCTGCGCCTCCCCACATCACCGCCACGGTGGCACGGGGCGTTCTCAATCGCGGCTGCGGGCAGCGGTCGCGGCGCGCGCGGTGCCGGAGCAGAGTCATGTCATCGTTCATGGAGATCAACTCGAACCTAGTGGTGACGCGGCTGCCCCCACACTCGGCCATCCGGATGGTCTTGAAGGGCTGCCTCTTCACAGCCCGACCTGGATGCCGCCCCGGCCGCGGACCCGACCGACTCAGGCTAGGTAGCGGTTGAGGATGGTCTCGTCGTAGACGATCTCGTGACCCAGCTCACGCAGCGCCGCCTCGATGGCGTCCTGGTCGTCGAGCGGCAACCACGTAGCCGGCTCGTAGTCCATGCCGTACCCACGGTCCTCCCGGCCAAAGGCGGCGAGCAGGCTAGCCGGCGCCAGGTCCGCCGTACGCAACCGCGGATCCGGCCGCCAGGAGAGGCCGAGTTCGTCGTACCAGTCGAACGGGACGTCGTCACCCAGGTCGTCGAACGGCGGTTCGCCGTCCATGGCCGCCCGATCGTCGAACACGGCCTTGACCAGCGGAATCGCAAGCGGTGAGCGGGGCACCTCCCCCACCGTCTTCGGCTCGATGACTGCCTTGATCAGCTTCACGTCGCGCAACGCCACTTCATAGGGGAAGACGGCAAGCCAGTCCTGCGGATCCTCCTTGAAGTGCCGTTTCATCTGGGGGTGCTCTTCAAGCCACGATTGGTCGGTCCGACCGTGGGTGCCCACGAAGTACTGCACAGTCTCAGCCCTGCCGTTCAGTCTCGGCGATCTTGATCTTGGTCTTGCTGCTCTTGCTGCTCAGCGAGACATCGTCCCGTGTCGGAACTAGGAAACCGACATACACGTCCGGGGGCAAAGGGCTACCTGATAACCCCGGTTATCATCGCTTGCTCGATGACAGAGGGGTAGGCATGACTACAGTGGAGCTCCTCGATCAGGGGGAGGTGAGAGCATGATGCCCGAGCTCATGTCGTCCGGCGAAATCGCCCAGTTGGCGCAGGTCGAGCGCCCAGTGGTGACCACCTGGCGGCGCCGGTACTCCGACTTCCCCGCTCCGGTCCCCGGCGCTGGCGGTCAACTGCACTTCCCCGCCGACGCGGTCCTCACCTGGCTGCTGGACCGCAAGCTGGGCAACGCTGAACCGGAGACCTTGCGCGCCGAGCACGCTCTACACACTCTCACTGCGTACGCCCGTCAGCACGGCGGCCGCCGCCTGGTGCTCTCCTTGGGCGCCGCTCTCTGCCTGCGCGAGATGTCCGGCCAGGTCCTGTCGGCCGATCCGTTGAAGGCGGCCCGCCGATTCGACCCGGAGGACGACTTCCTCCTCTCAGACCTGCAGGAAGCGCCAGCCCTGGCCGACCTTCCGGGAATGGTCGAGCAGCTGATCGAGGGCGCCTACGACGTCGGCCGGGCGTACCAGTTCCTGCTCGGCAGCGCCACCCGGCTCGGATGGCCGGAGCTGGACGTCGACGTGCTCACCCCACACCTGGTCACCCTGATCCGCCTGACCGCCGACGTGCCCGGCCGGATGCGCACCCACGGCCGGATCACGGCCGGCGACCCGTACGCAGGCCCCGGGGACCTCCTCGCCGCACTGCTGACCGACCAGGAGCCGGAGGCGCTGAGTTTCAACGCCGCGCAGCCGGACGCGGCGCTGGCCCGCCTGATCCGCCGTCGGCTACTGCTGGCCGGTGTTCCCGAGTTCAACATCGAGGTGGTTGCGGACGAGCTGAATGACGAGTTCGCGGACGTCGACGTGGTCGTGACTCGGCTGCCCTACCAGCCGACCGAGCAGCGCGACCCGGCCGAGGACCTGAGCAAGATCAGTGACATCGCGGACCGGCTCGGCCCCGGCTGCACCGCCGTCGTGGTCGGCTCCGCCGCGAGCCTCGTCGACGCCCTACGCGACACCGACGCGATCACCAAGCGGGCGAACCTGCTGACCAGTGGCCTCGTCGAGGCCGTGGTGCGGCTCCCCGGCGGCGTCTTCCCCGCCCGCCCCGGCCACTCCGCCGCACTCTGGACGCTGACCCGTGATCCCGTCCCGGCCACCCAGGGCCGCCTGCTGCTGACCGACCTCAGCGGGGCCGCCCTCGACCAACGCGTCTTGGAGACCGCCGCCGAGGACATCCTGTTGTGGCGTGCCGAAGGACACCGGCGTGACGGCCACGACCCGCGGACGGGCCTGGTGGTTCCACTCGACGCCCTCGACCTGCGCCGCGGCGCGGCGCTGCGGTCGCCGGGCCCGGCCTCGGTGACACTGCGTGCCCGGCAGGCCACCGACCGGCCCGCGCTGATCGGCGACATCGAGCGCCGTCTCACCGAAGCCGAGAAAGAAGCCATCCGGTACGCCGACCAACACGGCGCCCTGAACACCGGGGCGGTACAGCGCGATGAAACGCGGCCGAAGGAGCTCTCCCTCGGCGCACTACGCACGGCTCGCCGGGTACGTCCCCTTCCGGGGCACCGCCTGTCACCCGAACATGTCAGGCCGCGTGGTCACCATCGGGTCATCGGCGCCGCGGAGGTCGTCGCACGATCGTCGAAGCGCTGGGTAGACCGGCTCACGCTCGCCGCCGAATACCCGCACGTCGCCCTCACGGAACCAGGTGACCTCGTGGTTACCACGGTGCCCCAGTTCGGTGCCTTCCTGGACGAGGACGGCTTCTCGGTGATCGAGTTTCCGGCCCGCGGTCTGCGCATCTCCCCCGGCGACGCCCTCACCCCACGGGTGCTGAAGACCCTGCTAGACACTGCCCGCAACACGGCACGTAGCCCCGGCGCGGTGCGCGGCCCACGGCTGCGCGACGTGACGATTCCCGACCTGAACCGGGACGAGGCGACCCGCCTGGACGAGGTACTGCGCCGCCTCGACGAACGCGAGCGCCTACTGCAACGGCAGGCCGGCCTCCTCGCCGAACTGCGCGAACTCGCCGTCACCGGCTTCGCCGACGGCACCCTCACGACTCTGTACGGTACGAACTCCTGAACGAGAGAACGGAACACACAGTGCCCCCACGGAAACGTGCCAACGGACAGGCCGAGCTGCCCGGCGTGTCCAGCACCAAACAGATTCAGGACATCCTGTGGAAGGCCGCCGACAAGCTGCGCGGCTCCATGGACGCCGCGCAGTACAAGGAATTCGTCCTCGGCCTGGTCTTCCTCAAGTACGTCTCCGACGCGTTCGCCGAGCGCCGCGACCAGATCGCCGACAGCCTCTCCGACATCCCAGAGAACCGCCGCGCCGAGTTCCTCGACGAACGCGACGAGTACACCAGCGCCAACGTCTTCTGGGTCCCGGAGAACGCCCGCTGGGACTACCTGGTGGAGAACGCACCCAGCGGCGTCGGCGAGCTGCTCGACGACGCCATGGACGCGATCATGCAGGAGAACCGGTCACTGACCGGCGTCCTCCCGAAGATCTTCAACCGCGACAACGTCGACCAGAAGCGCCTCAAGGAACTCGTCGACCTGATCAGCGACGCCCGCTTCACCGGCCACGGCGACCGGAAGGCACAGGACGTCCTCGGCGAG
Source organism: Micromonospora sp. NPDC005707 (assembly GCF_040631005.1). Taxonomy (NCBI): domain Bacteria; kingdom Bacillati; phylum Actinomycetota; class Actinomycetes; order Micromonosporales; family Micromonosporaceae; genus Micromonospora; species Micromonospora sp. NPDC005707. The sequence continues at coordinate 179,953 of NZ_JBEXYR010000010.1, forward strand.
GTGTACGAGTACTTCCTGGAGCGCTTCGCCCGCGCCGAGGGCAAGCGCGCCGGCGAGTTCTACACCCCCTCCAGCGTGGTGCGGGTTCTTGTCGAGGTGCTGGAGCCCTACGAGGGCCGGGTCTATGACCCGTGCTGCGGATCCGGCGGCATGTTCGTGCAGTCCAAGAAATTCGTCGAAGCCCGCGCCGGCCGCGACCACACCCACGACATCGCCGTCTACGGACAGGAAGCCAACGAGCGCACCTGGCGGCTGGCGAAGATGAACCTCGCCATCCACGGCATGGACCCGGTCGGCATCGGCGACCGCTGGGCCGACACGTTCGCCGACGACAAGCACCCGGACCGGCGGGCCGACTTCATCATGGCCAACCCGCCGTTCAACATGAGCGACTGGGCCCGCCGCGAAACCGACCCGCGCTGGCGCTACGGTGTGCCGCCGCAGAGCAACGCCAACTACGCCTGGCTCCAGCACATCCTCTACAAGCTGGGTGACCGCGGCAGTGCGGGCGTCGTCCTCGCCAACGGCTCGATGTCCTCCAAGCAGTCCGGCGAGGGCGACATCCGCCGGGCGATGGTCGAGGCGGACCTGGTGGCCTGCATGGTCGCCCTCCCGCCGAACCTGTTCCGCACCACCGCGATCCCCGCCTGCCTGTGGTTCCTGACGAAGGACAAGACCCCGCAAGGCGCGAAGGCGCTGACCGACCGGCGCCACGAGATCCTCTTCATCGACGCTCGTGCTCTCGGCAGCATGGTCGACCGTACCGAGCGCGTCCTCACCGACGACGACATCGCCAAGATCGCCGACACCTACCACGCCTGGCGCGGCACGAAGTCCGCCAAGACCAAGGGCCAGACCTACGAGGACGTCCCCGGCTTCTGCTACTCCGCCAAGCTCGATGAGGTAGCCGCCCACGACCACGTCCTCACCCCCGGCCGCTACGTAGGCGCCACCGAAACCGACGAAAGCGCTGATGCTGAGCCATTTACCGACCGCATCAACCGCCTCACCAAGGAGCTGGACAACCACTTCGAGGAGTCCAACCGCCTCGAGCACGTCATCCGCGAGCAGCTGGAGCGTCTCGATGCCTAACCGCACCACGGCCTTCTCTGAACTGGTCAGCGAGCGCCTAATCGAGATCGGCGCGGGGCGGCCGCGGACCGTAAATATGAACGGGCGGGACCTTCCTATCCTGCGTGTCGCGGACGTCCTGGATGGCAGGGTCGAATACGGCTTCCAGGCTCGCACGTCGAATCGAGATGTGCAGGGCCAAGAATCCAAGGTCTCACGGCCTGGCGATATCGTTCTCACGACCAAGGGCACCGTAGGGCGAGTGGCTCTGATGCCGCCCGATGGGCCGGCGTTCGCCTACAGCCCCCAACTTTGCTATTTCCGCCCCACTGCTAGCGGTCCATTGAGATCGCGGTTCCTCTACTATTGGTTCAAGAGTGCCGAGTTTTGGGTCCAGGCTAACGCGCTCAAGGGCCAGACAGACATGGCCGACTTCCTAAGCCTCGGGGATCTCCAGCGACTGCAGATCAGCATCCCGTCTCTTGACCGACAGGATGCCGTAGTCGGCGTTCTCGGGGCACTTGATGACAAGATTGCGGTCAACGACCGCATCGCCGCCACTGCCGAACAGTTGTGCCTCGCATATTTTTCGGATCAGACCGGGGCTGCGATGGTCTCGGTCGCCGAACTGTGCCATGTGGAGAAGAAGCAAATCGATCCACGCGAGCTGAGCAACACCTCGGTACTGCACTTCAGCATTCCGTCATTCGACGCTGGCCGCACGCCGGAGGTTGCCGATCCGCGCGAGATCAAGAGTTCGAAGTTTGAGGTTCCGCCATCCGCTGTTCTCGTCTCTAAGCTCAACCCGGGCACGCCGCGTGTCTGGCAGGTGCGCCATGACGGGGGGATGCCAGCAATGGCATCCACTGAGTTCCTCATTCTGCTCCCAATCGAGGGCGTATCTACTGCCGAACTCTGGGCGGTCCTGTCACAGCCCACATTCATGGCAAGCATCGCGGCCAAGGTGACGGGTACATCGAACAGTCACCAGAGAGTTAGACCCGCCGAGATCATGGACGCCGAGATCGCCGACCCTCGGCAGTTTGGCCAACTTCGACTCATGGCCGAGGCGCTGCTGCAGAGGGTGCACGCAGCACGGCAGGAAGCCACCACACTTCGCGCGCTCCGCGACACGCTGCTTCCGGAGCTGATGTCGGGGCGGTTGCGGGTCACGGACGTCGAAAAGGTCGTCGAAGAAGCTGTTTAGGTAAGTAGACGGTTCACGGGGAGGGGTTGGGATGGGTGCGGGCGGGTGGATGAACGAGGCGGACTGGGAGGCACTCGCGCTGGATCATCTCGGTGAGCTCGGGTGGGAGCCGGGTGCCGGGAAGGATTTCGCGCCAGGGTCGGGGCAGCGGGAGTCTTGGGCCGATCTCGTGCTCGTCGAGGACCTGCGGGCCGCGGTCGAGCGGCTCAACCCCGACCTGCCGCCCACGGCGGTCGCCGACGCGGTGCGGGCCGCCACCGACGTAGGCTCCCGGGAGGCGTTCGCTGAGAACCGCGCGGCGCACGAGCGGCTGGTCCACGGCATCCGTTCGATCACGTACACCGACGCGTACGGTGCCGACCACAACCCCACCGTGCGCCTGGCCGATCTGGACGACCCCAGCCGCAACGTCTACCGGGCGATCAACCAGGTCACGATCGTCGACGGCGACTTCCGGCGCCGGTTCGACATCGTGCTGTACCTCAACGGTCTGCCGGTCGCGATCGTCGAGTTGAAGAACGCCGCCGACGAGAACGCCACCCTGACGGGCGCGCACGCCCAGCTTCAGGCGTACCTCGCGGAGTTCCCGCTCGCCTTCCGGCATGCCGTCCTGTGCTTGATCTCCGACGGGGTCACCGCGAAGTACGGCACCCCGTTCACGCCCTACGAACACTTCGCGCCGTGGAACATCGACGACGAGGGAGAACGCGTCGACACCACCGCGCCAGACTACGACGGCCCGGAAGCGCTCATCGTCGCCCTCTACGGACTGTTCAACCAGCGGCGCTTCCTGGAGCTCACCGGCGGCTTCGTCAACTTCACGTCGAAGGCGAAAAGGATCGCGAAGGCGCACCAACACTTCGCGGTCATCCGGGCCGTCGAGTGCATCGTGCGGGCATCGCAAAGCGACGGGAAAGCGGGCGTCGTCTGGCATACCCAGGGCTCCGGCAAGTCCGAGGAGATGGTGTGCACGGCGGCGTTGACCGCCCGCCACCCCGCCCTGAAGAACCCGACCATCGTGGTGCTCACCGACCGCAACGACCTCGACGACCAGCTCTTCGACACGTTCCTCGACAGCCAGACGCTGCTGGGCCAGGAGCCGGAGCAGGCCGACACCCGCGCAGAACTGCGAGACAAGCTGTCGAACCGGAACGCCGGCGGCATCATCTTCACCACGTTGCAGAAGTTCGGGCGTACCAAGGAGGAGCGCGACGCCGGGCGCCCGCATCCGCTCCTCTCCGACCGCCGCAACATCCTGGTGATCGTCGACGAGGCGCACCGCAGCCACTACGACAGCCTGGACGGCTACGCCCGGCACCTGCGCGACGCGCTGCCGCACGCCACGTTCATCGCCTTCACCGGCACCCCGATCGCCACCGCCGAGGTGAACACCCGGGCCGTCTTCGGCAACTACATCGACGTGTACGACCTCAAGCGTGCCGTCGACGACGAGGCGACCGTGCGGGTCTACCACGAGCCGCGGATCATTCCGGTGTCCCTGCCGCCGGACATCGACCCGGAGAGCATCGACGAGCAGGTGGAGAAGCTCACTGCCAGCCTGGACGACGCGGAGCGGCGCAAGGCCGAGGCGTACGCGGCCACCATGAACACCGTCTACGGCGCCCCCGACCGGGTCGAGACCCTCGCGAAGGACCTTGTCGAGCACTGGGAGAAGCGGCGGGAGCTGATGCGGCCGCAGCTCGGCGGGCCGGGCAAGGCGATGCTGGTCTGCGCGACCCGGGAGATCTGCGTCCGCGTCTTCGACGCCCTCAAGGAGCTGCGGCCCGACTGGGCGGACCCGGCCGTCGACAAGGGCAAGATGAAGATCGTCTTCCATGGGGTGCCCAGCGACAAGGAGGTGCTGCGCCCGCACCACCTGCGCCCGTCGCAGCAGAAGAGCGTCCAGGCCCGCGCCAAGGACCCGGACGACGAGCTGGAGCTGCTGATCGTTCATTCGATGCTGCTCACCGGCTACGATGCGCCGCCGATCCACACCATCTACATGGACCGGCCGATGAAGGGCGCCAACCTGATGCAGGCGTTGGCCCGGGTCAACCGCCGGTTCCGGGAGAAGCAGGACGGCCTGCTGGTCGGCTACGCGCCGCTGACCGAGAACCTGCGCAAGGCTCTCACCGAGTACACGCCCAGCGACCAGGAGGATCAGACCCTCGGCCGCGAGATCGAGCGGGCGATCAGTGAGGTGTACAACGAGATCTCCGTCCTCGAGGCCATGCTGACCCCGGTCAGGTGGCGGGAGATCCTGGACGACGAGAAGGACCCGACCCGCTGGCGCCGGGCGGTGAAGAAGGCTGCCAACTTCCTGCGCAACCCGCGAACTCCGGGCAACGACGTGGAGCCCGGCACGAAGCCGCTGCACCGGCGTTTCCGTGACTCGGCGGGCCGGCTGGAGCGGTTCTACACGCTCTGCGCGACCAGCCGCGACTTCGCCGAACGCGCCGGCGACATTCAGCGGATGCGCCGCGACATCCACTACTTCCGCGACGTCCGGGTTTGGATCGTGAAGGAGGAGGCCGCCGACCGGGAGGCCAAGGGCCTGCCCAACACGGCCGAGGTGGAACGCTACCTGTCCCAGCTCGCCGCCGAGGTGGTCGACGCCGCCGACATCACCGACATTTACGAGGAAGCGGGCCTCGGCAAGCTCGACATCACCGAGCTCAACGGGGTGGCGTTGCAGCGCCTGCAGGACTCGGAGACGCCGCACCTGGCCGCCGCGGCGCTGCGTCGGCTGATCGAGCGGAAGATGCGCGAGGTCACCAAGCACAACGTGGTCCGTCAAGAACGCTTCTCCGCCCAGCTCGAAGACCTGATGAACCGCTACATGCGTCAGCAGCTGACCAGCGCGCAGCTGATCGTCGAGCTGGTCGAGCTGGCCAAGCAGGTGTCCGCCGACGCTCGGCGCGGCCACCAGTTCGACCCTCCGCTGAATCACGCCGAACTGGCCCTCTACGACGCCGTCGCCCAGAACGGCGCCGCTACGGAGCTCATGGGCGTCGGCACCCTCGCGGAGATCGCGCGAGAGCTGGTGAAGTCGATCCAGTCGTCGATCACGGTGGACTGGTTCTCCCGCGAGCCGGTACGCGCCAAGCTCCGCAGCCACATCCGCCGGCTGCTGGCCCGCTACGACTACCCGCCGGACCACGAACGCGCCGCCGTTGACCTGGTCATCCGTCAGATGGAGACCTTCGCCAACGAGTGGTCACCCGGAGCGGCGACGAAGTAGCGACACCGGCTCGGACGTAAGGAGGCTGTGGGCCGGCGGCTGGGGATCCTCTCGCCGACCCATGGCCTCTCCTGCGTGCGGCAGGTCGACGCCCTCCCATGTCGTGAGCAGCGGAGGTCCGCTGTCGACCTGACAGGGCCGTGCGAAGCCGGAGACCGGCGGTAGCACGTGGTGACCAAGGGCCGCTCCACCGCGAGACGACGTGGCCATCTGGGGCGGCGTAACGATGCCGGCGTGCATCAAGCAGCTCTGTATCTCCGCGCCTCGGGGATCACCGCTGGTCAATGCCGACCCTGGAGCCGCCATGACGCCGTGCCGCCCTCTTCTTGGTAACCCGGGTTATCAGCACTTCAAAGCCTTATCGCTGGACTGCAGGTAAGTGCTCCTGTTGTGATTTATGGGCGTCGACGGAGCACCGATCCGCAAGTCGACCAGCAATCCCCTTCTTTCACAGGAGCTTCAGCATGCGCAAGATCGCTACCCTCGCCCTGCTCGCCACCGGCCTCATCGCGCTCGGCTGCGGCGCCGGCACCACCGACGACGCCACCAGCAAGGCCGACGCCGGGGGCGCCACGGGTGACGACAAGCCGAAGACCGCGAAGATCGGCCAGCCGGCCCGGGACGGCAAGTTCGAGTTCACGGTCAAGTCGTCCAAGTGCGGCGTCGCCAAGATCGGTACCGACATGCTCGGCGCCAAGGCCCAGGGCCAGTTCTGCCTGGTCACGCTCAACGTCAAGAACATCGGCAAGGAGTCGCAGATGTTCGACGGCAGCAGCCAGAAGGCGTACGCCGCCAACGGCACCGAGTACTCCGCCGACGGCGGGGCCGCCATCTACGCCAACAAGAACGCCGAGACGTTCCTCAACGACATCAACCCCGGCAACCAGGTCACCGGCGTGGTCGTCTTCGACATCCCGAAGAACGTCAAGCTTGCCAAGCTCGAGCTGCACGACTCGCCGTTCTCCGGCGGTGTGACGGTCTCCCTCGCCTGACTTACGACTCGATCGTGGGCGGGCGCCACCGCACGCCCACCCTTCCCCCGCCACTGAAGCCCACCTGCAGAGGAAACCGCCATGACGGACCCCACCAGCCCGATGCCGCCTGACCAGTCCACCCAGCAGGCCGGCGTACCGCCGCAGGCTGCGCCGTTCCCGCCCGATGCCGCCGTGCCCGCGCCCACTGCCCAGTTCCAGGACGGCGCGCTCGCCGGGCCGCCCGTGCCGACCGCGCCGGGACGGCGCTCCAACGCTCGCGCCTGGATCGTCGGCGGCATCGCCCTGGTCGTTGTCCTCTGCTGCGGGGGCACGCTGATCGGTGTCTTCAACGGAGCCGACAACCCGGACCCGAAGTCCGCGGCCGCGTCGGCCAGCCCGAGCAGCGCCGCGCCCACCACCGCTGCGCCCACGACGGCCGCCCCGACGACCGCCGCGCCCACCTCGGCCGCTCCTGCCACGACGGAACCGGCACCCACGACCGCGCCGCCCACGCCGAAGCCGAAGGTGGTCAAGGGTCGCGGTGACGACGTGGTGCGGATCCGCGAGCTGTCCGAGCTGTCCGTCGTGAAGTTCACCTGCAAGTGCACCAGCAACACGGTGCTGAAGAGCGATGGAGACGGCCTGCTGGTCAACGAGATCGGCTCGTACAGCGGCAAGCACTGGATCAACCTCGAAGACGACTCGCTCACCACCCAGTTCGAGATCGAGGCGTCCGGATCCTGGACGCTGACGATCGGCACCGTCGACCAGCTGGCCACCAAGGCGCCGACGGGGAAGGCCGCTGGCAAAGGAGACGACGTGGTGGTGCTCGGCGGCGACGCTGCCGCCGTCAAGATCACCCATCGGCGGGGCGACTCCAACTTCGTCGTCCACGCCTACTCGCTGGAGACCGGCGAAGGCGGCCTGCTGGTGAACGAGATCGGCGCCTACTCCGGTGTCCGCCCGCTGTCGGCGCCCGCGCTCGTCCAGGTCACCGCTGACGGCTACTGGACCATCACCCCCGCCTGATTCGCCGGCGACATCAGCCTCACAACACCGCCGATGCTTACCGGCCGCCGCCGGAACACCAGACCCACCCACCCTTCGCCGGCTACAGACGTCAGGAGGCGTCGTGCGTCCCGATGAGTTCCACCGCGCCCTGGACCTACTCCCCGCTCCCCTGCACGACCGCGCCCACGCTCTGCGCACATACGTCAAGCCGCGGCGCTGCGAAGCCTGCCAGGCCGTCGGCGACGCGGTCCGGCTGGCGCTGACCGCCGCCCACTACGACGAGTTCGGCTCGGCGGTGCAGCTGCTCGACACCGCCGAGCAGCTCGCCGCCCGGCACCAGCTCGCCTGCCGCGCCAACCTGTTCGCCGAGCTGGCGCCCGAGCCGGCCGGCGCCATCGGAGCCGCACATGACCCGAGCCGCGGCCAGGTCCGCCGCTGGGCGGGCACACCCGCGCCGCTCATCGCCGCGACCGACGCCAGCTGGAAGGGCCGCGCCGGCGGCATCGGGTACGTCGCCAGCGACGGCCGCTATGGCCTGCGCAGCCGGCGTCCTGGTCGCGTCGACCCGACCGGCTGCTCGCGGGTGCTGGTCAGCGAACTGCGGGCGGTCGAGTTCCTTCTCACCGCCTACGACACGCCGCCGGCCAGGATGACGGTGCTCGTGGACAGCCTGCCGGCGCTGAACTACCTGCACCGCTGGCAGGCCGGCGAGTCCGGTGCGGTGCCCGCCGGCTACGACCTGCGGCCCCGACACAACGGGATGAAGCCCACCCTGGTCCGGCTCGCCGACCTGGTCAGCGCTCGCCCGGATCTGACGTTCGCGCACGTCAAGGCACACGCCCACCACGCCCTGAACGAGGCCGCCGACAGTCTGGCGCACATGGCGCGCCGCCGGGTCGACGAGTCGTTCGACGTGCAGGCCCGGGCGCACGGCCTGGTTGAGGCGTTTCTGCGCGAATGGCACGTTGCGCTCGCGGCCTGACCAGCGATCCACAAGTAGAGAATCACCGAGCGTTTCCGTACCACCACCGGGGTCGAGCCGTTGCGTCGGCGCGGCACGCACTCCCCCACCCGCCTCAGTGGAGGTCGCTTGATGAACCATACCGAACCTCTGGTCGAGCTGATCTTCGACCGGCTCGCCGCGGACCGCGTACCCGATGACACCGCCGAGGTGGTCCTCGCCGCGCTGAGCGGCGAGGCCGACCTGGACGCGGCGCTCGCCGGCGCGCCGACCGCGCTGGAGCCGCAGCGCATCGCGGCGGACGAGCCGCGGGAGCGGATCTGGCTCTCGTCGGTCACCGTCGCTGGGTTCCGCGGCGTCGGCCCGGAGCGCACCCTCGCCCTCGAGCCCGGCCCGGGGCTGACCGTGGTGGTGGGTCGCAACGGTTCCGGCAAGTCGAGCTTCGCCGAGGCTGTGGAGCTGGCGCTGACCGGGGACAGCGCGCGCTGGGCGGACCGCAACAGCGTGTGGCGTACCGGATGGCGCAACCTGCACGCCGGCGACCCGTGCCGGATCGCCGTCGAGCTGCGGGTCGACGGGGTGGCCACGCCCACCCGGGTGGTCCGTTCCTGGGCACCGGGCGCGGAGCTGGGCGACCCCGAGGTGGCGGTCACCAGCGCACACGGCACCCACCGGGACCTCGCCGAGCTGGGGTTGGCCCGACCGCTGGAGCTGTACCGGCCGTTCCTCACCGCCGCCGAGCTGGGCCGGCTCACCGCCGGCACGCAGAGCCAGCTCTTCGACGCCATCTCCGCGATCCTCGGCCTGGAGGCGATCACCGACGCCGACCGCCGCCTGATGGCCGCCGCGCGCCCCGTCGACACCACCATCAGGGAGGTACGCGGACAGCGCGCCACCCTGACCGACACGCTCGCGGGGATCGACGACGACCGGGCCCGGCGTGCCGCCGCGCTGCTGCGCACCCGGGGCGCGGCCGACCTGGCGGCGCTGGCCGCGATCCTCGACGAGCCGGAGGACCCGACGGCCGACGAGGCGGTGCTGCTCTGCCGGCGGCTGGTGGCGATGCAGGTGCCCGACGCCGACGAGGTGACCCGGCTGGCGGGGCAACTGCGGGAGGCCGCCGCGCAGGCGCGCCGGCACGACGGCGGCCGGTCGCGGGCGTCGCTGCGCAGCGCTGAGCTACTCCGGCTGGCCGTCGAGCAGCACGACGACCAGGGTGACGGGCCGTGCCCGGTCTGCGCGACCGGCCGCCTCGACGACAACTGGCGGATCAGCGCGGCCGAGTCCCTGGCGGAGCTGCGCGACCGTACCCTCGCAGCCCAGGCCGCCGCTGCCCGGCTGACCGCGCTGCTGCAGCGGACGCACTACCTGATCGACGACCTGGACGTGCCCAATGAGGGCGCCGACGGGGTGCCGGTCGACGACCTGCACACGGCGGTGACGGCGCTGCGGCTCGCACCGGGCGGGCCGGAGGAGCTGGCCGACCACCTGACCGCTCGGTACCCGGCGGTGCTCGCGGCGGCGCAGACCGCGCAGGCGTACGCGAAGGGTCTGCTCCGCCAGCGCGACACCGGCTGGCAGGCAGTCGCCGGCGAGCTGCGGGCCTGGATCGCGTCGGCCGGGACGCTGCCCGCGCGGGAACGCGCCCTCGCGCGGTTGAAAGCGGCGCGGATGTGGCTGAAGGAGACCGGAGCGGAGCTGCGCAACCAGCGGGTAGCGCCCTTCGCCGAGCACTCGCAGCGGATCTGGGCGCAGCTGCGCCAGGAGAGCAACGTCGAGCTGGGTGCCATGACCCTGGCGGGCATGAACACCCGGCGACGGGTGGTGATCCCGGTCAGCGTGGACGGCGAGGACAACGGCACCGCCCTCGGGGTGATGAGCCAGGGCGAGATGCACGCCCTCGGGTTGGCGACGTTCCTGCCGCGCGGCTGCGCGCCGGAGAGCCCGTTCCGGTTCATCGTCGTCGACGACCCGGTGCAGAGCATGGACCCGGCCAAGGTCGACGGGCTGGCCCGAGTGCTCGCCGAGCTGGCCGAGCAGCGGCAGGTGGTCGTCTTCACGCACGACACCCGGCTGCCCGACGCGCTCGCCCGCCTCGACCTCGGTCGCTCCCGCATCGTGGAGGTGACCCGCGCGGAGCGGTCGGTGGTGACCCTGCGGCCCGGCTCCGACCCGGTCACCCGGTACCTGGACGACGCGCACGCGCTGGCTCGCACCGAGGAGATCGCCTCCGAGGTGCGCGGGCCGGTGGTGGCGGAGCTGTGCCGCTCGGCGATCGAGGCGGCCTGCCACCGGATCGTGTGGCGCCGGCGGGTGGCCCGGGGTGTGCCGCACCACGACATCGAGGCGGCCGTCGTGGCCGCGTCCCGCCGGCTGACCACCATCGTCGCGCTGGCGCTCTTCGACGACGCCAACCGGGGCGGCGACGTGCTCGGATACCTCAGTCGCCGGCACGGGTCGCGGGCGGTGGGCGCGTACAAGGCGTGCAAGGAGGGCGTGCACGGGGCGTACCTGTTCGACCTGCCCGTCCTGGTTGCGGACGTCCGGCACCTCGCGGAGGCACTGCGGGCCCCCGTCGCTGCCGTGCCCGCGCCCCGTGACAGCGCGGAGGTCCGGTCGTGATCGCGCCGACGCCCCGGGCCTGCCTGGCGGCGGCCGACCAGATGCTGCGCGGCACCGGCCCGCTCGGCGCGGCCGCGGTGACCGCCGGCTGGTGGCCGCGGGCGTGCGCCTGCCTGATCCGGCTAGCCCTCGAAGGCGGCATCGACGCCTACTGGCGGCGGACCCGCCCGGTGGTGGCGGCGTGCCGGCAGGGCCGGGCGAAGCAGCTGATGCTGCGCGGCCGGTTCGGGCCCGGCCCCGCCGTTGCCCGGCGGGTCGCCTTCACCTGGGCGGCGCTGTCGGCCGCCGCGCACCACCACTGCTACGAGCTGGCGCCGACGGCCGCTGAGCTGCGTCGCCTGCACACCGAGGTGAGCGCCCTGCTCACCCACCTCGACGGAAGAACGGAACCACACCGATGACCTACCCGCAGCCCGGCCTCGACCCCACCCGCCCGCAGCCGCCGCTGCCCGCCGTCGTGGGGCCGTATCCCCCGGTGTCCGCGCCCACCGGCGCGTACCTGCCGGCCCCGGCCATGCCCTACCAGGGCGGCGGCTTCCCGCCGGGCGGACCGCGGCTCACCGTCCAGCCCATCTTGACCTCGGGCATGGCGACGGCGTCGCTGGTCCTCGGGATCCTCGGCGTACTCGGCGGCTGGTGCCTGTTCGGCCTGCCCTGCGTCCTCGCGGTCATCCTCGGCCACCTGGCCCTGCGGGAGACCCGCGACGGCATGCGTTCCGGGCACGGCATGGCGGTCGCCGGCCTCGTCCTGGGCTACGTCTTCGTCGGCCCGATGATCCTCTTCACCGTCATGGTGTTCTTCGGCAGCGTCCTGAGCGCCGCCACCCCGACGCCCTGAACAACAGGTGTGACACGCGGCCGCCACCGCGGCCCGGAAACAGGCGCCCACAAGGCCGCCGGAAAGACAGGAACGCATGTCCCAGAAGAATCCCCTCCACGCCGTGCCCGACCCGCCTCTCGAACTGTCCCGGCGCGACGACGGCTTCGTCGTCACGGCCCGCTGGAACAGCGACACCGGATCGGACGAGATCAACGGACCGGACGAGGTCGTCATCCGCATCCCCGACGACGCAACCCCCGAGGTACGCCGACACGGCATCACCTCGGCGGTCCTGCACCGGATGGGCCGCCAGGTCGACGACATGGTGGCGGAGTTCCACCACATGCCCAGCGTCGGCGCCTACCAGGTGATGGTGGGCCGCTACATCGAGGGCCGGCTCGCGGAGCTTGCCCAGGCCCGTGGTGCGACCGCGGACGGGTTCGAGGCCGACCTGCTCGCCGTCTACGAGGACCTGGCCGAACGCCGGCATACCGACCCGCTCGGTGCCCTCGCCACCGCCACCGGCCGGACCCGCGCAGCCCTCCGCCGCCTGCTCGACGTGGCTCGTCAGCGCAACGACCAGGCGAGACCCTCACGTGAGCGCCTCGCATGATGCCCCGGTGACATCTTCAGAGCCGCGCCGGGCGTGGTCGGAGGTCTTCCACCGCAGCCGCATCTCGCCCCACGTATTCGTCGTCGCCGAAGCCGCGGCGGACCAGGTCAACCAGGTGGTGGCCGGCCTCGGCCTGCCGCAGGCCACCTCGAACAGCCTGTTCGACAACGCCCACTGGGCGACCCCGCTGCTCGACGGCGCCGTGACGCGGCTGCTCACCTACGGCCTGCCCGCCCTGCCCAGCGGCACCCGCGTGTACGGGCACCGGCCGCTGCGACTGCTCTGCCACCTCATGGACCTCCGGCCACCAGCCCGCGCGCTGACCGGCGAACGGCAAGTGCCGGGCATCGACGAGCTTCTGGTCGACCTCGACCGGCAGCGGCAGACCGAGCCGGAGGCGCTGCTCGTCCAGGCGCGTACGGCGATGGCCAACGACGCGCAGGAGGTGCTGGCGGCGGTCCGGGTGTTCTTCGGGCACGAAGCGGCTGACGTGACCGCCGTCGAGATACCGGGATAGCTGCGTGTGCATCCCCGTCATTGGCTGGCGCTGCCACCATCGGTCGCCGGCGCCGGGTGGACCGCGGCTCGGCCAGCGTCAGCCACAACGCCGACGCTGGCACCCGACTGCGGTTCGCAGCCCTGCTGGCCTGACCATGCTCGATGGAGCCTGCGAAGTACGAGCCTGACCAGAGTTTGAGCGGCAGCCAGCGGATGGCGGACGCGAGCCCCTCCACGGCGACACCAGCAGGTGGTAGCGCTCGGCACGCTCAGACGATACGGCCCAGCCATTCCTCGACGCCGGCGATGTGGACCGTCGCCCAGGATCGGGCCAGCTCGGGCTGCCGGGAGGCGATGGCCCCCAGAATCGCGGCGTGCTGTTCGCGGGTCTTGTGAACGGCGCCTTCCTGCGTCAGTCCCCGCCAAATGCGGGCGCGGGTGGTCGGGCCGGAGAGACTGTCGAGCAGCGAGGTGAGCAGCTTGTTGCCCGCACAGGCCGCGATCTGCCGATGGAACTCCAGGTCGTTGGCCACGAGTTCGTCGATGCTCGGATCCTCGCCGAGCGCGCCCAGGACGCTCCGGAGCTTGCCGAGTTCCTCGTCGCTGATCCGCTGCGCCGCGAGCGCGGTGGCGGCCGGCTCGAGAATGCGGCGCACCTCCAGGAACTGCAGGACGGTGTCGTCGCGGTGGAAGTCGACGACGAAGCTCAACGCGTCGAGCAGCATCGCCGGCTCGAGGCTGGTCACGTACGTGCCGTCGCCCTGGCGCACGTCGAGCACCCGGATCAGCGACAGCGCCCTGACCGCCTCGCGCAGGGAGCTGCGGGACAGGCCGAGCCGCTCCGCGAGGTCGGGTTCGCGCGGCAGCCGATCACCGGGGCGCAGCTCGCCCGCGACGATCATCTGCTTGATCTTGCCGATCGCCTCGTCGGTGACCGCCACGCGTTCCTTCACCGTCCCTATCTACCACGAAAACCGGCACGTGCTCAGGGGCCGAGTCGGTAGGTTCGCGCCGCAGTGCCACCGAACACCGCCGCCCGCTCCTCGGCTGACAGCGGAGGCAACGCCTCGGCCACCGCCGACATCACCGCGCCGTAGTCGGCGGCCAGCCGGCAGACCGGCCAGTCCGAGCCGAACATGAGCCGCTCGGGTCCGAACAGCTCCACCGCCGCGCCGACGAACGGGCGCAGGTCCGCGACCCGCCACCGTTTCCAATCCGCCTCGGTGACAAGCCCGGAGAGCTTGGCGCTGACGTTCGGCAGTGCCGCGAGCTCGGCGATCGGACCCGACCATTCGGCCAGGCCGCCCGCGCCGTGGCGGATGCGGGGTTTGCCCAGGTGGTCGAGGACGAAGCCGAGCTCCGGCACGGCGCGGGCGGCCCGGGCCACCGCGGTGAGCTGGTCGACCCGGACCACGACGTCGATCGCCAGGCCGGCCTCGGCGATGGTACGAAGCCCGCGCCGGACCTGCGGCCGATCGAGGTATTCCGGGTCCGCCTCGTCCTGCAGCTGCGGCCGGACGCCCACCAGCAGCTCGCCGCCGGGCAGCTGCCGGTAGCGGGCGATGGTGTCGGCGAGTGCGGGGTCGGCCGGGTCGGCCCAGGCGACCACCCCGCCGATCGCTGCGGTGCTGCTTCCGTACCGGAGCAGGATGGCTGCCTCCGCGGTGTCGCAGCGCCCGCCCTCCACCAGGATCGTCCGGTCGACGCCGGCGGCGGACAGCTCCGGCTGGAGATCGGCGGGCAGGAACGACCGGCGGATCGGGGCCAGCTCCGGCTCGTCTAGCCACCGGTAGCCGTCGTCGATCCGCCACAGGTGGTGGTGCGCGTCGACGATCATGGCGTATCCACCGGACGGGTGGGGACCGGTGCGTCCGGGCGCAGCAGCCCCTCGGCGACCAACTCGGACCAGAAGTCGGCTGGCGGTGGTGCGGCTGCCTGCAGTGCCGCGTTCCGCCGCACCTGCCCGGGGTCGTGCGCCCCGACCACCACCGTTGCCACCGCCGGGTGTGCGCCGGCGAAGGCGAGCGCCGCCGCCGGCAGCGAGGTCCCGTGCCGGGCGCAAGCCGCCGCGATCGCTCGCACTCGGTCGACTATCGTGGCCGGCGCGTCGTGGTAGTCGTAGGGCAGCTTGGCGTGTGGCCGGTCGACGGCGAGCAGGCCGCTGTTGAAGACGCCCGCGTTGAGTACGGAGACGCCGCGCTGCGCGCACTCTGGCAGCAGCGTGTCCAGGGCGGGCTGCTCCAACAGCGTGTACCGGCCGGCGACCATGACGGCGTCGAGTTCGCTCTCGGTGACGAACCGGTGCAGCACCTGCCACTGCTTGGACCCGACCCCGATCGCGCCCACAACTCCCTGCGCCCGCAGGTCGTGCAGGGTCGGATAGGTCTGCTCGAGCGCCTGAGTCTGGTGGTCCTCCGGGTCGTGGACGAGCGCCACGTCGACGCGGTCCAGGCCGAGCCGAACCAGGCTCGCCTCCAGCGAACGGTGCACCCCGTCGGCGCTGAAATCCCACACCCGGCGGTGGTCGGCCGGCACGTGAAAGCCCTCCGGGTCACGTCGCGCCGCTCCGGCGGGGTCCGGCACGAGCAGGCGACCCACCTTGGTGCTGACCGTGTACGAGGGCCGCGGCAGGTCGCGCAGCGCGTCGCCGAGCCGGCGCTCGGAGAGCCCGAGCCCGTAGTGGGGTGCGGTGTCGAAGTACCGGATGCCCGATTCCCACGCCGCCGCCACGGTGTCCGCCGCTTCGGCGTCCGTCAGCGTCGTGTAGAGATTGCCGAGTTGGGCGCAGCCCAGACCCTGGGGACTCACGGTTACCCCGGACCGCCCCAACCGGACAGCGGTCACGGCAGCTCCCAGACGAGGCGCAGCCCTGAGTCGGTGCCGGAGTAGTCGTCCTCGATCTCCAGCAACTCCGCCATCCGGGCCTGCCAGGGCACGTTCGCGGGGTGGTCCCGCAGCTCGTGTCGCATCCGTTGGTAGTCCTCGACCTCGACCAGATGGAACAGGTCGCGCCCGTCCCGCCAGATCCGCCACGAGTGCACCCCGGCCGCCCGCAGCGCACTGTCCAGCTCGGCGGGGATGACCCGGTGCACCGTGTCGTACTCGCCTTCCTTGCCCGGCTTGAGCCGGGTGTGCAGGGCGATCCGTTGCATGGGGCAGCTCCTTCCCCTCAGTCGGGACGATCCGCGGCAGGGCGCGGCCGCAGCCCCTGCATGCCGCCGTCGACCGCGAGGACGGTGCCGGTGGTCGACCCGGCGAGCGGACTGGCGAGGTAGGCCACCGCCGCTGCCACCTCGTTCGCGCTGACCAACCGGCCGAGGGGCTGGCGGGCCTGCAACGCGGCCAGCTCCGCCGTCGGGTCCTCGGCCGCGTCCAGCAGCCGGCGAACCCACGGCGTGTCCGCCGTGCCGGGGTTGACGCAGTTGACCCGGATCCCCTCCCGCAGGTGGTCGGCCGCCATCGCCAACGTCAGTGACTGCACCGCTCCCTTGCTGGCGCTGTAGAGCACCCGGTCCGGCAGTCCCGCGGTCGCCGCGATGGAGCAGGTGTTGACGATCGCCGCGTGGGACGACCCGCGCAGGTGCGGCAGTGCGGCGCGGGTTACCCGGACGATCCCGACCACGTTCACGTCGAGCACCCGATGCCACTCGTCGTCCGGGTTGCTCTCCACCGTGCCGCGGGCTCCGATGCCGGCGTTGTTGACCAGTACGTCGATGCCGCCGAGCGCTCGGGCGGCGGCGGCCACGGCCTCGCGCACCGAGGGGTCGTCGGCGACGTCCGCCGCGAAACCGAGCAGCGGCTCGGGCACCGCGTCGGGGCGCAGGTCCAGACAGGCCACGCGGGCGCCGCGCTTCGCCAGCAGGGTCGCCGTTGCCAGCCCGATGCCCGACGCTCCGCCGGTCACCAGGGCCCTCAACCCGGTGAACTCGCCTCGTTCACCTGTCACCGTTTTACCTCCCGATCGGTCCGGTCGTCCTCGTCGCGGTGCCGCCCGCCGCCGCTCCCACTCACCGTCGGACCAGGTGTGCCCGCAGCGGACCACACCGGGCCGTGCGGGAAGACGTACTCGGCCAGCGTCTCCGACCGCATGGTGGCGCTGAAGCCCGGTGCGGTCGGCGCGATGTAGCGGCCGCGCGACACCACCACCGGATCGACGAAATGTTCGTGCAGGTGGTCGACATACTCGATGACCCGGTCCTGCATCGAGCCGGACACGGCGACGAAGTCGAACATCGACAAGTGCTGGACCAACTCGCAGAGACCCACCCCGCCCGCGTGCGGGCACACGGGCACACGGAACTTGGCCGCCAGCAGCAGGATCGCGAGAACCTCGTTGACCCCGGCGACCCGGGCCGCGTCGATCTGCACGTAGGAGATCGCCTCGAGCTGGAGCAGTTGCTTGAAGACGACCCGGTTGGCGATGTGTTCGCCCGTCGCGACCCGGATCGGTGCCACGCCGCGGGCGATCGCGGCGTGCCCGACGACGTCGTCCGGGCTGGTCGGTTCCTCGATCCAGTACGGGTCGAACCGGGACAGCTCGCGCACCCAGCTGATCGCCTCCGGCACGTCCCAGCGCTGGTTGGCGTCGACCGCGATGCGGATGTCCGGCCCGCAGGTCTGCCGGGCAATGTCCATCCGCCGGATGTCGTCGGCCAGATCCGCGCCGACCTTCAGCTTGATCTGGGCGAAGCCCTCCGCCACCGCTTCTTTGCACAGGCGGCGCAGTTTGTCGTCGTCGTAGCCCAGCCAGCCCGGCGACGTGGTGTAGGCCGGGAACCCCTCGTGCCGCAGCAGTTCCTCGCGCTCGGCGCGTCCCGGTTGCGCGGTGCGCAGGATTTGCAGCGCCTCGTCCCGGGTCAGGGCGTCGGTGAGGTAGCGGAAGTCGATCAGCTCGACGAGTTCCTCCGGGCTCAGTCGGCCCAGCAGTTGCCACAACGGCAACCCCTCGCGCTTGGCCCGCAGGTCCCACAGCGCGTTGATCACTGCTGAGATCGCCATGTGCATGACGCCCTTTTCCGGGCCGAGCCAGCGCAGCTGCGAGTCGTGGACGAGCTCGCGCCAGAAACCGCCAAGGTCGGCCAGGACCGCGTCCACCGACCTGCCGAGCAGGTATGGCCGCAGCGAGGCGATGGCAGCCGCCTGCACCTCGTTGCCGCGGCCGATGGTGAAGGCGAAGCCGTGCCCCTCATGCCCGTCCACCTCGTCGGTGCGCAGCACCAGGTAGGCGGCCGAGTAGTCGGGGTCGGGGTTCATCGCGTCGGAGCCGTCCAACTCGCGCGAGGTCGGGAAGCGGACGTCGAGGACCTCCAGGTCGGTGAAGTTCATGCCTGCCCCACCTCCTGGCGCTGGCGCCCCAGCCCGTCGATCTCCAGCTCGACCACGTCGCCCGCGACCAGGTACGGCTTCGGTTCGGGTTGCCCCAGTGCCACTCCGGCGGGAGTCCCGGTGTTGATCACGTCGCCCGGGTGGAGCACCATGAACTGGCTCAGGTAGCGGATGATCTCCCCCACCGGAAAGATCATGTTGGCGGTGTTGCCGTCCTGCCGCAGGTCACCGTTGACCCACAGCCGCAGCCCCAGGGCCTGCGGGTCGGTCATCTCGTCGGCGGTGACCAGCCATGGTCCGAACGGGTTGAACGTCTCACAGGACTTGCCCTTGTCCCACTGGCCGCCACGCTCGAGCTGGAACTCCCGCTCGGAGACGTCGTGGGCGACGGCATAGCCGGCGACGCAGTCCATCGCCTCCTCGATGCTGGACAGATAGCGGGCGGTGCGTCCGATGACGACGGCGAGCTCGACCTCCCAGTCGGTCTTCGTGCTGCCGCGCGGAACAAGAACCGGGTCGTCGGGTCCCACCACAGTGTCCGGGGCTTTCAGGAAGACGACCGGCTCGGTCGGGAGCGGGACACCGGTCTCGGCGGCATGGTCCCGGTAGTTCAAGCCGATGCAGACGATCTTGCCGGGTCGCAGCGGTGGTCCGATGCGCAGTCCCTCGGTGGCGAGAACCGGCAACTCGGCCGCGGGGACGTCCGCCAGCCGCCGGACGCCGTGGGTGGCGAACAACGATGGGTCCACGTCGTCGATCACCGCGCTGAGATCGCGCAGTCGGCCGGCCTCGTCCAGCAGTGCCGGGCGCTCCCGTCCTGGTGCGCCCACCCGCAAGAGCCTCATGCCTCGCTCCCAGAATTCATGTCGCACATCCAATACGTCAATTTCTGTCGGTGTGTGTGCCGGCGCGCGGCGCCTCCGGCTACCCCTTGGTGGCGCCTCCGGTCAGGCCCTTGACGAACTGTCGTTGCAGGGCAAGGTAGAAGATCAGCACGGGCAGCGTGGCCAGGAACATCAGCGCGAAGAGGCTGCCGAAATCCGCCTGGTACTG
The DNA here is from genome assembly GCF_040631005.1 of Micromonospora sp. NPDC005707. Lineage (NCBI taxonomy): Bacteria > Bacillati > Actinomycetota > Actinomycetes > Micromonosporales > Micromonosporaceae > Micromonospora > Micromonospora sp. NPDC005707. The sequence continues at coordinate 199,349 of NZ_JBEXYR010000010.1, forward strand.
CCCGATGGAGCGGTAGATGCCGGTGGTGATCGTGGTCCCCTGGCTCGGGCCGAGAATGATCAGCGGATTGATGAAGTCGTTCCAGATCCACACGCTGAGGAAGATGACGACGCTCGCGGTCGCGGGGCGCAGCAACGGGAAGACGACCCGCCAGAAGACCTGCATCCGGCTCGCACCGTCGATGCGCGCCGCCTCTTCGAGTTCGACCGGTACGGCGCGGATGAAGCCCATGAAGACGAAGATGCCGAACGGTATGTAGTAGCCGACGTTGAACAGCACCAGACCCTGCAGCGTCGCCATCAGGTGGGTGAACCGCAGCACGTCGGTGATCGGTATCAGGATCACCTGCGGAGGGATCATGAGCCCGCAGAGCAGGAGCAGGGTCAGTGCCCGGGTCCACCGGTTGCGGGTACGGGCGAGGTAATGGCCGAGCATCGCGGAGAGCACGATGAGCACCAGCACCGACAGGAGCGTGACGACGATGCTGTTGGTGAGGCTGACCCAGAACAGGCGATCCGGACGGGTGAGCACCGCCTCGATATTGGCCAGTGTGGGCGGCAGCGGAAGCTGGGCGGGTTGCTTGGCGATCAGCTCGCCGTGTTTGAAGACGTTCGCCAGGACGAAGTACAGCGGCACGAAGAAGACCGCGGCGAGCGTGATCGCGACGCCGGGACGCAGCAACGAGCTTTTGCTGTGTCTCACAGGTCCACCTCCCGGCGCTGCAGGAACCTCAGCGCGATCGCGGTCACGACCGCGACGATGAGCAACATCAGGATCGCCATGGCGGAGGCGTAGCCGCCGTGGTTGGCGTCGAAGCCGGTCTGGAGCACGTTGAAGGCGATGGTGGCGGTGGTGCCGGATCCCGGCCCGCCGTTGGTGATCACCTTGATGTAGTCGTAGGCCTTGAACGCGGAGATCAGCAGGACGACGGTGTTGACGGTCAGGGCGGGCGCCAGCATCGGCCAGGTGACGGCGCGGAACCGGCGGATCGGGCCGGCGCCGTCGATCGCCGCTGCCTCCTGCAGCTCGACGGGCACACCCTGGAGGCCCGCGAGGTAGACCACGACGCAGAAGCCGAGCATCTGCCAGCTGATGATTGACGCCACCGAGTACAGGGCGACGGCTGGATCGGAGAGCCAGCCGGGGGGCTGGTCCACGCCGAGGGCCCTCAGCGCCTCGTTGAGCGGTCCTTCGCTGTCCAGCAGGCGCGACCAGATGACGCTCACGACCACGGAGCTCAGGATGACCGGGGTGAAGAAGACGCTGCGCAGGGCGTTGTAGAGCCACCCGTGCCGGTCGAGCAGCAGCGCGACCGCCAGCCCGAGCACGTTCGGCACGATCACCACGATCACGGTGAGGATGGTCGTCACCCGCAGCGCCGTGAGGAACTGGTCGTCGTGTAGCAGCAGCTGGTAGTTCTCCAGTCCCACGTACTTTGTCGGCGGGTTGAACGGGTTGTAGTTGGTCAGGCTGTAGCCGAGGCTGACCAGAATCGGCGCCAGGACGAAGCAGGCGTAGATCAGCACCCCCGGCGCGGCGAACGACGCGAAGTGCCCGAGGGCCGGCCCCAACGGGCGTCGTCGCCGGGTTCTTCTCGTCTCCTCCGATGCGGGCCGTGTGGCAGGCCTAGCGACCTGGGCAACCATTGCGCCTACTCCTTCCATCCCTACCGGTCGACCGTCGCCAGCCCTGGTCCGCCCGGGTGTGGAGAGCGAGCGCGCTCTCCACACCCGGTCGTACGCGTCGCCGGATCAGCCGGCCTTCGACCACTCCGTGTCGAGGAAGGCGGCGGCCTGAGCGGGCGTCTTGCGTCCCGTGATCAAGTCCTGTGCGGCCGAATCGACCTTGTCGGCCATTCCGGGCAGCAGCCCGTCGTCGGCCGTCTCCCAGCGGAACGCGTGCACGACGGCCTGCTGGGCCTGCGCCTGCTGGTAGAGCTCGTATCCCGCCTTGAACACCGGACCCACGTTTGAGGGCAGCGTGTAGCCCTTGATCGCGGGGAAGAGTCCGTCAGCCTTGACGGACGCGTCGAGTTGCTCCTTGTCGAGCTGGAAGGCCAGCGCGAACTTCTTGGCCGCGTCGAGGTTCTTCGCCTTCGCGCTGACGATCATGCCGCCGCCGGTGTACGCGGGCGCCACGACCTTGCCGTCCTCAGTGGGAAAGTTGAACACGCCGATCTCGAAGCCGGGCTTCTTGGTGTCGGCGTTCGCCGCGAACCAGTTCCCCATTGGATACATCGCGCCCTTGCCGTCCAGGAACGCCTGCTCCGTGGCGGCGTAGTCCCGGGAGACGGTCGACTTGTCGAGGTAGCCCTTGGCGGCCAGGTCGGCGAACTTGCCGAGCGCCTTCTCGAAGTCGGGATCGGCGAACTTCACCTGGCCCGACCGTCGCTTGGTCAGCCAGTCCGGCGTCTTCGCGTACAGGTCCACACTCACGAGGCCGGAGAGGATCATCGACGAGGCGAAGCCATCCTTCCCGCCGCCGATGACGAACGGGGTGGACCCCTTCGCCTTCAGCTTCGCCGACGCGTCGAGCAGCTCGGCCCAGGTCTTCGGGGTCGCGGTGACGCCGGCGTCGGCGAACATCTTCTTGTTGTAGTAGATCGGCGGGATGGTCTGGGTGTTGGCCGGCAGCTGGTAGTACCTCCCGTCGATCGGGTTCGCCGTCGGGTAGAGGAAGTCCTTCAGCTCGTCCGGCTGCCACGCGTAGAGGTTTCCGGCCTCGGCGAACCCGGCCGGGGAAACCGCGATCATGACGTCCGGGAACTGGCCCGACTGCAGCAGCTGCTTGGCGTACGCCGTCCGACCGTCCGCGGTCGGGGCCACCAGCTTCTTGACGGTGATGTCCGGATTCTTGTCGGTCACCCGCTTGATCGCGGCATCCCAGTACTCGGGGGTGAGGTTCGGCGTCTCGAAGGTCAGGAAGGTGACCTCGTGCTTGCCGTCCGCAGTGGACGAATTGTCACCGACCGTGCAGGCGCTGAGGGCGACGACGGCCGCGAGTGCGGCCGCCACCCGGAATGCTCGGGGCTTGCTCCGCATTGAGCCACCTCTCGTGAGGTCGGACAGTGGTGGGAGTGGCGAAGAGTCAACGCTGGAGCGCAGTACATCCGACCTTTGGGCGTAATGTCAACGTCTGGACCCGGGAAACGCGCCGTCCTCCGCCCGATCGATCGGATGACTGCCCGGTGCGCGGCATTCCTCGGATTCGTGCATCTTCGGCTGTTTGGACCGGTGTGAACGCCCAACCCGCGGCACCGAGCCGTCGACCGCGAAGTCGTACGCTTCGCGGATACCTGGAATTGAGTTCGACGCCGTGACCCGGAACTGGCTGCTCGGCCACGGACTGCGCCCGCAGATGCCGTCCGGGGACTGCGCCAGCGCGGTGGTCCACCTCGTCCGCGTCGTCCAGGCAGCCGGATTCCACCAGCGGGACCCGCGCCGGTCATCCGATGAATGGCGGGTAGGCCGGCAGCGATCGGATGACTGTTCATCACGTCGGCCCGGCGGCGGAAAAGCCTGGTCGCCTCCCTCATCGTCCCGTGTGATTTGCCTGCGCTGGTGGTCGTCGCACCCTACGGCGGACCAACGGAGGTCTTGACCATCGCCGATTTCGATTGCAATCATCGGATGTCTTCAGTCGAAACCTCGATGTAACCACTGACCACACAGACCATCGAGAGGCGATGTCCCCATGAGACTTCGACCGCACGGCGGTACCCGACCACGATCCGAGCGAGCGTGGAGCAGGTGGCGCCTGCTGGGCGCCGCGCTCGTGCTCGTCCTGACCGCGGGGCTCATCAGCGCCCCCGCCGCCCACGCGGAGGTCCAGCATCCGCGACAACAGTGGATGCGTGACTCCACAGCCGGCCTGTTCCTGCACTGGGGAATGTTCACCGCCCCGGCCCACCGCGACTGCGCGGAGTGGGAGGACGACGTCACCGAGGGCGGCTGGACCCCGGACTACTGGGTGGACGAGGCCCGCAAGCTCGGCGCCTCCTACATCGTCCTGGCCACCTTCCACAGCCGGCTCGGGTACGCCCGGCCCTGGCCGTCGAAGATCCCCGGCAGCTGCGCCACCGAGCGCGACATCCTCGGCGAGCTCATCGAGGCCGGCAAGGCCAAGGGGGTCCGAGTCATCCTCTACATGACCGACGACCCCCAGTGGCACAACGAGCTCGGTGTCGAGACGCTGGACTCGGCGGCCTACTCGGCGTACAAGGGCCAGCAGGTCGACCTGACCACCCGCGACGGGTTCGGCATGTTCAGCTACGACCTTTTCTTCGAGGTGATGGAGAACTACGCCGACCTCGCCGGGTTCTGGATCGACAACGACAACGCCTACTGGGAGCGGAACCACCTCTACGAGCAGATCCGGGAGAAGCGCCCGTCCTGGTTGTTGAGCAACAACAACGAGGACACGCCGATCATGGACACGGTCAGCAATGAACAGAAGACCGGCATGACCCCGGCCTACGACTACCCGCAGGCCGCCTTCACCCCCATGCCGCGCCTCACCGAGGCCGACTACAAGCTGCCGACGACCGGCTCCTGGTGGTACGACGGCGGCGACCACGCCGTCGACGTCCGGCTCAGCACCGGTCGCTACATCACCAACGCCGGCTCGTCCATGAAGTCACTCATGGCGGAGACACCGATGGTGAACGGCAAGTTCCCCGCGCAGCAGGAGGCGTTCAACAACTTCATGGCCGAATGGGTGCCACCGATCCGGTCCTCGCTGGTCGGCACCGAGGGCGGCGGCTACATGTACGGCGGCCTGCAGCCCGGCTTCTGGAACGACGGGGCTCACGGCGTCATCACCGTGAAACCCGGTGCGAAGACCCAGTACGTGCACGTGCTGACCCGGCCGCGGACGGATCAGGTGCGGTTGCGCGACAACGGCTACCGGGTGACCGGCGTGAGTGACCTGAGGACCGGCGAGCGGATGCGGTTCAGCCAGTCCGGCGGGTACCTGACGATCCTCGGCATCGACACCTGGGACACCTACGACACGGTGTTCCAGGTGAGCACCGCCGGCCAGCAGTCCTTCTACCCCCAGTCGATGATCAAGGCGTCCGCGCCGTCCTCCAGCGAGGGCCACCCGGCCGGTGCTCTGGTGGACGGAAGCTTCGAGAACTACTGGGACAGCAACGGGCAACTGCCGGTCTCGCTGACACTGGACCTCGGAGAGACCCGCAAGGCGAGGTACCTCGCGGTGAACCAGCGCGAGTGGTCGCCGACCTACGCCCGGGAGTCGTTCGGCCGGCCGGAGGACTCGGCGCGGATCAAGGACTACCGCGTCTACGTCAGCAAGGACGGCGTGCGTTGGGGGCAACCGGTACGCAGCGGCGCGATGCCCAGCGCCCGCGGGGTGCAGTTCATCGACATCGGCGACCAGCGCGCCCGATTCATCAAGCTAGAGGTCCTGAACACCTGGGGCGGCCCGCAGGCGCCGACGTTCTACCGGCAGCTGCGGATCGACGAGGTCAAGGTGGCCTACGACTACCCGGGGGCTGCCGGCACCCAACTGCCGCTGGAGGCGGAGTCGCGGAGCAACGCGCTCAGCGGCAAAGCGAAGCCGACGAAGTGCCTCGCCTGCTCCGGTTCGCACCAGGTCGTCGGGCTCGGGGGCGGGACCCGCAACTCGGTCACCTACCGGGGCGTCACCGCACCGGAGGCGGGCACCTACCGGCTCCAGATCGACCACACCGCCGGCGGCCCCGACGCCTCGCTCGCGGTGAGCGTCAACGGCGGAACCGCGGTGGACGTGCCGATCGCCGCGGACAACCCGGACGTGCCCGTCGCCTCGGCGATCGCCGTGCCGCTGCGGGCCGGCGCCAACACCATCACGCTGTTCAGTTCGGCTGCCAGAGGGCCGGGAATCGACCGGATCTCGGTCGGGCCCCTGCCACCGGCGTCCTCCGTGCCGCGGACCACGATGACGGTGGAGCCCGCCGGTGTGCAGTGGGTCGGCCCGGGGCAGCAGTCGGTCACCGTCACGGCGCGGCTGCGGCTCGATGTCGACGACGCACTCGACCAGGTCAGCATGGCCCCAGTGACCCCCGCCGGCTGGTCGATCACCGGCGGCGCCGCGACGTCCAGGGAGATGCGCCTCGGACAGGTTCTGGAGGGCAGCTGGACCATCACCTCGCCGGCCGGCCAGGACGTCAGCTCGGCGAAGATCCCGGTCGTGGCGTCGTTCGAGACGCTCGGCAGGCCGAACCAGGTCAGCCGCGACCTTCGGGTGCAACTGCGCCCGGCGGACCGGGTGTTCATGCGGGAGGCCGAGGACTCGGGCAACCAGCTCGGCAGCTCCGGCATCACCAGCTGCTCGCCCTGCTCCGGCGGACAGAAGGTGCGCAATATCGGCGGCAGCCCGGACGCCTACGTGCTGTTCGAGAACGTCACCGTCGACACGGCTCGCCAGTACACCCTGTTCATCGACTTCACGGTGAACGGTGACCGCTCGTTCTTCGTGACCGTCAACGGCGGTACGCCCATCGAGGTCAAGGTGAGCGGCGTCGGCAACAACACGCCCTACACGACCTCGGTCCCCGTCACCCTTCAGGCGGGCGCCAACACCGTCAAGATCCACAACGACGAGGACTCCGCACCGGACCTCGACCGGTTGTCGCTGGGCTGACACTCCCCGCGGCATCACCCGCCGTCGATGCCCTGCTCCGCCAGGTCGTGCGCGAGCAGGGCATCTTCTGAGGCGCTCACCCGCGCCGACCACCGGTCTCCCCACCACAATCGAGGAGGAGTCACCTGTGAAGCACACACCAAACCGGTCGGCGCGGCGTGCTACCGCCGCCCGCCCGACCCCGCGGATCGCGGCCCTCGCCCTCACCCTGATCGCCACGCTGCTCGCCGGAACTCTCCCGGCGACACCCGCTCGTGCGGGCACGGCCCGATGGACCGTCGCGGCGGCCTCCGCACCCGGCGCCCCGAGGGCGGAGGTCATTCACGACAAGGCGGCGGGCACCATTTCGTTGGCGGTATCCCGCGGCGGCCGGACCGTACTGGCACCCAGCACGTTGGGCATCCGCACCGAGGGCGCCGACCTGACCGGCGGACTGCGGTTCCTCGGTCGCAGCGACCGCACCGACGTCGAGCGCTACACGACGACCGTCGGAAAGCAGGTGCGGCGGCTCGCGATCTTCCGGGAGGCGCGGTTCCGGTTCGCCGGCGCGGGTGGCGCCCGGGTCGACCTCGTCGTCCGGGCCGCCCGCGACGGGGTCGCCTACCGGTACGAACTGGCCGGCGACCACGGGTCGGTGCTCGGCGAGGCGTCCGCGTTCACGGTTCCCCCCGAGAGCACGGCCTGGCTGGCGAACCACCGCCGGGACTACGAGAACCCCTACGTCCAGACCACCGCCGCCGCCGCGGACGACCGGGAGTATCTCGCCCCGGCGCTGTTCGACGTCGACGGCACCTACCTGATGATCGCCGAGTCCAACCTCGACGGACGGTACTCCGGCGGCAGCCTGGTGCACGACGGCACCGGCACCTACCGGGTGAAGCTGTGGGACCAGAACGTCCTGGTCGACGGGCCGCTGGCGACGCCGTGGCGGGTGATGGTCGTCGGCGACCTCGACACGATCGCCACCTCGACGCTGGTCGACGACCTGGCGCCACCGTCGCGAATCAGCGACACCTCGTGGATCCACCCCGGCCAGGTGCTCTGGACCTGGCTCGCCGGCGGGCGGGCCGCCGGGCAGAGCCTGACCAAGCAGATGGGGTACGTCGACTACGCCGCCCAGCGCGGCTGGCCGTACGTCGCCGTCGACGCGGGCTGGTACTTCGACCCGCAGCAGTGGGACGTCACCGACCCGAACTGGCGCACCACCAGCTGGATGCCGGAACTCGTCCGGTACGCGCGGGAGCGCAACGTCGGCATCGTCGTCTGGATCCACTACCGGGACCTCGACACACCACAGGAGCGGTCCGAGTGGCTGCCGACGCTGCACGAGTGGGGCGTCAAGGGCGTCAAGATCGACTTCATGGACTCCGAGTCGCAGGAGCGGCTGCGGTGGTACGACGAGATCCTGCCCGCGACAGCCGCGAACCAGCTGCTGGTGAACTTCCACGGCTCGAACGTCCCGAAGGGCATTCACCGGGTCTGGCCCCACGTCATGACCATGGAGGGCGTCCACGGCGCCGAGAAGAGCAGCCTCACCACGAGCCACATCACCGCCCTCCCCTTCACCCGTAACGTGGTCGGCTCGATGGACTACACACCGATGGGGTTCCACCGGAACCGGCCGACCTCCGACGCCCACGAGTTGGGGCTGTCGGTCGTCTTCGAGTCCGGCCTGCAGGACCTCGCTGGCACTCCTGAGTCGTACGAGGCGCGGCCGGAGGCGGTGCGCTTCCTCGAACAGGTGCCGACCGTCTGGGACGAGACCAGGCTGCTCGCCGGCCGTCCCGCCGACAGCGCCGTCTTCGCGCGCCGCAGCGGAGAGCGATGGTTCCTGGGCGGGAGTTCCGCCGGCGCCGCCCGGACCCTGGACGTGCCGCTGAACCTGCCCGCCGGACGGTGGCTGGTGGAACTGATCACCGACGGGGACAGCGGGCTCGTGCGCAGCCAGCGGGTCATGCAGGCCGGTGACACGCTGCCCGTCGACGTGGTCGCCGACGGCGGCTTCGCCGGCCTGGCCTGCCGGTGGCAACCGAAGATCACCACCTGCGACCGACCGTAGCCGTCCCCGTCAGCGCGCGGTGCCGGGCCGCGCGGCCC